>CAZWGO010000008.1:0-80363 GCA_964633355.1 uncultured Micavibrio sp.
CCGAAGCCGCCCAGGAACTTCGCCAACTCCTGCGCGAACAGGCGGAGATATTGAAAAACCTTCGCTAAACCATTCCCCTAACGTCATCCCGTTGAAAAACGGGATCCAGATCTATCCGCACCATCTGGATTCCGGCTTTCGCCGGAATGACGGGTTGTGTATGGTTAAACCTATGAACCTCCTCAAAAAACCCGATGCTATATTATTCGACTGGGACGGTACGCTCGTCGATACAATCCACGTCCTGACAAAAGCCTATAACGACATCTTCGTTGAGTTCGGCATGCCGACATGGACGCTAGATGACGCGAAACAAAACATCCGCAAATCGGCCCGTGAAATTTTTCCCGAAATTTTCCCCGGTCGCGAAGATGAAGCGCTTGAAATTTATTACCGCTCCATCGAAGCTCATCATCTGGAGCAACTGGAAAAAATGAACGGCGTGGATCAATTCCTTGCCATGCTGAAATCCAGAAATATCCCGCTCGGTATTATTAGCAATAAACGCGATGCGTATTTAAAGAAAGAAGTCGAATATCTCGGCTGGCAGGATTACTTTTCCGCCGTGGTTGGAGCAGGGCGCGGTAGCCATGACAAACCGTCTCGCGAAGTCATGGACATTGCCCTGAATGAAATGGGTCTTCCACTTGAGAATCTGGAAATATGGTATGTAGGCGATACGGAAATTGACCTTGAATTTGCCGCTAATGTGGGATGCAAAAAAGTCTTTATTTCGCACGGTTTTGGAACATTAGAAAACGCTTTGAAATTCGAGCCGGATTTCGTTGCCGACAGCTGCCAATCCTTGGGAAAACAGCTTGATACGATATTTAATCTCCGATAATGTCCGCCTCAAGCTATAAGAAAATTACAAAAAAGGACAGCTAGACATGGCCGAAGCAAAAGAAAAAGTACAAAATATTCAGGACGTGTTCCTCAACAAAATTCGCAAAGACAAACATACCGTCACTGTCTTTCTCGTCAACGGTGTCAAGCTTCAGGGCGTCGTCACATGGTTCGATAATTTCTCGCTGCTGCTGCGCCGCGAAACCCATGTTCAGCTCGTCTATAAACACGCCATCTCGACCATCATGCCGACCGGTCCGCTGACACTTTATGAGTCCGGCGAAACACAGGTTGAAGAGACAGCCTCCGCTGAATAAAAAAACGACATCGATAACCTGCCTTATCGTCCATCCGGTTTTTAAACAAAGATCGGCGGTAAAATCGCGCAGTTTCGAGAGAAGCCTCGAGAGTGAGCTGGAAGAAGCCGAAGGGTTGGCGCACGCCATCAGCCTTGAGGTTCTCGATCTTCGCGCCGTCAATGTCTACTCGATGGAGCCAGGTACGCTGTTTGGTAAAGGTGCCTGCGAAACGCTTGCTGAAACCATTGAAGAACTTGAGCCAACCGTCGTTATCGTCAATTTCAACCTGTCGCCGGTTCAGCAACGCAATCTCGAAAAGCTCTGGAACGTTAAGGTCATCGACCGCACCGGTTTGATCCTTGAGATTTTCGGCGAACGCGCGGCGACCAAAGAGGGCAAGATACAAGTCGATCTTGCCGCGCTCAATTATCAACGCTCGCGCCTCGTCAAATCATGGACTCACCTTGAACGCCAGAGAGCAGGGGGAGGATTCCTTGGTGGTCCCGGCGAAACCCAGCTGGAACTTGATCGACGGATGATCGATGAGAAGATCAATCGCCTCAAGAAGCAATTGATCGAAGTCCGCCGCACGCGTGATTTAAGCCGCCAGAACCGTCTCAAAGTCCCGTTCCCGATTGTCGCCCTTGTCGGCTATACCAATGCGGGTAAATCGACGCTATTCAATACGCTAACCGGCGCTGATGTCTTTGCCGAAGACTTACGCTTTGCCACGCTTGACCCAACGCTGCGCAGGTTGAAACTCCCGAATGCGCAGATGGTGATCATGTCCGATACCGTCGGCTTTATTGCCGATTTACCAACGCATCTCGTCGAAGCCTTCCGCGCTACGCTCGAGCAAGTCCAATACGCAGATGTCATTATGCATGTGCGCGATATCAGTTCCGAAGATACGGACTCGCAGCGTGAAGATGTCATCCGCGTCTTGTCAGATCTCGGCATCGATTACACTGCCGATCCGCGCATCATAGAAGTCCTCAACAAGATCGACCTTACGGATGATGAACGCCCGCGTACCTATCGTGATTTCAAAGGCCCGCAAATCGGTATTTCTGCCCTGAAGAAGAAGAACCTTCCGGCGCTGTTGAAAGCTGCTGAAGATATCGTTTCGATTAAACGCGAGACGGTGAAGATTTCTCTCAACGCCGGACAAGGCAAAGCCTTGTCATGGCTTTATGCGAATGCGGAGATTGTGAAGAAACAGGCGAAGGAAGACAAGCTGACGCTTACCGTCGCTATTGAACCCGTGGACCTGAAGAAATTCCAGAGCCAGTTTGCGTCCGCAAAAGTGAAAGCTGTTTAGCTTGATTTCAGTGTATAATTGCGTCAGGATTTAAGGCTGAGGATGGGAAGACTTTAAGCTTTCTCCGGTTGAAACAAGACTATTAGCAATTTTATCTTTTGCAATTTGCCATTGCTCCGAAGACCACTCGCTAATATTTTTTTGCGCCGTCAACGCCTTATACAAATACCAGTCATAGGTATTTTCTCGACCGATAAGGCGCATCTGGTGCTGGAGAACGGCATAAGAAGCTTTGTCCAATACTTCGCGGGCCATATCTTCTTTGTCAGCTTCGTACGTGGAAGCGAATCCGGCGATGGAACTGTCAATCTGACCGTCAAAGCCTCTCATATTCTTGATACGAAAATCCAGCTCAAGGCGCATGCCCTGGAATTTGAATCCCGGCGAATTCATGGAGGCTACACAGGCCAACATGGCGTCGCGCCCGGTTCTGACGATTGTCGCGGCAGGGTCCTTGCTGCCTTTCGCCGCATAACTGAAATGTGAGGAAGGGGTATCGCCCCAGACTTCGCATGAAGAAGGCAATGTCCAGTCATTGCGAACGCCGTACTTGTCTTCGAGGTAATGATCCGTAGCAACGGTCATTTTCACCATCGCCGCAACTGCCAGAATTCCTCCGGTTACCGGAAGGTGGACATATTGCTTTGAGAATGCCTTGCGCAAAAGACCCTTGCCTTTTCGGGCTACGGTTTCGGGAGGAGAAGGTGCGGCTTCTGCCGCTTTTTCCACTTCCTGTAATTCATGTGTCAGTTCCAGAACATCGTTTTCAGATGCGGGCTTAAAATTGTCAGGGGTGATTTTGTTAAAGTACAAGGTCTAACCCTCTGCGCAAATAACCGTCTTGAGACAGACTTTTCGGACCGTTCTCGATGATCCATTTTTTGGCTTGCTGACCCGTGTTCGCTTGACTGACCGTGTCCGCTTTTAATATGGCTTGGCGATCAACCAGATAATCCTGTATTTCACCAAGATCGACTTTTGCTTCGTAAGCCTTGGTTCTGTTGCCAAGAATGATAGGGGTTGGAAGGCCAGTATCTTCATCTTTCAGCTCGGCACCGAAGGGCATTTCGAGTTTAGTATCACCCGGGTATTCGAACCAGTATCTCCAATCGGCGCGGCTCATATCTTTGCTGTCGCGCTCCATCGCTGTTTCCGTGCAGCGGTCGAAAACGGCTTTGATATTGGGGACATGGGTAAGCAAAACGCTGCTATCGGGCAGGCGCAAAAGTTTGGAATTGGTATAGGCGAGACTATAACCGGCCTTGGCTTTGACTTCACAATAAGCCGCTATCTCGGGCTTCATTCGCGGATTGAATTGATCTTTCAGTGCCCATGAAGTCAAGTCCGCGCCGATCGATAACAGGCCGGTCGAGGCTAACAAGTAGCAAGCTGGTTTTGTAACGCAGGAAAACATTTGACATATGTATAGTTAATTTGGTTTACATATGTCAAGAAAATAGAGCTTAGGCGGCTTTCTCTTTTAGTTTCTGGCGAATCCATATAGCTTCCAGCTCTTCTAAGCTCAAATCTGTCATTTTTTGAGATTTAGCTTTAACTTCATTTTCTATGCCATTGAAACGACGATAGAATTTCTGGTTACATTTAGACAAAGCTGTTTCGCAGTCCAGCCCCAGTTTTCGTCCCAGATTCACAAAGGCGAAGAGAAGATCGCCGAATTCTTCTTCTATTTTAGTTGAAGATTGGCTTTTAATTTCTTGTTTTAGTTCGATAATTTCTTCTTCAATCTTATCAAAGACCTGTTGTGCATCCGGCCAGTCGAAACCGACCTTGGCAGCCTTCTTTTGGAGTTTTTGCGCTCGCATGAGAGCTGGAAAATTAACAGGGACTTCATCCAAAATACTGTTTAAGGGCAGGGACTTAAGCCCCCTCTCGGCTTGTTTTATATCGTCCCACTGGGAAAGCACGGCATCAGATGTTTCTGCACTGGCGTCACCGAAAACATGCGGATGGCGCGACACCATTTTATCAGCGATTCCCTGAGCCACATCGTCGAAAGTGAAGAGGCCAAGCTGACGCGCCATTTCAGACTGGAAGACAACCTGAAGGAGCAGGTCGCCAAGCTCTTCCTTGAAATTCTCCATGTCGCCTTTATTGATGGCATCCTGAACTTCATAGGCCTCTTCAATGGCATAGGGCGCGAGGCTGGCGAAATCCTGCTCCAGATCCCAAGGGCATCCGCCATTCGGATCGCGCAACCGTGCCATTACCTTTAAGAGTTCGTCAATTGCCGCCATTTATGTGATCCTTTTAAAGAATAGCAGCGTAACCATTTTGTATAGGCAGTCCAGAAAAAGATGAATTTAGAGAGTATTACCTTGGTGCTTCGTACGGCCTTTATGCTTAACCCACAGCCAAAACCAGAGCCATTATTTGTCTCCAAAGAAGGAATTATACTCTATTCGATGAACGGCCCTCAATCAGCATGTGTAATCCTCTTGAACGAGAGCTGTGATCTTGAAAATCCGGCTATGACTCAGCAGTGGAAACTACCTGCTAATCTCGATCAATTAAACAAAGCCCTTATAACTAGCACGGGGAAACCTCTACTGAAAAACCTGTCCAGCGACCGCATTGAACCCTTAAACGAAACAGGTGAAGTAGGGGCTATTTGTTTGGAACCTAGAGAGCGGGCCATCATGGAAGCTTACATATCCAGACATTGGAATCGTGTATTGGCTTTTCCACTAGATCAGATTTTAGAGTATGGCGTTGATAGAAAATTGAAAAATCCGGATCAGATAGATATTTTTATACGCTTCAACAAAGCACTTAAAGACAATAAAATAACCCCGGAATATGAGCTGAAGCTTGCATAAAGTAAATGCACTATGCATCTGTTTTTTTGACAATTTCTCAGCGCAGCGAACCTTTTAAATTTTCAAACCCTCTAATACTGCATCGCAGCTTATTTAAGGCTTATCTATTTGGGCAACATAATTTAAATAAATTTTAATATTGCCATCATAGAAATACGATACCATTGTATTCAAGATTGAAATGGAAGAAGGGGCTTATGCGGGAAAATAAATATCTCTCAGGTAAAGAGGCTATCTTTAATGATGACGAGATCATCGTTTCAAAGACAGATCTTAAGGGTAAGCTCGTTTACGGAAACAGAACGTTTTATCGACTGGCTGGATTAACAGAAAAGGAATGCATAGGGCAGCAGCATAACATTATCCGCCATCCTGAAATGCCCAGATGTGTTTTTGAACTTCTGTGGAACACTATTAAAAGTGGCAAAGAGCTCTTTGCATATGTTAATAATCGCTCAGCAAATGGAGATAATTATTGGGTACTTGCTCATGTAACTCCTAGCTTTGATAATGCTGGTAATATTATTGGCTACCACTCCAACAGACGTACAGCTAATCGCAAGGTATTAGAAAGTCATATTATACCTTTGTACGATGAGCTTCTTAAAATTGAAAAATCCACATCCTCACCCAAAGACGGACTCGTAAAATCGTATTCAAAAATAGAAAACCTGCTGAAAGAGAACCGCATGGGTTTCAACGAATTTATGTTTTCGTTAGGAGTATAAAATGGCTTCAGCATCAAAAATTTCAAATACGATGTTCTTTAACAAGAAGAAATCATCTATCACTGATGCCTTGGCCGTTGTGAAGAGAGCTGCGGGTGGAGACTTTGAAGCCCGAATTGATAATATCACAGCCTCAGGAGAGCTAGGCGAGCTTCTTTATTCAGTAAATGATTTAATTGACCGTTGCGATGCCTATGTCCGAGAATCCATGGCCTGTATGGATCATGTAAGCCAAAACCAGTATTTTAGAAAAATCATTGAGAAAAGCATGCAGGGAACATTTTTAAATGCAACTGTGACCGTCAATAAAGCTTTGGATTCCATGCAGCAAAAAGTTACAGATTTCACAAAGGTTACTGATAATTTTGAAAAAACTGTAAATGAAGTAGTTGCGTTTGTTGCCAGCTCGGCTACCGAATTAAGCAGCTCATCAGAGGGCATGAAAACAATCGCTTCCAATACAAGCGAGAAGGCCATCATCGTTTCTGCCGCTGCGGAGGAAGCATCCTCGAATGTACAAACAGTGGCTGGAGCTTCAGAAGAATTGACGGCAGCCATATCAGAAATAAGCCAACAGGTAGGCAAGGCTGCATCTATTGCCAATGAAACCTCTAACGTCGCACGCGATGTAACGGAAAAAGTATTTAATCTTCAAGGCGCAGTGTCAAAAATTACCACTGCAGTCGATATAATTAATAATATTGCCAATCAGACCAATCTTCTGGCTTTGAATGCCACAATCGAAGCCGCGCGCGCCGGCGAAGCGGGCAAAGGTTTTGCTGTTGTAGCAAACGAGGTTAAATCACTTGCTCAGGAAACGGCCAAGGCTACGAAAGAAATTGAACAATTCGTAAGCGACATACAAGTTGCGATGACCGGAACTGTAAACGGTATAAAAGCTGTATCTGAGCAAATTCAGAATATCGATTCTGCCAATGCGTCGATTTCAAGCGCGGTTGAAGAGCAGTCGGCAGCCACCAGGGAGATCGCAAGAAATATCGAGGAAGCATCTGCGGGAACATCAGAAGTAACATCCAACATTACTGAAGTCACCAAAGCTGCTCATGAAACCGGCGAAGCCGCAAACGATGTAAACACAGCGGCAAAAGAACTGTCGATGCAAGCGGAGAAACTCGAGCATGTTGTGAATGAGTATCTGTCAGATGCGCGGAAAGTGGTCTAAGACGACAAGAAAACAGCACCCGAATAAACCGTCCTGATGTGATAATGTATATTATGGGAAGTAATGGATGTATTTAGAATTGTCTCTATTTGTTACCGTTTAAAGACCAGACTGCTGTCACCATACGAATAAAACCTATATCCACTATCTATAGCGTGCTCGTAAGCTTCCTGCATTCTATCAAGACCAGCGAATGCTGACACCAGCATAAACAGAGTCGATTTAGGCAGATGGAAGTTTGTCATCAGAATATCGACAGCTTTAAATTTATACCCGGGCGTGATGAAGATATCCGTATCACCGGACCATGGCCGCACAACGCCATCTGGACCTGTGGCTGATTCCAAAAGTCTTAACGCGGTCGTGCCGACGGCGATCACGCGACCGCCGGATGATTTTGCCTCGTTAATCATTCTGGCTGCGCCATAGGAAATTTCGCCCCATTCGGCATGCATTTTATGTTGGCTGGTATCGTCAACCTTTACAGGCAAAAACGTACCGGCGCCGACATGGAGCGTCAGCTTGACCTGATGCACGCCTTTGTCATCGAGAGCCGAGAGAAGGCGCTCGGTAAAGTGCAAGGAGGCTGTCGGGGCAGCTACGGCCCCTTCCCGTTTGGCAAATATCGTCTGGTAATCGCTTAAGTCTTTTTCATCGATATCGCGCTTGCTGGCAATATAAGGCGGCAACGGCATTTGGCCGACCTCGACCAAGCGGGATTCAAGAAGGCCGGGCGCGACTTCGAAACGCAGCGTGATCTGGCCGATCTGATCGTCGCTCGATACGTCTGTGACAATCGCGCTTAAGGATGAGCCAAAGACGATTTTGTCATTGCGCTTGAGACGTTTTATTTTCTTGGCAAAAGCGATCCATTCAACAGGCCCAAGGCGTTTGTGTAGATTGCATTCGACGTCGAAATCCTTGCATGCACCGTAAAGCTGCGCGGGAATAACTTTTGTGTCGTTAAAAACAATGATGTCGTTGGCGTTTAGAAAATCTGGCAACTCCAGCGTTTTATGATCGTGAATTCCATTTCCATCGATCACCATCATGCGGCTGGAATCTTTCGGCTCTACAGGACGCAGGGCGATCCGGTCTTCGGGCAGGTTAAAATCGAACAGGTCAACTCTCATATCAGTATTCGACTTTCAATTTCAGCCCGTCATAAGCAGGCTTTATGGTTGATGGAAGCGTATTCAAAAGCGTTCTATAATCCGCATTCGCTTTCATGTGCGTTAAATAAATCTGTTTGGCCTTGATCTTTTGATTGTATTTTTGAATCGTGCCCAAGCTCATATGTATGATCGGATTTTCAACATGCAAATTTGCTCCGTCAACGATCCATGTGTCGATTCCCTGAAGACAATTGAGCGCTTTGTCGTTGAGCGAAATTACGTCTGTCGAATATGCTATATTGCCAAAACGGAAACCAACCGTATCCATGCCGCCATGCTCTTGGATGAAAGGTATAAATGATATATCGCCGATGGTCTGGATTTTACCGAAATCATTTTCATTCCAGATATTCGGGTCAACGATTGGCGGATATATAGGCGAAACTTGTTTAAAAACATGAGGAAACCGCCCTCTGATATCGTCATAGGTGGATTGCAATAGGTAAATCGGCATGCGGTTTTTCGTACGATCATATAAAGCTTTTAAATCATCCATGCCATTGACATGATCGCCATGAGCATGAGTATACAAAACGGCATCGATAGCGCTGATGTTTTCCCGGTTGATCTGACTGCGGAAATCAGGTCCTGAATCAACAACGACAGTCGTGCTTTCCGTGCGCACGCAAATCGAAGGCCGTGTCCGAATATTCTTCGGCTCCGATGGATCGCAATCGCCCCAGACATTGCCAATTCTCGGAACGCCTTGGGAATCTCCGCATCCTAAAATAATTAGCTCGGCTTGCATTTGTTAAACAATCGATAAAAATTCTCTTTGGTAATACGCGCCATTTCCTCTGGCGCAACGCCATGGATTTCGGCTAAACGCGCGCCGGTATGAATAACATAGGCAGGCTGGTTCATTTTTCCACGGTAAGGTTCGGGCGCTAGATATGGCGCATCGGTTTCAACCAAAAGACGGTCAAGCGGCACTTCTTTGGCAATGGCGCGAAGCTCTTCTGATTTTTTGAAGGTAATCATACCGGAGAAAGACAAATGAAAGCCAAGTTCCAAAGCCTCTATTCCCATTTTGGGACTGGAAGAAAAGCAGTGCATAATCCCGCGCAATTTTCCGGCTTGTCCCTTCCCGCCCGTTTCTTCACGGATCAGGCGGATGATATCGTCATCAGCTTCGCGGGCATGAACAACCAAGGGCAAATCGGTTTCTAAACAAACCTGAATATGTTTGCGAAAAGACGCCTGCTGATCGTTGCGATCGGCAAAATCATAATAGTAATCGAGGCCGCTTTCGCCGACGCCGACGATTTTATCATTGGCATTTATCTTGGCAACAATATCGGTAACTGAGAGGGTTTTTTCTGCTTCCACGCTCGCATCATGCGGATGCGTACCAATCGTGCACCAGACATTCTTATGCGGCTCGATGGCTGCTAAAATAGTTGGTAGTTCTTCAACGATACGACAATTGATAACCAGCATGGCTTCAACGCCAGCTTCAGCCGCATTGGCGATCAACTGATCCGGCGTGCCAAGCTCGGCGATCTTGTCATGCGTGATGTGGCAATGTGAATCGACCCACATGATTAACTCTTCATAAGGATAAGCGTAACGCCGGAGAAAATCAGCAGCCCGCCCAATAAAGTATACAAATTGACACCGCTCTCTTTAAAAATAAGCCATGAAAAAAGCACGACAAATATCGGGTAGGAAATTTCGATGATATTGGCCAGAGATGCGTTTTTCATCTGGATACTGCTGAAGATCAACGCATTACCTGCAATAAAGGCAGCTACAGCAATCGCAAGAGCGCCTGTCATGGCAGGTTCTTGAATTAGCTTTAACTGCGCCTTTAAATCGCCGCGCCCAGCCATGAAGAAGATAAAATATGCAATCGCCTGTGGAATAACCATGAATGTCAGGAGGAGAAATGGGTTCAATCCACCCTTCAGGGCTCTATCGACATAAGCATAACCAAGGCCCCAAGAAATGGCCGATCCTAAGGCTAGGAAAAACCAAAGATTTGCCGCTAAGTTCATTTTGTCTCACTAACTTCAATACGCGGGAAAATGCCTTGTGGCTGCGGAATTACAGTTCCAGCTTTCAGTGCGTGGTTCGGTGACAGGAATTCAAAGCTCCGCTCGCCTTGCGGAATTTCAAGCTGGTCTAAAAATCTTGAAGCCGAGTCCGGCATATAAGGTTGGATCAACAAGCCCAGGCAGCGGATGGTTTCGCACAGGACATATAAAACCGTGCCCATGCGAACCGGATCTGTTTTGCGCAATCCCCACGGCGCCTGGGTATCGATATAAGCATTGGCTTCATTGACGACTTGCCAGATGGCCTCCAGCGATTTGTGAAAGCGCTGAATATCTAGCTCGTTACGCACGGTTTGGATCGTCGTTATTTGGGCTAACTCCAGAAGCTTTTTATCTTCCGCTGTAAGGTCGGAAGGTTCAGGTATTTTCGCTTCGCAGTTTTTGTAAATGAACGACAATGTACGCTGCGATAAATTACCAAGGCCGTTGGCCAGATCGTTATTGATGCGGTTTAAAGCTTGCGAATGAGAGAAGTCACCATCTGAACCAAACGGCACTTCACGCATCAGGAAATAACGCGATTGATCGACACCGTATTGATCGACCAGATCGGCAGGCGCGATGACATTGCCGACAGATTTCGACATTTTCTGACCTTCAATCGTCCACCAGCCATGAGCAAAGACGCGCTGCGGCGGCAGCAAATCCGCCGCCATTAAAAACGCAGGCCAGTATACAGCGTGGAAACGGAGAATATCTTTACCGACCATATGAGTTACATTCGGCCAGAAAGTTTTGAAGTCCTCGCTATTTATATCCGGATAACCGGTAGCGGTTAAATAATTGGTGAGCGCATCGATCCACACATACATAACATGCTTCTCATTGCCCGGAACCGGAACGCCCCAGTTAAATGTCGTACGACTGACCGATAAATCTTTAAGGCCGCCTTTGACAAAGCTTTTGACTTCGTTGAAACGCGCTTCCGGCATAACGAAAGTCGGGTTTTCTTCGTAGAATTTAAGGAGCTTGGCTTCCCAAGCAGATAAGCGGAAGAAATAGCTCTCCTCTTCCATCCATTCAACTTCGGCTCCCGATGGCGCGATCTTTTTGCCATTCGGGCCTTCGGTCAATTCGTCTTCACCGTAATAGGCTTCGTCGCGTACCGCGTACCATCCGGCATATTTATCGAGATAAATCTCGCCCTTTTCAACGAGCGTATTCCAAAGCGCCTGGCAGGCTTTTTTATGGCGCTCTTCGGTCGTGCGGATAAAATCGTCATTCGAATAATTCATCAATCCGACAAGGTCGCGGAAATTCTGCGAGACTTTATCTGTAAAGCTTTGCGGATCGATACCCGCCTTCTCTGCGGCTTGCGCGACTTTCAAACCGTGCTCATCAGTTCCGGTCAGAAATTTGACCTTATAACCATCGAGGCGTTTGAAACGCGCGAGGATATCACAAGCGATCGTTGTATAGGTATGACCCAGATGCGGCTTATCGTTCACATAGTAGATAGGCGTCGTGATGTAAAAACTTTTAGACATTGTTCTCAAAGATCGTAAAGGCGCCCATCACGGCAAATCTTTTATCGAGATTACCTGTGTGGATGCGGGTGAAATGCTCCTTAAGGGTGTCGCAAATTTGCAGCCATCCGGCAAGGGAAACCTCTTGTCCTATCGCCGAAAAGTCTTTTAAAGCAGGCGGAATGGATAATCCCGCTGCTTTGGCCTTTAAAAGGGTTGAGCAAACCCAGAGCAGATATTCCTGAAATGCGCGCTGCGCTTCCGGCGTTGCGCCCTTGCCCATGGCTTCAGAGAAATATTGTATCTTAACCCAATCGAGTTTTGGCCAACCAGCCAAGAGCTCGGCTGTTTGCTTGATGACTTCCATATTCTTGCCATCAGCATATTCAACAGCGCGCCCCAAACTGCCTTCTGCCATGCCGATAACTAATTCTTTGTCATCTTTGCCCAGTTTTGGATTTACGCGGGATAGAAAATCGATCAGCAGCTGATTATCGAGCGGATAAAAATTGATCAGTGATGAACGCGAGAAAATAGTCGGTAACAGCGCGCCCGGCCTATGCGTCACCAAAATAAGAAGCGATTTTTCCGGCGGCTCTTCCAGAATTTTTAAAATCGAGTTCTGGCTATTGCGGTTCATCGTATCGGCATCATCGACAATCACGATACGCCAGCCGCCATCGATCGCAGGCGTTTTGCGCATAAACGGCGCGATGCGCCGAATTTCATCCACGCTGACTTCCGTTTTGCGGCGGTCTTTTTTTTCGTCATAAAGACGTTCGATAGTTAAAAGATCCGGATGACCAGCAGAAGCGACCTTGCTGAAAACCTGATCCTTGCTATCGACATTTAAATCTTTGGCTATTGCCGGCTCGTCACCGAACATACTCGGCCCTGCTAACGCGTTATTATATTCATCTTCTGCCGATTTCAAAAGATAACGCGCAAGGCGAAAAGCCATCGTTGCCTTGCCGATGCCTTGCGGCCCGGCAAAAATAATCGCATGCGGGTGACGTCCGCCCTGGAAAAGATCGAGGAGTTTTTGCTCGATATCAGCATGCCCGATTAGTAGATGCTGCGCTCTCGGCTCGGGGTTCTCAAACAATTCCGCTGTTGTGTCCGGCACAAAATCATCGTCTTCAAGATCTTCTTCAAAGTCATCAAACAGCATTGTCGATAACCTCTTTAATCTTTGCAAAAATATCATCCAGCGATTGTGCCGCGTCTATAACATGGCAACGCTTAGGATTGGCTTCGGCAATTTTCAGGAAACCTTGCCGCATGCGTTCATGAAAAGAGAAATCTAGTTTTTCGAATTTATCTTCCGTGGATTCGGCGCCTGATGCTTTGCCTTTTTGCGACATGGATCGCGCCAAGCCATCTTTCACCGGAAGATCGAAGATGAATGTCACATCGGGTTCGAATTTATTGACCATCAGATCGTCAAGCGCCTCAATGGTTTCAAGGTCAAAGCCATGACCATAACCTTGATAGGCACGGGTTGAGTCCGTGAAACGGTCGCAAATAACGATCTTGCCGTGGTGAAGACTTGGCTTAATTAGATTCTCGATATGCATCTGACGCGCAGCGAAAAATAAAGCCACCTCTGCCATCGGAGTCCAGTTACCACCATCCCGCTGAACGAGAAGGTCGCGGATTTTCTCGGCTTCCGGCGTGCCGCCCGGCTCGCGGGTTAAAACAACCTCGAAACCTTTAGCTTCGAGATACTCAAGCAGCTTTTTCGCCTGCGTCGTTTTACCGGCCCCCTCTCCACCTTCGAGGGTAATAAAAAGCCCATTTTTCAGTACTTTAGAGTTCATGTTTCTTTTTTAACATCTTAAAGTTTTGGGTCTATTAAAAATATGTTGACATAATATATATCAGATTGTATCAGTCCTTCTTAGAGGAATTATTATGAGCAAGAAGTCAGACATAGCAGCAGCTGTTTTGGTCTTAGGTACTATAGGATCATTAATTACCATAGAACAAATTAGCGAATCCCAACGGGAGGAATCTGATATTTTTAGTAAAGTTGCCAGGCCAATAGCTTTAGCCTATGCTGATCGAACACTTAAACATCTAAAAACCAATCCTGATCGCCCACTTTTACCTGAGCCTTTTAGAATAAATGACCGAGATTTTACAATGTCATTTAATTCGATAGTTTTAACCCCCGTTAGTAAAGAAGACACATCTCAAAACTGTAAACGTATTGAAGTGCAGTATTATAGTGGAGGAACTACGCTTACAGAAAATGCCATCTCAGGCTTAGCTTATTCAAAACCCTTTGATTGCAAACTTGTTTAAGAGTATTTAGGCGTTCCCACGATACGGATCAGGAATTTTTCCAGCGTCCGCGCGAACATCCCTTTTTCTTCGACAGGCGCCGCTGTGATGAGCGGAATTTCCTGTGTCGGGAGATTTGGAATCGTAATCACCAACTTGCCAACTTTTTCGCCTGGTTTCACGGGTGCTTTCAACGGCGTTGAATAAGATGCCTGAACTTTTACTTCGGCACCTGCCATTTGCGGCAATGTCATTTTGACATTCTCGGCAACGGTCAACGGCACTTTGGTTTGCAAGCCAAGAACAACATCGGCTTCTGCATAGATTTTACCTTTTTTAGCGATCTCGACGTTTTTGAAATTGCGCAACGTCCAGTCCATTAACTTACGGCTTTCATCGGCGCGTTCCTGCATGCTTTTTGTACCGTTGATAACAAGGATGACACGACGGCCATTCATGACGGCAGAGCCGATGACGCCATAGCCTGCTTCTTCAGCATGGCCGGTTTTAACACCGTCCGTTCCCGGGTAAGAATAAAGCAGCGGGTTGCGATTGCCTTGCTTGATATTATTGTAGGTAAAATCTTTCATCGAATAGATCGGGTATTCTTCCGGATAGTCATGGATCAAAGCACGCGCCATGATGGCCAAATCGCGCGGGGTCGAATAATGCTCAGGGTCCGGCCAGCCGCTCGCATTGACGAAATGGCTGTTTTTCATGCCAAGCTCAGCCGCTTTTTTATTCAGCATTTCTGCGAACGACTCTTCGGTTCCGGCAATGCCTTCGGCCAGAACGATACAGGCATCGTTACCGGATTGGATAATGACTCCATGAAGCAAATCTGAAACTGAGATAGGCTTATTTATATCGACATAGGTTTTGGAACCTTGCATGCGCCAAGCTTTTTCACTCACCGGCAGTTCTTGCTCCATTGAAATCGTACCGCTTTTGACAGCATCGAACGCAACCATCGATGTCAAAACTTTCGACATCGACGATGTCGCCATTCTTACATCGGCGTCTTTATCGTACAACACCGCGCCCGTTTCATAGTCCATAGCAAAGGCCTGCGTTGCCAATGTCGTTGGCGGCTCAAGCGCGAGAGCTGGGGATGAAGCCAAGAGAAGAACCGATAGGAAAGAAAGAAGCTTTATTTTCATGAATTATTTCCGAGATTTATTGAACAACAATGATGGCATCAGATTGACCGCCTGCCAAAACGCGGTTTAGAACACTATCTGCATTCTGGACGCTGCCTAGCGGGCCAAGCTTTACTTTATATAAAGTACGTCCGCTGTAATTAACAGGCTCAACTTTCGCATTGGCGTAAGAACTTAGACGCATGGCAAGACGGTTGGCGTTATCCGCGCTGCCAAAAGCACCAGCCTGAATGTAGATATTATTTGAGGTTACAGGTTGCTGCGTGACAACCGGATCAGGATAAAAATTGCCTTGGTTTAAATGGCCGGGTACAGGCCCGTCGGCAGTAGCCGCATAAACCGGCGGAACAACAGGCGCGTTTGACGCCACCTGATAAGAACCCTGCATATATTGCTTGTAGCTATCCGGCAATCTTCCTGTCTGGTTCATAACGACCTCGACACCATTGGTTTTTACCCCGTTGCGTGCAGCAGCTGCGATTGCCTTGCTTTCTGCCGGTAACAATTCAATTTTTACCTTGGCGGTGCCTGGGCCTATCATCCCAAGATTTTTAGCGGCAAGTTCCGATACATCCATAACGCGGCCTTTGGAAAACGGTCCGCGATCATTTACGCGAACAATCACCGATTTCCCGTTCCCTAAATTCGTCACGCGAACGAGAGATGGCATTTGCAATGTCCTGTGAGCAGCTGTCATTTCCCGCTGGTCATATCTTTCACCACTAGCCGTTTTGCTGCCGTGAAAACCCGGCCCGTACCATGAGGCGATGCCCGTTTCAACATACTCATAAGTTTCGCGAGGCGTGTAAGATTGGCCGAGAACCGTATAGGGCTTACCAACCTTAAAATTACCTTGCTGTGCAAGATAAGTATGACGATCAGAAACTGTTCCTTTAGGCCCCTTTGCCAGATGCGACGCGTATTCAATCTCTGTGCAACCAGAGAGGCATAAAATCATCAAGGCAAAAGCCAGTATTTTATTCATGATCTCTTCCCTATTCGTTTAGATGATATTCGGGCGGTTTAGATGGCGTAGCTGATGAATTAACGCGCCCCGAGGCTATCTGATCGGCCAATTGTCCGACGCTCAAAGCAAAATAGCTGGAATTATTCCATTTCATGATATTGGCCAGATTGGCGTATCCTAGATAAGCCTTTCCGTTCGCGCCTTGCGGCACAACGACAAAAGCGCGGATATTAGCATCATTTGGCAACGCGCTGCCATCCACATTGCGAATTCCAAGCCGCGACCATTCAAACAAAGATTTCGTTATTTTTTTGCCTATCAAAGCTTGGCTAAAATTAGCTGGAAGCTGTATTTGCCTTCCCCAACGCTGGCCGTAAACCCAGTTACTGCCGGAGAGATAATTGGCCGCCGACGCAAAAGCGTCTTCACGCGTCGTCCAGATGTCTTTATGGCCGTCGCCGTTATAATCGACAGCAAAGCGTTGCCAGCTCGATGGCATAAACTGAACTTGTCCCATAGCTCCCGCCCATGAGCCTTTAAATTCGCTGCGCTTCACATGGCCATCCTGCAAGATTTTCAGCGCTTTGATCAACTCGCCTTTGAAATACTCGCCCCTGCGGCCTTCCCAAGCCAAGGTTGCAAGAGATGCAATGATATCAAAGCCGCCGGTATTTTTACCATAGCTGGTTTCCATGCCCCAGAGCGCGACTACATATTGCGCCTGAACGCCGTATTGCTCTTCGATTTTGCGCAAGACCGTCCAGTTTTCTTGTATCAAACGGCGGCCTTCAGCAACGCGCGCTGGCGTAAGAACATTTCTTTGGTATTGATCGAACCCGATCTTTTTTTCGGGTTGCTTGCGGTCAAGTTCGATAACACGCTGGATCGGCTGCACGCCTGTAAAAGCGCTATTTAGCGTAGCGTCGGAAATGCCGCGCGATTTTGCTTCGCTTTTGAAATTTACCAGCCAGTCTTGAAATGTCGCGGCGTGGGCTGCAACAGGCAAAAACAAAAACAAGCTAAATATGCTCGTCAGAAAGGTTTTTTTATAACTCATATTCTTCCGCTTAATTTGTAGGCGATGATACCTATGATTTCTTTGGCGGCAATGTTCAATTTCCAGTAATTCCCAGAAACATCCAGAAACTGCCATGGCTCTATATTTCCATTTTCAATAAAGCCTGCAGGATAAGCGATAATTTTCCATCCCTGCTTATTAAAAACGGCTTGGCTTCTAGGTATATGGAATGCTGACGTTATCAACAACCAGTTTTCTCCAGCCTGTGGATGAGCAATTTCTTCAGCGTTTCTTATATTCTCATAAGTGTTACGGGATTTTGTTTCGAAAATAAAAGTTTGTATCGGGAAATCGAGACTTTTCAGCATTTCTTTTACAATCGTCGCTTCTTCGGAGCCTTGTCCTCTTAGGCTGCCTGCCCCGCCCGTATAAATCACCTTCGCTTGTGGATAAGTTCGGGATAAGCGCATCATCTCAACAATACGCTCTGACCATTCATTCAATTGAGGCTGTTTCAGGATTTCAGAAGATTCTGCATTCACCGCACCTCCCAGCACGATGATGCCATCTATATGTTCCGGCAGGCTTGGGATTTGAGTGCGGCTTTCAAGAGCTTGAATGATTAGAGGCCCGACCGGCACAAAACCACAAAAAACGAAAAGCGCTGCGGCAAACGTTAAAATCCGTTGCCCCACCAGCTTTTTGTAAAAAATCAGTCCGATCAGGAATAGAAAGGCCAGAAAAGCCAATGGCTGTGCAAGCGTCCAGAAAATCTTGGAAATAAAAAAGAACATGGCTGAAGTATAGACATATCCCTCGATTTTGTGTAATGACTTTCGCAGGTTTGGAGAGGTGGTCGAGCGGTTGATGGCTCCAGTCTTGAAAACTGGCGAGGGTTCACGCCCTCCGTGGGTTCGAATCCCACCCTCTCCGCCATTATGTCCTTCGCTTTTCATTTATTAAGTTTTCCTGTATTAGATACCTAACTTTCAGGGAGCTAACTAAATGAAAAAAATTCTACTGGTCGATGACTCACGAACAATTAACAAGCTTTTATCCGGCACTTTGACTGAGTCCGGTTTCGAGGTTGTAAGCGCTTTTAATGTCGATGAGGCGATTACTGCGCTGAAAGCTCATAGCGATATCAAGCTGGTCATTACAGATCTAATTATGCCCGGCGACAAGGACGGCAATGATCTAATCGACCACATTCACAATACAAGCCTTGCCGGCGTACGACCTCGCATCATTGCCATTAGCGGCGGCAGCGCCGGAACGGTCACGGCAGATACTGCCGTACAATCGGTCGCGCATCGTGTTGAAAAAGTAATGATGAAACCGTTTACCCCAAAAGACCTTATCTATAATGTAAATCAGCAAATATCGTCTTAAATCTTAATAAAGGAAATTATACCATGGCAATTATCTACACGGCTCACGCAACAGCTATTGGCGGACGTACCGGCGAAGTTCAAACAGACGACGGCAAACTTTCATTTCGATTAGACAGCCCAGGATCAAACGGACCCGGCACAAACCCGGAGCAACTTTTTGCATGTGGTTACTCCGCCTGCTTTAGTGGTGCGGCAGCTTTTATCGCGAAACAACAAGGCTTGGAAATTGGCGATATTCAGGTCAAAGCTGATATCAATCTAAACAAAGAAGATGACGGTTTTCATTTAAGTGGCTCGCTTGATGTCTCGCTGCCAGATATGGATAAAGAAAAAGCTGTGAAACTTGTGCAGGATGCCCATGCCTTCTGTCCCTACTCCCGCGCCATCAAAGGCAATGTCGACATCACGCTTAAACTAAACGGCGAGGCCATCTGATGTTACGTATTGCCGTTGTTGTTGGGAGCCTCCGCAAAGAATCCATCAATTTGAAATTTGTAAAAGCTTTGGCAAAACTTGCCAAGGATAAAATGGATTTCAACATCGTCGAACTTCACGATGTGCCGATGTACAATGAAGATCTTTGGGAGAATATTCCCGAAAGCGTTCCGCGTCTGAAAAAAGATATCGAATTTTCAGACGGCGTTTTATTTGTCACACCCGAGTATAATCGTTCTTTCACACCGATAATAAAAAATGCAATCGATTGGGGAACGCGGCCTTATGGTACAAATTCCTGGAACCATAAACCGGCGGCCATCATCGGGGCGACAGAGGGCGCGATCGGCACTGCCGCCGCGCAATCTCAACTCCGCGCAGTCGTTCCTGTTTTAGGAATGCCCCTCATGAGCCAGCCGGAAGTTTACCTTCAGTATAAGAAAGATGATTTTGACGCGGAGCACAACGTTATTAATCCTAAAACTAAAGAATTCTTTGAGAAATTTCTGGTAAGCTTTGAAGAGTGGATTAACAGAACAGCAAAGAAATAAACATGGACACTTCCGCTTACGTCGCCCGCGAAGACAAATATCTGGCCCGTAATTATAAATCTTTTCCTTTTATATTGAATAAGGCGGAAGGCGTCTGGCTTTGGGATACGGACGGTAAAAAATATCTCGATATGGTCGCCGCTTACAGCGCTGTTAGCTTCGGCCATCTGAATCCTCGCATTCACTCGGCCATCACTGGTCAGCTTGGCAAGATGGATGTGCAGGCCCGTGCGTTTCGTCACGATCTTCTTGGTGAATTCGCCGAAAAGCTCTGCAAACTAACCGGCCTCGACCGGATGCTCCCGATGAATACCGGCGCTGAAGGCGTTGAAACCGCCATCAAAGCCGCGCGTCGCTGGGGTTTTGAAGTTAAAGGCATTGCCGATGGCAAACAACGCATCATCGCTTGTGAAAATAACTTCCACGGACGCACTACGACCATCATAGGCATGTCGTCGGATGCCGATTACCGCCGTGGCTTTGGCCCCTTCGATGGTGGGTGCGATTTAATTCCCCATGGCGATGCCGCTGCGCTTGAAAAAGCGATTACACCCGACACCTGCGCGTTTATCGTGGAGCCCATTCAAGGCGAAGGCGGCATTCTTGTGCCGCCCGCAGGCTATCTCAAAGAAATTCAGGCCATCTGCAAAAAACACAATGTTCTTCTTATTCTGGATGAAGTGCAAACCGGTATGGGCCGCACAGGTGAAGATTTTGCTTTTCAGCATGAAATAGATAGACCAGACGGCCTTATTCTCGGCAAGGCACTTGGCGGCGGAATTTATCCTGTCTCCGCTTTTCTTGGCACGGAAGAAGTCATGAACGTCTTTGATCCTGGAAGCCATGGTTCTACTTTCGGCGGCAATGCCGTTGCTTCCGCCGTTGCGATTGCAGCAATGGATATTCTGACAGAAGAAAAACTTTCCGCCCGCAGTGCAGAACTTGGCGATTATCTTTTGCGTAAATTACAAGGCATGAATTCTCCCGCCATCAAAGAAGTGCGCGGTCGCGGCCTCCTGATTGGCCTTGAAACAAACCCTGAAAAAATAACAGCGCCAGATTTGTGCAAAAAACTTTTGGACAAAGGCATCATGTCGAAAGACACGCATGGCACGACCATTCGTTTTTCGCCACCGCTGACGATTGAAAAAGAGCAGATAGACTGGGCAGTCGAGCAATTGGCCGATATTTTCCGCGAACTCTGATGATGTTATTTCTTTAATTTAACCTGACCCCATGGCTTGACTTGCCAGATCGTCGTAACGACTGCGATAATCTGCCTCTCGCCATTCACATCACCTGAAATATTCGTTGTCATTTCAATAGTTGGAATCTCAGCGGATTGGAACGTTACATGTGCAGCCTCTATCGCGCCGGGCGCGGCTATACATTCACCCCATACATCACCACGCGCCTGTTTGTAATAATTCACTTTAACATCAGACATTAAGGGACGGAATTTTTCGAAAGGAAAATTACGAATGATCACAAGGCCTGCGCAAGTTTCGCCTAGTGTGAACAAGGCGCCCGCATGAATACTGCCGACATGATTTTGCACTTTGCGTCTTTTTTTGACGAAAATCAGGCAACGGTTATCACTCCACTCAATAAGCTTAGCCCCCAGATGATTATTGAACGGCGATAATTTATTGAGAAATCCCATCGTCAGGCATTTAGACGTTTTTGGATACTTGTCTTCAAGACCGCGCAGGAATTTAAAAGGATCAAAGGGCATTTCGCGCCTCCCAATATTCGGATGCAATTTGTTTGATAATCTCGGCGGCAGGCTTGATATCTTCTATCAAGCCAACACCCTGCCCGGCGCTCCAGACCGTCTTCCATGTCGTATTTGTCGCCGCGGCTTCTAGCGACTTGGATCCCATCACTACCCGCATCAGTTTCGCATATTTCATGGTCAGCGGATGTGAACGCAAGAATTTCTCAACCGGATGCAAATCAAGGCCGATCTTTTGAATATACGGCGTATTGATAACTGCTGCCGGCGTACCCGAAATCCGGCGCGTCATGACGATATCTTCCGGCTCGGAATTTAAAATGGCGTCCTTATAATCCTGACTGGCGCTGGCCTCTGTCGAAGCAATAAACCGCGTGCCGATCTGTACGGCATCCGCGCCAAGCATAAGCGCTGCCAGCATTTGCTGGCCATTGACAATCCCGCCTGCCGCGACAACCGGAATTTTTAAATGCTGTTTTAAATAAGGAAGCAAAACAAGCGGCGATATACCCCCCGCATGCCCCCCCGCTCCGCTCGATACGGCAACAACACCATCGGCTCCCTGCTCCTGAACTTTTAAGGCGTATTTCAAATCGACAACGTCACAAAAAACCTTGCCGCCATAACTATGGACTTTCTCGATCACCTTTTGCGGATTGCCAAGAGATGTAATGACCATCGGCACTTTATATTTAACGATCACATCAAGGTCTTGCTCCATGCGGAGGCTTGTTTTGTTGACGATCAGATTGACGGCATAGGGTTTGCCTGTCTGGCTTACTATTTTCGAAAGTGCAGCGTCAAAATCTTCGACGGTTCTCCAATTTAGAGATGGCGTACCGCCGACGGCTCCGGCTTCCGAAGCCCTGATAACCAGCTCCTCATTGCTGACCAGAAACATCGGCGCGGCGATGACCGGATAGCGGCATTTCATGATTTCGGTGAATTTTGTCTGGATTTCAGGGGGCATTGAGTCGGTCATAATTAAGTATATCCCAAATTATTTGCTTTTTAGTGAACAAATGCTAAATTGCGATTTCCTTAATCAAAATCGGGATTGCATCGCTTAATGTCGGAAAAGTCACTGGCAGACTACCAACCGCTTTATAATGACTTTATGACGCCGGATGAGCAAGTCCGCGAAAACGCCAATCGCATAAAAAGCCTTGGTGATAATTTACCAAACGGCGCTATTTACCAAATCGTTGAAGACTCACAAGGCCATATTTATTTTTCTTATATCAGTGCAGGTATAGAACGTATTCTGGGTATAACTGTAGCTGAAATTATGGCGGATGCGAAAGCGCTTTATCGTCTGATAATGGAAGAAGATTTACCCCTCATGTATGAAATGGACGAAAAATCATTGCGTGACATGTCGGCATTCGACGGACAATTCCGTATGATGGATCGGACTGGAAAGATAAAATGGGTTCAATGCCGCTCCGCCCCACGCAAGCTCACGGACGGCACGATTGTATCCGATGGGATTATAACTGATATTACGGCTTCCAAAGAAGCAGAAAAAAAATTGCACGGCGCTCTTCTCAAAGCCGAGGCGGCCAACGTAGCAAAATCTGAATTTCTGGCAAATATGAGTCACGAAATCAGGACACCGATGAATGCGGTTGTTGGTATTTCGAACATCTTACTGGGTTCACAATTATCAGAAGCTCGGCAAAAAGAGCTTTTACAAACATTAAAAGACAGTGCCGATAATTTGCTGAACCTCATTAATGACATGCTAGATTTCTCGCGTATCGAAGAAGGCATGGTTAATTTTGAGCAAATTCCGTTCAGTCTTAGTCATGTTATCGATAAAAGCCTTAGCGTTCTAAAAATAAAAGCGCAGGAAAAAAACCTGCCTATTAATGTAATATACAGTCCTGACACGCACACTGACTTAATTGGCGACCCGCTACGCATCCAGCAAATAATTCTAAATATTGTTGGCAATGCGATTAAATTCACTTCCTCTGGGCATATTTCAGTCGAAATATCCAGTAAGAATAAATCACACGATGTCGCTCAGCTTACTTTCCGCATCACAGATACCGGCATCGGTATATCGCAAGATAAGCTGGGCATGATCTTTGATAAATTTACGCAAGCAGACGCCTCGACCAGCCGTCACTTCGGAGGCAGCGGCCTAGGACTTGCCATATGCCGCGCCCTCGCCGAGCGAATGAACGGGAGCATTCAGGTTGAAAGCAACCCCGGCCAAGGTTCTGTTTTCATCATCAACATCGATGTAAGCATCAACGAAGAACTCCTGAAGAAAAAAAGTCAGGCGGCAAATATTTCATTCGAAGATGCAACCGCCCAGCAAATAGCTACAATTTTGCTTGTCGAAGATCATTATCCAAATATTCTGGTTGCGACTACTTTATTGGAAGAGTTTGGATTTAATTACGATGTCGCCCAAAACGGTCATGAAGCTATCGAGAAATTTAACAAGCAGAATTTCGATGCGATCCTTATGGATATACAAATGCCGGGAATGGATGGCTTCGAAACATGCAACATGATTCGTCAGATGGAAAAGGGAAATAGAAATCCTACGCCTATTATCGCGATGACGGCCCACGCCATGGAGAGCGACCGCCAGCAATGCCTTAATTCCGGCATGGATGATTATATATCGAAACCTTTCCGGCCGGCAGAGTTAAAATCTAAGTTGGAACAGGCCATCGCCAAAAAAACTGCTGAAATTCACTAATATTTTGGGAACAGAGGCGATTGGCACATGTTGGCATTCGGTAACTAAACTTCCTAACAATCTTTAAGGAGTTTTTATCATGCCCAACCCACGCCAACCCCTTGATGTAGAACGCCAAAATATTTCCGGCGGTCGCCTCGATGATTCCACCAAACGCGAAGCTAGCCCTCTGGATCTGGAGGATGACGATATTTCTTCTCCCAATGACTTCGAAGAAGAAGACGATATGGACTATTAGAACCCGATAAAATGAAGGCCCTTTAATAAGGGCCTTCATTTTTTTAACATCAGGAGTAAAAAATGCCGCTTTCAAATACATCTCTAAAAAAACAAACTTTCGACCTTACAATTCCCAGAAATTTTAAAGCGCCCCGGGAAAAGGTCTTTCAGGCGTGGACTAAATCACGTCATCTTATTCACTGGTGGGGGCCGAAGGGATTTACTATGCCGTCGCACAAAATGGATATTCACCCGGGCGGAATGTATCGATGTGATCTCAAAAGTCCGGATGGGGCAGATCA
The DNA here is from genome assembly GCA_964633355.1 of uncultured Micavibrio sp. Lineage (GTDB taxonomy): Bacteria > Pseudomonadota > Alphaproteobacteria > Micavibrionales > Micavibrionaceae > Micavibrio_B. The sequence continues at coordinate 24,699 of CAZWGO010000008.1, forward strand.
TTGGGTGCATGGCGTCTTTCGGGAAATGCTCGAACCGGCCCATCTGGCCTTTTCCCATTCATGGGAAGAAGATGGAAAGTCCACGCCGGAAACCATGGTAACGATAGAACTGACGGATCATGCCGGAGAAACATCAATGGTTTTTTTCCAGTCAGCATTTGAATCCGAAAGCGAACGAGACGCACATAATGAAGGTTGGTCACAATCATTTGATCGTCTGGAAGAATATCTGGCGGATAATAAAAGTGAATTTTGATTTTACTTAGGGTTGGATAAAAATTTCCGTTCCTAATGGGACAAGGGCATAAATTTCCTCAATATTATAATTATTGACGGAAACGCATCCCCATGTCCACGCTGGGTTCTTGCGATCCTTATAACCCTGCCATCCACCTCTATCGCCATGAATGCCAACGCTGCCGCCCGGCGAAACGCCCAGCTTCATAGCATTTATTTTATCAATCTGATTTGGATAAGAGATATTTAAAAACTTCTGGAATTTTTTGCTTGGGTGTTTGTCATTGATATAATATTGACCTTCCGGCGTTTTTCCGTCGCCTTCCTGGACTTTATGACCGACAGGGTCCCATCCCATCGATAGTATTTCGTATGTTTTTAGTGGAGACCCGTTTTCCCACAGTGTCAAAATGCGGTCGCTTTTATCCATAGTAATATAATCCGCCTGATGCCCATCACGGACAAGCGGACTTATAGGCGTTGCACATGCCGAAAGAAGTAAAAGAGAAACCAGACAGATAAAACGCATCATCAATTAAGAGCCCGCTTAATCGCTTCGCTAAGCTTATCAAAATTAATAGGCTTCTCCAGATAGGCTGTCGGCGTCAGATGATCTACGCCATGTCTGTCACGCGGATCGGAAAGCGCCGTTAGAAAGATAAACGGCAGTTTTTTATATTGCGGATATGCACCGCGCAATCTTTCGAGAAGTTGATAGCCTGTCATTTGCGGCATCGAGCGGTCGCAGATAATTAAATCAGGCTCAACGTCCTGTAATTTATCCAGACCTTCCTGACCGTTCAAGGCTACTTCAACCCTGTAACCTTGTGCGCTGAGTTCATCTTTCAGGATCTCGCACAGTTCTTTTTCGTCATCGATAACTAAAATCGTTTTAGTCATGAGAATCGCCTCTTTTTTGTATGAGGGGTAATCTTACTTCAAAACTTGTGCCTTTGCCTACAGTACTTTCGACACTGACATTTCCCTTATGTAATTGTATCAGCTCCTGAACCAGTGACAACCCGATACCCGTTCCTTGTATACCCTCGGATGTCGAGGCACGGTAAAAACGGTCGAAAATATGCTCAAGCTCGTCTTCAGGGATTCCAACCCCGTTATCCGAGATGGTAATAATAATCTCATCAGCTTCAACGGTGCCCTTGATTTTGATGTCGGGCTCTTCTCGCGTATATTTAACAGCATTTGCTATCAGATTTGAAAGCACGAGCGTGACGACTTTCCTGTCGAGATAGACATTTTGCAAAGAAGGATCGACCTCACAGGTAATCAGATGATCTCGGGATAACCCTCTCTGTTCGTCACACAGCATTTCGATTAAAGATTTCAGATCGAAGGATTCAAAATCCAGATCTAATTTTCCTGTTCGCAAAAGACTGGACGACAAAACGGCTTCCATCATATTGACCAGACGCGATACTGCGCTTCGTATCGTGTGCAAACGTCTTTTAGTTTCTTCTGGCGGCAGCTTATCGCCACGCCGCTCAAGAATTTGAGCATTACCGTCAACAATCGTCAGCGGCGTCCGGAATTCATGACTAACCATACTGATGAATTGTTTTTGCAAAGCGCTCGTTTCCTGCTCTTTCTGCAGCGCAGCCTCGGCTTCCTGACGGCGATAATTTAACTCAGCCTTTTGGAGGGTTAACTCAGTAATATCGCTGGTTGAAATAATTGTGCCTTGACCGTCCGGCAAAGGAACCGCCGTCATCCGCAAAACTTTGCCACTATCGATCACAAATTCATGCTGACCGCTTTGACCGATCCAGAAATCCTTCACCACGTTATATCTTGGGTCGGCTTGTGAAAGCCCCATTTCCTTGGCAACTGCCTCGAAGGCTTTTTGTACTGGCATGCCGCGTACAAAAAATTCCGCGCTTTTTGGATAAACTTGCAGATAATGATCGCTGACAAAGAAGATTTTCTTCTCTTCATCAAAAACGATAAAGGCATCTGCACTGACGGAGAGAAAGCCTTGGAATTTTTTATATTCATCCTCTTGTAGTCTTGCCTTTAAACGGCGAATACCTTTGCTAAGCTTATGGCTGAATATAAACTTGAATTCGGGCAGGTCGAGGATTTCACGGTTATAAATGGCGTCGAATTCCTGCGACATAAGTTGCAGTCTTTTCCTGATGTCTTGCTCGGATGTAATAGCAATCACATCGGCGACAACATGCGGCATAGCACTTAAATGGCGTGCCAGGAAAATATTGGAATCTGACAAATCATAAACATTAACGAATATAAGGGCGCTATTCTGCGCCTCGGCCATCAATTCTTCTCTTGTCGCCGGATTAAGGAAGCGGATTTCCTGATCTGCCACCATTCCCCATAGCGTTTTGGCCAATTCTCCGTGATTGTCACCATATATAGTGACAGCCGGTAACTGCTTTTTGCGCAGATTGACGGGTATCATAAGGTCTTTATCGAGAGAAACAGGCATTTACAGGCTTCTTTAGGTCGTTATTAGCCCGTTTACCTTGACATGAAAGGGTTAAATTGTTTATAAGGACGCTTCCTAAACAGAACAAGGCTTTCATCTGTAAAAAAGAAAGCAATTTTGACAACAGAATCAAAGGTTTAGACTAAAATGTATGCTATTATAAAAACTGGCGGAAAACAGTATAAAGTCCAGAAAGACCTGCGTCTTACAGTTGAGAAACTGGAAGGAAACCCAGGCGATAAGATCGATCTAGGCAAATCCCTGTTCCATTTCGATGGCGATAAGGCGACAGCCCAAGGCTCGACTATTACAGCCGAAATCGTAGAGCACACACGCGGAGATAAAATTCTTATTTTCAAAAAGCGTCGCCGCCAGAATTCACGTCGTAAGAACGGCCACCGCCAGTCTTACACGACCATTAAAATCATTGATATTAAAGCAGCTTAAGGGAGACTCCTCAGATGGCACATAAAAAAGCAGGTGGTAGCTCCCGTAACGGTCGCGACTCAAACGCACAACGCCTTGGCGTAAAACGTTTCGGCGGAGAAGAAGTTCTTGCCGGTAACATTATCGTTCGTCAGCGCGGTACAAAATTCAAACCGGGCAAAAATGTTGGCCTTGGCAAAGATCACACGATCTTTGCTTTGATCGACGGTAAAGTCCTGTTCAGCCGTCAGGCTGGTGGCAGACCCGTTGTCTCCATCGCCCCGGCGAATGACGGTCAAGCGCAAGCAGCCGAATAATCGACACATAGTGTCGTCCCGTTGGCTTTGCCGACAGGCAAATTGCACGAACGGGATCCAGAATTTAAAACCCAGCGTGAGCTGGGTTTTTCATTAAAGAATGAAGAATAAAATATGAAATTTCTCGACGAAGCAAAAATTTTTATTAAAAGCGGAGACGGCGGTGCCGGCTGTGTCAGTTTTCGTCGGGAAAAATATATCGAATATGGCGGTCCTGATGGTGGCAATGGCGGTCGCGGCGGCGATCTTTATTTTGAATGCGTCGCCGATCTCAATACGCTGATCGATTTCCGATATACCCAGCATTTTAAAGCCCAAAAGGGCCACCATGGCGCTGGTCGTGAACGCACGGGTGCGGATGGCGAAGACATCATCGTGCGCGTCCCTGTTGGTACGGAAGTTCTCGCCGATGACAAAGAAACCGTTCTTTTTGAAATGATGACGCCCGGCGAAAAACGCCGCATTTTAAGAGGCGGCGATGGAGGGTTCGGTAACTCGCATTACAAAACCGCCACCAATCAGGCGCCAAAAAAATTCACTCCCGGCTGGCCCGGTCAGGAAATGGATGTCTGGCTGCGCCTGAAACTGATCGCCGATGCCGGTATCGTCGGCCTGCCCAATGCCGGCAAATCGACATTCTTGGCCGCCTCTTCCGCTGCCAAACCAAAAATTGCCAATTATCCATTTACTACGCTTCACCCGAATCTCGGCGTTGTAAAAGTTGCAGATTACGATTTCGTTTTGGCAGATATTCCAGGTCTCATCGAAGGTGCATCCGAAGGCGCAGGCCTCGGCGATCGTTTCCTTGGCCATGTCGAGCGCACGCGCGTATTGCTGCATCTGATCGATATTAATCAACCTGATCCACTGGCTGATTATCATACTATCCGCGCGGAACTTGAAGCCTATGGCGCTGGCCTTGACGAAAAAGTCGAGATTATCGCGCTGAATAAATCTGATACAGTGTTGGAAGAAGAATCAGCAGCGATAATTCAGCTATTCGAAGAAGAATTAGGACAAACACCTTATCTTATTTCCGGCGTATCCGGTGAAGGCGTCCGCCCTGTTCTCTTTAAATTGGTTGAGATTATCAGGGAAGAAAAACAAAAAGATGACGATAACAGCGTCTCAGATACTAAAGAATTCCAAACGATTGATCATTAAGATCGGCTCGGCGCTGGTTGTTGACAGCGCAAACGGCCAGCCTCAACTGGATTGGCTTGAAACGCTCGCTGATGATATCGCCATCCTGAAATCCAGAAATATAGAAGTTTGCCTTGTCAGCTCCGGTGCCATTGGCCTTGGCCGCGCCCGCATGGGTATTGGCTTTAATGTACCATCCAAATCCATTGAGCTGGAAAAGAAACAGGCCGCCGCTTCTATCGGCCAAATACGCCTTTGTCAGATTTATCAGGATATTTTCAAATCCCGAAATATTGGGGTCGGCCAGATTCTTCTAAGTCCTGCCGATACCGAAAATCGTAAGACGCATTTGAACGCCCGCGCCGCGATGAACGAACTTTTTAAGTCAGGCATACTTCCTGTCATCAATGAAAACGATACAACCGCCACGGAAGAAATCCGCTTCGGCGATAACGACAAGCTCGCCGCACGTGTGGCCCAGATGATCGCTGCTGATACTTTGCTTATTCTCTCAACAACTGACGGACTTTATACGGACGACCCGCGTATCAATCCGGAAGCCAGACATATCCCGTTTGTAGAAAATCTGACAACAGAAACCATGGCATTGGCAAAAGATGCGCTTGCGGGACTTTCTACGGGCGGCATGAAAAGTAAAATTGAATCCGCCCGCATCGCGGTTAATGCCGGAACGAATGTCATCATTGCCCGCGGGACAGGTAAAAACCCAATTCAGCCATTATTAAATAATGACGCAACCTGCACCGTCATTGCCGCCAAAGGCAGCCCTGCCTCTGCACGCAAAAAATGGATTCAGGCTCATGTCAAAACCAAGGGACGCGTTATGGTTGATGAAGGCGCTGCCAATGCTCTGCGCAATGGCAAAAGCCTCCTGCCCGCTGGAATCCGTCAAGCTGACGGTGTATTTGATTCCGGAGATGCCGTACAGATTTTCGATCTCCAGTTAAACGAACTTGGCATCGGCCTGTCAAAATATGATTCAGATGAGATACTCAAAATCATGGGTAGAAAATCATCTGAAATATCCGATATTCTTGGTTATGCCCGACATGATGAATTTATTCACCGCGATGATTTAGCTTTGCATTAAGGAACATACAATGCGCACCGACACCTCCCCAAAAACGACTTACCTAAAAGATTACAAAGTCCCTGACTATAAAGTCCGTGACATCGAAATGACTTTCCGGATTTTTGACGACCATACAGAAGTCGTTTCAAAAGCGCATTACATCAAAAACCATACAGGCACCGATGATCTTGTTTTAAACGGCGAAGAATTAATTTTAAAATCGATTTCTGTAGGTGGTCAACCACTTAATGAAAACGAATATGATGTAGATGAAAAATTTTTGAGAATGCGCTGTCCGGGTGAAGAATTCATTCTTGAAATTACCACTCATATCAACCCTGCAGCAAACACATCTCTCGAGGGTCTCTATAAATCAGAAGGCAATTATTGTACGCAATGTGAATCCGAAGGCTTTCGAAAAATTACTTATTTCCCTGATCGCCCTGATGTTATGTGCCTCTTTACCACGCGTATCGAAGCACCGCAATCACTACCGGTTTTATTATCAAACGGCAATTTAATCGAAGAAGGCGAATTGGATTTCAACCGCCATTTCACTGTCTGGAACGATCCATTTCCAAAACCTTGTTATCTATTCGCTCTGGTCGCGGGAAATCTTGATTTCATTCAGGATGAATTCACCACTATGACGGGCCGCAAGGTCGATTTGTACATATATGCCCGCTCACCTGATCTGCCGCAATGTCACTGGGCGATGGAATCCCTTATCCGCTCGATGAAATGGGATGAAGAAGTTTTCGGACGTGAATACCAGCTCAATCGCTTTAATATTGTCGCCGTTTCCGATTTCAATTTCGGCGCGATGGAAAACACGTCGCTTAATATATTTAATACAGCACTCGTTCTTGCCGAAGCGGAAACCGCGACCGATAATGATTTTCTTCGCGTCGAAGGCGTCGTTGCTCATGAATACTTCCACAATTGGTCTGGTAACCGCGTTACCTGCCGCGACTGGTTCCAGCTTTCTTTAAAAGAAGGCCTGACCGTTTTCCGTGACCAAGAATTTACAGCCGACGTCAATTCTCGTGCCGTGAAGCGTATCGATGACGTTGTCTTATTACGCGCCCGTCAATTCCCCGAAGACGCAGGCCCTTTAGCACACCCGATCCGCCCTGATAATTATATCGAGATCAATAACTTCTACACCTTGACCGTCTATGAAAAAGGCGGCGAAGTTATCCGTATGCAAAAAACCCTTATGGGTCCGGAAAAATTCCGCGAAGGAACGGATCTTTATTTCAATCGTTTTGATGGCCAAGCCATCACTTGCGATGACTTTGTACAAGCAATGCATGAGGCATCGGGAAAAGATTTATCCCACTTCAAACTTTGGTATTCGCAAGCTGGAACGCCCGAGATTATTGCCAGTGGCCATTATGATGATAAAGCAAAATCCTATACGCTTGATCTTGAACAAATAGTGCCCCCCACTGTCGGCCAGCCAACAAAGAAGGCTATGCATATCCCGGTCACCGTCGGATTGATATCTTCAAATGGTGACGAGATTGTCTCATCGACCGTTTTGGAATTAACCAAAGATAAGCAACAATTTACATTCGAAAATATTCCGTCAAGACCTGTCCCGTCAATCCTTCGCGATTTTTCGGCACCTGTAAAACTGACGACCGATTTAAGCGATGACGAATATCGTTTTCTCATGGTACACGATACCGATGGATTTAATCGCTGGGAGTCTGGCCAAATTATCGCCATGCGTTTAATCCAGAATTTGCTAAAAGACAAATCAACCGATATCTCTTCTTACACTGAATCCATTTCCGCCCTTCTCGATCAATGCCTTGATCCAACGCAGGATAAAGCGTTATTGGCACGCATGCTAAGCCTTCCGGATATTTCGATTATTGGACAGGAATGCAAGATTATCGATCCAGATGCAATCTATGATGTTCTCATGTATCTCAATCGTGAAATTCTTGTCCAATGCCGCGACAAACTTCAGGCTGCATTTGATAAAGTAAATATTCAGAAAGACTATAAACCCGATCCTGTTTCGATGGGCGAACGCGCATTAAAACGTGTGGTACTAAAATATTTATCCGCCAACTGTGACGATCATGCCGCCAAACTTGCAAAGTCGGTTTATGATAATGCGAATAATATGACCGACCGCATGATCGGCCTGTCTGCCCTAATGGATACATCCCACCCTGAGCGAAGCGATGCTCTGGCTCATTTCCATGACAAGTTCAAAGACTATGCGCTTGTTATCGATAAATGGTTCAGCGCTCAGGCCATGGCCGTTCGTGAAAGCACATTGGATGATATAAAAGTTCTTGCTCAGCATCCCGACTTTAACATCAAGAATCCAAACCGTGTTCGCTCTCTTTACAGCGCTTTCTCGATCAATAATCCTGTCAAATTTCATGCGAAAGACGGTTCGGGCTACGATCAGCTCTTAAAGGCCGTCATCGACACGGATTCGATCAATCCTCATGTTTCATCTAGATTATTGACCGCTATTCGTGACTGGAAGCGTTATACACCTGATCGTCAGGCAAAAATGAAAAGAATTCTTGAAATTATAGTCGAAACCAAGGGACTATCCCCTCATGCATTTGAAATCGCTAGCAAGACGTTAAATGGCTAAACAGATCGGCAGACCACAAAAAAATCCGAATTTTAAGCGAGAGCTTGAAGGAATTATCTGCGGCTGTGATGAAGCCGGGCGCGGCCCTTTGGCCGGACCTGTAACCGCATCTTGCGTTTTTATTCCCCACGAAAACCGCTCTCATAAAATCTGGAAACGGGTTCGAGACAGTAAATTATTGTCGGCTGCAGAACGTGAAGATATGTTTTTTATTATTCAGGAAAAATCCTTCTTTGGAATCGCCTCCTCTTCCGTTCAGGAAATCGATGAAATAAATATTCTGCAAGCCGCTATACTCGCAATGAAACGCGCAACGGAAGAAATGTGCGCGAAATTCAATATTTGCCCTGAATTAGTTCTAATTGACGGTAATTATAAGCCCCGTGAGTTTCCTTATCCGACACAACCTGTTATAAAAGGCGATATGTTATCTGTTTCTATCGCCGCCGCGTCTATTCTGGCAAAAGTGACCCGTGATCGTATCATGAAAATACTTCATGAAGAGCATCCACATTACGGCTGGCATTCCAATGCCGGTTATTCCACACCTATTCACCTCAAAGCTTTAAAAGAGCACGGCCCTTGCGCTCATCACAGGCGTGAATTTTCAAAAGTTAAGGAGTTACTCGCTGCATGAAAAACGGTTTTACACTCGTTGAATTATCTATCGTAATGATCATCATTGGTCTCTTGATCGGCGGAATTCTCAAAGGTCAGGAATTGATCCAGAATGCACGGGTCGGCGCGTTAATATCACAAGTAAAAAGCTATTCGGCGGCAACCTTGACGTTTCAAGATAGCTATGGAAGCCTGCCGGGCGATATCGTCAGCGCAACGACACTAATTCCAGACTGCAATGCCGGTAATTTTTGCGGCGGCGGGAATGGCGATCTGGTTGTTGGACTAAGAGATCCCTATGCTTTTAACCTAAATCAGGCCGGCGTCTTAACCATCCCTGAAGTGGAAACCACTTATTTCTGGAAGCATATTCAACTCGCGGGCCTAATTGACGGCATCAAACCTAATAGTGATCCGACTGCACCGGCATGGGGAGAAACTCATCCGTATAATGAGCTGACAAATGGCGGATTTACAGTTTACACGGCTGATAGAAACAGGGACGTGGGGCGTGGCGTTGGCGTAAGATTGCAACAAACTGTGAATGGCACATCAAGCAGCAGAGTCGCCACACCTATGATGGCACAAAAGATCGACACTAAAATGGATGATGGACGCCCGGATTGGGGATCTGTACAAGCAGATTCCGAAGCCAGCGGCTGCGACAATGGGGGAAATTATCAGGTTCAGACCAATCGCCCGGTTTGTATTATGTTTTTCCAGCTTTACTGATATAATTTTGATAAAACAGAATGAACGATAGCATGAAAAATTCCGGTTTTACCCTTGTCGAATTATCTATCGTGATGATCATTATCGGTCTTTTGATCGGCGGAATTCTCAAAGGTCAGGAGCTGATCCAGAATGCACGCGTCACTTCAACTGTTACTCAAGTCAAAGGATATACTGCCGCTACACTGACTTTTCAGGATACTTACGGTAGCGTGCCGGGCGACATTGTCAGCGCCACGACATTGATTCCAGACTGCAATGCCGGCAATTTTTGCGGCGGCGGTAATGGCGATTTGACTGTCGGATCAAGATCTACCAATGCATATAGTCTAAATCAGGCGGGCGTCTTAACCATTCCTGAAGTGGAGACCACTTATTTTTGGAAACATCTTCAACTCGCCGGCTTAATAGATGGCATCAAACCTAATAGTGATCCCACAGCACCGGCATGGGAAGAAACTCATCCATATAATGAGCTGACGAATGGGGGATTTGCAGTGTATACCAGCAGTCAAGCTTTAGATGTCGGGCGTGGCATCGGAGTACGTCTGCAAAGTATACCTACGGGAACAACGGCCAGTAGAGTCGTGACACCTATGGTCGCGAAAAAAATTGATGCTAAAATGGATGACGGCCATCCTGATCAGGGAAATGTACAAGCAGATTCAGAGGCTAGCGGCTGCGATACAGGAAGAGTTTATAGGGTCGAAAACAAACAACCGGTCTGTATTATGTTTTTCCAACTCTATTAAACCGTCTTAAATACCTCGGGCAACCCATTGATTCCCATATTAGAATCAAAATTATTTACTTGACGGCGAATCAAGTTTGACTCATGATTCTTTCTGCATCAAAGGGAAAGAATAAATGTCGAGTCCAAAATCAAAAAAGATAAAGAAATCCACAGAATTTAAGAAGAACAGTATTTATCAGGGCGATTGCGTTGAAATAATGCGCTCTTTGCCAAAAGGCTCTGTCGATATGATCTTTGCCGACCCGCCATACAATCTTCAGTTAAAAGGCGATTTGCACCGCCCGAATAATACAAAAGTCGATGCTTGCGACGACCATTGGGATCAATTTAATTCTTTTAAAGAATACGATAAATTTACCCGCGACTGGCTATCTGCGGCCCGCGACCTTTTAACCGAAGACGGCTCTATGTGGGTCATCGGTTCCTATCACAATATTTTCCGCGTTGGCGCTATTCTACAAGATCTTGGCTTTTGGGTTTTGAACGATATCGTCTGGCGCAAGACAAACCCGATGCCGAATTTCCGTGGTCGCCGTTTTACCAATGCTCATGAAACGATGATCTGGGTCGCCAAATCCGAAAAAAGTAAATACCGCTTTAATTACGATGCCATGAAATCTTTGAACGAAGATATGCAGATGCGCTCAGACTGGACGCTGCCGCTTTGCACGGGCGGTGAACGCCTGAAAGACGAGAATGGTGAAAAAGGCCACGCGACGCAAAAGCCGGAATCCCTTCTCTATCGCGTTATTACCGCTTCAACACAGCCCGGGGATACAATCCTCGATCCTTTCTTTGGTACAGGAACGACAGGCGCAGTTGCCAAAAAGCTTGGCCGCGAATGGATCGGCATCGACCGCGAAACGGATTACATCAAACTGGCAACAAAACGTATTGATGCAATCAAACCTATCGAAGATGACGACGTTCTGCACCGACCGCAAAAACGTGAAGAAGCCCGCGTTCCCTTTGGCTGGCTCGTCGAGCGCGGCATGATCAAACCCGGCGCAATTATTACTGACAGCAGCCAGAAATTCGAAGCAAAAGTCGGCGCCGATGGCTCTTTGATTTCCACTTCCGGCCTGAATAAATATCGCGGCTCCATTCACAAAGTCGGCGCAGCCTTGCAAAACGCGCCAAGCTGCAACGGGTGGACTTATTGGCATTACAAAGAAGGTAAAAATAGCTTCCCGATCGATCGTTTGCGCCAGCGTATCCGCGATGAAATGACCGTCACGCGCCCAACTGGATCATCGTTGCAATAATGAACCAGACCAAAATCTTCGTTCATGACTTTAAAGTAGACGCCCTCGCTGGCATATATCCCGGCGATGACGTTAATCCGACGCCACTGGCAATTTCTGTCGAAGCTCTTTTTTCCGACTATAAAGTTGACATGGATGATATAGCCAGCACGATGTCCTATGAATTGATCGCCAATGAAATCCGGTCTATTTCAAAGCGTCATTTTCATCTAGTTGAAAAAATGGCCGAGCATCTGGCAGAATTTTGCCTGTCCCACCCTCGCGTAGAAACGGTTAAAGTCCGGATTGAAAAACTCAAAATTTTTGAAGAAGGTCTCGCGGGTACGGAAATCATTCGCGCTAAAAGGAACTAATTCAGCCATTACAAATTAGTGTTTGGTAATAGTTTAAATAAGGAAATTAATTATGAAGCATTATAAAAAATTAGCTCTTGTCTCTGCACTATCCATTCTATCCCTCAATCCTATAAATGTAATGGCTCAAGCAGAACCTGATTATCAAACCGCGATTAATCTTCACAACCTCTTCCAAAAGCAATGCTTTGACAAAATGCCTCATATCGAAAAAATTCGTGATGAAGCGCGTGTCGGCAATTGGGTAGTCGGACCTTTGAATAACGGAAGGCCTGTTTCATGGGCAGTCAACGAAGGCATGGACAATTTTTCAATCATGGTTGTCGATAGTGTTGGGAACTCGAGTAAAACTTGTGAAGTGCGCGGCAAAACATCTGAAGCCACAGCGGTCAGCGTTTTCAACGGCGTCTATGCCGAGCAGATTAAAGCCAACCGCACAGGCGCTCCTGAAAATTCATGGACGACTCCGAACGGAACGATTACGATACAGAGCGCCAATGATGGCAGGACTTCTGTAATTCTTTCGCAGTGATAGATGTATAAACCAAAAATCGTATTAATTACCGGCGCAACCGGGGATTTCGGCAAGGCTTTCGCTAAAAAATTTGCCGATCTCGGCTGCACCCTTATTTTGCATGGGCGTAATGCTGAAAAACTTGAATCATTAAGGCAAGAATTCACAGTTCCTGTGCATACTGCCTTATTCGATATTACTGATCGAACCGCAATGGAAACTGCGATTGCAGAACTTCCGTCACCTTTCAAAAATATCGAACTCTTGATCAACAATGCAGGCGGTGCCTTAGGGCTGGACAAGGCTCAGGACAGCAGCCTCGATGACTGGGATCAAATGATTTCCATGAATGTCTCAGGTCTTATTCGCATGACGCAGTTGATTTTGCCCGTAATGGTTGACCGCAAATGCGGACATATTATCAATATCGGCTCGACGGCAGGAAACTACCCCTATCCCGGCGGTCATGTTTATTGCGCGTCAAAGGCTTTCGTAAAGCAATTCTCGCTGTCTCTGCGCAGCGATCTTCAAAGCACGAATATTCGCGTTACCAACCTCGAACCGGGCATGGTGCAAACCCAGTTTTCATTGTCACGGTTTAAAGGCGACAAAGAAAAAGCAGATACCGTCTACGCAAACACAAAACCGTTACTGGCAGAAGATGTCGCAGAAGCTGTTTTCTGGGCCGCAACTTTGCCTCCACATGTAAATATAAATCGTATAGAGCTGATGCCGACAACCCAAAGTCCTGGCGCTCTTCAAGTCGAAAGATTTTAGAGCTTAACTTCTTCAAGCTTGATAAACAGGCTTTGGTCGCCAAACACGCTCACACTTTCCAGACTGCCGAAAAAATTGGCAAAGACTCCGGTATTCGTTGAAATCGGCGCCAGGCTTTGCTCTACTTTGAATCGATAACGGATATAGGCAGGTCGCCCGAAAGAATCGTTGAGTTTATTTTCTGCAATATAATTCAGATACTCCTGCGCGATATCAGGCTGGGCATGCACTGACAAATAAGTCAGAGGTCGTGATAATTTCAGGGCTGCGTTGATTGGAAAAAGAGATGGATTATATGCCGTTGTATCAAGGCATTTATAAGATCTTGGCGAATTACCGGAGACTTGAACCTGCAAGATACCGTTTATCTGTGAATTCTTATTGATCTCGAATGTTTGGGATTTGGGATCGTACCGCCCCAGATAGATCGGCTGAATAAATTCAAAACGCCGCGGGAAATTTTCTTTGTTGAGATTGATAAAACCCCTTGTCGCTTCTCTAATCTTGTTCCATTCAATATCATTGGTGTAATATTGTAAATAAAGATCACATTCCGTGATCATTAAATATTGATCAATATTTTCATCACTTTGGATATCCAGATTATTGAGAAGCCAGTAACTCTTGGCAAGATATTCCGGTGTTGTCGGAGAATACAAAAGCTGCGACGATGCAGACTGCGCCTTAACGGGGGCGCAATAAATGATCGAAAGAAGAAGGCATAAAAGTAATCTAGTTTTCATTTCCCCTCACCGTCTTAACTGCCTTTTTGAAAACGGTCGGCAAGCCCGCTGAAAGAATTTCTTCCTTATCGATCCAGATATTGTCTTTAGCGGGATTAGTCAAAACACCCTTCCAGACCTCGAGCTTTAAATCGAAATGCGTAAAGCTGTGATAGACATCTCCTGCATATATTATCTTATTTTCTACCTCTTTGGGAAGGATACTATCGCTCTTTCCGTCCCAGCCGGTCGTTGGTAACGCCATCATGCCCCCCAGCATGCGCTTGTCATCCCTGCGCTCCAGTAAAACTTTGCCCCCTTTATTTTCTATCCAATAAACCCTACCCGATCTTTGAGGCTTGGCAGTCTTGGCTGGCTTAGAGGGTATTTCATTTTGAATGCCTTTTTTAAACGCTTTACAAAAATCGCTAACCGGACAGGAATGGCAACGCGGTTTTTGAGGAATACAGATCGTTGCACCAAGGTCCATAAGGCTCTGCGCAAAATCACCGGCTCTTTTGACATCGGCATAAACCAATTCAGCTTTTTTACGAATTAAGGCTTTGGATAATTTTATAGGCGTTTCAATTCCAAATACCCTAACAACAATCCTGTCGACATTGCCATCAATGACGACGGCATGATTGTCAAAAGCGATTGCCGAAATAGCTGCTGCTGTATAAGGGCCTATGCCGGGTAACTTCAAAAGCTCTGCTTCTCCTTTTGGAAATATAGCCTTGTGATCTTCGGCGAGAACTTGCGCACATTTATGCAGATTTCGCGCTCTGGCGTAATAGCCAAGGCCTGCCCATTCTTTTAAGACGTCTTCATTTTTTGCCGCGGCAAATTTTTTCAGATTTGGCCAAAGTTTCAAAAATTTCTGAAAATAAGGAATGACAGTTGGCACTGTCGTTTGCTGAAGCATGATCTCTGACAACCAGACATGGTACGGATCAGGCTGAATACCCGCTTTTGCCCGCCATGGCAGATCGCGGCGATGCTTGTCATACCATTTGAGCAGGTTTTTCTGAAAATCGTGACTTTTAAACATTACTTCATGTATTAGTTAAAGAATGTACGAATTGAAACCCATCTCCGATTCCGTGGCGAAACTCACGAAAGAAACTTTTAGTCGCAAATTCGTGTCTTTGGCACGAATTCTAACACAATGGGAAGATATTGTCGGGTCTGACATGGCGGATAAATGCCAGCCTGCAAAAATTCATTATCGTAAACCCAAAGCCGCCAATGATATACCGCAGGCCACGCTTGATATTGCCGCTTCCAGTGCCGATGCAAGCCTTCTCCATTATCAAAAAGACCTCATTTTAGAGCGTATAAACCAGTTGTTTGGGAATAAATGGGTAACGGATATCAAATTCGTCCATATTCCCTTCACCCCACGACGAAAAGAAGGCAATTTCCCTAAATTTCGGCAACCTACAAAAGAGGAATTTGCTGAATTACAGGCCTCTCTTCCTGTCGGTGCCGACGAGGAGCTTAAAAAACGGCTTGAAAGACTGGGGCAAGGCATATTAAGAAGACCGCTTAAGTAATTCATAAAGCCTTCGAAATCAGGAATTCCATAATGACAAAAGTTGCAGCAATAACGATCCGCAAAGGGAACGTACTCGAAATCGATGGAAAACTTTGGGCCGTCTCCCATTCCGAGATCATGCAGCCCGGCAAAGGCGCATCCGTCATCCATATCGAAATGCGCGACATCAAATCCGGCACGAAAGACAATGTTCGCTACCGCACGCAAGAGACGGTTGAGAAGGTTCGTCTTGAGCAGGAAGAATATCAATACCTCTTTAACGATGGCGAGAACTATACATTCATGCACCAGACTTCCTATGAACAGATCAATGTTCCTGCCGAAGTCGTCGGCTCCCCCGGCACTGAATTTTTGCAGGAAGGCATGGTTGTGACTATTGAAACCTATGAAGAAACACCGCTTGGCGTAGAACTGCCGCAAACCGTCATTTGTGAAATCGTCGAAGCCGATCCGGTTGTGAAAGGCCAGACCGCCTCTTCCTCTTACAAACCCGCGAAACTTGATAACGGCCTGCGCGTCATGGTTCCGCCTCATGTTGAATCCGGCACGCGTATCGTCGTCAGAACCGAAGACGCAACTTATGTAGAACGTGCGAAGGACTAATGGCCAATCTTTCCCCTAATTTGAATGTTATGCTGCGCGCTGCCGAAAAAGCGGCGCGTTCGCTGTCCCGCGACTTCGGCGAAGTTGAAAATCTTCAGGTATCCCGTAAAGGTCCGGGTGATTTCGTATCCGCCGCCGATAAACGTGCCGAACAGATTATCTATGACGAATTATTATCTGCCCGCCCGGGGTTTTCTTTCCTGATGGAAGAAAGCGGTGAGCATAAAGGCACGGACGGCGAACACCGTTTTATTATCGATCCTTTGGACGGCACGACGAATTTCCTGCACGGCATTCCACACTGGTGTATTTCTATCGGCCTCGAAAAACAGGGCGAAATGATTGCCGGCCTTATTCTGGACCCAATCAAGAACGAAGTATTCCATGCTGAAAAAGGTGCAGGCGCCTTTACCGGCAAGCGCCGCTTACGCGTATCGGCCAGAGGCGATCTTAGCTTTGCTGTTATTTGTGGCGGCGATTGCGTTCGCCGGACACCGGAAATCCGCGCGTCCCTCATCAAAGGGATTGAAAAAATCATCTCTTCAACTGCCGGTTTCCGCCGCTCTGGTTCTGCTGCGCTTGACTTGGCTTATGTTGCTGCTGGCCGCTATGAAGGTTTCTGGGAAAACAATCTTTCACCATGGGATAGTGCGGCTGGCTCTATTATCGTACGCGAAGCCGGCGGTGCGCTTGCCAGCTTGAAAGGCAATGCGAATCCCGTCTATGCTGAAACCATCCTTGCCAGTAACATGGCGCTGCATAATGTCCTGAAGGATATGCTCAAGTCCTAAAATTTTTGTGGAATGGTTATGAGATCTTTGAAATACGGCTACGCCCTGCTTGCTCTGACCATTCTTTTTCCCTTGATCGGGCATGCTGAAGAACCTGAACTTCGCGGCTATACGCCGCCGCCTATGTTCGGCAATTCCATGTCCGTTCCGGTGGATGCGCCTCCCGCTCCGGCACCGGAAGTAAAATCTTCACCTGTCAAGAAAATCGAAACGCCTAAAGTTGTAAAACCAGTTACAAAGCCGCCCGCGGATAAGGAACTCGTCGTTAAAGATACGCCGCTACCGATTCAGCCTTTGACGCCGAAAGCACCGCCACCTAAGCCAACAACAGTTCCGGAAAAAAATAAAATACCGCCTTACGTTCCGCCAAAGCCGGAAGAAAAACTGAAAAAGGCTGAAATAAAAAGCGAACCGAAAATTGCGGCACCAACACCAAAAGCTCCGGCAACCGGCAACATCAGTGCGGAAAGCTTATTGAGCCATCCCGTAACATCCGGACCAAATCCTATGCCTGCCGCCGAGCCGATCAATCCGCTTGCCGTTCCGGCCAGCAAGGTGGAAGGTGGACTTCCATTGCCCGGCAGCGCACCGACGCAAAAATCTGTCCTGCAAAAATCCAAAGCCGCAAAAAAAGCTCCGGTTAAAAAAGAAACAAAAAAGACTGCGGAAACTGTAAAGAAAAAAGAACCCGTCAAAAAAGCGGAAGCAAAAAAACCGGCTCCCAAAAAAGTCGAACCCAAAACAAAAGCACCCGAGCCAAAACCAAAGCCGGTTGTTCAAAAAGAACCCGTTAAACCCGTCCCTGTCATTCAAAAAGAAAAACCGGTTATTGCAGCAGCTCCTCCGGTGACAACGGCACCGAAACAAAAAGCGCCTTACAATGTCAAAGGCAGTAAATCCATGCCGAAGGTTTCTTCGACAAAAGTCGATAAAACAGAAATTGGGAAACTTCCTCTGCCTGCGATTGCAGAGCCTTCAGTCAAAACGATGCCGACAAAAAACGAAATGATGATCGATAAGGCGCTTGAAGATCATCTGGTCGAACCCGATGTCAAAAAAATCATTGCCGAGCCGAAGAAAGAAAAAGCCGCTGCAAAATCAAAACTTGCCGATACGCCTGTCGATATTCCCACTTCTGCTCCGGTGAAAGCCGAAAAGAAGACAAATCCATCCAAAAGTTTTTCCAAGCCGGAATTAATCAGCCTTGAATTCTCGGGCGCGTCCGCCGACCTTGCCGCGGATCAAAAGAACGTCATCGATAGTTCCATCATTCCTAGGCTGAAAGAGGACGACAGCCGTCGTCTTCAGATTTTGAGCTTTGCCTCTCCGGCCAAGGAAGGCCAGAGTAGCGCGCGGCGCATTTCATTGTCCCGCGGGCTGGCCATCCGTTCCTACCTCCTTGAAAAAGGTGTTCAACCAAGCCGCATCGATATCCGAGCCTTGGGTGATAACACCAAGGAGAAACCGATGGATCGGGTAGACCTGGCCCTAATTTACTTAAGATAAATTTGCCTAAACTCCTTAAATGTGGATAACAAAGGTCCGGCGGGGCGTTTTGTTTGAATTTCAGCCGTTTAAGCCTTTAAGGTAACTTAATCCTGAATTAAACGAAAAGAACTTCGGTATATGTGTTTTGCATATACTTATTATGGCAAAACAGGGCCAGATATTTGCAAATTAAAAACCAAGGTGGACCATGGAAGATCTGAATAAAAAGAAAACATCGGCAACTTCAATTATCGCCGTCATAATTATCGCATTGCTGATCGGTACCGGCGCTTATATGTTCACGAAACAAAAAGCCGAAGCTCCTGCGCAGGCACCTGAAACTGCCCAAACAGAAATGGCTCCGGAAGCCGTTCCTGAAACTGCGGCAACAACACCTGAAGAGCCAGCCGATCCGATTGTTGTCGAAACAAAAAAACTCGATATTCCATCTGCAGAAACACCTGCTCCATCTGCTGCCAATACAGATCCGGCAATCGTTGCCATGATGGCGCCTAGATCGATTGGCGATGCAAATGCCCCGGTCAAAATTACGGAATATTCATCTCTGACCTGCTCTCACTGCGGCACCTTCCACCGTGAGACATTTAAAAAGTTCAAAGCTGACTTCATCGATACAGGCAAAGTCCAGATGACATTCAAGGAATTTCCTTTGAACCAGCCAGCGATGGATGCATCTCAGATCCTGCGCTGTATGCCGGAAGATAAATTCGTCAGCTTTATGGATCTTCTGTTCCAGGAACAGGATAAATGGGCATTTGACGCCAACTACAAAGATATCCTGCGTCAGAACGCAAAACTGGCCGGCATGTCCGACGAAACTTTCGATTCCTGTCTTGCCAATACAGCTTTGAAAGAAGCGATTTTGGGCGACATGAAAGCGGCCGGCGAACAGTATAAAGTTCAATCGACACCTTCATTCGTTATCAACGGCGGAAAAATTCTCGTCGGCAACCAGCCGGTTGAAGAATTTGCGAAAGCGATTGAAGAAGCCTCTTCTGCGCCGGCAACAACGCCTGCAGCAGCTCCAGCTCCTGTAACTGAAACAGCGCCTGAAGCTGCAGCCGGCGCCGCTGTAGATGCTGCCGAACCTGCTGTCACGGAAGAAGCGCCGCCAGCAGAATAAATACAGATCTAACCCGAACAGAGTATACGACATGGCAAATTTCAGCCGCCTTCGCCTTCAGGGATTCAAATCCTTCGTCGACAAAACGGATCTCGACATCGCACCGGGCATGACCGGTATCGTCGGGCCGAATGGCTGCGGTAAATCGAACCTTGTCGAAGCTCTGTCTTGGGTTATGGGCGAAACCTCCGCCAAGCGTTTGCGCGGTTCGGGTATGGACGATGTAATCTTCAACGGTACATCGACACGTCCACAGCGTAACTCTGCCGAAGTTTCCGTCGTTCTCGATAATACAGATCGCACGGCTCCTGCGATGTTCAACAATACGGACGAGATCGAAGTCGTCCGCCGTATCGAACGGGATATGGGATCAAGCTACTATGTGAACTCCAAACCCGTTCGCGCCCGCGATGTGCAAATGCTCTTTGCTGATCTGGCGATTGGCGCACACTCAACTGCTATCGTCTCCCAAGGCCGCATTGCAGCTATCATCAACGCGAAACCTGCCGAACGCCGCCAAATTCTCGAAGAATCCGCTGGCGTTTCCGGCCTCTATGTCCGCCGCCACGAAGCTGAACTTCGTTTGCGCGCAGCAGATAATAACCTCGCCCGCTTGCAAGATGTGCTTTCCAATCTTGAAACACAGCTCGATGCGTTGAAACGTCAAAGCCGTCAGGCCCGCCGTTACAAGGAAGTTTCTGAATCCATCCGCAATCTGGAGACCATTCTTGCTTTGGCTGAATGGACGCATGCGCAGGAATCTCAAGCCAAATCACAAGCGGCACTTCTTGAAACCGAAACACTCGTTGCCGAGAAAACGGCCACTATTGCACAACTGACGCGCCTGCAACTGGAACAGGCTGATGCCGTTCCGCCGCTGCGCGAGAAACAAGCTGAAACCGCCGCCGCGTGGCAAGCGCAAAACTTCGAACTTCGCCGCATCGAAGATGAAGAAAATCGCATCACGGCACAAATCAACGAAGCCACCAAAGGTCTGGAGCAGGTTTCTACTGACCGCGTTCACGAACAGGAAACATCCGACGAAAATGCCTTGGTCCTCGTCCGCCTTGAACGTGAAGAAGCTGATCTTCGTGCCCAGGCCGGCAACGAGATGCAGCTCAAAACGCTCACCTCGTTAAAAGACGATGCCGCCGCCCGCGTTGAAAAATTTCAGGGCGAGTATCAGGAATCTTTCGAACAATCCGCCAACAGCCGCGCCAGCCGCAACACGCTGCAATCTCAATTGTCCAAGGACGAGCAGCATCTGCAAAATATCCAGAACCGCCTCGATAATTTGCGCCAGCAAATCGAAAGCAAGAAAGCCGCGCGGGGAGATTTTGTCTCGACAGAAGAAATGTCGGCTGAGATTGAGCAACTTCAAATCGACCTGAATAGCCAACGCCAGTCCGAGCAATCGATCCGCGAGAATATCGACGCGCTTCAATCCGAACTGGATGCGCAGCGCCCTGCCCTGCAAAAAGCGCAGGAAGTATTACAAAAAACCAAAGCCGAAATCTCCGCGCTTGAATCCGTTTTGAATGCGGAAACGCAACAAGGCTTCCGTCCGGTATTGGAAGATATCAAAGCCGATGAAGGCTTTGAAGCCGCGCTGGCCAAAGCGCTCGGCGATACACTGATGGCGTCCACCCAATCCGATGCGCCGATGATGTGGTCACCGCGCAGCACCATCGAAGCGCCAAGCTTCCCAAGCGGCGTTCAGGCTCTTTTGCCAAAAATCCGCGCGCCGGAAGCCTTGAAAACCGCCCTTAGCTTTATCGGCTATGTCGAAACCGCTGAAGAAGGCGACGCGGCGGCTTCTCAACTTAAAGCCGGACAATCCATCGTCTCCCGCGACGGCGCTTACTGGCGTTGGGACGGTTTGACGATCTTGGCAAAAGCCGTCGACCGCAATGCGATCCGCCTGAAAAACAAAAACCGCCTTGAAGAACTTCAAGCTACTTTGCCTGCTCAGGAAACGGAATTCGAGAATGCACAAAAAGCTCTCGATAAAGCCCGCGAAGATTTAAACAATATCCGCGCAACGCTTCAGCCGCAGGAACAAAAAACCCGCGAGACCGAGCGCAATCTGAATAACAAGCGCAACGAATTGCAGCGCACGATTGAAAAGCAATCGCAAAGCGAACAGGAACTTCTGAAACTCGAAGAAGCCCTGATTATCTTGCAGGACGATGCTGCCCGCCTTACTGCAACCGTTGGCTCTCACCAATCATCATTGCAGGCTTTTGATGATGCGGCACTCGAGCGTCTGACTGAAGAAGTCGAGCGCAAGCGTCAGGCGTTGCAAGGTGCGCAGGATGAATACCGTCAGGCTTCAACCGATCTTGAAGTTTACCAGCAAGACCAACAGCGCCGCTCGGGCCGCCTGCATGCCATCGCCGACGAACGTATCAATCTTACCAACCGCTCGATCCGTGCGAAAGAACGCATCAAGCAACTCGAAGATCGCGAGATTGAACTGACCGCAAAACTGGACGAACTCAAAACACGTCCGGAAGAACTTATTCAGGCTCGTATCAATCTTCTCGATAATCTTGCCACGCTTGAAAATGCAAAGAATGCCGCTGCCGACAAACTGGCCGAAGCGGAAAAAGAATTGCATGGGACTAACCAGTCTTTGAAAGAGGCTGAAGCTGCCAATATGCAGGTGCGCGAAGACCGCGCCCGCATTCAGGCGACACTCGAAGCCGCGACTGGCTCTATCGATATCATTCGCCAGTCCATACAGGATCAGTTTGCCTGCGAACCTGACGAGCTCTGGGAAAAGTCAGAAATGACGACGGAGAAAATGACGGCGGAACCGATTGATAGGCTTCGCGGCAAACGCGATCGCCTGATCCGTGAACGCGACGGCATGGGTCCTGTAAACTTGCGCGCCGATGTTGAATCTCAGGAAGTCGAGCAACAACTCGCCACTCTTATTCAGGAGCGCAACGATCTCACCCAAGCTATCGACGAACTTCGTCAGGGTATTCAGAAATTGAACAAAGAAGCGCGTGAGCGTCTGGTCAATGCATTCAATACTGTCAACGAACATTTCAAAGTATTGTTCACACAGCTCTTCGGCGGCGGCGCGGCTCACCTCGCCTTTATTGAATCCGACGATCCTTTGGAAGCCGCCCTTGAAATCTTCGCCCAGCCACCGGGTAAATCTTTGCAATCTCTTTCCCTGCTGTCAGGTGGAGAAAAGACATTGGCATCGACAGCTCTTCTCTTCGCAATGTTCATGACCAATCCTGCCCCGATCTGCGTCCTCGACGAGATTGACGCGCCACTCGATGACGCCAACGTCGATCGCGTCTGCACGGCTCTTGAGCAAATGGCTGCCACAGGTAAAACGCGCTTCATCGTCATCACTCACCACAGAATGACCATGGCCCGCATGAATCGACTCTACGGCGTCACCATGTCCGAGCGCGGCGTGTCGCAGCTTGTGTCTGTCGATCTTCAGCACAAATTCGATTTCCTCGAAGCGGCTGAGTAAATAGCGACATGCAGAAGATGCGGATAGAAGAGAGAGATGAGTTTAATCTTCTCATTGAGGTGATTACCAATCTTGGTTTTAAGAAAAAGCACGATGAGAGAAATTATGATATTCTGTATCGGAATATTATCTTTTCTAAAGGATCTAGCGAACTAGTTATCGATATTGACCGAAATGCTGCTGTTATAACTTTGTCATCGGAAAAATACTCTGGCTTAATAAGACAAATTCCAAGCATCACTATCAAGGACGATGATCTAGAGACATTTATTTCGAATATCGACTACATCTCAAAATTTCTATAAATTCCGTCATTCCGGCGAAAGTCGGAATCCAGATATTGCCGCAACTATCTGGATCCCGATTTTCATCGGGATGACAAACCTCATCGTCATTGCCTGAATTTGCCTTGGCAAATTCTAAGGCAATCCATCTTGGCAACTTCACCATAGATTTCCCTAGAATGGCTTCGCCATTCGGGGAATGACGAATGAGTGAATCATCTTGAAATTCCGCACAAACGGCGTCATGCTTGTCGTGTTAGGCTTCACCGTGAAAAGCCACGCCGTTTTTCGGCCATCCCCAAGGAGCATCCGGCGGGGATGCGCAGAATAAAAAACCCAAATCGTCGATCAAACTCCCTGGGCTCTCTGCGCCTCTGCGGCAATAAATTTCAAAAATCGCAAAACGAACTATTATAGACCTCCCTAACTCTCCCTCCCATTAACAGGAAGGAAAGAACAGTTACCCACCCCCGGAAAAGCGACGAGCAAACTTAGAGACTCCCTTTAAGCCATTGAAATTAAATGCCTGTCATTTAAGAAAATTCCTTCCACAAGGGAAGAGAGAGAAAAAGCCAAAAAATATGCAAACAAAGTAGGAGCCTATACTAAGTCTTTGAAATTAATATCATTTTTACCTTCTAAAAGTTTCGCTGTGCTCGCTGTGCCCGCTGTGGTTTAAATACCCTCATGACAGATGACCTTAACGACCTCCAGTCCCGAATCCAGCAGGCGAAAATTGCAGCTGATCCGGACAAATCCGCAAAAAATCCCGACGATGCGACCGCAACCCAGACCGGAATCCGTGCCGTAACTGATGTTATTGCAACTCCGATTGTTTGCGGCGCGGCGGGAATTGGTATTGATCAATGGTTCGATACCAGCCCTATTTTCTTTATTTTACTGGCACTTTTGGGGCTTTGCGCAGGCTTTTGGAACTTGTCGCGGATGATGAATGGAAATGATTCCTCGGTGGGGTTTAAACGCTTGCAAAACAAAGAAAAAGAAGCTAATAAAACGCAACTTTCAGAGAAAGAAATAGACACTTAACAAGAGGTTGCACCGTGGCAAGTCCGATGCATCAGTTTGAGATCGCTCCCCTCGTCCCATTTATGGCAGGGTCTCTCGATCTCTCCTTCACGAATTCATCCCTTTGGATGA
This sequence comes from uncultured Micavibrio sp., assembly GCA_964633355.1. Lineage (GTDB taxonomy): Bacteria > Pseudomonadota > Alphaproteobacteria > Micavibrionales > Micavibrionaceae > Micavibrio_B. The sequence continues at coordinate 49,271 of CAZWGO010000008.1, forward strand.
TGATTACGGTTTTCGTTTCCGTTGTTTTCTTTTCTATTGCGGTTTCTCCCAAGGCGATTATCCCGGGTCGTATGCAGGTTATGGCCGAAGGCGCCTACAACTTCGTCGCCAATTTGATCACCGATAATATGGGCGGGAAAGGCAAAGAATACTTCCCCCTTATCTTTACTCTTTTCATGTTCGTATTTCTGGGTAATGCGCTGGGCCTGATCCCGTACTCCTTTACCTATACAAGCCATCTGGCCGTAACGGCGGGCCTTGCCTTGCTCGTTTTCTTCGCGGTTCTAATTATCGGCCTCATCCGCCACGGCTTTCATTTCTTCAGCCTGTTCGCGCCATCGGGCGTTCCGGGCTGGCTGATGCCGCTTGTGGTGATGATTGAATTCGTTTCGTTTCTGAGCCGCCCGATTACTTTGTCCGTTCGTCTTTTCGCCAACATGGTCGCCGGCCACGTTCTGCTGAAAGTTATCGCCGGCTTTTGTATCATGTTCGCCACGATCGGCGGCGCGGCATGGCTTGGCGTCATTTTGCCGGTTGCCATGAACGTCGTCATGTTGGGCTTTGAATTATTCATCGCGTTTATTCAGGCGTATGTTTTTGCGGTTCTGACCTGCATCTACCTCAAAGATACGATTGAAATCGAACACTAAACTTAAAACCTATCAAACCCTAAAAAAGGAAAACTAAAATGGAACTAGAAGCAGTAAAAATCCTCGCCGGCGCAATCGCCCTCCTCCCATTGATGGGTATCGGTATCGCTCTGGGCTGGATTTTCTCATCCTACAACGAAGCCGTTGGCCGTAACCCGGGCGCAGCTCCGATTTTGGACAAACGCTTTATGTTCATGTTCGCGGTTACTGAAGCTCTGGCGATTTTCGCGCTTCTGATCGCTTTCTACCTCGTATTCGCATAAGTAAATAAGGACCCTTGATGATCCGCCTGTTTGCTACTTTTTCTGCTCTGCTTTTCACCAGCCTGCCGTCCTTCGCGCAGGAAACTGCTCCTGAGCAAGCTCTGGAACATGCTGTCGATGAAGCCGTTATCGAAGAAGTGCATCGGGCGCATGAAGGGGGCGGCTTGCCGCAATTCAATCCTGAAACATGGGCGAGCCAGATTTTCTGGCTCGCTATCTCGTTCACGTTTCTTTATTTCTTCTTTTCAAAATTCATCCTGCCTTCATTGACAGCGACGATTGGGAAAAGAACGGATAAAATACAGGGCGACATTAAAGCTGCCGAAAACTTATCTTTGAAAGCCGAGCAAATCCGTATTGCTTATGAAGCAGAATTCAAAATGGCTTCAGGCAAAGCATCTGCCGACATAAAAGCTATCGACGAAGCGGCAAAATCCAAGCTTGCTGATTCTCTCGCTGAATTTCGGGCCCGCTACGAAACCGAAATCAAAAAAGTTGAAGAACGTCTTGAAACTTCGAAAGAAGCTGCTCTTGGCGATATGAATAAACTGGCCGCGGAAATCGCTGCCCAGGCCGCTCATAAAATTGCTGGAATCTCTGCCGATGCTTCCCAGGCGGATTCAATCGTTCAATCCATCAAGAATAAGGCTGCGTAAGATGAATATTCTTCTCGAAGATGCCACCATCTGGGTTCTCGCGTCGTTTGTTATTTTCGTCGCCATTATCTTTATCAAAGGTCGCAAGACGATCACTGAGATGTTGGACAGCAAGATCGCAGCTATTCGCACTGAAATTGCCAATGCTGAAATCCTGCGCGCTGACGCTGAAAAGCTTTTGCACGAATATGAGGCCCGTCAAAAGGCTGCACATATGGAAGCCGAAAGACTTCTCTCCAATGCAAAGAAACAGGCTGCCGAACTTCATGAAAAGGCTGAACGCGAATTGCAGGATACGATGCAGCGCCGTGAATCCATGATGAAAGACCGTATTTCACGCATGGAAGAACAAGCCATGTCCGATATCCGCAAATACGCGGCTGATCTGGCGATCTCGGCCACGACCGAAATCATCACGCAAAAACTGGATCAGGCGGCTTCGCAAAAGCTCTCCGACGAGTCGATCCGTAAAGTTGCAGGCAAGCTGAATTAGACTTAACTAGTCTACCTTCCCTATGCTACCTTTCCCCATGACCGACCTGATCGAAACCTTGGGGAAATCCGCCCGTGCCACTGCAAATTTGCTGGCTAATATTTCCGATGAGCAAATATCCGAAGCTCTAAAATTCGCGGCCGCTGGAATATCTGCCCAGACTGAAACAATCCTTGCGGCCAATCAGAAAGACTTAAGCATAGCCAAAGACAAGAACCTGTCTGCGGCGCTTCTGGATCGTTTGACCCTCACAGAATCTCGTATCAAGTCCATCGCCGGTAGCGTTGAGCTCATCGCAAATTTGCCTGATCCTGTCGGAAAGATTTTGCATGAAACGACCCGCCCGAACGGCCTCAAAATCTCGCGCGTTTCGGTTCCGCTTGGCGTCCTTGGCATCATTTATGAAAGCCGCCCGAATGTGACCGCAGATGCTATTGCGCTTTCATTGAAGTCCCGTAACTGCGCCATCCTGCGCGGCGGTTCCGAAAGTCTGAATTCCAACCTCGCCCTATTCTCCATTTTTGAGACAGCTTTGGAAAAATTCGATCTGCCCAAAGGAGCCATTGGTTTTGTTACCGATACGGACCGCGCTCATGTCGGCGCGATGCTCGCGGCCTCTGATTATATAGATGTCATCATTCCGCGCGGCGGCAAAAGCCTGACTGGACGTGTCATGGATGAAGCAAAAATGCCTGTCTTTGCCCATCTGGATGGCATCTGTCACACTTACATCCACCACAGTGCCGATATCGATATGGCGCGCAAAATCGTCGTGAACGCTAAAATGCGCCGCACTGGGATTTGCGGCGCGACCGAAACATTACTGATCGACAGCTCCATCGCGAAAGATCAGGCCAAACTTATTGTCGATGATCTTATGAAAGCGGGATGCTCTATCCATGGTGATCGTCAGGCGCAGCTATTAGATCCGGACATCGCTGCCGCTACGGAAGAAGACTGGTCGACCGAATATCTGGATGCCAAAATCAGCGTTAAAATGGTCAACGGCGTGCAAGAAGCCGTTACTCATATCAATCACTATGGCTCCCACCATACGGATGCTATAATTTCAGAAGATCAGATGTCAATTCAGTATTTCTTCAATCATATCGAAAGCGCGATTATCATGCACAACGCCTCAACGCAATTCGCCGATGGCGGCGAGTTTGGTATGGGCGCTGAAATCGGCATCGCGACCGGAAAATTTCATGCACGCGGGCCTGTCGGCGTCGAGCAACTCACCACTTACAAATATATAGTTGAAGGCAATGGCCAAACCCGCCCGTAACAGAACAGGCCCTCAAAAACTCTCCCCAACATTGTGGAAAGGAATGCGGATCGGCCTCCTCGGCGGCTCGTTCAATCCACCGCATGAAGGACATGTTCATGCAGCGACCGTTGCCAAGAAACATCTTGGCCTCGATGCTGTCTGGTGGCTGGTTTCGCCCGGCAATCCATTGAAGAACAATAGCGGTCTTCCTGCACTTGAAATTCGTATGCAGAAATGCCGCGATATAAATTCAGATCCGGCAATGATTATCAGCGGCATAGAGAAGCAATTCGGCACACGCCGCAGTCTCGATACGATCCGCGCCTTGAAACAACATTTTCCTGAAACGGAATTCGTGTGGCTTGCCGGAACGGATATTTCCTTTGAGATGCACCGCTGGCATAAATGGAAAAGTCTGATTGATCTTTTGCCGCTTGCCTTTATTGGCCGCCCGACGAAATCTGGCATGGTACGAAAAAACCCTCTGCGTAATTTACCATTGAAACATATTGTCAGCTCGAATGGGTTTAAGCCTGCTTTAAAGTCCGGCATCGTTTTCTGGCTGCGCTCTGATCCCTTAAACCACCTATCCTCTACCGCCCTGCGGGATAAGGGTTAATTGCGCCGAAAGGCCGAAAGGTGTAGAATAAGACTATGAACATGAGTCTTTCTTCAAAGACCGCTTTTAAATCTCCAAATACAATCAAATGCTTAGGGCATAAATGTCGCTTATCCTTGATGATGGGCAGCCCGAGCCCTATAGTAATCTCATTAACCCTAAAAAGGAGCTAACACCCTGGCTACATCAAAACCATCCGCCGATTTTCTAGACCCTACTTCACTTAAAAACCTGATCGAAAAAATCCTCGATGACAGTAAAGCAGAAGAAATAGAAACAATCGATCTTCGCGGTCAAACTTCCATTGCTGACTTTATGATCGTTGCCAGCGGCCAGTCTTCTCGCCAGATTGCCGGTTTCGCCGGAAAGCTCAAAGAAGAACTTCTTAAACATGGCATGAAAGCCCGCTCCGAAGGCGAAACACAAGGCGACTGGGTTGTGATTGACGCCATTGATGTGATCGTCCATCTTTTTCGTCCCGAAGTCCGTGAATTCTATAATATTGAAAAAATGTGGCGCTCGGTTGAAGACAGTCGCGTTGCAGCCGGTTCATAACAGACAGTTCATTGTTTACTGACCTCCGATAACTGATTACTTTAACCTATGTTCAGAATCGAAGTCATTTGCGTTGGCAAACTTAAAAAAGGCCCATGGTACGACCTGCAGGAAGAATACTCTTCTCGCCTGAAATGGCCGATGACCATTCATGAAGTTGAAAGCAAACAAACCGATCCGAAAAAACAGCAAGAAGAAGAAAACAAACTTATTCTTTCGCGCCTTGACACCAAATCCTTCGTGATTGCATTGGATGAACGCGGCGACGGTTTACGCTCTCTCGATTTTTCTCAAACACTGGAAAAGCTTCGTAATAACGGCGAAGACAGGCTGACATTCCTGATCGGCGGCGCTCTTGGTTTTAATGAAGATGTCCGCAACCGCGCAAATGTTTTACTGAGCTTTGGCCAGCAAACCTGGCCACATATGATGGTGCGCGTTATGTTGCTGGAGCAGATCTACCGCGCCCAGACAATCATGGACGGTCATCCGTACCATAAAGAGGGATAATGAAGTTTTTAATTCTCCTTCTTGCGCTTACGATCGCCTGTCCATCTTTTGCCGCTGATCGCAAAGAGTCTTTGCAGGAAATCGAAGCACGGGTTGCGGCTGAAAAAGCGAAACAGGACGAGATCGACAGCAAAATGAAAGATTTGGAAAAAGGCATGAAAGGCCTAAAAACGGATCTTATCAAGACGACTTCCCTTGTTCAGAAAAATGAAAGCGAAGCTGGTAAGCTCGAAGAAAAGCTTAGCGATCTGGATAGACGGAAGAAAAACCTGACTGAGAACCTCGCCAAAGATAGAACCTCTTTGGCTGAATTAATAACGGCACTGGAGCGTATTCGCCGCCTGCCGCCGGAAGCTTTGATTGCTCGTCCAGGCGCACCGCTTGAAACCGCGCAAGCTTCGATTGTTTTAGGTGCCATTATGCCTGAACTGAACCGCCGCGCCGAAAGTGTCAAAGCCAAGCTTGATGAACTTCATGAAGTTGAAGAAGATATTTCCACCAATAAAGATAAACTCAAATCCTCCGCTGAAAAGCTAAAAGAAAATAAAAAGCGCATGGAAGCCTTGATGGCAGAGCGCCAAGGTACAATCAAGCAAACCAAATCCGAATACGCCGAGCAGGAAAAACAGGTTGCTACCCTGTCTCGCAAAGCCAGCGACTTAAAAGACCTGATCGCCAAAATCGAAGAACAGCGCCGCTTGGCTGAAGAAAAGCGCCGTTTGCAAAAACAGAAGAAACCTGCAGAAGAAAAAGTCGAAGGCAAAAAACGTAAAAACAAAGTAGATGAAGGCCAGCTAGGCGGAACATTGGCTAGTCTGGGCGATGCCCGCCTTCCATCTAGCGGGGCCATTACCATAAAATACGGGCAAGAGGATGATATCGGGGCGGCTAGTGAGGGCCTTCATATCAAATCTCGACCGGGGTCGGTTGTCATCGCGCCGATGAAGGGGGTTGTCAGATACGCCGGGCCGTTTAAATCATATGGCAGTATCGTTTTAATTGAACACAAAAATAATTATCATAGCCTTATTGCAGGTTTAGGAAGAATTGATACAGTGGTTGGACAAAGTGTTGATGCAGGAGAACCGATTGGAACCCTTGGCGCGGCGCCTTCTCTTTACTACGAATTAAGATACAACGGACAACCCATCAACCCCGCTCGCAAATTTGCCGGTCTCGGCTGAAATTTTTCGGAGATTATATGTTTCGCAATTGCCTTCTTGCTGCCCTCGCTGTTTCGACAGCTCTGACACTATCCCTTACCGTCAATTCATTCGCACAAGAGCCAAAAGCCACTGAGCCGAGCATCAAGGTCTCCCCTCCGGTTGACAGCAAGTCCAATGAAGTGGAACCTAAAAAAGGTAAAGCGACAACCGATCCACAAGAGACTTACAAACAGCTCAATCTTTTCGGTGACGTTTTCGAACGTGTGCGCGCCCAATATGTCGACCAGATTTCCGACGAGCAATTGATTGAATATGCTGTCAACGGCATGCTCTCCAGCCTTGATCCCCACTCCTCCTATCTGAACGAAAAAGATTTCGATGATATGCGCGTCCAGACCAAAGGTGAATTCGGTGGTCTTGGTATCGAAGTCACGATGGAAGAAGGTCTTGTAAAAGTCGTTTCCCCGATTGACGATACACCTGCTTCTAAAGCTGGCATTAAAGCTGGCGATTACATCACCCATTTGGATAACAAACCAATTCTTGGCATGACGCTGGCTGAAGCCGTTGAAAAAATGCGCGGCAAAGTCGGCTCACCGATCGAGATTACCGTTCGACGCGAAGGCGTTAACGAACCTCTTAAATATAAGATGAATCGTGACGTGATCAAAATCAAAGCGGTTAAGTCGAGACTCGAAAATGATGATATCGGCTATATTCGTATTACGACGTTCAACCAGAATACGTTCGATTCTTTGAAAGCCGCGATTGAAAAAGCCAAGAAAGACTCAAAAGGCAAACTGGCCGGCTACGTCATCGATCTTCGCAACAACCCAGGTGGCCTTCTCGATCAGGCGATTGCCGTATCGGATGCTTTCCTTGATAAAGGTGAGATCGTTTCAACGCGTGGACGTGATGATAAAGACATCAAACGCGACAATGCAACAGCCGGAGATTTAACCGAGGGCCTACCTCTTGTTGTCCTTATCAATGGCGGCTCTGCTTCTGCGGCAGAGATTGTTGCCGGTGCACTTCAGGATCATAAACGTGCGATCGTCATGGGAACACGCTCTTTTGGTAAGGGCTCCGTTCAAACGGTTGTTCCATTGCCTGGCCATGGCGCGATGCGCCTGACTACAGCGCGCTATTTCACTCCGTCAGGCCGCTCTATTCAGGCAAAAGGTATTGCGCCTGACATTATTGTCGAAGCCGCCAAAATCGAAAAAATTGGCGAAGAAAGCTTTCATGAAGAAGATTTGAAAGGCGCCTTGGCCAATCCGGATGTTAAAAAAGTTATCCAGATCGAGAAAAAGGATGATGACCAAAAAGGTGAAAAGCCATCAGGTGAAAAAACCGAAAGTGAAGATTCTCCAGTTCAAACCAAGCTGAGCAAAGAATCCGAAGACGACTATCAAATCGGACGCGCGATTGATCTTCTGCACGGCCTTGCTCTCTATAGCAAGAAAGACCAATAATGGCGGCAAGGGAAGTTCTGACCCGACTTGATGAAGTTATCGCGGTTAAAACCTTCTCTCTTGCGACTGCGGTTTTTCTGACATGTATAGTTGCAACTTTTATCACAGCGGGATTGAGCGGCATATCGCCGGTCAATGGCATCGAAAAAACTCTTTCTATTCCCACGCATGATACCGTTGCCGTGGATTCCGGCGACTTGAACCAGCTCGATATCACCGCAAAACCCGCGCCAAAACCAAAGCTCAATGAGCCACAGCCCATAGAAATTGAAGACGCGGTTGCCGGTCTTCATACCGAAACGCCGCATGGCCTAGTTCCCATCATAAGAAAAGAAGACGGTCTTACACCTTTTAAAGCCTATGCAGCGCCTTTCGCTGTCGCCCCTTCTGCGAAAGCTTTGGTATCCTTCGTCATGCTGGACTACGGCCTCTCTGAAAAAACATCCGATACAGCAGTTAAAAACCTGCCTTCTGGCGTAACTCTTGTTCTGGATGCCTATACGCGCGATGCCCAGAAATGGACAAGCGAAGCCCGCCGTCACGGCCATGAAGTCTGGCTTTCCTTGCCACTCCAGTCAAAAGATTATCCAACCGTCGATACTGGCCCTAAAACTATTTTGGCCACCCTATCGGATGGAGATGCCGACAATCGTTTGAAACAAACGTTAGGAGTCGCAACAGGGTATAGCGGGCTAATCATCAATAATTCTTTTGGCTTCGGAAAAGCGCCGAATTTGCTTGAAAAAGTCCTCAACGATATTGCTGGTCGCGGACTTGGGATCGTTCAGTCTAGCACCATCGATCAAAATCTATCCAAACTGGTGGCACAGACAAAAGCTCCTTTTGCTCTCGCGGATTTAAATATGAGCAACATGGATTCAGGAAAAAGCTTGCCTGAAAAATTGATCGATATTGAAGCCATGGCCGTAGAAAAAAAGAAACTGGTTATTTTCTTTTCTCCTTACCCTGCCACTATTAAAGCACTTCAGGATTGGTCGGAAAAAGCGAGCAATCGCGGTGTTCAATTCGCCCCTCTTTCTACTGTTGTATCTAAATAATGACGCATTACGACCACCTACCCTATCGGCCTTGCGTAGGCCTTGCCATTTTCAATCGAGACGGAAAAGTTTTCGTTGCCGAGCGGCTGGACAACAATACCGCTTGGCAAATGCCACAAGGCGGTATCGATGAAGGGGAAGATTTAACATTCGCCGCCTATCGGGAAATGAAAGAAGAAATTGGTACTGACAAAGCCGAAATTCTTGAAATCATGCAAACACCATTATTTTATGATTTACCGCTCGAGCTTCTCGGCAAACTCTGGGGTGGTAAATATCGCGGTCAGGAACAAATCTGGATCGCCCTGCGTTTTACCGGAGATGACTCTGATATAGATTTAAATGCACATGAGCCTGCAGAATTTTCACGCTGGAAATGGGTAGATTTAGCGGAGACAATCGATCTGATAGTCCCTTTTAAACGGGACACCTATGCCCAAATCATCAAAGCGTTTCTTAAATATACAATTTGATTATTGCACTCTAAAGAACATAACGCAGCTTTTAACCGTAATAGATGCATCGAAACCGTTACTGCCGTCGGCTAAATTATCGCAGCCGAAGTCACCATAGTCCCAAACTGTAACTTCTCCGGAAAGCGGCGCACCATCATCCATTTTTTTATCGATATTTTCAGCCATTCTAGGCGTGACAGCCGCTAGACCTGCAGTATCTCTGACACCTGAGTCAGGGTTCATACCCTGATTGGAGTATCGAAGAAAATGCCCCGGGCGCCGATCTCCCGGCAATACTCCCGGATTATAAAACATTTCAAGGCCGCCGCCTAAAGCCATTGAAGGATGCGTTTTTCCCCATTCGGGTGATGCAGGATCTGCTCCTGGAACAATGCCACCAATAAGATCAGCCAGTGCCAAATGCTTCCAGAACTGGACTGTTTCTGAGTCTTGTAAGAGCTTATCTCCTAGAGCTTCCGTGCCGGAGTAAGTCCCGATTTTTAGATTGCCATTTCCACTGACACAAAAAGTGGCAGTATTGCATCCAGGTATCTTGCCTTCCGGCGTCGTTATATCCCCAGGAATTGCTTTATAAGAATCCGCAAAAGTATTATTCGCGGTTTTGACAGCCGTTATTGCTGAGATAAGACTATTGACGCGGGAATTTTCGATTAATTGCTGACCCTTCAGTACACCACCAATTAAAAGGCCGATGATAATCATAACGATCGATAACTCGACCAGTGTAAAGCCTTTCATGTAGCAATTATTCCTCTATCAAGGGTTCATCGGTGACCAAGCTGGATCTGATGCATCGCCCGGTGTCTTTAATTTTCGCTCATTAAAGCCTGTCAGGTCAATACTATAAAGACCGGCAGAATTTCCCTGCTCGCGGAAGAAGGCAATGACACGGCCATTTGGCGCCCAGGTCGGGCCTTCCATGTGATAACCATTTGTTAACAAGCGCTCACCAGAACCATCCGGACGAACGACGCCAATATAGAATTTTCCCTTGAGCATTTTTGTAAAGGCGATTAAATCGCCGCGTGGTGACCATACCGGAGAAGCATAGCGACCTTCGCCGAAAGTGATGCGTTTCGCACCGCCTCCACTTGCCGACATGACATAAATTTGCTGCGTACCGCCACGGTCGGATTCAAATGTTACTTGCCCGCCATCTGGAGAATAACTAGGCGCGGTATCGATGCCTGCTTCGGATGTAAGTCGCTGTGGTTTTCGTGAGCGCAAATCCATTGAATAGATATCGGTGTTACCGTTCTGCGCCATCGAATAAATCAGTCTCGATCCGTCTGGTGAAAAACGCGGCGAGAATGTCATACCCGGGAAATCACCCAAGACCTCCTGACGTCCGGATTCAAGATCGTACAAATAAACCCGCGGCTTACCGCCTACAAATGCCAGATAAGTCAGCATATGTTGGTTCGGCGAGAAACGCGGTGTCAAGACAAGGTCACGTCCGTCGGTCAGCGCACGTTGGTTCGCGCCATCCTGATCCATGATTGCCAAGCGTTTTACACGCGCGATTGCCGGTCCGCTTTCGGAAATGAAAACAATGCGGGAGTCGAAATAACCTTCTTCGCCAGTGAGACGCTTATAAATTTCATCGGAAATAATATGAGCGATACGTCTCCAGTTTTGAGGCGTTGTCATATAGGCCATGCCCGCAAGTTGCTGCTGGCCGAAAACATCAAATAGGCGGAACTCAACGCGAGTGCGTCCGTCGCCTGCTTTCGTTATGACACCCGTTACAAGCGCCTGTGCATTGATCGCTTTCCATTCAGGAAAACGGACCTGAGTTTGCATCGAAGCGGAATCCTGAATGAACGCCTTTTTATCGATAGCGCGGAAAAGTCCGGTCCCGACAAGGTTGTTCGTAATGACGGACGGAATGCCCGTTGCAAATTCAGCCCCGCTCGCATCCGCTGTCGCGAAATCTGCAATCGCAATCGGAATTGGCTCCGATACACCGCGATTGACATCAACCCGCAATTCAGCAAAGGCCGGAGATGCGGCAAAAAGAATAGCAACGAAAGCTAGGATAAAGCGGGTCATTTTAGAACATTTCCTTAGGGTCAAAAACTACGGTCATATCTCGCCAGAGATTATACTTATCTTCCGGCAATCTTAAAGGGCTGCAGCGCGGATTTTGCACAGCGCGAAGGGCAGAATCCGCCATCGCACGGAAGAAAGTATCGGAATTATATCTTGCCTGATCGACGATCTTCACAGAACTGACAGTCCGGTCAGGGTTTACAGTAACTTTAACCTCAACCGCCAGATCCTGTGCATTCATCAGACCCGGGTTGATATTCCAGCATCCCGCCAATTGCTGGCGAAGCGCATCCTGCTCACTCATACTCAGGACATCCGAGAACTTGCTAACGTCAGGTGACGGAGTCGGTTCCGTCATCAGCTTGCTATCCGGCGCATCGGATTCAGGCTGCGGCGGTTCATCTTCAGATAGGTTTTGCAACAATTTATCGAAGTCCTGAGAATCGTCTTCTTTTTTCTTTTCAGTTTTCTTGACCGGAGTCGGCTTTTTCGGCTCAGGCTTTTTTTCAGGCTTGGGTTTTTCTTTCGGTTTCGGCGGCGCCAGATCGTCTTTTTCAACCGCTTCTTCTTTTTTCGGCGGCTCTTTCAATTCTTCAGGATCAGGTGGCGTTGCTTCTTTTGGCGGCAAAGGCTTGGGCGGCTCCTTCTTTGGCGGAGGCGGCTCTTCCTTTTTTTCTTCCTTCGGCTTTGGCGCTTTGACCGGCGGCTTGTTGGTGGTTGTCATCTCCGAAATATCTGCCACCATATCGATGGGAATGGATTCAACAATTTCCGGATCTGTCTTGAAATGCGGCAATCCGAAAATCACCAGCAAAAAAACTACAGCATGGATGATCCCTGAAATAATCAGCGGAGTTTTCATCGTATCGTTGGTTGCTGTTTTTTTATCTTCAGACATGGCTTCCTGATGAGGAATAAATTACTTTTTAGACGTGGCGGCACCCGGCTGTGAAATCAGCGCAACCTTGCGATATCCGGCTTTGTTGATTGCACCGATAATGCCCATGACGTCACCATAAGGCAAAGATGTATCGGCCTTGATAAACACGCGGCGCTCTACATCATCGCCAGTGATCGCAGAAAGTTTCTCAATCAATTGCTCACGGTTGACTTTGCTTTCACCGATAAAAGCCTGTCCGTTTTTATCGAGGGACACTTCCAATGGTTTTTCATCTTTATCGTTGATTGCATTGGCTTCAGATTTCGGCAGATCGACAGGCACGCCGGTGTTAAGCAGCGGCGCCGTCACCATAAATACGATCAGGAGAACCAGCATAACGTCGATAAAAGGCGTTACGTTGATCTCGGACATAGGACGATATCCGCCTCTTCCTGATCCTTTAGTTGGGATATTCATAGCCATCGTTATGCTACCCGGCGCGATGCAGCGCCACGATCCGAACTATCGAGATGGCGGGACATAATAGCTGTAAATTCGGTTGCAAAAGCATGCAAACGGTCCGCATAGCGTGCCAGACGCGACGAGAATACGTTATAGGCAACCATGGCCGGAATAGCGGCAACCAAACCTGCGGCTGTGGCAAACAAAGCCTCGGCAATACCCGGCGCGACAACGGCGAGTGACGTGTTGTTCATGGAAGCAATAGCGGTAAAGGAGTTCATAATCCCCCACACCGTACCGAACAAACCGATAAAGGTGGCTGTGGAACCTGTTGTCGCAAGAAATGTCATGCCGCGCTCGAGAATTTGCATCTCGCGGATAATCGCAATGGACATGGAACGCTCGACGCGCTGTTTCAAACTTGCCTGCAGACTTTCAGAGGATGGAATACCGGCGGCGATACCAGCCTGCCATTCTTCCATACCGGCAGAGAAAGTTGCCAGCAATGGATCGGCGGGAGATTTCTTGACGCGCTGATATAATTTATCCATCGGCTCGCCCGACCAGAAAGCATCTTCGAAACGATCTGCGCGGCGGTTGAGCTTTTTCAGCGTCATGCGCTTATGGATCATGATCGTCCAGCACCATACAGACATGATGACCAGACAGATCATGACGGATTTCACGATCATGTCCGCATTCATAAACAAGGCAAAAGGTGAAAGATCGTGAGCCATAGGCGCTCCGGCAATTGTGCTTTTCAGCGCCTCATCGGCAACGGGTACTGTGGCGGTATCTGCGGTCATGTGCTTTGCTCCAAAGATGACTTAAATAATTCTTTTATAGTATCAGGCAAGGCCGTTGGCTTGCCTTGCGTATTCACGGTAACCAGAAGAACGTTCATGCCGAACAAAACCTCTTCACTTTTGAAGATTTCCTGCCGCATCATAAAACTCGTGTTTTTAATACTTTTCAGGGAAGTTTTGACCGTCAGAAGATCGTCGAGTCGCGCGGGCTTAAAATAGTCTGCTTCGAGGTGCCTGACAACAAATAAAACACCGTTTTCAGCGTGCAAATCGCTGTTTTGTAGATCGAACGATCTCAAAAATTCTGTCCGACCCCTTTCGCAGAATTTGATGTGATTCGCGTGGTACATGACCCCGCCGGCATCGGTGTCTTCGTAATACACGCGGTAATGGATTTCATGGGTCATTCGATGTCTTCTAAAGGATAAATATCAAAGGCTATTTCTTCATATGGGTGAACGGCTTTCATAGCCAAAACCGCCTGCTCCAGCCTGCTTTTTAATACCGTCACTTCAATACGGTCTTCTTCAACAGCTTCCAATATGCCACTCCGGCCAATCACCGGATTGGATTTTTGATTACCTAGAAAACGGCCCGTGCCGCGTGTTGTAAAAGAACAATGGCTGTAATTGCCGATTTCTCCGGCTCCGGCGTCACCCAAAGCTTTCAAAACAGCCTCGGTGTGACTTACAGGAACATATATAATAAGCTTAACTTTGCCCGCCATGTTACTCATCAAACAAAGCTGTTTGGGATGATTGGGTCGGTTTTAAACCCATATACCGGAACCCCTCCGCCGATAAAACCCGTCCGCGCGGTGTTCTTTGAACCAGGCCCTGTTGTAACAAATACGGCTCGACGACATCCTCGATCACGTCGCGCTGCTCGGCCAGAATAGCTGACAGCGTCTCGATCCCGACCGGCCCACCCGCATATTTCTCAGCGATGCATTTCAGATAACGGCGGTCCATCGTATCGAGGCCCGTGGCATCGACGTCTAATTTGGTCAGCGCATAGTCTGCCGCCTTTGCATCGATTTTATCGTTGCCGCCCACATGGGCAAAATCCCGCACGCGCCTTGTTAAGCGTCCTGCCAGACGCGGCGTCCCGCGAGAGCGTTTGGCGATTTCCTGCGCTCCGTCTTCGGTGATTGGCACATCAACGACTTTGGCAATTCTTTTAACAATTAAAGTTAACTCATCTGTGTCATAAAATTCCAATCGCAATGGAATCCCGAAACGATCGCGCAATGGATTGGTCAGCAAACCCGAACGCGTTGTCGCACCAACTAATGTAAATGGCGGTAGATCTATCTGTACTGATCGCGCTGCTGGCCCTTCGCCGATCATCAAATCAAGTTTGCGGTCTTCCATCGCCGGATAAAGAATTTCTTCTACTGCCGGATTTAAACGGTGAATTTCATCGATAAACAAAACATCATTCGGCTGTAAATTCGTTAGCAGTGCCGCGAGATCGCCTGCGCGGGCAATTACCGGACCGGACGTAGCGCGAAAGCCGACACCTAACTCGCGCGCCACAATCTGCGCCAATGTTGTCTTGCCAAGTCCGGGCGGACCAAAAAAAAGAACGTGATCCAGCGTATCTTTGCGCGATTTCGCGGCCTTGATAAAAACGCTTAAATTTTCACGCAAGGCTTTTTGCCCGACGAATTCGGCCAATGTTTGCGGGCGTATCTGGTTTTCATCCAGAATTTCATCTTCGCCAATCGCTGGTGATAATTCATTCGCTTTCATGACGACAATTCTTTCAGAGCCAGCTTGATAATCTCATTGAGCGAATTGTCATTCGATTTCTGCCTTACATTCATCACCGCTGAGAAAGCCTCAGTCCGTCCATATCCAAGATTGACCAAAGCCGATACCGCATCCTGATCGGCATTCGGCGCTTCTTTCTTTTCTTCCCCCCTTTTAAGGGGGGAAGCCGGATGGGGGGTGATTGCCGCCCCACCGATATTCATATTCTCGACCTTGCTTTTAAGCTCAGAGACAATCCGTGTCGCCAGTTTCGGGCCAACGCCCTCGGCTTGACGTAAAATAGCCGTATCGTTCGCGGCAATCGCGATAATCAATTTATCCGGCGGGCAAGCCGTTAAGATGGCAAGTCCGGAACGCGCGCCAACCCCTTGAACTGCCGTTAGAATTTTAAACCAGTCACGCTCGGCAACGCTGGCAAATCCATAGAGATGGATGTGATCTTCGCGCACATGGGTTTCGATCAATAAACTCGCCGGATCGCCATGACTGCCAATCGCGCCCAAAGTCCGCCCTGACGCGAATACATGATACCCGACACCATTAACGTCGAGGATCAAACTGTCCTGAAACAGCGTATCGATTTTACCTGTTAGTTTGGCGAACATTATTTGCCTTCAAGAGCGTTGCGAATCGTATTGGATGATTGTGCATGATGTGCATGGCATATCGCAACAGCCAAGGCGTCACAGGCATCCAGCCCCTGTTCTCCACAATTAGGTAAAAGCATGCGCACCATCATCCCGATTTGCGTTTTATCGGCATGTCCGTTTCCGACCACGGATTTCTTAATCAGATTGGTGGAATATTCGGCTACTTCAAGACCAGCCCGCGCCGGAACCAACAACGCAATTCCCCGCGCCTGTCCAAGCTTCAGCGATGAAGCTGCATTCTTATTGACAAAAGTCTCTTCCACGGCAGCTGTTTCAGGCTTCCACAATTGTAAAATCTCAAGCAATCCGGCCTCGATTTTGACAAGGCGTTGCGGCATGGAAATTTTCGGACTGGTATTAATGACCCCTGCCGCGACGAAACTTATTCGTGAGCCAACTGAATCTATAACTCCCCATCCCGTATGTTCAAGACCGGGATCAATTCCAATTATTTTCATTAAACATTCGCGATCAGTTTTTGCATATCGGCTTCCGACACTTCGAAATTCGTATAGACCTTTTGTACGTCATCACTATCTTCCAACAAATCAACCAGCTTCAAAACAATTTGCGCCGTTTCGGCGTCTACCGTCGACATGACATTCGGCTTCCAGATCATGCCAGAGCTTGCTGGCGGTCCGAATTTACTTTCGAGCGCCTCTTGCACGGCCATTAAATCATCCGTCGATGTAATAATCTCGTGACCTTCATCGGTGGTTTCAACATTTTCCGCGCCCACCTCTAAAACCGCTTCGAACATCTGGTCGGCATCGGCCTTTTCCAAAGGATAGATAATCTGTCCGACATGGTCGAACATAAATCCGACAGAACCTGTTTCACCCAGATTGCCACCCAGTTTTGAAAACGCCGCACGCACTTCTCCGGCGGTTCGGTTTTTGTTATCGGTCAACGCTTCGACGATCACCGCGACTCCGCCCGGTGCATAGCCTTCATATCGCATCGTGATATAGCTCGACGTATCGCCAACACCTAGACCGGCATCGATGGCTTTTTTGATGCGGTCATTCGTCATGTTGTTTTGACGCGCTTCTGTCAAGGCTGTGCGAAGACGTGGATTGGATGCAGGATCGCCGCCGCTGATCGACGCCGCCACTTGAATCTCGCGACCTATCTTCGTAAAGATTTTTGCCTTCTTGGCATCTTGCGCACCTTTACGGTGCATGATGTTTTTAAACTTGGAATGACCTGCCATTATGTTTCTCTAATATGCTAATTATGACTAGCCGGAATAACACCAAAAATTAACTTTTTCAAGACGACTTGTTAATAAAATTGCGCGATACTACCCCTGTGATAGAGATAATGGATATACCGTGACCTACCAGTTTGAAAAAATTACGATATTGATCGTCGAAGACTCGAAACCGATGATGGAGATATTAAAGTCTCTCCTTCATACTTTCGGCGTGAAGAATATTTTAACCGCAACCGACGGCGCCAAAGGCTATGATTTATTCAGACAACATAATCCTGATATCGTCATAGCCGACTGGATGATGGACCCGGTAGACGGCATTAAAATGTGCGAATGGGTTAGAACCCGCAATGACAGCCCGAACCGCTTCGTTCCCTTTATTTTGATGACAGGGTACAGCGAACGCAAGCGCGTTTTTAAAGCCCGCGATACCGGCATTACAGAATTTCTGGTCAAGCCTTTCAAGGCGCAGGATTTGTATAAACGTATTTATCAGGTCATAGAGCGCCCGCGTCAATTTGTAGACGCCGGTAATTTTTTCGGCCCCGACCGCCGCCGCACTGCAACGACTTATACAGGCCCCGACCGCCGCGGTAAAAGATCCGCAGGACCAGAGACTGCACAAAAATCCTCCCTTCCTTTTTCCGCTGATGATATAGATTTCGCATGACCAGAACAGACGCCGATCATTTTAATAAAGAACTCGTCAGACAAGCGAAATTCATCACGCCGCCCAATGCACTGAAACAAAAAGTCGGCTCCGGCGGCATAAGTGATGATGTCCTTTCTCAAGCCCAAGGCCTTTTGGATAACAATAATTTCAATTTCAAACCTGATGGTGAAGAAATTTTGAATAATATGCTGATGGCCATGACCAAGGCACGCCGCGACGATGATACCAATAATACGGAGGAGCATATTGTCGCGATCATGTTTCAGGCGATGCTGCTTAAAACAAATGGCGGCATGTTCCATTATGAATTGATAACGAAAGTCGCCGACAAATTGGTGCAGTTTCTGGAAGTCATCGAAAAAATTGACGAACAGGAGTTGCAAATCGTCGAAGCTTTTTATTCAACGATCCGCGCTATCTTCCTGTCGGAAATCAAAGGCACTGGCGGTGCGCAGGGCCAACAGCTTTATGCGGCGCTGGTCGAAGCCTGTACGCGATATTTTGAGAAATACCATCAGTCTAGGCAGGAATAAAATTCTGCAATCTCGGCCCTACCCGAACTGGGTCGATGGAAACCGTCAGACCTGCCTTGTCATCCGTGATCAGAAATGTACCACACAGCGTGCCCTCACCGTCTCCAGGACTTAACTTTTCGGTTGAAAAAGACTTGGTAAATCTTTGTATTGGCACTTCATATTTCATACCGATCACCGTGTCGTAATCACCCGTCATCCCCGCATCGGTTTGATAAGCCGTCCCTTTGCTCAAAATTTGTGCATCGGCAGTTGGCATATGGGTATGGGTTCCAACTACAGCAGAGACACGGCCATTTAAATATTGTGCCAAAGCCATCTTTTCTGACGTCGCTTCGGCATGAATATCGACGAAGATCGAATTGACGTTCGAGCCAAGAATATATTTAGCCAAGATTTCATCGGCAACAGAAAACGGGTTTTCCATCTCCGGCATAAACAACCGCCCCATCAAGTGCAGGATTAAAATTTTGCGGCCATCCGCAAGAGTCTTTAAATAATGCCCGCGGCCCGGCACGCCCTTAGGGTAATTCTCTGTCCGCAATAAACGCTCTTCGCGCCCAATGAATGGAATAATTTCTCGCTGGTCCCATATATGATTGCCGCCGGTAATGCAATCAACACCAAGGCCAAAAAATTCTTCACAGATTTTTGTCGAAATGCCAAAACCATGCGCCGCGTTATCGCCGTTGACGATCAAAACATCCGGTTTGAGTTTTTCTTTGAGCATAGGCAAATGCTGGACAAAAGCATCGCGGCCCGAACGGCCAACCACATCGCCGATAAATAAAATTCGCATGAAAAGGGTTTAATCTGTTTACGGACGGAAGTCAAAAACGCGTTGGGGCGTGATAACCATATCAAGCTTTTCATCATGGTCTTCGGTTGGAAGCTTCATTAAAACCGCTTGTTCGGCATAGGCATAGCCAACAGCCAAAATATCTGCCTTTTCTCGCAAGGCCCGTAAAGTGGCATCATAATAGCCTTTACCAAACCCAACCCTATTTCCTTTTTGGTCAAAAGCGACAATCGGCACAATAAGGACATCGGGATCATAAAATTCAGGCATTTCCGGCATCGGGATTTCAAAAGTTGCCGGGGACAATTTTGTCCCCTTTTCCCATTTGGCAAATTTCATATGCCGGTCTTCTTTGCCAAAAACGGGTAACAGGCAGATATTCCCGCGACGCCAAAATTCTTCGACAAGTGGCATTGTGTCTAGCTCATGTCCGAGCGGAAAATAAACGGCAATTTTTTGATCCGGTGACGTCGAAATACTTTGAAAAAAATTCTTCGCCGCTTCATCAGCTAAATCCGGATGCGGCTGCAACTCTTCACGGAATTTCAAAGCGCGTTCCCGAATGGCTTGTTTTTCTTCTGACATATTATTTTTCTAACATTTACCGCTAGATACTTCTAGATACCACGACATTTCGTGTTGAAATTATCCCACGTTGCTGGGATTCAAATTAATGGATATAATTTCTTTATCACCTTAACTTATTGAAAGGATAAAAATGAAATCTGTTAAAATAATTTCTCTGGATGGCCTTTGTTACGCGAGGATTCAAATAAAAAATCATAATAAAATTTTTCAACAATCTCTCACTTTAGAACGTTTAAGCGCAGAAGAATGGAAGATGGCAAAAGCCTGCTTAATCTAAAAAACAAGCCTAAACAGTACATGCTTTCGCAGGTATGACAAGAGAGCGAAATAACCCTTTTTTATCACATCTACGAAAGCAGGTGTTCGGCATGTAGAGAAAGTGGATGCCACGAAAGGCCGTGGGTGCGAAATATCCGCGATGACCCCTAAATTAAGGTGGGAGCCATATAACAGGACCACGGCCCTGTCAGCGACAGCCCCCTGTCGCAAATATGTATCGGTCAGTGGGAAAATTGCACCTACACGCATCCCCGCAGCATCCAATATCAAGTATATAGAGTTAGTCTTGCACTGGACAGCAAAAACGGACTTCGGCAGTGCAGCTTTACCATTCAGCCTAATCCATATATGAAGAAACCTTACAAAATAAAGGAAAGTTTATGAAAATTTGGCTTCTTTTTCATGGGGAAATGACGATTGAATATCCTGAATACGAAGAATGCCTGCGCCTTCAGGAAGAAGCGGCGAAGCTCGGACACAGCCTGGATATTTTAAGTCCCGAAGATTTTGACCTGGTTATAGATTCAACGGATGAATGGAGAGCGATCTACAAGGGAGAATATATAGCACCGCCTGATCTCATTATTCCAAGAACCGGGGCGGAAACCGACTATATCGGTTTTTCCATTTTGCGTTTCTATGAATCTTTGAATATTCCGATGCTAAATAGCCCCGAAGCGATAGAAACTGTTGCAGATAAAATTCAGACAGCGCAGCGTTTGGCCTCCAAAGGCTTTCCAATTCCGCGTACCATTCTCAGTAAATTCCCGGTCAACACGGCGATGGTCGAAGAAAAACTCGGCTTTCCCCTGGTTATTAAAACTCTTCGTGGAACTCGTGGCGGCGGCGTGTTTCTTGCACAAACAAAAGAACAATTTGATGATGTAACCGCTTTAATTGCCAGCTCAAATCCAAACATACATTTCCTTTTTCAGGAATATATCTCGCGTAGCCATGGTCGCGATTTACGCGTTTTTGTCGCAGGAGACAAAGTCGTCGCTTGTATGGAAAGGAAATCAGAAGGCGAGAATTTTAAATCGAATATTTCCCTTGGCGGTCGCGGGCGTAATTTTCCAATCGATGAAGAGATTAGAAACCTTTCCCTTGGTGTCGCCAAAGCTCTTGACCTGGAAATCGCCGGAATAGACCTTCTTTTCAATGAAGGTAATTATGAAGTGTGCGAAGCGAATAGCGCCATGGGCTTTTGTGGTGACGATGGACTGGAATCGGTTTGCAAAATCAATGCGGCAAAAGAAATTATTGAACTCGGCGTTGCAAAAGCCGGAAATCAGGCAAACCGCAAAATGCCGACGAATGAAAATTTCAGCTCTTCGCAACTTTTTTCGAAAGCTTCTCAACTTTGGCAGCGAGTTTGGAAATCGCCTCGGTGATTTCTTTCTCTTCCGCCGGAGCCAGACCCTGATAGACAGGCGGCGCTTTCACGACCTCTTTGACCACTTCCTTGACGATTTCGCGCGGCTGGGTGTTCGTGTTGGCCACATGGTGTAAATGGTCTTTCAGGTCGAAAATTTCATCCGCCAACAAAAGCGTGGTGAGAACCATCAATTGTGCTTTGTTATTCGCGCCGGAGCCTTGGGATAATTCACCAAGACGCTGGTCGACATATCGGCCCAGATGCTGAACGCGTTGTTCCTGACCGGCATCGCAGGCAATGCCGAAAGATTGACCGCCGATTGTGACATTAACTTCCGCCATCAGATCGCTCCTTCTCTAAGCAGGTTCTGGATTTTATCGATCGTGTTATCAAGTTTCTTGGCCAAAATGGCATTATTCTTGTCATTTGCAGGCTTTGGCGACCAACCACCGAACATGTCGATTTGGGGCGAGTTATTCTTCGGCGCAGTTTTGGCGGCCTTTTCCTTGGCCTCGATCTGCTCTTCAAGGCTTTCCACGCTTTCAGCCAGAAGCTGGAGCGAAATGCGAATGTCTTCTAATGCCATGTTTACGGCCCTCATCGCTAAAATTGGTGAATTGGTTGAGCCTAAACATTCTTTCCAAATCCGGTCAAGCATCGCCTTCACTTATCCCCGTAAATCCTTGGGATAATTACCAATTCAATAAAGCATGCATTCGGCTTGATTTTACTGCTCTAAAATTGCATTGTTCCCGCAATGAAAAAGGACCCTGAAATGACTGCTCAAGCCGCCGCAAATCCCTCCACTGAAACCATAGCCTCCGATCGTCAATTATCGAATGCTATCAGAGCCTTGGCGATGGATGCTGTGCAACAGGCAAATTCCGGCCACCCGGGAATGCCCATGGGTATGGCTGATGTCGCAACGGTCCTTTATCGCGATTTCCTGAAATTCTCACCCCAGCACCCGACTTGGCCCGACCGAGACCGTTTTATCCTTTCCGCAGGTCACGGTTCGATGCTGCTCTACGCTCTGTCCTACCTGACAGGTTATGAGAAAATGACCATCGACGAGATCAAGAATTTCCGTCAACTTCATGCCCTGACCGCCGGTCACCCGGAAGTCATGCCGGAAGTAGGCATTGAAATGACCACCGGCCCGCTGGGACAGGGTATTTCAACTGCCGTTGGCTTTGCCTTGGCTGAACGCATTCAAAACGCCCGCTTCGGCAATGACCTTGTCGATCACAAAACCTATGTCATCGCTTCTGACGGCGATCTTCAGGAAGGCATTTCTCACGAAGCCTGCTCCCTCGCCGGTCACTTAAAACTGAACAAGTTGGTCGTTCTTTGGGATGACAACAAAATCTCCATCGATGGCCCGACAGATTTGTCTTTCACGGAAGATGTCTTAAAACGCTACGAAGCTTATGGCTGGAACACAGCATCCATTGACGGCCATAACTTTGCAGAAATCGAAGAAGCCCTACGTCAGGCACAAAAATCTGATAAGCCAGTTATCATCGCCTGTAAAACCCGCATCGGCTACGGCGCGCCGACAAAAGAAAACACTTCTTCTTCTCACGGCTCCCCGCTCGGCGCTGAAGAAATCAAGGGCACGCGCTTAAACCTGAAATGGGAACATGAAGCTTTCCATGTGCCGGAAGAAGTTTTAACAGAATGGCGCACAATCGGTTCCAAAGGCCTTACGCAATACGCGAACTGGAACAGCAAGCTTTCATCATCCGACCATAAAAACGATTTCGAGAAAATGTTGAACGAGGATGTTTCTCACGAAGTCGATGTCGCGATAAAGGAAGCCAAAAATTATTTCTTCGAGAACAAACCTTCGATGGCAACCCGCGCGACATCCGGTAAAGTTTTAGAATTCCTTATCCCGAAACTACACCAGCTCATTGGCGGCTCTGCCGACTTAACAGGTTCCGTTAACACCAAGATTAAGGGTCCTGAAGTTATCTCCGCCAACAACAACTATGTCGGCCAATATATTCACTACGGTGTTCGCGAACATGGCATGGCCGCGATCATGAACGGTATGGCGCTGCATGGCGGAATCATTCCTTACGGCGGCACATTCTTGTCCTTTACTGATTATTGCCGTCCGTCCATTCGTCTGGCCGCTTTGATGAAAACACGCTCTATTTTCATTATGACCCATGACTCTATCGGGCTTGGCGAAGACGGCCCGACACACCAGCCTGTCGAACATGTCGCAGCTCTCCGCTGCATCCCGAATTTGCAAGTCTTCCGTCCCTGCGACGGTATCGAAACCGCCGAGGCCTGGGAACTTGCTTTGAAATCCACAACTGCACCAAGCGTTCTGGTTTTAACACGCCAGAACTTGCCAACCGTCCGCGATGGCGGCGAGATCAACCAGACCGCACGCGGCGCTTATGTTCTCTCTCCTGCCAAAGGTGAAGCGAAAGCCGTTATCTTTGCGACAGGTTCCGAAGTCGAAATTGCGCTGAATGCCCAAAAACAACTTGCCGAGAAAAATATTGCGGCATCCGTTGTTTCCGTTCCGTCTTTTGAACTATTCGCGAAACAGGATGAAGCCTACCGTCAATCCGTTTTGGGCCCGAAATCCGCTGTCAAAGTCGGCATCGAAGCCGCCGTCCGGATGGGATGGGATTCCATCATTGGCTCGGACGGTATTTTCATCGGCATGAAATCATTCGGTGAATCCGCCCCGGCTGAAATCCTCTACAAACATTTCGGCATTACGGCAGAAGCGGCTGTCGAGGCTGTTACAGCGAAAATATAATTCCCTCGTCATGCCCGCCTTGTGCGGGCATCCGGTCTTCCTTCCAACCGGATGACGAGTAATTTAATCTTGCAATAACTTATAATTTATCTTTAATGACGCCGTGACCTTCAGAAAAAGCATAAACACGTTACTCGTGTTACTCATGCTGTCGATGCAATTTGCATTGGCACAGCACGCTTCCGTGCACATTTTTGAAGATACACATTTCCACAGCAAACATGCATCCGATCAAGATCATAAAACAAAATTCTGTGAGATCTGTCTTCTAACGAAACAGTTTTCGGGTGGCCTTCATGCCAATGGAATTTTTATCTTTGGATCTCTGATTGAAAGCATAATGACAAATCTTGGTATTCAGGCCTTTTCGGTTTTTGAAACCAGCTTCGCCTATCACGCACGCGCCCCACCCGCTTCCCTTTCCTAAACCCAATAAAATCAATATTTTTTAAGTCTTGGAAAGGACTACTCATGTCACGTTTATTTTCGGGCACGGCCATTGCCGTTGCTTTGCTTGCTGCTGCACAACCTGTAAAAGCTCAAACCTCTCAAACAGAACTTGAAGCACTAAAAGCGCAAATGGCGCAGATGCAGGCGCGTATTCAGCAACTGGAATCCGCGCAAACTCAACCTGCCCCGGCTCCTGTTGCGACACAAACCGCAGCACCTTCGAGCGCCAATGCGTTTAATCCTGCGATCAGTGCCGTCCTCAACGGTCATTACGGCGCTTTCAGCAATAATGATTCCAATATTGCCGGTTTTGGTATCGGGGAAGAAGCTGGCCGCACAGGCGAAGGTTTGACGCTCGATGAAGCCGAACTGAATATCAATGCCAATATAGACGACATGTTCTTCGGGAATATCACGGCGGCGCTTGCCTATGAAGACGGCGAAACCGAAGTCGAACTGGAAGAGGCCTATATAAAAACGCTTGGCCTTCCTTACGGCGCATCGGTAACTGCCGGACGCTTCTTCGCGCCTGTCGGCTATATCAACGAAAAACACGCCCATACAGATGATTTCGTCGACCGCCCCCTGCCTAACCGGGCATTCCTGAATAACAGCTATAAAGATAACGGTGTTATGGCGTCGGTGACGCTACCTACAGATTTTTATTCAGAACTGGGCCTTGCAGCCTTACAAGGAAATGATTTTCCGGGCGGCGGCAATGAAGGCTCGGATCCCGGTGCTATTGCAGCCTTCGGTAAAATCGGCGGCGATATCGGCGATAATCAAGACTGGCTGTTTGGCTTGTCGATGCTTCACACAAATGCCGAAGAACGCCTTGGCAATGAAGACAACATCACGTTTAACGGTGACAGCAATCTTTACGCCGCATCCCTTAAATATAACTGGGCACCGACCGGCAATGCGAAGGAACAACTTGTCAGTCTGCAAGGTGAATATTTCCTGCGTGATGAGAACGGTGAATATGAAGATATTGCCGCTGGCACAGGAGCAGTCAACTATGACGGACATCAAAGCGGCTGGTATGCGCAAGGTATTTATAAATTCCTGCCTGAATGGCGCGTTGGCGCGCGGTACAGCACACTCTATGCTGATGATGCACCTCTTGGCCTGACAGGTAGCGAACTTGATTCAGACGGTCACGATCCATGGAACGCGACAACCATGGTCGACTGGTCGAACAGTGAATTCAGCCGCATTCGTTTGCAATATGGCTACGAAGAACTGGCCGACAACCGCGACGATAATCAGGTTATGCTTCAATATATCATGAGCCTCGGCGCTCACCCTGCCCATAAATATTAAGGAGATAGAGAATGAAAAACTTAATTCCTTTATTCTTTATATTTTACCTCATGATATCTCCTGCTCAGGCGGCCATAAATGTCTTTGCGTGCGAACCCGAATGGGCTGCGCTCGCCAAAGAAATCGGCCGTGATAATGTCGATGTATTTTCTGCAACGCGAGGCACGCAGGATCCACATCATATCAGCGCCAAGCCCAGCCTTCTGGCAGGCATACGCAAAGCCGATCTTTTAATCTGCACAGGCGGCGGATTTGAAGTTGGCTGGCTGCCGATCCTCATGCAAAATGCAGGCGCGAAATTACAGATGGGACAACCCGGCAATGTAATGGCGTCTGATCATATTTCGCTTATCGGGAAGCTGACATCTGTGGACCGCACGATGGGTGATGTTCACCCTGAAGGCAACCCCCATGTGCAAGGCAATCCTGCAAACATGCTGGTTATGGCGAAGGTTCTGGCGGAGCGATTGTCATTGATCGATCCTGCCAATAAAACAACCTATAACAATAATCTGACTGCCTTCACGGGAAAATGGAACACGCTTTTAAAGACTTGGTCTGCACAAGCGACTTCGTTGAGAGGCGCAAAAGTTGTAACCTATCATGACAGCTGGCGTTATCTTTTGGACTGGCTTGGCATGACGCAAATCGCTTCCCTTGAACCAAAGCCCGGCATACCGCCAACAGCGTCTCATCTCGATCAGGTATTGCAGAATGTGAACGGCTCCGGCGCTCGCATCATCATTCTATCCCCCTTTGACAATGATCAGGCAGCAAAATGGCTGAGCGAAAAGACGGGCATGAAGATTGTTCGACTTCCTTTTACTGTCGGCGGCATAGACAATGTTAATACGCTTGAAGAGTTATACGCAGAAAGCATCTCGTTGCTAAAGGACTCGTCAAAATGATGGATATGATTGGATCGCTGCCGGGGCTCATGGCCCCGGCATTCGCAGCCTGTCTTTTGGTTGCCGCCACGCATGTACCCTTGGGGCGGGAAGTTTTAAAACGCGGCATTGTTTTTCTTGATCTCGCTGTGGCGCAGTTCGCTGCGCTCGGCTTTATCGCCTCATCGATTTTTTTTCATGAAAATGAAATCATCTCTAATGCCGGCGCCTTTCTTGCCGCCATCGCCGCCGCCCTTGTTTTTTCCTCAATGGAAAAATATGGACAGGTCATACAGGAAGCCATGATTGGTTGCGGCTATGTTGTCGCCGCTTCGCTGGCCGTCTTGCTATTTGCCAATGATCCGCATGCTGGTGAAGAAATCAACAATATCATGTCCGGTCAGGTTTTATGGACTAAATGGGAAGACCTTGTTTTCCCTGCCATTGTGTACGCCCCCATTCTCGTTTTGTTTTATTTCAGATCTGATTTTTCAAAGAAATTCTTCTATCCTCTTTTTGCCATTAGCGTCACATTGTCGGTCCAGCTAGTCGGCGTGTATCTGGTTTTTGCCTCGCTCATTCTTCCAGCGCTAGGGAGCAGATCACTTAAAGAAGCTTATATAGTTGCAATCATTGCGATTAGTGCAGGATTAATATTCTCTGCCGTAACTGATTATCCGTCCGGTCCGGTTCTGGTCTGCACCTATGCGATCATCAGTTTAATGGCTAGATTTTATATGTTAGCAAGGACAGCGCGTCAGATTTAATTCTAAAGCTATGCGCTCTCGTTGTATCAGGTATTTCGGAAAAAGAACCGAATTTTTGTTGCTTTTCAATGGCTTAATTTGTACATTAAGGCGAATAAATTCTAACTGCGTAAGAGGAATGAGTAATGAAAAAATTATTTAATGAATGGGCTGCCCCTTTTATTGACTTAGCCATTCCCATCGCGCTCGTCGCTTCAGCCGGAGGCGTTTGTTACGGCTTGAAGGAAGGACTTAGACATATAGATCCGGTTCAATTTGCGAAGTATGAAGCCCGTAACGCCGAGATCGCAAAATCTTCAAAACCCAGCCAGGAAGATCAGGCAGCCGCCGCTTTGATGGTCGCCGCCCCCTTCATGATGACCGCACAATCCGCGCCTACCGTTCAATAAGACAAATACTAAACTACTTAGAGGCATTTTTTTCTAAAATGCCTCTGGAATGACGTTTGCATCCCCCCATATCGTTGTCTATAACAGTCCTCCAGTAAAACTCTGATTTAAAGGTTTGTCATGACAACGAAAGTAGCAATAAACGGATTTGGCCGCATAGGTCGCCTTGTCGCCCGCGCTCTATACGAAGCGAAACGCTCCGACATCGAACTGGTCGCCATCAACGATCTCGCCGACACAGAAACCAATGCTCACCTTCTGAAATACGACTCCGTTCACGGGAAATTCCCGTTCAATGTTGAAGTTGCTGGCAACGACATGAAAATCGATGGCAAGCTCGTCAAAGTTTACAACGAAAAAGACCCTGCTTCCATTCCTTGGAAAGACACATCCGTTGATATCGTTCTGGAATGTTCCGGCGTCTTCACAGATCGTGCAAAAGCTGAACTTCACCTCAAAGGCGGCGCCAAAAAAGTCCTTATTTCCGCTCCGGCCACAGGCGAAGATATTACAGTCGTCATTGGCGTAAACTGCGCTCAACTAAAAGCTGAACATATCATCGTATCTAACGCATCTTGCACGACAAACTGCCTTGCTCCGGTTGCTGCCGTACTTGATAAAGCCATCGGCATCGAACATGGCTTCATGACGACCATTCACTCTTACACAGGCGACCAGCGTATCGTTGACACGATGCACAAAGACCTGCACCGCGCCCGCGCCGCCGCCTTGAATATGATCCCTTCTTCTACCGGGGCCGCAAAAGCAATCGGTAAAGTCATCCCGTCCTTAAATGGTAAGCTTGATGGCGTGTCTATCCGCGTCCCTACGCCGAATGTTTCCGTAGTGGATTTCAAATTCGTCGCCAAACGCTCAACGACACCGGAAGAAATCAACAATGCGATCAAAGCCGCCGCTGATGCCGGAAGCTTGAAAGGCATACTCGGGTATTATGACGAACCATTGGTTTCGACAGACTTTAACCACGATCCAAGATCTTCCATATTCTCCCTTGAAGGCACTAAAGTCATCGACGGAACGCTGGTACGCGTAATGTCATGGTACGATAATGAATGGGGCTTTTCGAACCGCATGCTCGATACTGCGGTAAAAATGGCACAGTTGGGATAAAAACGTCGCACATTGTTGCATAGCAACACTTCGTTAAGATTGACCCTTTAAGAACGGGTTGGTACTTTTTCGGTACCAACCCGTTTGCCATTCACATTTTCTGAGGGATTCACATGAAAAATACTAAAATTGCACTGGCCGCTTTTGGCGCTCTTATGGTTTCCACCTCCGCGCACGCTGCCGGTTTCTACATCCAGGAACAATCCGTATCCGCTGGTGGTTCGGCCTATGCTGGCGCCGCGTCAAATACAAAAGACGCTTCCACGATATTCTTTAACCCAGCCGGTCTATCTAAGTTGAGCGGCGCTCAAGCGAATTTAGGCGTTCAACTTCTGGTTCCAACTGGCGAATTAAATGACTCTGGCTCGAGCACATTGGGTACTCTCGGCGCTGTCGGCACAGAAGATGGCGGCAATCCATATAACCCGACACCTGTTCCATCAGGGTACGCCGCTATGCCGGTTTCGGCTGTTGATGGTCTTTGGATCGGTATCGGCGTAACTGCTCCTTTCGGTCTGGCGAACAAATATGATGCCGATTACTTCGGTCGCTTTGACTCGATCAAAACAGAGTTGATAACAACTGATATTCAGCCGACTGTAGCCTACAAGATCAACGATAGAATCTCTATCGGTGGCGGCTTGAACATCCAACGCGCTGATGCTCAACTTACAGCTGCTGCAAACCTTAACCCGGGCGGCGGCACGACCGGAACCAGCGATCTTTCAGGAAAAGACTGGGGCTTCGGTTATACGGCTGGCGCTCAAATCGAGTTGACACCTGTTACAACTCTTGGCCTTAACTACCGCTCTTCCGTTCACTACGATCTGGATGGACGTGTTAAAATTGAAAACACACCAACTCCCGGCTCTCTGACATATATTCCGGCCAAAGCCTCTTTGAAGACACCAGACATCGCGTCTGTCGGTTTGTCTCACGAACTGGACAGCAAATGGACTGTAATGGGTCAGGTTAACTGGATGGGCTGGAATAGCTTCGGTGACATTACGGCCATCTCGGACGCAGGCGCCGTCGTCAGCTCAGTCGAGCAACAATATCAGACTGTCTGGTCTTATGCTCTTGGTGCGGAATACGCTTACTCACCTGACTGGACATTCCGTGGTGGCGTTCAATACGACAACACCCCGACAGTTGATGAATTCCGTACAACCCGCACACCTGATGGCGACCGTACATGGATTGCCGGTGGTGCGACATACAATCTAAATGAGAAAATGTCTTTGGACTTCCACGCGACTTATATCCATATCGCCTCTGAAACTATCGATGTTGTCCGCAATGGCGGCGCTGCGACAGTTTCTGCCGATACAGAAGGTAATGTCGGTATCGTCGGGATTGGCCTGAACTACAAATTCTAATCATTTTTAGTGATTTTAGAGGGACGAAGAGCAATCTTCGTCCCTTTTTCATGTTTTTTTGACCGTTTCATCCTATAATTGTCCTCATGCCCAAAACAGGTCTCAAATCGGCCCATAATCAAGCCAGTGCCAGTGCCATCCAGCAGATGGGGCTTGTTCTGGACCATTTAGTAGACGCTCTTGGCGGCGATCCGTCCGCCCCGGTCCGCCGGGCGGTCATTCTGGCCGATATCGACGAATACCCGGAAACCACCCAGACAGGGGTCATGGAACGGCTTAAAATCGACAAACACACCCTGAACCGCGATATCCAGTGGCTCTATGATCAAGGCTGCATCCTGCGCCAGCCCGGAAAAGAGGATGGAAGAGTTATTCACATGCTAACTTGCGGATATTCCAAGAAAAACTTGGGATTAGCGCTGGATTATTTCAATAACTCGCATAAAAACTTGAAAATTTTCCTGAATGGGTATATATCAATCTTCAAGGACCACAAGCCAACCCTGCGCGATGCCAAGATAATGACCGCAATGGAAGAGCTTGGAACGGCTTCAAAGCAGGAATTATTGAACCGTTCTTATGTTGGTCCACAGACGACAAATGCGAGAGCGCTTGAAAGTCTGGTTGAAGAAGGTTTATTGAATCGGAACGAAGAGTAATGACAAGCCAATACACAGGCACATCTGAATTATCTGCTTTCTTT
>CAZWGO010000008.1:80373-92901 GCA_964633355.1 uncultured Micavibrio sp.
AGCGCCAAACAGAATTGTTGGGCGCATCCATCATAGCTGCTCCTGCCGCTATTTCAGTCAGCGCCCCGGTCTCAGGCGTTAAGGCTCCTGAACAGCCGTAATAATTCGGTTGATATATAGAATTTCAAGCCAGCCTCGTCGCTGGCTTTTTTAATTCTAAATGCTTATAAAAGTGGCCTACCCTAACCAAGGATTTGTAAATGACTTCTCTGAAACCTGGCGTTGTAACTGGCAAAGATTATCTGGCTCTCGTGAAAGCGGCAAAAGAAGGCAAATACGCCCTGCCCGCCGTCAACGTCATCGGTACCAGCACGATCAACGCCGTGATGGAAGCCGCCGCGAAAAACAAATCGGATGTCATTATTCAACTCTCGAATGGCGGCGCTGAGTTTTATGCAGGCAAAGGAATGCCGGACAGCTTTCAGGCAAAAGTTTTAGGTGCCGTTTCCGCCGCGCATCACGTTCATTTGCTGGCGGAGCAATACGGTATCTGCGTTGTCCTTCATACTGATCACGCCAATAAGAAACTCGTGCCATGGGTCGAAGAATTATTGACGCATGGCGAAGCCTATTACAAAGCGCATGGTAAACCGTTGTTCACTTCGCATATGATCGATTTGTCCGAAGAAACTCTCGAAGAAAACATTGAAATCTCCGCTCGCATTCTGGAACGCGCCGCGAAGATTGATATGTCGATTGAAATCGAGCTTGGCTGCACTGGCGGCGAAGAAGACGGTGTCGGCTCCGACGATATCGACAATTCTAAACTATATACCCAGCCAGAAGATGTTCTTGCCGCTTACGATGTTTTGTCCAAGATCGGTAATTTTTCCGTCGCCGCATCTTTCGGTAACGTGCATGGCGTTTACAAGCCGGGCAATGTCCAGCTCCGCCCTGACATCTTGAAAAACTCGCAAGCGCTTGTGGCTGAAAAACGCAATCTTTCTGCCAACCCGCTTGATCTCGTTTTCCATGGCGGCAGCGGCTCTGAAAAAGACAAGATTACCGAGAGCCTGAATTACGGCGTCTTCAAAATGAATATCGATACCGATACTCAATTCGCTTTCGCGGAATTCGTCGGCAAATATGTCGAGAAAAATATGACGGCTTTCAAGCACCAGATCGACCCTGACTCCGGTAAGCCGTACAAGAAAGAATACGATCCACGCGCATGGCTGCGTGAGGGCGAAAAAGGCATCGTGGAGCGTTTGAATGAGGCCTTCAAGGACCTGAATTCGGCGGGTAAATCCGTCGCTCAGGGGGCAGTTGCTTCCAAAGCCGCTTAATTCTCTTTATCCATTTCCTGCATCCCTGCGAAAGCAGGGATCTAGATATTTATCTTACTCCAAGTAGAGCGCTTGCTTTCGTTGACGCGCTTTTTTAGCTTATATGTAAATATTCAACTTATTGATAAATATAACAAAAAAATATTTTTTAAACTTCTTGCCAAATCGACTCCCTCGCTGGTATATACTTGGCTCTCAAAGATTCAGGAGCAGTAAATGAAAGCCGAAATACACCCGGATTACCACGAAATCACAGTCGTGATGACCGATGGAACAGAATACAAGACACACTCCACATGGGGTAAGCCAGGCGATGTTATGAAACTCGACATCGACCCGCTGACACACCCGGCGTGGAAAGGCGGAACCGTCAAGATCATGGAAAAAGGCCAGCTTTCGAAATTCGAAAAGCGCTTCGGCTCCTTCCTTGGCAGCCACCCTGGCGCCGCCAACACAGATACGAAAAAAGAAGACGACAAGAAGTAATCTTTTTTCTGAACAGTTCAGGTTAATCCTGATGAGGTAGAACTGATCCCCGGGTGGCAACATCCGGGGCTTTTTTTATATGAATCTAAACCTTAATGTTTAAAATAATCTCATGGAATCAAAGACCCAATCCGGCAACGTTCTTTTTCTTATCCTTATCGCCGTCGCTCTTTTCGCGGCACTTGCTTATGCCGTAACATCTTCTACAAGAAATAGCAGCGGATCTGTTTCTAAAGACAAAGCGAAGGCAAATGCTGCCGCTATTGTTCAATACGCAACATCCCTTAGAAACGCGGTGATGCGCATGAAAATTTCCAATGGGTGCAGTGATACAACACTAGACTTTAGTAATAATATTTACCGCGGAAATAATGACGTAGCCGCTAATGGAGCCAATTCTAATGCCCCGGCATCAAAAATTTGCCATGTTTTTGATCCTGCAGGAGGAGCAATGAGTCCCGTAGTGCCAGCGGCGGATGCTCTCGACTTGACTAATTCAAGCATTTCTGTGCCAACAGCCTTGAAATTTGGTCACATTATATTCGCAGTGCTACAGGTAAAAGGTATTGGCACTGATGACATAGCAGGCACCACATCAGCTAATGATCTTGCTATAGTGCAAAATTATTTGAATAGAAATACATGCATAGCCATTAATGATCTTCTTGGCATTCCCAATCCCGGTGGAGAACCCCCAACCTTTTCAGGCACAGGCTCATCCGGCACATATTCAAATGGCTCATTTGCCGGGACTGGAATGCTTGATAACGCCTCGATTAATGGACAACCTGCTTTTTGCCGATTAACAGGAACGGCATATCAATATGTCCATGTAATGATCGAACGCTAAACTGATCCCCGGGTGGCAACATCCGGGGCTTTTTTCATCATATAAACAATATATTATTCGCCATAATTGTAGTGGTTCTGAATCAAACCATAGCAGCACCTTCTGATATGGATTATAATATTTCAATGAACTCCACTTTCCGCCAATCCGGCAATGCATTCTTTATAATCCTAATTGCCGTAGTGTTATTTGCGGCTCTTTCCTATGCGGTCAGTTCCTCCAATCGCGGTGGCGGCAACTCCCCTTTAAATGAAAAGGCCAAAGCGAATGCTTCTGCCATAATTGATTTCAGCGCTTCTCTTCGAATTGCACTTTCAAGGATAAAAACCATCCATGGCTGCACGGATGATATCTTCGATTTCAGCAACTCGATTTATCAGAGAAGCGATGGAACGCCACCTCCAGGACTATCTCCCAATGTAAACGCGCCCACCGACAAAAAATGCCATCTTTTCGATCTCGCCGGCGGCGGTCAAACCCCCATCATTCCTGTAGCAAGCGCTTTGGTACCTGACCCATCAGCAGTAGCAACCAGCACGAAAGTCGGCCATGGCGCTATATTCATCCACCAGATAAAAGGAGTTGGCACAGATGGCCCGGCCGGAACCGTGTCAGCCAATGATATTGTTCTCCGGATAGTTTTTATTAACAAAGAAACATGTCTGGCTATCAACAATCTTCTCGGCGTGACCAACCCCTCTGGCGCGCCTCCTCCTTACGCTTTCACAGGAACAAGCGGAAGCTATGCAAATGGTACTCTGGCAGGAACTGCTATTATAAGCAGTCCGGAGTTAGACGGTCATATGGACTTTTGCATGACTAGTGGAAGCGGTGATTCATTTGTATACTTTACAACCTTGGTTGCGCGATAAATCATTCCTATATTTTAATATAATACGCACGAGCCATACTTTGCTTATTAATAGAAATTAATTACAATTACTAATGAACACGAAACACCAATCCGGAAATGTTCTTTTTCTTATTCTAATCGCCGTGGCGCTGTTTGCTGCCCTGGCTTATGCTGTCACATCTTCTACAAGAAATAGCGGTGGATCTGTTTCTAAAGACAAAGCGAAGGCAAATGCTGCCGCTATTGTTCAATACGCGACATCCCTTAAAAACGCGGTGACGCGCATGAAAATTTCCAATGGGTGTACAGACACTACATTCGATTTTACAAATCCGATCTACAAGGTAAATAATGGGAATGGTATTAGCAGTGCAAATAGCAATGCGCCTGCAAATAAATCATGCCATATGTTTGACCCCGCAGGCGGCGCCATGGTTGCCGTCTTGCCACCTGCCGATGCGATTAATCTTAATCACATCAGCACGGCCACGCCCAATGTAGCAAAACCGGGTCATGGCGCGTTTCAAGTTCTTCAGGTTAGAGGTGTCGGGACAGACGGGGCCTCCGGTACGGAAAGCGCAAACGATATAGTTTTCTGGCAATCCTATTTAACCAAAGAAACCTGTTTAGCTATCAATGATTTATTAGGTGTTCCCAATCCGGGCGGCGATGCACCTCCCGGCACTGCGACAGGAAGCTCGGGCACATATATTAACGGTTCGCTTTCTGGGACAAAAATACAAGACGACGCCTCATTGAACGGCTTGGCGGTCGCCTGCCGCGCAGGCGTTGATGAAACTTATCAGTTTTATTACGTTCTCGTAGAACGTTAAGCCGCTTCCAGATGCTTCAGCGCTTGTGACAATTTATTCAGCGTTGTTTCCGCTGTCACTTTTCGCTGCTTTTGCTCTTCAACTATTTCATCCGAAGCACGCGACATAAAATCCTGATTGTCGAGCTTTGCATTGATCTTGACCAGATCGGAATTCAATCTTTCGATTTCCTTTTTCAAACGCGCACGTTCTTTATCTAGATCAATAATATCGGCAATCGGCAAGATTAAAGTCGCTTCATCAACAACGGTTTGTACCGCACCCTTGGGCGCTGACGTTACAAACTCGGCGCCTTCGATCTTGGCCATACGTCGCAAGACTTCATTATACGTTGCGAAACGGCCTTTTGTATCCTCGCTCGCGCCTTGGACCAGCAAACGGATCATCGCTTTCGGCGGCACGTTCATATCGGAACGCACCGAGCGGATTTCGGTGATGGCGCGGATCAGCCAGTCGATCTCTTTGGCAGCGTTGACGTTATATGTCTTGCTTTCATATTGCGGCCAACTTTGCGTCATCAGGAAAGATCCGCTCTCGCGCACGGCAATGCTCTCGTATAATTCTTCCGTGATAAACGGCATAAACGGATTGAGTAGCAGCAGGATTTGATCGAGTACCCAACCGGTCGTGTCACGCGTTTCCTGTTTCAGCGCCTCATCTGAATTGGCTTCACCCAGCAAAGGCTTCGTGAATTCGATATACCAATCGCAGAACATACCCCAGACGAATTGATAGATGACATTCGCGGCATCGTTAAAACGGTACGCTTCGAACGCTTCTTCCAATTGCTTCTTGGTGTCCGCCACCTGCCCAATAATCCAGCGATTGATAGTATGCTGAACGCCGAGTGGGTTGAAGTCCTTACCCGGCGGGTTGCATCCGTTCATCTCGCAAAAACGCGTTGCGTTCCACAGCTTGGTCGCAAAGTTGCGGTAGCCTTCGACGCGGTCTTCCGACATTTTGACGTCACGTCCCTGCGCCGCCAAAGCCGACAGCGTAAAGCGCAGAGCATCCGCGCCGTATTTCTCGACGATGTCTAATGGATCGACGACATTGCCTTTCGACTTGGACATTTTCTGCCCTTTGGCATCGCGCACAAGCGCATGGATATAAACCGTCTTGAACGGTACATCGCCCATAAAATGTTGGCCCATCATCATCATACGGGCAACCCAGAAGAAGATGATATCGAAGCCTGTAATCAGCAAATCGCCTGGATAATATTTAGCCAGCTCCGGCGTTTTTTCCGGCCAGCCTAATGTAGAGAACGGCCACATCGCGGAGGAAAACCAAGTATCGAGAACATCTTCATCACGGGTAAGTTTTACATCATTACCAAGCTTGGCTCTTGCCGCTACGTAAGCTTCTTCTTCGGTTTCGGCGACGAAGATTTCACCGTCTTCAGAATACCATGCGGGAATCTGGTGACCCCACCATAGCTGGCGTGAAATACACCATGGCTGAATATTTCTCATCCATTCAAAATAAGTCTTCGACCAATTCTCGGGTACGAATTTCGTTTTGCCCGTTTCCACTGCTTCGATGGCAGGCTTCGCCAGCGTCGCCGCATCGCAATACCATTGATCCGTCAGGAACGGCTCGATCACCGTTTGTTTTGATTTTTCGTCATGCGGTACGGCATGGGTATGCGGCTCGATCTTGACGAGAAGATCGAGGCTTTCGAGTTCGGCGAGTAATTTCTTGCGCGCTTCGAAACGATCCATCCCTTGATATTCTTCCGGCGCATTTTCATTGATACGCGCCTGTACATCGAACACGTTGATCTGTTCAAGATTGTGACGCCTGCCAAGCTCGAAGTCATTGAAGTCATGCGCGGGCGTAACCTTCATCGCGCCGGTGCCGTATTCGACATCGACATAATCATCGGCGATAATTTTGATCAAACGTCCGACGATCGGCAAAACCGCGAATTTGCCGACGACATCTTTATACCTTTCATCTTTAGGGTTAACGACAATCGCCGTATCGCCGAGCATTGTCTCAGGGCGCGTTGTTGCAATTGTGATAAAGCGCTCTTCGCTGCCTTCCACCGGATAGTTGATATAGTACATATTGCCCTTGGTCTCGACCATCTCGACTTCGAGATCGGACACGGCAGTTTGCAATTTTGGGTCCCAGTTGACGAGACGCTTGTCTTTATAAATCAAACCTTCTTTATGAAGCTGAACGAACGCTTTGCGGACGGCGGCATTCATGCCCTCGTCCATCGTGAAACGCTCGCGCTGCCAGTCCGGCGTCGTACCTAGACGGCGCTGCTGATTGGTGATCGTCCCGCCGGAAAATTCTTTCCATTCCCATACTTTTTCAAGGAATTTCTCACGCCCCATTTCGCGGCGGTTTTGCCCTTCGGCATTGAGCTGACGCTCGACAACCATTTGTGTCGCAATGCCCGCATGGTCCGTTCCCGGTTGCCACAGCGTATCCTTACCGTTCATGCGGTTATAACGAACGAGGATATCATGCAGCGTGTTGTTAAGCGCATGCCCCATATGCAAAGACCCCGTCACATTCGGCGGCGGCATCATGATAACGAACGGCTTCTTATCCGATTTAGGATCGGCGGCAAATATACCGGCGGCTTCCCATTTCTTGTAATGGATTTGTTCTATTTGCTTCGGGTCGAAAGTTTTATCAAGCATGAGGATCCTACCGTTATCCGTCACCCCCGCGAGGGCGGGGGTCCATCGATTCCCGCCTTCGCGGGAATGACGAAAAAATGAAATTTAAGGCTTATTTTTTACTGGTCGCGGGCCTGTCTGGCAAGCTTTTCCAGTTCTTTTTCGACGAGGCGTTCGACAATCGCCGGAACATTCTCGTTGACCCAGTCGCGCAGCATGGGCTTGAGCATGTCGCGAACCATATCTTCGATCGTGACACGGCCATTCGCATACATCGTCATGTTTTCTTCGCGCTCAACCGGGATGTTGCCGACGAGTTTGGAGAACGCAGCAGATGTCGCCTGCGCTGCCGTATTGGTAAAAATGGACTCAACAGCATCAACGGATGGATGCGGCGCGGATGGAAACGGCGTTACCTTCGGGGCTGGCTCTTCAAATTTAACAGGCTCCGGTTCCGGCGCTTTCGGCTCTTCTACAGGCGCAGAATTAAACATCGCGTCGATATCATCGGCAGAAGCCACAACGGCTTCCGGCTCGGCGGGGATTTCATTGGTCAGCTCAAGAACTTCAGCAAAAGATGCCTTTGGCGCTTCTTCCGGCTCTGGTTGCGCGACAGGGATTTCAAATTTTTCTTCCGGCTTGGCTGACAAATCGATATCGGCTTCGCGTGGCTGATCGTCGTCAGAAATGATCTGACGGATGGAAGCTAGGATTTCCTCGATGGAAGGTTCCTGTTCAGGTTTGGAAGCCATTGATGTGTAATTACCTTAAGAGCTTTAACGAAAGTATTTTGTATC
The DNA here is from genome assembly GCA_964633355.1 of uncultured Micavibrio sp. Taxonomy (GTDB): domain Bacteria; phylum Pseudomonadota; class Alphaproteobacteria; order Micavibrionales; family Micavibrionaceae; genus Micavibrio_B. The sequence continues at coordinate 88,118 of CAZWGO010000008.1, forward strand.
AAGGATAAGCCCTTGTCAAAGCAGGATTTTATGACAGTGCAGACTCTATCCACAAGGGATATGACCGCAAGGTTACATAATCCTAAAAAATGAAAGCGTCTTTCGGCTCATATCCCGGGATATAAGCAGCGCTCGCATCTTCAAAAACCTGCTTGGCAATTGCCCCGCTGGCTTCTTTTGTTGCGATAACGACTTTACCAACCCCTTTGCCGTCCGGAATCAGTATACACGCCAGACGCCCGCCAATATCGAGCTTGGTCATCAATTTTTCGGGAATTTCCGCAACCGCTCCATTGACCACGATAACATCGAACGATCCTTGCGTATCCTCGGAGCCAGGCACAACCGTTCCGGCCAGCTTTGCCAATATGGCGGCAGAATAGCCTGTCGTATCACCGACATCCAGAGCGCGGTCTGTTCGCTGTATATCCAGCTCCTCGACCATTAAACCATGTAAAAGGGGCTCTAGCATCACCTGCCCGCTATCGAGCTTTAGCGACTCGTCAAGATAACAAACAGACCTTAAATGCTCCGGCACGAAATCTTCACGCGCTACGCTGCGATAGGCTTCCAAAACGGCTTCTGAAATAATTCCGGCTGGCTGCAATTGGGAAACGACCATGGCTTCCCGCGCCTTCCCAAGATTGGATTTTTGGAGATTGGATGCTGACATTTTGAGATCCTCTAAAGTAAGTGCTTGTTTTACATGAAAAACAGCGTTTTTGCCAATGGACTTTCGTAAAAAAAGCTGCTAATTCCCCTACTCGACTTTGAAGGCGCGGTGACCGAGCGGTCAGGTAGAGCTCTGCAAAAGCTTGTAGGCCGGTTCGACTCCGGCTCGTGCCTCCATTTAGTTTTTTTATAGTCAAAGGTAATAGCCGGAGGCCGAACCTGATTTTGAAAATAGCAGGCAAAGCCTGCGGTCGACTCCGGCTCGTGCCTCCATTTATTCTTTTAGCTCTTGGTATCTGAACCACCGGAAGATAAATGCCTATTAAAATCCCGAACAACCTTCCCGGTCGCCAGATTTTAGAGCGCGAAAACGTGCCATTTATCAATGAAAGCGTGGCCGAGCGGCAGGATATACGCCCGCTGCAAATCCTTATTCTCAATCTGATGCCGGACAAGATTAAAACCGAAACCCAGCTTTTGCGCGTCCTTGGCGCTACGCCGCTCCAGATCGAAATTACACTTCTCCATATGAGTACGCATGAAAGCAAAAATACATCGAAAGACCATTTGCTGGAATTTTATGTCACACACGACGAAATCAAAGATAGAAAATTCGACGGGCTTATTGTTACGGGCGCACCCGTCGAACAAATGGAATATGAAGACGTTAATTACTGGCCAGAACTAACGAAGATACTCGATTGGTCAGATACGAATGTTCACAGCTCATTCTTTATCTGCTGGGGCGCGCAAGCGGCACTATATCACTACCACAAAGTACCCAAGTATCAATTATCTGCCAAACAATCCGGCGTTTATCCGCATAAAGTCGTTGCGCATTATCAGCCTTTAATCACCGGCTTTGACGATATAATCAATATACCTGTCTCGCGCCATACCGAGGTGAGGCACAAGGATATTGAGGCTGTTCCGTATCTTCACATCATTCTTGATTCTGATGAAAGCGGCGCTTGTCTTGTCCATGAACCGTCCAAGGCAAGAGTATACATGTTCAATCATCTGGAGTACGATACAGATACGCTGAAAAGCGAATATGAGCGCGATCTGGCAGCCGGTCTCAACCCGTCCCTGCCAGCCCATTATTTCCCTGAAAACGACTCGTCCCGCAAGCCCCATATGACATGGCGGGCGCATCGGAACCTGTTATTCGGCAACTGGATCAATCTGGTGTACCAGACAACCCCTTATGACCTTGAAAAAATTAAAAAATAGCCTTTTTACGTTGCTGGGTATTGACAACAAAACCGAACATCTTTACGAAATCACCTCACCGCGTTTCTACACGTTCCCTGATAGCTCAGCGGTAGAGCTCTCGACTGTTAATCGGGCGGCCGTAGGTTCGAATCCTACTCAGGGAGCCATTTTTTCCACGAATTGAGAACATCGAACCTACATTAATTGAAAAATCACGCAAAGCGTGCGGGTTCGAATCCTACTCAGGGAGCCATTTTTCTACAAATTGAGAATTAGACGCGCCAGCCTTATGGATGCAATGCGACAACTTTTTCTTTCGGCTCGACGACAGGGAAATAGGTTGCCAATGTACTGAACAATGCAAATGGCCGTATCGGCTTGCCGATATGATCGATCATCCCGGCATCGCGGCAGCGACGGATATCGTCATCCATTTCGTTGGCGGTAAGTGCAATAATCGGCGTTTCAACTCCCGCTTCGATAATACGCTTCGTGCCTTCCAGACCATCGACAACCGGCATCTGCATATCCATCAGGATAAGATCGAAACTCTTGGTCGTGGCAACATCGAAGGCCTCTTGCCCGTTCTCCACGATCTGCACGAAATGCCCCTGATGCTCGAGAATACCGCGAATGACTTTTTGGTTTACGCGGTTATCTTCGGCGACAAGAATACGAATTGGCTGAAGCACAGGAATAACTTGGGACTGATCTGCACCGGTGATAGTCGCATCGCTGGAAGCGACGACGACAGGAATATCGATCCAGAAAGTCGATCCTTTACCGAACTCGCTTGAGAAATTGATTTTTCCACCGAGTAATTCCGTCAGGCCTTTACAGATAGATAATCCCAGGCCTGTACCACCAAAGCGGCGCGAGATAGACGAGTCGACTTGACTGAAATTGCCGAACATTTTTTCTTTGGCTTCTTCCGGAATACCTATACCGCTATCGCTTACTGCAAAACGCAGCGTGACTTTATCTTCAACGGCAACAGAATCACGTTCCTTTTCAATCAAGCTAACCTTGATTTTAACGCCGCCTTTTTCGGTAAATTTGATCGCGTTGCTCGACAGGTTGAGCAATATCTGGCGCAAACGTGTCGGGTCCGATGTAACATAGGCCGGTACGTCGTCATCAAGCTCGTATTTGATCGTGACGTTTTTCTCTGCCGCACGCGACCACATAAGATTCGTAACGCTATGAACAAGCCTGAATGTATCAAAAGAAACATTCTCGATATCGACCTTTCCGGCTTCCATTTTTGAAAAGTCCAGAATGTCGTTCAGCATCGTCAGCAAGGTCTCGCCAGAATAGCGAATAGTCTCAATATACTCATCCTGCTCTTGGGTAAGCTTCGTATATTTAACAAGATTGATAATACCGAGAATACCGTTCAGCGGTGTGCGGACTTCGTGACTGATCGTGGCCAGAAACGCGGACTTGGCATTACTCGCCTGCTCGACATCTTCCTTGGCTTTGGCTAATTGGTATTTTTGATTCAAAATCATGCGCTGGGAGCGGTTCACGGTAACGGCAATCTTTGTAAAAAATAACGATCCGAAAAAAGCGATAATAAAAATACCGTCAAAAAATACGCCGCCAATTGGTAATGCAACAACCCCGAGCGAAAGAAGTTTAGGCGCCATCTCCATAAAATATATCGGCAGGTAAGCACCGCTTTGCGAAGCATTCATTGCCATCGTCGACATGATGAGGGCAACGACCATAAAAAATGTTTCAGGATGATCCGGCGTCCACGCCCAAAAGGCCATCGAGGCCCATGATAAAATAAACACCATTCGAGGTATGGCAATAATTGTTGACCATGTATCAATCTGATCGTCAGGAATTAAAGAGCCATCACCGAATTTCTTATTGATAAGATGGCAACTAAATGCCGCAATCAATGACACCGCTAGCCAGGGAAGGACGTGTGACCAGCTTTCCCACTGGCTAAGCATCAATGCGAGTAATACGCAACTGAATGGACTTGCAAATTTACTGGTCGAATGATTGCGTACGTATTGAGCAAGAAGATCCCGCTTCAACTGCGGAGGATCTTTAGGAAACAACTTATTTTTTACAGATGATAATCCCATCATTCTTCCTTCACTTAAAGAATAGTAATAGGGAATAGTTATCAACTCGATAAGATTCTTTCAAATGCGATTGTTTTAATGCAGTGCGATAATAAACAATTTTATCTATATAAGACGGGGCTAATTAAGATTTTCTTTATGCTCTTAACTTGCCTTTGAACATGCAATTGGAAGCTGCTATAATTGTGAGATCCACCCGATCAAAAGTTTCATTTTATGCCTCACGAAAATAATTTTTTAGAAGTAGCCCGCGAGTCTGGACTGATCCAGCCGGAAAAGCTGTTCGACCTTTTGCAATCCGGCACGCAGAGCATCAAACTGGTGGACGCTTCCTATCCTGCCAACCTGTCTTTGCCCGCCATTGGCGACGCCGTAACCTTCGATATCGACGATATCGCCGATCCGGATACTCCGCTGGCTCACACCCTTCCCTCGCCGGAGATTTTCGCGGCAAAGATGCAGGCGCTCGGCATTTCCAATGATGGCTTTGTTATTTGCTATGACCAGTCCGGCTTTATCATGGCGGCCAGCCGCGCCTGGTGGATGTTTCGCGTTTTCGGCCACGACAATGTCGCAGTGCTTGATAGTGGACTGATCGGCTGGATGCAGAAAAGCCTGCCAGTAACGGCCAAACGCACGCCTGAGCCTTCGCTTACGCCTTTTAATGTCACCTATCGTCCGGAACTCGTTATTGATTATGATGGCATGAAATCGATCTCGGATAATCGCTCTGCCACGATACTCGATGCCCGCCCGCCGGAGCGTTTTCGTCCTGATCATATTCCGAATTCGGAA
>CAZWGO010000009.1:0-92054 GCA_964633355.1 uncultured Micavibrio sp.
GAAGATTTGCGTACGCGATCCGCCTGAACTTCGCGCTCGTCCTGCCCTCTCGAAATCGCATAATACCATGAACCGGATTTGCCGAAATATGCCTGCAAAAATTCTTTTGTCTTCTCTCGTAAATCCGCACCAGTATAAATGCCAAGCCTGTTCATTTTCTCTGCCGTCTTCGGGCCGATGCCGTGAAATTTTCCAACTTCGAGTTTTTCAACAAAGCCCGCGCCTTCGTCAGGCTGGATGACAAACTGCCCGTTGGGCTTTCGGTAATCGGAGGCCAGCTTGGCCAAAAACTTGTTATAGGATATACCCGCCGAAGCGGTCAGGCCTGTTGTTTCGAATATACGGGCGCGGATTTCCTTGGCCGTGGCCGAAGCGGTCGGAATGGCTTTTAAATTCTCCGTCACATCGAGATAGGCTTCATCGAGCGAGAGCGGCTCGACATGGGGCGTATACTCTAAAAAGATATTGCGGATTTGCTGCGACACGGCACGGTAGACCTCGAAGCGCGGCGGCGTGAAAATAAGGTCGGGACATTTCCGCATGGCAATCGTCGATGGCATGGCAGAGCGCACGCCGAAGGTCCGCGCTTCGTAACTTGCCGCCGCCACGACGCCGCGCTGCGCCCCATGTCCCACTGCAACAGGTTTGCCGCGCAAATGCGGGTCATCGCGCTGTTCTACGGAAGCGTAGAATGCGTCCATGTCGATATGGATGATTTTTCGGACCATAGGGTATGAACTAGATTATTTTAAAATCATGCCAATACATTTTTGCCATTCTTTGTAATTTTCATCGCGCAAGTCTTTGCCGATCTGCGGCTTATATGAACGGTCCTGTCTCCATTTCGACGAAATATCATCAAGGCTTTTGAAAACACCGGCACCCAGCCCTGCCAGATAGGCAGCGCCCAAAGCAGTCGTCTCAAGATTTTCCGGCACTTCGGCCGGGCAATCGAGCATGTCCGATATAAATTGACAAACAAAATCATTAGCGGTCAGCCCGCCATCGACACGAATAATTGCCGGCTTATGCCCTCCGTCTTTCTCCATCGCATCCATCAGATCGAGTGTCTGATACGCCTGCGCTTCAAGCGCGGCGCGGGTAATATGTGCTTTCGTACTTTCGCGTGTCAGGCCGAAGATCGCCGCCCGAGCCTCCGGCTCCCAATACGGCGCACCCAGTCCCGTAAAAGCAGGTACAAAGTAAACACCGTTAGAATCCTCGACAGACATCGCAAGTTTTTCGCTCTCGGCACTATTTTCGAAAAAATTTACATTATCGCGTAGCCATTGGATCGCCGCGCCAGCGACGAAAATAGATCCCTCAATCGCATAGCTTAGGTCACCGTTGATTTTGTAGGCGATGGTTGTCAGCAGCCGGTTTTTTGAAGGTCGGAAGTCTCCGCCTATATTCATCAGCGCGAAACATCCTGTGCCATAGGTCGATTTAATCATACCTTTTTCAAAACACGCCTGACCGATCATCGCCGCATGCTGGTCGCCTGCCATTCCTGAAATAAGAACGCTTTTGCCGAATAAATCCGTAATACCGAATTCGGCGACATTATCTTTTACGTCCGGCAATAATGATTTCGGGATATCGAATATTTCTAAAAGCTCTTCATCCCATTCAAGCGTTTTGATATTGAACAGCATCGTGCGCGAGGCATTGGTGATATCGGTCGCGTGAATTTTACCGCCGGTAAGATTCCATAGCAGCCATGAGTCGATCGTGCCAAAAGCTAATTCGCCTTTTTCAGCGCGTAACCTTGCCCCTTCGACATTCTCCAGAATCCAGTTGATCTTGGTGGCTGAGAAATACGGATCGAGCAGTAAACCGGTCTTTGCCGATACTATCTCTTCCAAACCTTTTTCTTTAAGGTTTGCGCAATACTCCGCGGTGCGCCGGTCCTGCCAGACAATCGCGTTATAAACAGGCTCGCCTGTTTTACAATCCCAGATGACGGTCGTTTCACGCTGATTGGTAATCCCAATAGATGCCACGCTGTCAGTATAAACCGCTTTCGCACAAGACAGCACATCATGCCATATCGCCTTGGCATCCTGTTCGACCCAGCCTTTATGCGGATAATATAGCGTCAGCTCTTTAGACGAGGATTTCACCTCTGCGGCTTCGCTTGAAAATAATATAGCACGAGAGCTGGTCGTACCTTGATCGATGGCCAAAATGGTTTTCATGATATCAAATCCTTTAAGGCCGTTTCGATATTGGCCTTTGTCGCTGCCGATATATGCAGGCCTAGTTTGCTTCTTCGCCATAATATATCATCGATATCTTTTACGAATTCATGATCGACCAGGTAGCGAAGTTCCGCTTCATAAATTCCGTCTCCGTAATGCTCACCCTTTGGCACAGATAATATATCGATCATTTTCGTGCCGTAATTTCTGGCATAACGGCGCAGGAGGCTGATATTTTCATTTTCCCAGCGAATGCGCTGCTCTTTGAGAAAAGCATCGAAATCACCATCCAGCACATCTCCGCCCGGCAAAGGTTTTTCCGCCGTCCATTTTTGATCCGGCTCATGCCGCAATTCAGAGATTTTCTTGAGAACGGTTTCAGCCAATCTTCTATACGTCGTGATCTTTCCCCCAAAAACTGAAATCAAATGCGACTTCCCAAAGACATCTTCATGGATTTTATAATCACGCGTTACAGATTTCGCATCACCGCGTTCATCATCCAGCAAAGGCCGGACGCCGCTATAGGTCCAGACGATATCATCTTTGGATATTTGCTTTTTGAAATAGGTATTGGCGGCGTTTAGAAGATAATCAGTTTCGGCGTCGGTGATCTTTAGTGATCCGGCATCGCCGTCATAATCCGTATCGGTCGTCCCAATCAGCGTAAATTCACTCTCATAGGGAATGGCAAAGACAATCCGCTTATCCGGCTGCTGTAACATATAGGCCTGAGCCCCATCATAAAGCTTGGGCACGACGATATGACTTCCCTGCACCAATCTGACATCCGGCGTTTCCGACTTTGTCAGCGAGGAGTGATGCAGGATTTCGTGCACCCACGGTCCTGCGGCATTCACGACAATTTCCGCTTGCACGGTTTCCCGCCCATCGATTTCGATGTCCCAGCCATTTTGCGACGGTTTAAGATTAGTACATTTTGTGCGGGTCCGGATATCTGCGCCGTGATCATGCGCATCCATGGCGTTTAGAACCACAAGGCGGGAATCCTGTACCCAGCCATCGGAATATAACACGCCAAGAAAGAAATCGTCTTTTAGGGGATCGCCGAAAACATGCTTTCGCAGGTTGAACGCACGCGACAATGGAAATTTACGCTTGCCACATTTAAAAGACAAAATATCGTATAAATAAAGCCCGCAGCGGATCATCCAAAACGGGCGGATCGAATAAGCATCCGGCAAAATAAAATTCATCGGCCAGATTATATGCGGTGCAATTTTTAAAAGAACTTCGCGTTCCTGCAAGGCTTCATGCACAAGGCGGAATTCATAATATTCAAGATAGCGCAAACCGCCATGGATGAGCTTTGTACTGGCAGAAGACGTATGGGATGCCAGATCGTCTTTCTCGAGCAACAGGACTTTCAGGCCTCTTCCTGCCGCGTCGCGGGCGATGCCGGCCCCGTTGATGCCGCCGCCGATAATGCAAAGATCGTAAACCTGACTCATAAAAATAGAATACAGGCTTTATCTTAAGCTGACAATCGGTGACCTGTCCTCTCCATAATGATCCGAATCTTGTTCTCCATCTGGTCAAGCGAAAAAGGCTTCGAGATATAGCCTGTCACGCCGCTGGCTTTGGCCTCGGCGACCGAATTCATATCATTGCGTCCGGTGACCATCAAAAACGGCATGTCCATATCTACCGAGCGCAGCTGTCGTAAAACTTCCACGCCGGACATGGCCGGCATATTCCAGTCGCAGATTACAAGGTCGATCATGTCGAGAGCGTCGTCCATAAATGCCATGGCCTGCTTTCCGTCAATGGCTTCAAATACCTGATTGATACCGAGCTCTGCCAGCATATGACGGATCATGCCCCGCATATCGGCCTGATCGTCAACGATCATGACGCGCAGTTTGTCCAGTTTGACTTTATTTTTGCTCATGCGACCTCTGATATCTTTGTGATTTCATGCTTAAGTATCAATATAGAAATCGAAGTGCCTATGTCGGGAGTAGACTTAACGTCGATCATCGCACCCATTTCTTTGACAAGCCCATATACCAGCGACATACCCAGACCCGAATGAAGGGAAACATCTTTTGTGGTAAAGAAAGGCTCATAAATACGACTCAATATATCGGCGTCCATTCCTCGCCCACTATCTATGATCTGAAGACAGACATAATCCTGCTGCTTCTCTATTTTTTTCTGCGATTTGATTAATTGCGACTGACTGGCATCCGAAACCGTAATGATAAGGTCTCCGCCAGACGGCATAGATTCACGCGCATTGGTAACCAGGCTGATCACGATTTGGGTAATCGCCTCAGGCGCCACATCTATATAGCAAGCTTCTTCCTGGGCGCTTACAATTAGCTTTATATCACTACCTGCCAGTGGACTTAGGAACACCTCCATATCCCGTATGTGATCGCAGATATTTAACCGAATGCTTTCACTGGTACGATACTGCCCGAATGTCAAAAGGCGATTGGTCAGGTCGATACCGCGTTTTACGCTGCGGTCGATATTCTCGAAATGAAAAGCCACGTCTTCACCTTTTACCAAACTACGCCTGATTATTCTGGAATAGCCATCAACTATGGCTAGGATATTATTAAAGTCATGCCCCAGCCCACCGACCATTTGCGCGACCGCTTCAAGTTTTTGCGTCTGGAATACTTTTGCTTGTGACAGGCGCGCTTGCGTTTGGTCCGACAAAATACAGACATAAAACTCATGGTCATTACCATCTTTATAGAAAAGAATATAAAGCGCATACCAGACAACAGTTTTTTTATCAGGCCGTACTCTTAAAGGAACTTCAACGACTATATTGTTTTGCCGTGCCTTTTTTATACCCTTTCGAATAGCATCTATCCCTTCACCAAAGCATTGCTCCAGCGCATCAGGAAAATTTCCTTTGATTACTTCATCCGATTGCTGATCAAGCACCGCGCAAAACTTACGATTTGAAAATATGATAGATGAATTTTCACCTTCATTTTTCGCAATTAGCATGCCGTTCCCAGTCGCCTCGATAGCATGAGCAATGATTTCATTTTCCTCAGTCAATGCCGCCATTTTTTCAACTTGACTATTAAACATCGAAATATCTGTCAATACGGCAACAATATCACCAGAACTGCGCTTATAAAATTGCAGAAGAATAACTTTGCTATGAAGCTCAGCAACCTCGCGCAATAATAATTTTGAATTGCTTGAATACACAGCATCGAGATCTTTCTTTATCTGGCCCCTGATGTCCAAGCTTCGGTCATACACGAAAGCAAGGAATTTTCGGTAAGTCCCGATAAAGTTTTTCGAAGTTATTTTTTCATTCAATTCCGGTAAAAATATTAAGGCGATAGAATTAAACTTAACGAGATCTCCCGCTTTGTCGAAATAGATAATTCCACTGGCAATGGACTCCAGTGTTTCATCTACAAGCCTGGATATCTTATTATCGACTTTCAAAAGCGTGGCTGAAAATATCAATAGCAAGCCGCTTATCGCCATAACAGCTTCAGGCATAATATCCCATAATATGCCCTTATTATAAACGAGCGATTGTTCGTTCATGCCCACAATAGCAGCGGCCAACCCGGTTAAAATAGCCAGCAACGCAATTAGTATAAGCGAGGCTTTTATCGATATTGGCATAATAATATGCATAGAAATGTCCCTTCGCCAAAATTATAACTATAAAAGTTAAAAAAGTGGCTTGGCATACTCCCGTATTTCGTTGCATGGTGAGCGCACACTTTCCGGGGGAATATGATAAGGGCGCTTCGATTTATTTTCGTTGCTTTTTGCGCATGGCATATACATGTCGCGAAGGCGGACGAGTCCTCTAATTCCGAGCCTACTCCCAATCTCTACGGCATGATCGGCCTTAATACCGTTCCGTCCGCACGCATGGATAAAGCGGGCACGGTTCGCGCGAATATCACCGCCGCCGATCCTTACTTTCATACAAGCCTCGGGTTGCAAATTCATGAGCGTCTATTTATGCAACTGCGTCAGACCAGCGAGATTTCAGATTTGCTCGACGATCCTGACAAGGTTTACCCGGGGCTCGATTTCAAATTTAAACTTTTCAGCGAGAAGAAATTCAGGCCAGAAATTGCCATCGGCGTGCAATCGGCTTTCGGGCATAAGCGAATGTCCGGTGAATATCTGGCTTTTTCGAAACGCTATGAGAATTTCGATTTTACGGCAGGTTTCGGATGGGGTCGTTTTGGGACAAGGCAATCCGTTCTCAATCCGCTCGACTGGACCGGCAGTTACCTCGATAAAGATCGTAAACTCGACGGCGATAAACCGAATTCGCCTAGCGAGTGGTTTACCGGCGATACGGGCCTGTTTGCCGGTATCGAATATGCCACGCCGCTAAAAGGTCTTAGTTTGAAAGCTGACTGGAATTCAGATTCTTACAAAGCCGAGCGCAGTTTGAACATGGACAGTCCCGCTTCCTATTCATTCGGCCTTAGCTACCGCCCTACAGAATATGCCGATATCGGTATTGCATTGATGGATAAAGATACGATCATGGCGCGGCTTAGTCTTAATACCGCTATTTCTACATGGCCGTTCCAGCCCTCGCCGACCGGTGCCGTGGATAATGAAAAAATTTCCAAATGCTGCATCGAGAAATTTGAATCCAGAAATAATATAAAAAGCGCGGCTTTGCGCCTGAATGATCATCAGTCATCCTCTTATCAATACGGGATCGCATGGAGAATGATAAACGATAGGCCGGAAACAGACTCCGGCATATTGAGACTGGAGCCCACCTATTTCGGCTTGAAAGCTCCAGCCATCAGTGTTGCTCAACGTGATCTGATCGATGCCGACAGTACCGACGGGAGCGCGGAAGAGATTTGGCGCAACATTGAATTCGATGACAAAATTTCAAAACCGAAATCGAAAGTGGATAAATATAAGTTATCTTTCAAATTGCGTGAGAATTTCAGCCTGTCCGAAGACGATGCGCCTTTCGTTCACCGGACCGATTTTATCGGAACGATAACCCATCAATTCCTGACAAATTTTTTAAGCGAAACATCGCTGCGATATAATCTATTTTCCAATCTGGACAGGCTGGAAGAATTTCGTTATCCCTCCGCCGATCCGGTACGCAGTGATGAGTACTATTTCTCCAAGCGCCGTCTGGCTGTTGAGCGCATGTATGTGCAAGGCTTTAAATCCTTCACGCCAAACTGGCATGTGAGCGCTTCATCCGGCTATCTGGATGAAATGTTCGCCGGATTGCATGCGGAGGTTTTATATCGCCCATGGGGCAAGAACTGGGCGGCAGGCATCGAAGCCGGCAATGTCATCAAGCGCGATTACGAAGCTCCGATGAATCTGGGTTTCGTCAATCAATCCCGTTACACCGGTCATGCCAATTTTTATTATGAACTTCCCAATACCGATGTAACGGTGCAAGCCAGTATCGGTCATTATTTAGGCGAAGATAATGGCGGCACGTTAAAAATTAAAAATCGCTTTATGAATGGCAGTTTTTTTGAGGCGTTTATCACCGCGACCAACGGTCATGATCCCGATCCTTATGGCGGCGCATCCAATCTTTCCTCGGGCATACGCTTTAGCCTGCCGCTGGGCAGTGTTAAATATATTCCAGACGGCAGTGTCATTGAGGTAAACGCCGCGCCCGTGGCGCGTGACGCCGGACAAAGACTTGATGTCGCCCATCCGCTGTATGAGATGACGGAACCCCTGTCTTACCGCCACCTGACGCAAAGATGGACCGATGTCGTAAGATAAAAAAAACGCCCTTTCGGGCGCTATCAAGTTTTGGGTACCAGAAATTGGAAAAAGCGGAGACTAAATCACAACACCCTTGAATTCTGCTTATGGTCGTTTGCCGGTTTTGTTAATTGCTTATATATTTAATTTACATAAAAATATGAATAAATGCAAGAACTTTTTTAAATAAATCAAATCAATGACTTAGAGGCGATCTAAAAGGGCCGATATGTCTGACGGAAGGTCGCTTTCAAACGACATCACTTCTTCCGTTTCCGGATGAATAAAGCTGATTTCCCGGGCATGAAGCGCCTGTCTCGGGAAGGATCCAACAACCTCTATCACATCATCGCCATAGCCGGATTTTCGCATCGCCGACCGCATGGCCGTGGCCTGCAAGCCGTATATATCATCACCAACCAGAGGATGCTTGATCTTTTCAAAATGCACGCGGATCTGGTGCGTGCGACCTGTCGCCAAGCGGCATTCAACCAGCGCCAGCGCTTCGCCATATTTTTCTTTTACCGCATAATAGGTGAGCGCATCGCGCCCGCCCTTCACCACCGCCATTTTCAAACGGTTATTGGGATGACGACCAATGGCAAATGCAATCTCGCCCTTATCCGGAAACGGCACGCCGTTGACCAGCGCCGTATAGACACGGCGCAAACTTCTATCCTGCAATTGCAAAGACAGATGATGATGCGCATGATCGGTCTTGGCGACGATCATAAGGCCGGTCGTATCCTTATCAAGGCGGTGCACGATGCCCGGGCGGCGCACACCGTTGATTCCGGACAGCGTATCCCCGCAATGATAAAGAACGGCATTGACCAGCGTACCGTTCTCATTACCGATCGCAGGATGCACGACCATCCCTGCCGGTTTATTGATGACAATGACAGAGTCGTCTTCATAGACGATATTTAGCGGGATATTCTCGGCCTGTGGAATACAATCTTCAATCGGCGGCAGAGAGAGCAATATCTCATCACCGCTATTTACCTGCTCGGATGGCTTGGTCGCAGCTTTGCCGTTGACGATGCATTCGCCTGTTTCGATCAAGCCTTTCAGACGCGTGCGCGAAAACTGCGGACATAGCACGGCAATCGCTTTGTCGAGCCGCGCACGGTGCAGTTCTTCGGGCACGATAACGCGGAGTGAATCGAGACCACTATCGGCTGTTTCTTCTGGCTGGTCAGACAAAATCATAAACCTTCATCAAAGCTGTCGCTGATTTTTCGCGACCCGCACGGGTTCTGGAAGGCGCTTAATTTCGGCAGGCCGAGCATCCATATATCCCACCCCGCCGCGCGCTGATCCTTGGCAAGACCGTAACTGCCCAGACCGGAACTGGTGACACCGGTAACGATACGGCTATGGTCGCGTACCAGCAAATCGACGCCTTGCGCATTCGCCCCTTCGATCAACGCTTCGTCGCCTTCAAGTTTTCCTTCCGGCGTGAAGGTCATCAAGCGTACATGTTCGCGTCCGCCATCTTTTCCTGAAGGTCGCGCATTGACCATGGCGATAATACGACCGTCTTTTGCCACGGCGACATCGCGGCCAGAGAAAGCGTATTTGCCCTGCACATAGCGCTGCCAGATGGGACTTCCTTTAGCGTTTATTTTCATTACCCAAGCGGCACGAAGTCCGGCATCGGTCGGCACTGAATCGCCTATGGCGATATAGCTTCCATCCGTATCCTGTGCAATCGCGTGCAAATTTGATTGAAACCCACGTAAGTAAGGGCGCTGGAATTTCAAATCACCGCTTTGGCCGTCAACGCTGAAAATCCATCCGGCATTAACGCCGTTCTCGCGGATCTGGCCAGAGCCGATCAAATCGCCATCCGCTGTTTTCTGGAAGCTCTCCAAACGGTTCGGAAGGCCGGGCAAATATTGACGGCTGGAAAGCTCTTTTCCTTCCGCCGTGACCTGTTTTAAAATTGTGAAATTATCATCTGGATTTTTACGGTTTACCGCCCAGAGGGCGATCGTCATGACCGGGCTGTTCGGCAGCGACGCGATACCCTCAGGCGTCAAATCATAAACTTCATCCGAAATCGTCTTGCTGGTTTTTACCGCGCCGAGCCCATCCGTAAAATCGAGCCGGACGGATTTGTTTTTTCCCTCTTCAACGGCGCTTAAAACGACCAGCCTGTCCTTGACGGCGATACCATGCGACGCGTGGACAAAACCTTTTACCGGATATCTTTTTTCCCAAATGATTTTGCCGTTGATATCAACCCGGGCCAGATAGAGCTGGTTCGCGCCCATGCCTTTATCTTTATTGTACTCGGCACTTTCACCAACGACGACGAATCCGCCATCTGCCAGCGATATCAGGGCGACCGGAATATCGGGGCCATCGACACCAGAAACACGCTTCCATAAAATCGGCACATCGAAATTGGGAACCCGCAATGGGATAATTTCCTCGCCAATGACGCCGCAGGCATTGTCAGAAGAAGACGCATAGGCGGAAGACGCCCATAAAATAAATGGCAAAACAGATGTGCAAAGAAGAGTAAGAAATATTTTCATGGGCGGAGGCTTTCGCTACAGTCTTTTTCAGGATAAAGATTATTGGTTTAGGAACAAGTTAAATTATGGCCCATATCCTCCTCGCCGAAGACGACAACTCGATGCGCCAGTTTCTCGAACTGGCCCTGAACAAGGCTGGACATAAAATTACGGCCTGCGCCAACGGCCTCGAAGCGCTCGACCTGATCAAACAGGACGGGGCGAATTTCGATATGCTACTGGCTGATATCGTCATGCCCGGGATGGACGGTATAGAACTTTCGCAGAAAGCCGCTATAGTCCTGCCTAAGCTTAAAGTCATGTTTATCACGGGTTTTGCCGCCGTTGCCATGGGGCAGAGAAACGCCGCCTCAGCCAGCGCCGGCCATGCCCGCATTCTGTCCAAACCCTTTCATTTGAACGATCTTGTCAAGCAAGTCGAAGAATTGTTGTCTTCAGAGACAAAAAACGAAGTTTAGGCTTGAAAAGCGGTTCTAAACTGACTAAACATCTCAAACCTTCGGGTACGGACGATTAGCGCAGCGGTAGCGCGTTCCCTTGACATGGGAGAGGTCACAGGTTCAATCCCTGTATCGTCCACCATTTCCTTTGAAATCAATAGCTTAGCAGTAGTTTCACTCGGTGGTACAACCAAGTGAGACACATCTCTGGACCACACACAGCTTAGCCGATCAAATTTCTCTGTTGTCGAGAACGTCACTCGATAGATTGAACCGTTTATAAATCGCCGGAAGAACCAGAAGCGTCAGAATAGTTGCCGTGATAAGGCCGCCTATGACAACGGTTGCTAAAGGCTTTTGAACTTCCGCCCCTGCGCCCGTCGCTATAGCCATAGGTACGAAGCCTAAAGAAGCCACCAGCGCGGTCATTAGGACTGGCCTTAGACGTGACAGGCTACCGCTCAGGATGGCTTCGCCTGGCTCCATGCCTTCACGCACCAACTGATTTATTCTTGTCACCAGAACTAGACCATTCAGAACTGCAACGCCCGAAAGCGCAATCAGTCCCACAGCTGCGGAAATCGAGAACGGCATACCGCGCAGCCAAAGCGTAATGACACCCCCTGTTAAAGCCAACGGCACTCCACTGAACACCAGCAAGGCTTGGCGTACAGATCCTAATGCCGTGAACAGAAGAAGAAAGATTGCGAAGAAACAGGCGGGCACGACAATCCCAAGCCGCGCTTTTGCTTCTTCCAAGTTTTTAAACTGACCGCCCCACTCCAGCCAATAGCCTACAGGCAGTTTCACTTCCTGATCCAGCGCAATAACTGCATCCTCCACAAATGATGAAATATCGCGTCCGCGTACGTTGGCCTGCACTACAATGCGCCTTTTACCATTTTCACGGCTAATCTGGTTCGGTCCGTCTTTTATTTCGAGAGTTGCCACTTCTTTCAAGGGAATATAAAGCGGGCTCTTATGCTGCGCTGGACCAGCATCGCTTGCATCTCTTTCTTCTGGTAAAAGAATAGGCAAGTTTTCAATAGTCGAAAAATCACTTCTCTGGCCTTCCGATAAACGAACCATAATATCAAAACGCTGGTCGCCCTGAAAAACCAGCCCGGCTTCTTTACCGCCAATGGCGATCGCTAAAACGTCCAGCACGTCACTAACGTTCAACCCGTAACGGGCAATAGCCGGTTTATCGAGTTTGATTTCCAGCGTAGGGAGACCGGAAGTCTGTTCGACCTTTACATCCGCCGCGCCTGCCACGCCTTGAATAGTCTTTGCTATCTGGGCGGCTGTTGCCTCCATTGTAGCAAAGTTATCGCCATAGACTTTAACCGCCACGTCGCTTCGCACGCCAGAGATAAGTTCGTTAAACCGCATTTGGATTGGCTGGGTAAATTCATAGTTATTACCGGGCACCTTACTAACGGCCTTTTGCAGTTTTTCAACAAGCTCGGCCTTAGCCAAATCCGGATCTGGCCATTCCTTTCGATCTTTGAATATGATGAATGTATCAGACACGTTCGGCGGCATCGGGTCCGCCGCCATTTCAGCGGTTCCTGTCTTTGAATAAATAAAGGCTACCTCTGGTAAAGCTGCGACAGCCTTTTCTACTTCAAACTGCATAGATTGCGATTGAGATAGCGAAGTGCTGGGGATGCGCATCGCGTGCATGGCGATGTCTTTTTCATCTAAGCTTGGGATAAATTCCTGCCCCATACTGAGAAATAATATCACCGCCCCTATAAAAGCCAGAACCGAACCACCGATAAAAACAATTGGCGCCCGCATCGAAGCCTTAAGCATCGGGGTGTAAATATTTTTTGCAGCATGAATGATCCGGCTTTCCTTTTCTTCCACACGACCCGTAACGAAAATCGCCAACATGGCCGGAACGAATGTAAGCGAAAGGATAAAAGCTGCAACCAGTGCAAGAATGACGGTTACGGCCATTGGTTCGAACATTTTCCCCTCAACGCCTGTGAAAGTCAAAAGCGGAATATAGACCATGATAATGATTGCTTGACCGAAAACGGATGGCTGTATCATTTCACGGCTTGCAAGCATCACTTCATGAAGACGCTCTTGTAGTGTTAACAAACGCCCATTTTCATGCTGCTTCTGCCCTAAACGCGCCAAACAATTTTCTGTGATAATAACAGCGCCATCGACAATAAGGCCGAAATCCAGCGCCCCCAGACTCATTAGATTGCCACTGATATTAAAGCGCTGCATTCCTATCGCCGTCATCAGCATAGCAACAGGAATGACCGCTGCCGTAATTAGCGCTGCGCGTATATTGCCTAAAAGAAAAAACAGCACTGCGATTACAAGTAATGCACCTTCGGTCAGATTTTTTTCAACCGTTTTTATGGTTGCGTCAACAAGCTTTGTACGGTTTAGAACAGTCTTTGCTTCAACTCCTTCAGGCAGGCTTTTATTTATTTCCTGTAATTTCTGATCAACGGCACCAGATACAATACGGCTATTAGAACCAATAAGCATTAAGGCTGTGCCGACAACAACTTCCTGCCCGTTTTCACTGGCTGATCCTGTGCGCAGTTCTTTGCCTATACCGATTTCGGCAATATCTTTTAGATAAAGAGGTACACCCCGCCGATTTGTAACGACGATATTTGCCAGTTGTTCCACAGTACCAATTCTGCCGTCAGAACGTACAACATATGCTTCTCCATTGCGCTCCACATATCGGGCACCAATGCCATGATTGTTTTTTTCAATTACCTCAACAACGTTATTAAAGCTCAGGCCCAAAGAAGCCAGTTTTTCTGGGTCAGGCATAACATGGTACTGTTTCACATAGCCACCAATTGCATCGATACCAGCTACGCCAAGAACACCTTTTAGTTGCGGACGTATGATCCAGTCCTGAACCGTGCGTAAATAACCAGCTAATTCAAAGTCTTTACGGAGGCGCTGCCCTTCCGGAGTTATATAACTGCCATCACTTTGCCATCCCGCTTCACCATTCTCAGTTTTAGCTTTTGGATCACGATCCTTGAATTTAACGGTCCACATATAGATTTCGCCAAGACCTGTCGAGATAGCGCCCATCATCGGATCTGTCCCTTCCGGCAAGCTTTCACGGGCTTCGCTGATACGTTCCCCTACCTGCTGGCGGGCGAAATAAATATCAATATCATCCGAGAAAATCGCGGTTACTTGCGAGAAGCCGTTGCGGGATATGGAGCGAGTATTCTCCAAACCTGGTATGCCTGCCAAAGCTGTTTCAACAGGAAATGTAACTTGCTTTTCGACTTCTTCCGGCGAAAGCGCTGGTGCCGTTGTATTTATCTGCACTTGATTATTTGTAATGTCAGGCACGGCATCAATTGGCAAGCTGCGTAAGGAATAAATCCCAAAAGCTGATACAGCCAATACAAACAACGCGATCAGGTAACGCTGACGCAGCGAAAAGCTAAGGAGTTTTTCAATCATGATTTTTTATCCCTTGGCTCTTAATGTTCGTGTTCAGCGGAGGATTTGCCAATATCGGCTTTAACGACAAAGCTATTTGTCGCCACATATTCTTCATTGACTTCAAGTCCGTTCAGAATTTCAGTCCATTCGCGATCCGATTGCCCAAGCTCAACCTTACGCATTTCATAATTTTCTCCTTCCTTAACGTAAAGCACCTCAGAACCTTCCTGACGCTGGATAGCGGAGGTTTTAACAGCTACTGCAACTTGCTTTTCAGACAGCACAACGTCGCCCCGGACCGTCATCCCGGAACGCCACTTATTGTCGCTATTGTCAATATTCACTCTGGCTACAACCGTTTGGCTGGAGCTTTCAGCAGTAGGAAGAAGACTGTTTATCGTTGCTTCTGCATTGGTTGAAGAATCGCTCAGGCTAAAGACATCCAATTTCTGACCCGTTGCAATTCTGTCTATATCGCGTGAGAACACAAAAAATTCGGCCCAGAGCTGGCTAAGATCGGCCACAACATAGATAGGCTCATCTCCAGCTAATCCGCCAATCGCGGCATTGCGGGTTATAACAACCCCATCAAGCGGAGATGTAACAGAATAACTTTGAAGACTCTGATTACTTTCGATAGCCGCCAGCTCATCCCCTTTTTTAACCTTATCTCCTACGCTTTTAGTGGCGGATTTTATAACGCCAGGGAATCTGGCTCTGACCTGCGCCGTCTTGTCCTGATTGAGAATAATCTTTCCAGTCAGGCTGATTGTTTGATGAACTGTAGCAGGCCCAGCTTTCAAAACTTCAATCTTCATAGCCTGCGCCGAAGTTTCAGTTATCTTTGTGCTGTCACCATGCTCTTCTTCGCTCTCATGCGCATGTTCTTCACCTTCGGAATGGCTTTCTTCAGAATGGGTTTCGTTCTTATGATCGTCGCTGGCGTGCGTTTCATAGCCCGCCAAACCAATACCCATTAATGTAATGATGGCCACGGTTGATAGAATAATTATTCTCGTCTTCATTATTTTTTCTCCATGGAATTCACGGGAGCAATCAAATATTCGACTTCCGCTTGATTAGCTTGATATTCCAGTAAGGCATCCAGATAAGCGGCCTTGCTTTCGAAAAGCGTCCTCTGCGCATCTAAAACATCCAGATAAGCAAATGCGCCGGAGCTATATCCGCGCCTTGCATCTTTCAACGCTGCTTCCGCTTCAGGCAAAATATCTTCCTGAAGAGCTTTGGCCTCCTGATAGGCATCGGACAGTAGTTTTTGCCGCTCCATTATTTCAGTTTTGGCATCGCGAATAGTTTGTTGGCGCTCGGCATCACGGGCAGCAATCTCATATCCCGCCTTCTGAATATTCCCTCTGTTCAAATTGAGAACGGGAATAGGGAAAGAGAGGCCAACCACAAAAGCATTTTCATCATCTTCTCTCAAATTCCGTATTCCCGCGGTAATCGTAGGATCGGGAACTGCATTAGCCCGTTCCAGCGCATAAACTGCTTTAGATTTTTCAACTTCTAAATCCTCACGCGTAATGACCAAATCTGGCGCGATGATCCCGAGCTGCGCTGGTTTGTCTAGTTTATGAAATGCGCTGGTATCGACGCGCTCTACCTTACTTCCCGTCAATTGACCAAGAATTGCTAAAGCCGTTGCCTGCTCTCTTTCCGCCCTTTTCAGGGCAATATTCGCCGAGGCTTGCGCGATCCTTGCTTTGTTTTTCTGATAAAGTGGGTCGGCGGCGGCATCGACGCGGCGCTTAACGCCAGCAAATATATCATCTGACAACTTCGATTGCTGGCGGGCCAGCTTCAGGCGTTCCTGCGCAGCGGATGCTTTGGCAAAGGCGATTTTGACCTGACGCACTACATTCAGGGTTTCGTTTTTCTGGTCTAATTGTGCCAATGCTTGGTCGCGCTCCGCCACAGAGCGGCGGGCCGATCGTTTCCCGCCAATTTCTACAAGCTGCCCGACAGTAACCGTTGTTTCAGCACCATCATAACCTTTATAGACTCCGCTACCGCCAATATTTTCAGCTTCAATAGCAAGTTGAGGATTTTGCCACGCCGTTGACTGGCGTCTAGCTGAATTGGCAGCTTTGTTTAAAGCATTGCTTCCGGCTATCTCAGGCGCATTTTGAAGGGCAGACGCTACAGCCTGATCGAGCGTTATGCCAGCCGGCGCAGATTGTTTATCTTTGGTCTGCGCATACGTAGGAAACGTCAATATAGCGGCCAGAAACAAGCCGGACAAAAGGGAAAAGCCCTGTATTTTGGTCATGGAAAATCCTCGGTAAAAGTTACATGCCGTTATGGCAGGAAGCTGTTACGCGAGTTGTTTGGGGGGACGCAGCTGGGGTGCTGATGGATTACCTTCTGCCTTTTGATCGGAAAGGATCAAACTTCCTGTATAACTGACAGATGGAACAGAGAATGTTTGAGTTGCGGGCATTGCAAACCCAGTGCAATGAAAACAATGGCTGATACAACAGCCATCATCACATTGTCCATCATTTTGATGGTCAGAAGATTTATCGCTTTTTTCACCGTCAGTGAAATGAACAGTTGAGGTATCGGCTTTGAAGCTAGAAGCGAATACAGAAGAGGAAATCGCAGACATAATAAATGCCGCCAAGGCTATGGCGACAAATATGTTAAGAAATCTGCGAAACGAGAGATTCATATTTCTGTCATATTCAAAATGCTGCAAAATTGCAAACGGATAGTTAAGAAGGCCTGCTTTTGTCCTGCCTGCATGACCCTACTCAAAATTAAATGGTTGGAGTAATGGGAAAAGTCAGAACCCATTGCGTACCTTGATCCGAATCTAATTTCGCCGTTCCATGCGATTGCTCCATAAGTCTTTTTATCAATCCGATCCCATGGCGTTTGCTAATTTTTTTCTCGGTGAAACCTGTTCCATCATCAAAAATCGTCAATAGACCCGAATTGTCTTTTTGAATTAGCTGAACTGTAATATTTCCTGACCCGTCAGGAAATGCATGCAGGTAAGAATTTGAAATTACCTCCGTCACTATTATTCCTAAAGAGGTTACTAAATCAATTTCTAATGCCATAGGCATGACATCACAAACCAAATTAATTTCTGATTTTTGTTTACCTTGAAAATCCTGAAGGTTCTCACAGAGAGATTGCAGATAGGCCCCAAAATCAATTGTCTGAACCAACCCATGATTGAGAAGATGATCGTAAATATTGGCCAGGCTCATAACCCGTCTTGCAATTGTCTGAATGCCTTCAGTGCCATTTTGATCAGAAAATTCAATCTGCTGGATCAGCATATTATAAACAAGTTGTAAATTATTTCGGACACGGTGTTGAAGTTCGGCGGCAAGCACGCCCTTTTGATCAACCAGGTCGTGCATTTCGAATAGTGTGGCTTGTAATGTCGCTGTGCGCTCTGATGTGCCAACAGCTTCTGCTACAACATTTGCGAACCCTGTAAGGAAATTAATGTCATGCTCATCGAAAGTATGTTGAGTAGAGCAGTCGGCCTCCAATACGCCAAACGGACCAGCTTTACCTTTTACAAGAACGTCCACAGTAGAAATAATCCCATGCTCAGAATAAAAATCCGGCAGGTCATAGCTGTTGTTTTTGTTGATATCTTCAAGGATGACAGGCTCACCGGTTACGAAAGCACGTCCTTGTGTAGAGCTTTCATCGGCTTGGGATATGACATGACCAACAACATTGGATTTCCAGCCATAGCCTGCAACGACAAGTAGATCGTTACTTACGGACCTGTATTGACAAATTTTTGAAAAGGGTACACCCAGGCTCTCAGCACAAATTCTGGCGGCCTCCGTAAGTATTTTTTGTAAATCTGTTTCTCCGAAAGCAAAACTGCCAAAGTCAGCAAGGGCCGCTTGTTGACGCAGGAGCTTTTCTATAGTTCGTTTTGTATTCATGCCAAGTGGCTTTTTGATACAATCGAATTATCTAGAAGATAAAAATTTTTGGGAAAAAGAGAACGAATGATAACTTCATGCATTTTTACCTGGCGAACAATTTTCAGCGCCTTCAATAAATCATAGATAGGATAAGGCTTACTTATAAATGCATCCCCGTCCTCTTCATTTAATTCGTTCTTAAGATCGTTACCGGATGCATATAAAATTCCCATCTCGGTCTTTTCCTTTAGAAGAGGAAGTATCTGGGTGCCATACCCGCCTTCCCCCAACCTATAATCGATAATGGCCAAATCCGGGTGATGACAATCTGCCAATGCAACCGCCTCGCTGACCGTGCAGGCGATGCCGCACACATCATATCCTTGAGAAACCAATAGGTTTTCAATCATATCAGCGAGCATAAGATTATCTTCTACAATAAGGACTTTAAGCATTGGCGTCCTTCTTCCTGTTAACAGGACAAGCAGCGCAATTGGTCCGGAAGCAGGTTGCCGCCAGTGACCTTAGTATTCACCAATAAAGACAATGTCACTTACCGTACTCTTCTTTTGAAGAAATGTCGCTTTTATTATGACGTGATGACTATTGAATGGGATTTGTCAAACCGACTTGTAATAATCGACTGAAAAGTAGTTAAGCGAAATAACTCGCTATTTAAGCAAGGACATGGGACCTTTACTCACAGCATTGGAAATCGTTATGAAACTTGCCACATTTATACATGAAAACACTGAAGGCATTTCCATTGAATGGGAAAAGTTTGCATCGACGCTTTTGCCTGAAGAAGATTTTACCAAATCCGCATTAAGGGATGGAATTAAAGGTATCCTAAAAGAGATAGCCTTTGATATGGACCAGCAACAAACCGCCCAGGAGCAGCAGGATAAATCAGAAGGTAGTGAGCAATCAGGTACCGGAGATAGTCCGGCGGAAACACATGCGCTTGCAAGAGTACGCATGGGTTTATCTTCTGCTCAGCTTATCTCTGAATTTCGTGCTTTAAGAGCTTCCGTTATAAGATTATGGCACGCGAAGAATAACGTTATCACTTCTGAAGATGTCTACGATATTACACGCTTTAATGAAGCTATTGACCAGGCTTTGACCGAAGCCGAAGTCAGATATTCCAAAAAGGTTCAGGAAGGTCGCGAGCTCTTTCTTGGCATACTCGGCCATGATCTGCGATCGCCTCTTAATGCCATATCGGGCTTTTCCCAGTTAATGCTTTCCGGCAATCTAAAACGCGGTAATATCAATTTTGCCGAACAAATTATTGTGAGTGCAGGACGCATGTCCCATATGATCACAGATCTTATCGAGCTTACGAGAGTCCAGATTGGTGAAGGAATAAGCATTAAAAGAATGCCGACGGATCTTGCAGAAACATGCAAAAATGTATTGGCGGAAATGAAAGCCATCTATCCTGACAGAGAACTTAATTTTGAAGGCGATGCGTGGCTGGAAGGCGATTGGGACGAAGCCAGAATTTCACAACTTCTGGGTAACCTGGTAGGCAATGCTATCCAGCATGGAGACCCTGACCATCCCGTAAAACTGAAAGCAGAAAAAACAGAAACAGGTATAAAGTTTTTAATCCATAATCAGGGCACGACAATCCCTCTGGAAATTCTCCCTAATATATTTGAACGCTTTATTCAGGGAAAAGCAGGCAGCGAGATTACCACGCCATCCACAAGTTTAGGCTTAGGTCTCTATATCGCCAAAGAAATAGCAATCGCGCACGGTGGCACAATTTCTGCGCGTTCAACCGATGAAGAAGGTACCTGTTTCGAAGTTAATCTGCCAACTATTTAAAACGGATAGGTAAATTAGTTGATTAAGCCGTCTTCGCCCAGCAGCGCAGGACTTCGGCGACACTCCATGCCTGTGAGATACATCCTCTTGGCGTATAGGGCGCAGTTGCGTCGCAAATTTCACTGATCGATCCGATACAAGCTTCGTCGAGATGCGAGAGAAACCCTTCGAGCATTTTGCGTGCGCCGTCTTTATCTTCCGGATGCAGCGTGAGGTAAGCATCGATATAAGGACCGATGAGCCATGGCCAGACCGTTCCCTGGTGATAGGCGGCATCACGGGCGCGCAGATCACCGAAATACTTATCCTTGTAATTCGGATGGTCCGGCGAGAGGGAGCGCAGGCCCACCGGCGTCAATAGTTTCTCAGTTGCCGTATCTACCACGGCCTTCCAGTGCTTTTTATCCAGTACCGGATATTTGAGCGACATGGCGATCAGCTGGTTCGGGCGGCAGGCACTGTCATCGCCGGTTTCGCCATCAATGACGTCATAAAGATGATTTCCGTTTTTATACCAGAACCTTTCGTTGAAAGATTTTTGCAAGCGGTCGGCATGGTCTTTATACGGCTCTGCCGCAGAGGCGCTATCTTCGGCTTCGCTCCATTCTGCCATGAGGCGCAGCGCATTATAGAATAGCCCATTGATCTCCACCGCTTTGCCGCGGCGCGGCGTGACAACCCATCCATCCACCTTGGCATCCATCCAGGTCAGTTGATACCCTTCCTCGCCCTGCGTGATGAGCCCGTCATTCGGATCGACGCGAATACCAAACCGCGTACCTTTAATATGATGTTCGATAATATTGACGAGCGAAGGCAGTAACAGTTTTAATGTCGTCCTGTCATCGGTATAGGCCAGATACCGATCGAGCGCATGAAAATACCAAAGCGTGGCATCAGTCGTATGATAGACGCCCTCCTCCGCTCCTTCGGGTATGTAATTGGGAATAAGACCATCGCGGACATAGCGATTGAGCGTCCTTAAAATCCCCCGCGCATCCGAATACCGTCCAGTGGTCAGCGTCAAGCCTTCTAGGCTGATCATCGTATCGCGCCCCCAATCGGTAAACCAGTGATAACCGGCGATAACCGCGCGCACTTTGTCATCCATGGCTTGCGCCTGAACCTTGTCGCGGAGACGTCCGCGCGGTTCGAACAAAAACTGATCCGCCGCCAGAACCAGTTCTGCCGCGACGCCGTTTTGAACTGAAGTATCTGCGCGTTCCAGAAGGCGCATACGGCGTTCTTTCTCAAATGCCAGCGCTTCAAAAGGTTTCATTGCATCGATATTAGCCCAATCTTCTGTCGATAGCACAAGCGTCAATTCCTGGCCCGATGTCACTTGCACATGAAAGAAACCAGGCGTCCATAACGCGCCGCGCGCTTCGTATCCACGCTCGGCATCTTTGCGGAAAAACGTATCGCGGCTCATCCCGCCTTCGGTCACAAAGAATGTTCGTTCGCTTTGCAGCGACATGCGCAGCTTCGGCAGGTTTTCACCGGCAGATACTTCGTAACGATTATCCATCATGTGAAGGGCAAAAGGCAGTGTTTTGGGATCGTAATCCGCTTCATGCGGGCGGAACAAAAGATAAGGCCGCAATTCAAGCTGGATGTTTTCCGGCGCCGACAAAATTTTATACGTTACATAAACCGTATTTTGCCGATGCGGCATGAAAATGGTGCGTTCAATCTCAACATCTTCGACATTATAGCGCCAGGTCGGAATACCATACTCCAAACGAAATTCACCCAGTTGCTGCGCGCTCGGCACATCGATCAAACCGGGCTCCGCTTCTTCACCCGTAATTGAGATGACCCTTCCATCTGAGAATCTCAATTGTTCGGAAAGGTTTTTGACCACCAATATTCTACCCAAAGGCTCCGCTTCCGCCGAGATCAGCATGCCGTGATAGCGCCATGTATTGACGCCGCCGATCGTACTGGACGCATAACCGCCGAGGCCATTGGTGACCAGCCATTCGCGACTGATGACATCCCCGATATCGACCTGATTATTCGTGCGTTCGGGTTTAAAAATGCGGTGAGGGATATTGTTCATTTTGCGGCTCCTGATTTTATATCTTCAAGTTTAACCTCGCGCGGCAGTGCAGGCTTCATCCAGATAGTGCTGTGACCAGGCAAATACCAGTTACGAATGCTATCCGGATGGGCGGTACCGGTGCCGCCGTATTCAGGCGACTCGCTCGACCAGGCAACCTGCCATAATTTATTTTTCATCGGTGCCAGCAAAGGCTCGGGCGCGGGGCGCAAACTTAAATCGCGACCGAAATTTACCAGCAGCAACCTGTCTTCCTCTTCGCCGAAATAGCGCAAGACAAAAGCTTCGGGACCCAAAACCGCCCCATCCAGGTGTTTTGCATTTCTGACTAGCTTGTCTTCCCGGCGCAGTTTTAGCAGGTCTTTATACATACGATAAATTTCCGGATTGGTTTCGCGTTCTTTTAAATTGAGTTTTGATCTTACGAAAGTTTGAGGGTTTCCCGGATCGGGCAAAAAGACCGACATTTCTTTTGTCATCAGGCTTGGAAACTGCGCCAGAAATTCGGCCCGGCCTTTGGCCACCATCTGCGCAAGCTCGCCTTCATGATCCGCGAAATAATAAAACGGGCGGGACGATGCAAATTCTTGCCCCTGAAACAACATCGGCGTTTGCGGCGATAAAAGGAGAAAAGCCGATATCGCCCTGTAGCGCGCGGAGCTTGCAATAGTCGATACCCTGTATCCGCGGCCTGAATTGGCGATCTGATCATGGTTCTCGATAAAATGGACAAAACGGTGAGGCTTCGTACTAAGCGCCGGACTTCCGCGACGCGCTTCCTGCCACTCATATCGCTGACCTTGATAGAGAAATCCGTATTTGGCAGCAGAGATAAATTCCTGAGGCGACCCTTTATAATCCGTGTAATAAGCCTCGCTGCGACCTGTCAAGGCCACGAGCGCCGTGTGGTGAAAATCGTCATTCCACATGGCCGTTACGCCATAGCCGTCCTGATCGAGGAATTTAGAATTCTGCGATTCATTTTCAGCAACAAAATATAGATGCCTTTGCGGAATTAATTCGCGGGCCCGCTGAATGATTTCCTGAACAATATAAACTTCGGAGGCGTCCTTGATATCTTGCGTGGCATCGAGACGAAGACCGTCAAAATGAAATTCTTCCATCCAGTACAAAGCATTTTGAATAAAGAATTCACGCACATGGACGGAATTTTCCCCGTCAAAATTCAATGCCTCACCCCAGTCATTCTTGTATTTCGCGGAGAAATAATCATCGGCAAAGTCATGGAAATAATTCCCGCTCGGACCGATATGATTATAAACAACATCGAGTATGACAGCCATTCCCAGTTCATGTGCATGATTGATGAAATATTTCAAATCGTCGACGCTGCCGTAAAGACGAGTTGGTGCGTATAAATTGACGCCATCATACCCCCATCCATAACGCCCGGCAAAATCCGCAATTGGCATCATTTCAATAGTGGTAACGCCTAAATTCTTTAATTCGGTTAATTCTCTGGCTGCTGCCCGCCATGTACCCTCTTCGGTAAATGTGCCGATATGCATTTCATAGAGGACATGTTCGTCATCGGGAATTCCTTTCCAGTCCTGATCACGCCAGTTAAATGACGCTTGATCGATAATTTGCGAAGGTCCAAACGGTCCGAACGGTTGGTAAAACGAAGCCGGATCGGCATAAAGATTTTCATTGCCATCCAGTTTATATCGGTACAATTTTTCGGCTTGTTCCGGAATGCTACCGTGATGATAACCGTCGTTATCTCGCGTTAGATTGTAAGAAGATATTTTTTTCCCGCTATCGTCTTCAAAAACGACTGCAACTAATTCTCGCTTTGGCGCCCAAACGCAAAAATCGATATTCTCACCGGATAGTCTGGCTCCGTGTCTGATATTAGATATAGCCATGACAATTTAAATTCATTCTTTGAAAGAGAATGACCCAACAAACTGGCTGGCTTATAGTTCCTATGAATATGAAAACGATACCGAGATCCAGTATTTTCCTTAAAAAGTCTGCTAAATTGAAGCAAAAAACAGGTGAAGCTTAACCAGCTTCATGTATACTCATAAAGTATCAACCGCTTCAAAAGCCGCACCCTGTATTCACATAAATGAAATCACCGTTTTTATCGACGCATTTATCGACCGGTCTTAAATTTTTCGCTTTTGCCGCGCTTGTCTCTTTGGCCTCCGCAAATGCGCATGCCGAGAGCGGCAGCCTAGCCAAATACAAGACCCAGCTCGAAGCCGCCGCGGCCAGCGCCAAGCCTGTACCTGTCAAACAGGAAAACATCACAGCTTCCCCTTCCGTGCCGCTCAAAAACATCGATGCGATAGATGCCAGCGAGCTGGGTGAGATGGAAGAGCTGGACGAATTGCCGCCGGTTGCCGAAGATTCTCCCGAGATAGAGCCGCTGCGCGTTTCGCTCGACAAGCCGGAGATCGTCCGTCTCGACCGCGATGCCGTCAATGTCATCGTCGGCAGCAATGAAAACCTGCGCGTTGTACCCGACACCAACCGCAATCTGGTGCTGATCGCCAAAAAACCCGGCTCCACCTATTTCCGTGCCCTTGATGCCGATGGAAAAGTCATAATGCAGCGCCATGTCATTATCGGATCGCCTAGCAAGAATTATATCCGCATTCGCCGCGCCTGTGCCAACGGAGCGCAGGGATGTAAGCAATACAGCGTTTACTATTGCCCGGACATGTGCCATGAAGTGAACGTGGTGCAGGATGCATCCGGTCCAGCCTCTTCCATTCCGGAAGAGACCCCGTCAGGACCTTCCAATAGCGGCGCCAATGCGCAGCTCAATGAAGACCTCATGGAAACGCCAAGGACCGAAGAGCCTCCACCAGGCGAATAAACTGGCGATAAGAAAAATTAAAACACGGAGCTTTCTTCCTATGATTACCCGCACGTTGAAAATCTCAACTGTTGTTCTGGCTTCTGCCCTTTTGCTGACATCCTGTGCCGGCTCGCCAGAACCGGTTTCAAAAAAACCCGTCACCACGCTTTCGTCGAAAGGCGCAAGCAAGCCGGAACTCTTCGGAGACCGCCGCGAGAATCTGAACTTCACCGCCGGACTTTACAAACGTAATCCGAAGGACGAATTTGCCGCCGGACGCTATGCGAAAGCTTTGCGTGAATCCGGAGACCTTAAAAAAGCGGAAACAATTTTAACGCCTTTCCTGAAAGGCAAATCACCGGCCACCTTAACCTTCACGGAAATGGGCGCCCTCGAACTTGAAACCGGCGATTTCAAATCGGCGGAATCCTATGCCCGTAAAGCAATCAAAGCCGATGATGGCAATTACCGCGCATGGCATGTTCTCGGTATTTCATTGGATGCACAGCAGAAACATCCGGAAGCGGAAACAGCGTTTCGCAAGGCGCTTGAACTCTGGAAGGGAGACTCCATCCCTGTCATGAACAATCTTGCTTTGAACTTGGCTGCGCAAGGTTATACCGACAAAGCGCTGAACCTGCTTTATTCAGCGAAGGAAAAAGATCCGACACGCGTCGAGATCGAGCGTAACATCCGCATTATCCGCACGTTGAACGAGCCGTCTGCTTATTCTGTCGATGCGCGTGGTGAAGCTGCCAGAAAAGCGACCCTCGCTGCTGAAGCGCAAAAGAAGAAAGCGCCTTAAGTTCTATTATTCCATTACACCGGCATCGCCAGCGGAAAGAAACGCTGGCGTCAGGATAACGATAAAAAGCGCCGGCAGGAAAAACAGGATCATCGGAACGGTTAGTTTAGGCGGCAGCGATGCCGCCTTTTGTTCGGCGGTTGCCATGCGCATCTCACGCAATTCTTCTGAAATCACACGCATCGCGCCAGAGACCGACGTACCGTATTGCTCGGCCTGAAGCATCGCTGTTGTAAATGATTTTGCTGCGCCGGAACCAACACGCCGCGCGAAATCCTGCAGCGCCGCCCGCCTGTCATTGAGCATACCCATCTCGGCGCTCAAGATGCCAAGCTCTTCTGCCAGTGTCGGGGAGTGATCGGCAATCTCATCTGCCACGCGGTTGATCGTTTGCTCGAGACCGATACCGCCCTGCACGCAAATCAGCATCATGTCGAGCGCATCGGGAAACGTTATATTAATTTCTGCCTGACGCTTCTGGGTATAGTTTTTCAGTAAAAGCTTGGGCAGGAAAAATCCCGCCAGACCCAAAAATGAAACCCCCATCATGATTTGCGCCGGGGTGAATTCTTTCTGTCCCTTGGCCATGACGATAAAAGAAAACAGCATGAGCACTACAGGAAGCACGGCCCGGGCGATCAAATATTTAAAAGGCGCTTTCGGGTCGCGCAGACCTGCCTGCAACATCTGGTCACGAATTTTCTCACCCATCTCGCCGAACATATTCTGCACTTTATAATAAAGCGTCAGGGATTCTCGTGCCGATACATTTTTGGAAATGACCGTTGTTTTTTTGCCAAGGGAATCCTTTGTCTGATCGAAAAGAACTTTTTTTCTTTTCTCGATAACGTTCAGATAACGCTCTTTCTTTTCGGTCCGATTAAGGAACGGCAGAGCCACAGCCATAAAGGACAACATCGCAAAGAGAGAACTGACGATGATGATAATGGACTGATCGACTTCTTCGGTAAAAAAAATCATGTTTTAAATCCTGAAATTAATCATCTGGCGCATAATGAGAATTCCCATCCCCATCCAGCAGAGCGCTCCGCCGAGGAAATACTTTCCTTTAAGCGTATTAAACAAAGGAAACATATATTCAGGATTAACCGCATAAAGACCACCGCAAACGATAATCGGCAAAGAACCGATAATCATCGCCGAGGCTTTGGCTTCGGCAGAGAGCGCCTGAATTTTTCGCTTTAACCTGAAACGCGCCCGGATGACTTTCGCCAAATTGAGCAAAACTTCTGATAGGCTGGAACCCGTTTGTTGCTGGATGGAAATACCGGTGGCAAACATTTGCATTTCTGTCAGCGGCATGCGTTCGGCTGCTTTAATGCAGGCTTCGGCCAGCGGAATACCGATTTTTTGTTGTTCGTATATTTTGAGCATTTCCTCGCCGACAGGACCACTATATTCGCGGCTCATCATGGCGATCGCTTCGGCAACCGGCATACCGGCTTTTAAAAGACGCACCATGGATTCGAGCGCGTCGGAGAAATCATTCAAAAATTTCTTTTGGCGGCGGCTAATTTTCATTTTGAGAACAAGACGCGGAAATCCGGCAAATCCAATCACGGCAACAAGAATAATAACAACCAGAGGCTGGGTGGCCATCATGGCAAGGCTGGTAAACATGACACCGGAAATCACAGACAAAAACCAGAATTTCGACACCGGCGTTTCATAAAGCCCTGCCCTGTTTAATTGATCGCGAATACCGTTTGATTTCTTATGCTGTTTGCCTTGCTGTTGCAGTTTTTTGGCAAGATCTGCACGGCGGCGGTCTTTGCCATCTCGCTCTGATTCCGGCAATGCATGTGATTGTCCGGCAATAACAGCAAACATGCGTTTTTGCTGTTCACGCTTGGTATTCGACAAGAGATAAAACATCATGCCGACGGCTATAAGGATAGCAAGAACCGCAAGAAATATGATCATGCCGGTGGACATCAGCCGTACGCCTCTTCCATCGCATCAAGCACATATTTCTCGACACCGAAAGCGCGTGCCTGTTCATAGAATTTAGGACGTAAACCTGTCGAGCGCTGATTGGTGATCAGTTTCCCGTTTTCGTCTTCGCCGACGATATCGAGGACGAATAAATCCTGCATGGTGACGACCTCGCCTTCCATACCGGTGATTTCTGAAATATGCGTCACTTTACGCGAACCGTCGCGCAGACGCTGAACCTGAATGATAACACTAATCGCCGACGCGATCTGTTCGCGCACCGCAATTGTCGGGATATTTAAATTCCCCATTGCAATCATATTTTCCATCCTAGAGATGGCTTCGCGCGGGTTGTTGGCGTGAACCGTTCCCATGGAACCGTCATGGCCCGTATTCATGGCGGAAAGTAAATCGAAAGCTTCAGGCCCGCGCACCTCACCGACAATGATACGCTCGGGGCGCATACGAAGGCAGTTTTTAACGAGGTCACGCATTGTGACTTCGCCAACGCCTTCTAAATTCGCAGGGCGTGTTTCAAGACGCACGACATGCGGCTGTTGCAATTGAAGTTCGCAAGCATCTTCGCAAGTGATCACGCGCTCGCCATGTTCGATGTAGCGTGTCAGACAGTTGAGCATCGTCGTTTTACCAGACCCCGTACCGCCGGAGACCAGAACGTTCACTCGCGAGCGGCCAATGGCCATGATCAGTTTCGCACAGGATGGTGTTGCTGCTCCGAACTCTACCAGTTTCTCAAGGGTCAGTTTATCCTTGGAGAATTTACGAATAGTCATGCACGCGCCATCAACGGCGAGCGGCGGGATAATCACGTTGACACGAGAGCCGTCCGGCAAACGCGCATCACAAATCGGCGAAGCTTCATCGACGCGACGACCGATCGCCCCGACGATACGCTGACAAATCGTAACCAGATGCTGGTTGTCGCGGAATTTGATATCGGTGCGCTGAATTTTTCCCTTACGCTCGACATAAACCGTATCCGGCCCGTTGATCATGATATCGGCGATGCCATCTTCTTCGAGAAGCGCTTCGAGCGGCCCGTACCCCAGCATATCGTCCGAGCATTCCTTGCCGATCTGCGCCAATTCGTTTGGTGTTAAATCGAGATTGCGAAAGCGGGCAATTTCTTCGACGGCAGTGGCGACTTCTTCCCGCGCCGCCTTGCCATCCATGCGGGCGAGCGCTTTCAAATCGATACCGTCGCGCAAATCGGCCCAGATGCGATTACGCGCGCGCTGCAGGCGCAGCTGCGTCATCGAATCCGTATCGGATATCGGCGCACTCTCTGAAATTTGCGGCGAGCTGAATATATCGGCTTCCAGTTTGATCTTCGGTTGTACTTCCGCCTGTTTTTTCGTTTCGGTATTAAAGCTTTGAATGCCGGGCGCAGCAGGAGCCGGCGCAGCTTCAGGCTGACTGACCACCGCTGCAGGTGGAGTCATCACGCTCGTATCGCCGCCTTTTTTGCCAAATCCCATTTCTAGCCTTTTTTACCTGTCAATTTCGAAAGGAAATTGCCAACCGCAGACTTCTCCGTCACCTTTTCTTCGGCGCCTTGTTTTGCCTTTAATAAAGATCGCGTAAATTCTGTCAGCGCCGTGAAAATAGCCTCACCGCCTTTGACATCTTCAATGGATTTTCCTTGCGCTTCGGCAACGCCGAATACTTTTTCGTCATAAGGGATCGAAAGGCGCGCTTTACGATCCATGACTTTTTCTATATCGCTTTTTGCGACTTCGCTTCCTGCGGCCTGACCGATTTTATTCAGCACCAGCGAAATATGCTCGCCGCTATCGCCTCTTAGATTTTTAATTTCGTGAATTAAACTTCTGGCCGCACGCAAGGATGATAGTGAAGGTGTTGAGACGACACAGATTTCATGCGCTTTCGTCATCACCATTTTCTTGATCGAAGCGGACGCGCCGGATAAATCGATCACGACGACCGGATAGGTTATCATCAGGCGATTGATGATCGTCTCATAAGCTTCGGCGGATATGGTTTCATCGAGCATGCTGTCAGAACCCGTTGCCAAAACTGAAAGCTTCTGCTTTGGCGAATAGATCATACGCTTAAATGCGCCTTCATCGGTAGATATGGACAAACGCGCCATTTCAGCAAGGCTTGTCATCGGCTCCGTGCCAAGCGCCACGGCCAGATAAGACCAGCCGCCAGCCGCATCGAGAATAATCGTTTTTTCATCGAATTTACCGGATATGACGCGTGCCATTTCTTCCGCGATCACGGATGTGCCGACACCGCCCTTGGCACCGACCAGCGCAACCAATTTGCTTTCCGACGCACCGAATTTTTCGATAAGGGTTTTTGAAATGACCTGCGCCAGAACATCTTTCGTGATCGGGCGGACCAAATAATCGCTAACGCCCATATCGATCAGCTTACGATAAAGATAAACATCATTGACCGGACCTATTACGACAGCCGATGTATTTTCAGAGCAATTACCCGCCAGCGTGCCGAGACGATCCGTAAAGCCGTCTTCGATTGTCGAGGTTTCGACAATGACTAGCTCCGGCGACGGTGTGGCTTGATAAAACGGGATCGCGGTTTCAATCGATCCGTCATGAACTTCAAATGTCACGCGGGCAAAACGCCAGTCAGCGGCCAGCGCCTTTGCCGCCTCTCGAATATCCGCATCACCGACATGCAGCGCTACTTTCGCAGCTGGCAATAGCACGGCACCTGAACTGCCTGTGTCCATACTCATGTTCTTAATTCCTGATACCTTTGATTTAGTAGTCTTTTTATAAGTTTTTCAGCTTTATTATAAGCCGAGACTATAAATCAGAAGTTAATAATGTTCGCTTGTGAGCAGATTGCTTCAAGCTGAAAACATTACCAATTCGTAAAGAGATTAAACGAAGCGATTACTTGGTATCGCTTGCGCTCTCGCCTTCAAGCGGCGGGTTGGATCTTTCACTATAGTAACCGCGTTTCCAGATCACGCGCTCCTGACGCAAACCATCGGCATCAGTTTCAAACCCGGGACGGCCCAACAGATCCCCCGGACGCACGACCTGTTTTGCCATCAGCGTCTCAACCGTGCAGCCGATCGCATAGCCTTTATGCGTCCCTTCCGCGTTGGATGGAGCCGCTGTCTGTGCATCTGCGTATCCGGGCATAACTCCGCAATCCTGCGGCGCTTTCGCGGTTAAAGCCGGAAAACTGACTAAGGTTGACGAGCTGTCGCTATTATCGCTGCTTTCAGTTGTCGATATTCTTAGATCATTTACACCCTGACGGCGTAGTTCCTTTTCGATCCGCTGCGCCTGTTTGAGAGCGTTGGATTTGCTATTGTTTTTAGAAGAAGAATTATAAGACACCGCGACATCCATCGGCCCGTTGCCGTAGCGGTAATAATTGACGCCAATCGCCCGTAATGTCGCGTTATCCAGCGTCTCGGTCGCGAATGTATCCGTATAGCCTTCTTCATGAACCTCGACACGGTTCGGATTGACCCATGTAGGTTCGTCCAAAGTACAAGCGCTTGTACCCGCCAATATCGTCATGCAAAGAAGAATTTTGAACGTATTGCGCATTTTTTAATCCAGCATATATCCATAGGATTGGTTTTTATCCGGCATCGTGCCGAGTTTCTGTCCGTAAATATCTTTCATATTCTTTGAGAATACTTTATTCAGCGGCGTATTAAGCTTCACCGTCGCTGGCTCTTCTTGATCAAGGACAGGTTCATCTTCCAGTAAAGATTGATCGACAGGTGCGACAGCAGGCTTACCATTCTTACCGGGCGCCATCAATCCCGCCGGCGGCGGTGGCGGGGCCATCGGATCAAGCTCGCTTTTGGCGACAGGCTTGGCCATCGTCGTATCGGCATAAGGCTGAACCATAAATGGCGTAACGATCACAACCAGTTCGGTTTCTGATCTTTGGAATGATTTCGAAGATAATAAATCTCCCAGCACGGGCGTGTTTTTAATACCGGGAATACCGTTCAGGCCTTTCGTATTATTCGATTGCAAAAGACCTGCAATCATCAAGGAACCGCCGCTATTCATCTCAACCGTTGTCGTTGCGCGGCGAACGTCAAGACCGGGAACTTGAACATCTGCCAAGGTGATACCTTGTGCAGGATTTAGAGACGAAACTTCCGTATTCAGTTGTAAATTGATGCGATCTTCTGAAAGAACGGTCGGTTTGAAATTCAACGAAACACCGAATTTTTTGAATTCAATCGTTACGTTACCCGTCTGGTCGCGACCCGCCGGAACCGGAAATTCGCCGCCTGCCAGAAAGCCTGCCTCTTCGCCTGATATTGCGGTAAGATTAGGCTCGGCGAGTGTATTAGCCAAATTGTCTTGTTCCAGCAAATTGATTAGCAAATTCAAATCACCAATACCCGAAACGCCCGTATTAAAAAGAATGCTGCCTATCGTAAACGGGTCCTGCGTTAAACCTGCCTGCCCGTTCGATGTAAATCCTGCGCGAATTCCGCTATTTTGTGAAAGCACGGCATCCGCATCGCGTGATGAAATTTCAGTGCCCAGCTCTTTCAATACGCTGCGGTTCATCTCGACGATCCGCACCCGCAGCATGACCTGCTGCTCACCGCGTACTTCGAGCATGTTCTCGATAATCTCGTTGATATCTTTGCCGACGACATTCAAAGCTTCAGCCACTTGTGCGCCAACGATATGGGCAATCTTACCGGCGACTGCCGGGGTCGATACCAAACCTGTCAAAACGACCTGATCGCCGACCAGATCGATATTGACGTCTTTCTCCTTCGGGAAAAGCTTGTTCACCTGTCGCTGGATTTCAACGATATTTAAATTTACATCGACATTGATGTTTTTCAGAACATCTCCCGTATTATTCAGGATGACAATATTGGTCGACCCAATGCTTGTCCCAACAAGATATAATTTGTTGCTTTGAATGGCCGAGATATCGAGTACTTTCGGATCGGCGATCATGACATCGGATACGCCGCCCGGGATCGTCAAAATCTCCCCCTTGCCGACAGACACGCTCATGAATGTATCAGGCTTAGCATTCACATGATTGACGGCTGCCTTCGCAGAAGCAACGCAAAGCCCCGCCATGAGCAATGTCAAAGCGCTGAACCGCAAAGAGGATAAACCTGTTGAAAACATAGAATTTATTATCCGATACAAATACTTAAGCAAGATTTTGAAGTTTAAATGAAAGGGAACGCAGAGAACTAGCGACGGACAGTGATATTTTCTACAGTATCACCACTGTAAATTCTCACAATATTGGAATTTCCGCCAGACCTTCTTTTGTTGCGGTTGATTTCCTGAAGGACGGAGCTGACCTGAACATCGGTTGTCATGCGGCGTTTTTTGCTGGTTGATATTTCCGTATCACCCATAGCGCGTAAAGATAAAGACAGGTCTCCCATTTCGGTCGCGAGCGCCAGTTTCTCCGCCCCTTTCTGATCAACCTCCAGAGTCACTGTACGTCCGACTTTGGCTTTGTCGTCTTCCTTACGGGCCGTCTGGTCGACGGCAAGAATTTTTATGTTTTCCAGAACAGTTTCCGTGGCATTGCGCTCGACCGGGTTTTCAACTGCTTCGCCGCCCTCGTTATTTTGGCTGACCTGATAGGTCAGGATGACATCGACGAAGTCTCCGGGATTGATAAAACCGCCGACCATGGATTCAGCCGACGCCTTGATCGCCACGGCGCGCATACCCGCCTTCATACTGGCCGCCAGAACATTTCCTTTACCGTTCGCGATGAGAGCAGAGGTTAAGACAGCCTCGTTGGCCGCGAGATCGCGGCGAAGACGGCCTTTGATCATTTGGTTGATAGGCTTGTCGCCAACGCGGCGAATGGAGCCTTCGATGATTGAATCTTCCGGCACGCCCTTCCATTTAACATTATCTGCGGTTAATTCCGTGCCGATCATCAAAGGACGAGCCGCGACCGCAATTTGAACGAGATCCGATTTTTTTCCAAAACTGGCCTGGACGATAATGGCCACAAGCAATGCGATGACAAAACCACCGCCCAGCACGATCATTACATTCTTGTTCATCTGATTATTCCCGGTAGCCTGTTTTTTATTCCGCGATTAAGGCGCGGTTATTCATCTTACATTCTGCGACAGAAGCCTTAATTTTTACTGAAGATTGATCATATCCGACCATTTATCGGGGCTGAAATAACCGTTAAAAATAAAGGCAACCAAAGCACCTGTGGCAATCGCGATGCCATACGGCACTTTATTGGTTCCGCTTTGCGCGCTTTCAAGCCATGTATTTTGAATCAGCGCTGGCAAAGGCTGTTTCAACGGCTTTTTCTTCTTCAGAAAAATAGAAACGCCAGCCAGAATTCCGCCCATAAGGGCCATATAGAACAGGAACGGCACCATACCGCCCCAGCCGAGCCAGAGCGCCACAGCAGACGCCATTTTAGAATCTCCTGCCCCCAGCGCTTTAAAAGCGAACATGGCCATGGTGATAATCAGGACAATAAAGAACGAACCCAGATGCGATTGCCATGACGAGAATATAATCTCGTTCTGACCAGTCAAGTAAGTGATGCCAAAGGCAACGGCAAAACTGGCAACGATAATAACGGATACCGTGTTCGATATTCGATAGCCTTTAAAATCCGTCCATGCCGCAAGGCCGCACATGCCAAGCGCGGTGAGAACGCCAAAAAAGAAAAACAGAAAACCGATCATTCTTTATCCCTTCAATAAAAAAAGCCCACCGCGGGGGGTGGGCTTTTCTTTTTACCTCAAATTATTCCGCTGCAGCTGGCATTGCTGCGTCGATATCTGTGAATGTCTGCTCGACTTTATCACCAAGCGTAAAAACGACGCCTGCGATTGCCAGAGCGATAGCGGCGGCAATCAGACCATATTCAATGGCTGTCGCGCCTTCTTCATTTGTGTTCCAAGCTTGAACGAGTGCAATAAGTTTCAACATGTTTTAGTCTCCTGAGTTTGTTATTTGGAATTGGTTACTCCCGAACCGTACTCAACAAGCATATCAAAAAAAGATTTAACGAGCCGTTAAAAGCAATGTCTAATATTAAACTATTACTTCGAATTTAAAGTAATTACCTTAGTATTCATAATAGACTTTGAATCAAAACTATCCAATACTTATGAAAATGTTTCAGTTTATTTGTTTTAAATTTTAGCTATTGATAAGCTTGACATAACAGGAATTTAGTCCTATGTTTAAGCGTTAGGTTTTACCATGAAAAGCCACGCCGTCTTTCGGCCATCCCCGAGGTGTGAGGCCCAGAGGGGACCTCGATCCCATTTTTACCATTCTTTTCCTCTCCCCTTTCAAGGGGAGAGGATCAAGGTGAGGGGTTGGTCCAGTTCGGCACAAAATAATCCGCCCTTTTGCTACAATGCCAAATTACATCCCCCCACCCATACATGGGGGGAGGAGAAGAAAGAATAAAATATTCAAACGAACGAAATAGACAAAAACCCCATTTGTCATTCCCGTAAAAAATCATCTCTGCGTCTCTGCGGCAAAAAACTACCCTGTCTAAAAAACACGACATTCAAAGTAGTTAGGATGACGTTCAAACTATATAAAAGTTAATTTTATGTCATTTCGAGCGGGCCAAAGGCGAGCGAAGAAATCTCACCTTTCTGATGGTCTCAAAAAAACGACGAGCAAACTGAGAGACCTAGCTTAAGCCATTGAAATATAACCCGCCGACATTGCGAGGAAGCTTGTCTCCATATTATGCGCATCCCTGCGAAGGCAGGGATCTACTGCTTTCTCTAGGTAAGATCCCTGCCTTCGCAGGGATGCGAGAATGAAAACCTGAAAAATCAGCATTACCTAATTCGACAGGTGAATATTACTGAGCTCACGCGCAATTTGTTCGAAAGCGTCCGTCAGATCATCCTGACTTGGCGCGTCATACCATTTATCCGGGCTGGAGGCACAGTTTTTGAAGAAGTCCTTTGTCGCCTG
This sequence comes from uncultured Micavibrio sp., assembly GCA_964633355.1. Classification (GTDB taxonomy): domain Bacteria; phylum Pseudomonadota; class Alphaproteobacteria; order Micavibrionales; family Micavibrionaceae; genus Micavibrio_B. The sequence goes on from CAZWGO010000009.1 coordinate 35,777, forward strand.
ATTGATGCCGGACGTAAACGTTACAGTATAAACGGTAATGCCATCATTCTTCATATTCGTGCACGTCTGGGCAAGCTTGGAATCCAGCATGCTATCCGTCACTTTAAGCGTATTGTAGGGGCCGTAAGCGTTATAAATTTCGCCGTTATTATTATCGCCGTCCGTCATTAAAATAGCGACTTTTCGCCATTCCGGCGTACCCCATGCAACGCCTTCCCTGAAAGGCGCTTCTGGTGACAGCAACCGATATCCCCAGACCATGCCGACATTACTCAGCGTGTTTCCGTCTGCGGTAAATTTGCTGATACGGTTTAACACCGTCGATTTTACCGATGTCAGCGGCAGGATATAGTTTTTATTACAGCTGGTATTTACAGCCGCTGAATCGCCGCGCACGCTCCAGCTTTTTGCGCCGCTGGTATTATAGCGATACATATCCCATTTCCAGGCCGTGCCGGTTTTCTGGTCTTGCGTATCCTGCGGTGACGGACGCTCCAGAATACATCCCCACCATTGAGAGCTGGATGTCTGGTCGAATTTATATTTGCTCGGATTATTCACAAAAGCGGTGCCGCCATCATATTTGGTCGTGCTGGCTTTGCGAGAATCTGACGAGCTCGGCAAATAACCAAGACCGTAAGGACCTACATTGACCGAAGCCGAAAACGGGACAAGGCCAATCTTGACCGAGTCAGGATAAGCGGCGCTGGCAAAAAGGATGTTTGTGAAATTGGTCGCTGCTGTCCGAAGCGTCCCGATATTATTATTGCTCGACATAGAACCCGTCACATCAAGCACCATGGCCACTTCAAGCCCCAGAATTTCCCGGGTCACTGTCGAAGAAGCGCCGATATTCATGGTGTCAATTCCCACGACTGCAGCAAAAACAGTTTCATAATCCGCCGACGCAGAGACCATGATATTATTATCTTCGACTGTAACCTCAACGTCATATGCGGCGCCGATTTTGTCTTCGGGATAATTGAGCGTGAAAAATTGCTGAACGAAATTGTTCAACTCGACAAGTGTGGATGTCGAGGATGTTGATGCCGCCGCTGCCAAAGCCGCCGCATCGACGGCATGGCTGAGGCGTTGTTTGACCAGATAGGCATTCGATACATCGATCGAGAATCCGGCCATGCCGAATACAACCGGGATCGCCATGGCAAAAGCGACGGCCAAAGCCCCCGTTTCCAAACGTAGATAGGAAAGAAAATTGTTCATTTTATTTTTCATCATACTCATCCTCCCCACTCCACTGTCGGGCTTCTTCGACCTCTGGTATAGGCTACTTCAACCATATTGTAATCGCTGGTAAAATGTTTGGCGAAGAGCGGTTTATAAGTATATTCAACCGTGACCACAACCATGCCATCTCCCGGCTCGCCCATACCGTTGATGTTTTCGAGGGCGTTACTATTTGCCTCCATATCGCGTGTCTCGCGCCATAAAACTTGCGGCCTTCTCTGGCTGTCGAACTCTACGCTGACGATATCTATGCCAAAATCCTGAAGACCAAATGGTTCGTAGACTAATTGAGCCGCCACGATGATATCGTTGATATCGGCCAGATTGACTGTTTTATCGCGCGATATCAAATCAGCGGCAACTTGCGTCGCCGTAATAGTGCGACCATTTAATACGATACCCGTCCCGAGATCATATGTACCCAGCATGAGCGTTGTCATGACGGGAAACAGCATCGCCGCTTCTATAGCCGCGAGCCCTTCCTCGTTTTCCCACCATGCCTTGATGGCATGGACAGTATAGAACCAGTCAACCATCATAGGTCACCTGCAACTTCCGAAAGGTCGTAAGGTTCGGTTTCAAGCACGACTGTCGATACCATCATTCTGGAATTATCTGGTCCGGTAGCTAAAAACTGGCCGATTAATGGCGTTGCCAGATTATACCGGTAGAATACCCTGATCAGATTGACGCTGTTAACGCCGCCCGGTGCAAATCCTCTTGATTGCGGATTGCCGTCATCATCGAATTCGGCGGCATAGGAGTTAAAATCCGAAAAGGCGTCCATTTCCACGACTTCAACCTGAAAACGCGAGCAATCAAGCAGGAACGAAGATTTCTCGCATAGCTTCTCGACAAATATATCTCTTGGATCGCCGCCGGATTGCTGAACCTGACCGGTCCGGATCATCCGTGCCGCTGTGCCAGTCGCACCGTCCAGAACGCTGTTCGAAGCAAACATCAAACCGATTTCCATCGTGCCGACAAGAATCATGATAAACGGCATCGCCAGCATCGAAAACTCGATAGCCGTCGAACCTTGTCTATCTCCAATCCAGCCGCGAAGGAAATCCTTAAGACGCATTTTATCCTTATTTTCTTCAAGTTAGATCTAAAATCCGGACATAAAAAAACATGCCATAGCATGCTTTACTCCATCCTAAATCCTATGCTCTTGAGACTAATAAATACTTAAGGAAGAATTGTTTTTTATTTACTTTCTTCAGGGACGAAGTCATCGTTTTCGGAATTTCCTGTTACTTCAGGTCCCCATTTTTTGACCAGATTTTCCTGAATTTTCCTGATATCGATTAGACGCTGCTTGCCTTTCTGGACCATGATACTTGCAACGAAGCCGACAACGCCCCATTCAATGATATATCCAACTAACGCCCCAGAATACATGATCACAATGTTTAAAGGGTTCGCGATAACACTCAAAGCGGAAGCTTCTGCTCCTTTTGCAAATAACTGGAAACAATAAGGGAAACATCCGGCAAAATTCATGAACCCTATCGTCAGAACCTTGGTACGTTCCGGCGTCTTGTCGACAAGACGGATAACAATGGTCGGTAACATGCCGATCAAAAGAATAATGGCGACTTTATAAAAGACAAGTGATGTGAAGAAAAAAGCAATCAGGAGGATTCTTTCCTGAAGACTGATCTTTCTGTTACCTTTCTTTTTTTTCTTTGCCATGATCAGAACGCCGCTTTGGTCGTAAATTTATAAAAGACATAGATCACAATAATGCAAGTCGCAACAATTCCGGAGATTAAGGCAGATGTGCTTTGGCCTGTCGAATGGCCAAATTTTGGATCATTGGCGAGATCATGTTCCAGTTTGGCATGTTCCTGATCTAAAAAATTATAATTATATTTGGCCTGATTAAAATTATGCTCGTCTGCTTGCAAAGCCTGTATACCGTCAAACATTTGCTCGACGGCTGAAATATCGCCCTTGTCTTTGATCTTGAGCAAATGCGCTTTTAACTTTGCGCGTTGTTCCCTGTCATGGAAGCGGTTAATCAGGGGATCGACTTTTTCTGCGATCCAGTTCACGACGCCTGGAAGATTTTGCATCTTCCCTCTTCTTTGGATAGAGGATAAAACGCGCAGCGCAGCTAAAGCCGATCTGGCAGGATCCGAGGAATTTATATCCGGAATATAGGGATCAATAACGGATTTATCTTTGACCGATAGAAAAGCAACCACATGGCGATCAAAGAAGCCTTCCGGTCGATCCGGTCTGGATGCCAGATGTTCATAGGCCAGCGCCAATTCTTCCGGCGTGCGTACATAATAATTCTTAAGCTTATCGCTTAAACAGGGCGCTTCAGGGCAAAGATAATATAGACACCGCTCCAAGCCGTAGCCTTGTCCCTGTTGGCGCATGAAACCTTTGCATATATCGAATTTGGATACGATTTCCGCCGCTTGAGGCGTAAGCGCATCATTCATCAAAGCCCAGAAACTGATCAAGGATGTCTGCAAAATTTCTGCAAAATGCGCCAATTCCTTTTTCGTTACATAGGCATCGGCCAGCATTCGTCCGAAAGCTTCCGGATTGAATTTAAAGCTTCTGTAGAAAATAGGCAGTCCCGGCCCCAGTACAGCCGACATAAAGCCTGCCATTCTTTCAGGATAGGCTTCGCCTAAAACGCCCAATTCCTTGGCAGCGTTGGTAGCATGTTCGGCATTTTCTTCCAGTTTCTTGTCCTGAATGGATCTGTTCAGCCAAAGCTTTAACTCCCCGTTATCATTAATGCGGACGACTTCGCCCGGATTTCTGTTCAGGTTAAGAGAAAGAATATTCGGCCTTAAATATTTATCTCCAAAAAACTCGATCGGCCGTGCGGCTTTCGGTTTGACCGGGCCAGCCTGTTTCGGGCTGACACGCTGTCCGTCCAGCCAGGTAACAATATCGTCGATGGTCCAGCGCTGCTTGACATCATCGATTAAAAGACCGCGTAGTAGCTCCAGAATAGATCCTGAAAACCTTTCCTTGCCTGTCAGCGCCTGATAGCTGCCATGTTCGATCTTATATTCTGTAATACTTTCATCGGACCAGCCTGACATCGGGTCTGAGGTGCGTATCATAATAGCCAGCATGGCCCCGAATGAATATAAATCATCTGTATAATCAGGCACGCCGCGTCCTAAAGGCTGCGCCGCGGCGCGCTCGATCGGCTCATAAATCGGAGAATAGAGAAAGGCTGGCGGGGTGGCGAGACATTCGCCCAGCATGATTTTTTCAAACCCGTTGCCGCCACCGGTAAAAAGATTGGTTACGCGAATATTGCCGTGAACGAAATCCATATCGCGAAAATTTTTGAGAAGCGGCACCATTTTTTTGACAAAATGATGCAGGACATTATCCGCCTTCAATCCCATCGCCATAAAATTAGATGGATTGGCGAAGGGCAGACCTAATTTGTTCTCATAGACGAAAACATATCGTTGTTGTTTCTCCGGCGTCCAATATACCACTCCCGTTGCCATCAATTTTGGCAGCGATGGGTTGTTCAATGTCATATATTTGGAAGACGCGTGGATCTGAGGCACCAGCGCTTTTTCGACTAAAAGCGCATAGGCTTTTTCTTTAGCACGTCCGGTCGCCGCATAAGCCTTGACCATTCCCTGGTCCAGATGAGGCAGGCGCTGGTCAGGGTAAATCTCTATTTCACCTTTGAGCAAAACCGGGTCGGCACCGACAGCAGAGCTTGGCGCGATGGGTTCGGCTTTGGGCGTTTCAGGAAGTTGAGAGTCTTCTGTCATGGATTTGATTATGATAAGGCCGCGTGATGCGGCTTTATCGACCATAACATAAGATCAGGAAAGATTAAATCAGCTAAAAAACGGGTTTTGAACTAAAATAGTATCATCGCGTTCCGGGCTGGTCGACAAAAGCGTAACTGTCGTTTCGATCAACTCTTCAACGCGTTTAACGTATTTAATTGCTTCAGCCGGCAATTCCGCCCAGCTGCGCGCCCCATAGGTGCTTTCTTTCCAGCCGGTAATCGTTTCATACACCGGCACAACGTTTGCCTGATCGATCTGGGAGGCAGGGAAATAATCAATACGCTGGCCGTCCAATTCATAAGCCACGCATATTTTCAGCTCATCGAAACCGTCCAGAACGTCGAGCTTGGTCAAGGCGATACCGTCAATCCCGCCGGTTTTAACCGCTTGGCGTACCAACACCGCATCGAACCAGCCACAGCGGCGCTTGCGCCCTGTCACAGTGCCAAACTCATGGCCTTTTTGACCGATCTGCTCGCCAATTTCATTATCGAGTTCGGTCGGGAAAGGCCCCATGCCAACGCGTGTCGTATAGGCTTTAGTAATCCCGAGAACATAGCCGATCGATTTCGGGCCGACACCCGAGCCGACTGCCGCCTGCGCTGCGACGATATTGGAGGATGTCACATACGGATAGGTCCCGTGATCGACATCCAGCAAATGACCTTGCGCTCCTTCGAACAAGACCTTTTCACCTTTGTACTTCGCTTCGTCGAGACGTTTCCAGACAACACCTGCATAGGGCAAAACTTCCGGCGCGATTTTCATCAACTCTTCAAAGGTATGATCGACGTTAATTTCATCCCAGCCGAAACCACGGATCAGCGCGTTGTGGTACGTCATCAAAGCCTCAAGCTTTTCGCGCACCAGCTCTGGATGCTTCAAGTCGCACACACGGATCGCACGGCGCGCCACTTTATCCTGATAGGCAGGACCGATCCCGCGGCCCGTGGTGCCAATTTTCTTGTCGCCGCGTGCCATTTCCATGGCACGATCGATTTCGCCATGAACCGGCAGAATGAGCGGCGCGTTCTCGGCAATCATCAGATTTTTCGGCGTAATCTCGACGCCCTTGGCGCGAACCGTTTCGATTTCTTTTAAAAGCGCCCAAGGATCGATAACGACACCGTTGCCGAGAATGGAAAGCTTGCCTTTGCGAACGATGCCGGATGGCAATAGAGAAAGCTTGTAAACCACACCATCAATGACGAGCGTATGGCCGGCATTATGGCCGCCTTGAAAGCGCACAACGACATCGGCGCGGCTCGACAGCCAATCGACGATCTTGCCTTTCCCTTCATCTCCCCATTGAGATCCAACCACAGCAACATTCGTCATTTTATTTCTTCCGTTTTTCCGTTTTGATAGATATGCGTCACATAGGACACGAAGTTTTTCTTTTTAAAATTTACCGCTGAAGACCGTATAACGCTCCAGCCCTTTTCCTGCAAACCAAGAATTTCATCCCAGCCAAGAGTCTCGCTCACTGCAATCATTTTCTTCTTATTTTTCTTCGGTAAAGCGCGCAGGACGCTATCCATATATAATGTGAAGCCGCAGGCTATCTCCTTTTGCTGTCCAAACTGGGACATATAGGACCCACCCCTCCCCAGTTCGCCGCGGATACCTTTGGCGAACAACGTAAAGCATGGAAATGACTGGTATTCAAATCCCCTTGCCTCCAGCGGATCGACTGTAATCGTTATCTCCTTATCAATCCCGTAAACTTTAAGCGCTTTTTGCAAATCTTTGATAACGCTTTCCAGTTGATCGAGAATTTTCGATATAGATTGAGGCAGTTTCAAGTTTTTTTTCTTGGATATAAACTCCGCCGCCGGTCCCGAAATATCGTCAAGGGCCATCAATGTTTTACCCGTATTACCGAGCTTAGAAAACGCGGCACGATCGCGTCTCTGGCAGGCTTTTATAATCTCATCCTGATTTGATCCAGCCGAAAGGGCTTTTAAAACTTCAGGCGCTGTAAAATCAATCGAGATATTTTTAACACCGCATTCTTGCAGGGAGATTAAAGCCATTAACGCAATTTCCGTAGCCGCTCCGGCTAGCGGTCCGACAATCTCACAGCCTGCTTGGCGGAACTGGCGCTCAGGCCGAAGTTGCGTCGAACGAATTCTCAAAACATCAGTAATATAGGCAAGGCGTAGAGGCCGCACCGCATCTTTTAAACGCGATGACGTGATGCGCGCGATTTGCGCCGTGGTATCGGAACGAAACGCCATCATGCGCTGCGAAACAGGGTCCATCAGCCGAAACGTATTGGTAGACAGCGCCTGCCCTGCCCCCTCTGCCAGCAAGGTTTCTTCAAATTCCAGCATGGGCGGATTGACTAGGCGATAGCCAAAACGCGAAAAAATACCACGTAGTTTTTCGCAAGACGCCGCTTCGCGCTCGGCATCATCCGGCATGTGATCCATCATACCGTTTGGGAGAAGAGCGTTACTATCAGACATTTTTTTCTCTTAAAGCAAAACCATGGTTGAGCGGCCCGTAACCAGCGCCAATCGCAGACGCCGAACGAATAGCCTCCATCAGGAAATCCTGCGCAATCAGAAAAGATTCTTTAGGTGTTTTGCCGTCCGCTATACCTGCCGCAATGGCGGAAGAAAGCGTTGTGCCTGCGCCGTGCGTTGCCTTACTGTCAAATCTTGGACGTTCGAAAACTTCCGCGCCACGATCATCAAAATAGACATTATAAATCTTATCTGCCGAAAGGGAGCCTCCCTTTACAACCACGGACTTACATCCGAGCGTCATCAGCATCTCTGCTGCGTGTTTCATAGCATCGATATCTTTAATCGTCAGGCCGGTTAACTCTTCCGCCTCGCGGATATTGGGCGTAATCACTTCAGCATGAATAAGCAGGCGGCGTTTTAGAGCATCCCGCGCCGGTTTATCCATTAGCATTTTGCCAATCCGCCCGATCATGACCGGATCGACAACCAGCTTTATTTCTTTGCTGGTATTGTGCGCTTCAATAAAATCACCGACAGCATTGATGGTCGCTTCAGAGCCCAGCATACCAAGCTTCATGACATCGGGACTAAAATCATCCATTACCGCTTTCAACTGCGCCGAAACAATGTCGGCAGGAATGGGATAAATATCAAAAACATTGGTTGTATTTTGTACACAAACGGAGGTTAAAACCGTTGCAGCATAGCCGCCGAGCGCCTGAATGGTTTTAATATCAGCCTGAATTCCGGTTCCGGCGGACGAGTCCGACATTCCGACGCATAAAACCTGTGACAACATTTACTTCCCCTTATTTTGACGTCGCGATTTTAATGACATCGCATAAATCATCAACAACGCTTTCAACCAAGGCATGATCCTTGCCTTCGGCCATGATACGGATCAACGGCTCGGTCCCGCTGGCCCGAACAAGCACGCGGCCATTTTTGGCCAGAGATAATTCAGCTTTTTCAATCGCCGCCTTGACCGTTTCATCCTGCAAAGGTTTCTGGCCTTTTTCAAAACGAACATTTTTCAGGATTTGCGGCAAGGGTTCAAACACACGCGTGCATTCACTTGCCTTGCAAGCGGCATTCTTAATGATTGATAGTACATGCAGCGCCGCCAGCAAGCCGTCCCCTGTGGTACCGTAATCCGATAAGACAATATGGCCTGATTGTTCGCCGCCAAGATTAAACCCGCCTTCGCGCATTTTTTCGACGACGTAGCGATCTCCGACCGCCGCGCGGACAAGGGTTATGCCTTTATCTTTCAAGTAATTCTCGAAACCCAGATTAGACATGACCGTCGAAACGACCGTGTCATGTTTTAAAAGACCTTGCGATTTCAAATGCAGCGCTAAAAGTGCCAGCAATTGATCACCGTCCACCTTCTGGCTTTTTTCATCGACTAAAATCAGGCGGTCGGCATCGCCATCGAAGGCAATGCCTAAATCGGCTTTATGCTCTTGAACGCGCGCCTGCAAACGCTCAATAGATGTCGCGCCGCGCTCATGATTGATATTTTGTCCATTCGGATGAACGCCGATCGGAATAACATCGGCTTCAAGCTCCCACAAAGCTTGTGGCGCGGCTTTATACGCGGCGCCGTGGGCACAATCGACAACGATCTTCAGCCCGCTTAATGTCTGGCCTTTAGGGAAAGAGGCTTTTACGGCTTCAATATAACGACCGATGGCATCGTCCATCCGGCTGGCCTTGCCCATATGTTCAGGTTCCGGCAGATCGCTCATCAATTCGGGATTGTCGATCCATTCCTCGATCTGCATTTCAATATTGTCAGCAAGCTTATAGCCGTCCGCCGCAAATAATTTGATCCCGTTATCGTAATAAGGATTGTGACTGGCCGAAATCATGACGCCGATATCGGCACGCATGGAACGCGCCAGCATGGCAATCCCCGGCGTTGGAATAGGTCCGGTTAAAATGATATCCATCCCCATCGCCAAAAATCCGGATGCCATGGCTTGCTCTAACATGTAACAGGACTGGCGAGTATCCTTACCGATCACGGCACGATTGATGGAATGTTCATTTCCCGAGCGCTTTAAAACGCGGGCAGTCGCCATCGCGACGCGCAGCGCCACATCTGCCGTCATCGGATGCTGATTTGCCTTGCCGCGGATACCGTCAGTACCGAAATATTTCTTGCTGGTCATGGAGCCGAATATGGCCTAAATTGGATATGAAAACAATGATTTATGGGGAATTATATGCCGGAATATGTGGAGATTGCTTGCCTTGGCGACTCGATAGCCAACGGCTTTTTTGATGAGACAGGCAAAGGCTGGGTTATGCGGCTTGTTGAGAAGCTAAATACCCCAAAACCTTACGGCTATTACCTCAATAATTTTGCCAGATCAGGGGATAAATCGTGTGATGCCTTTCATAAGCTCTGTTCTTCCGTTGTCAGTATGCGGCCTGATGTTTTGCTTATAGCTGTAGGCACAAACGATCTTATTCGCTGGGACAAACCCGATGGCCCAACAAATACAGATAAAGGATTTCAAGAAGAATATTGGAGCCGAATATTTGATATTGCGAAGAAGAATGTGCCGAATATTTTTGTTTCCGGACTTATTCCTTGCGATGAAAGCCAAATGCCAAGGACAGGCTTGGCAGACCGCATTTTGTGGAAACGCAATTCAGATATCATAGAATATAATGTTTTTTTAGAAAAGATCTGCCATGAACATAATCTGCCTTTTATAAGCTTTTATAATGAATTCGAAAAAGCCAGCGAAGGTAGTTTTTTCTATGATGGCTCCCATCCCAACACTGAAGGCCATGAATGGATGGCAGAATTTGCCTTTGAGAGATTAAAAAATCTTATTTAATTACTGAACCTTAATTTCCTGCAAAAGCGGCGATCCCACGACAGCCCTGTCAATTTCATGGTTATTGGTATTCACTACGAACAAACCCATTCCTTGTTTATAAACATCGCCCGGTTCGTTCAGCTTGCGCTGAACCAGTTTTTGGGTGGAAAGCTCGCCGGTTTTTAGATCGTAAATCCGAACCGCATCGTTATAGGTATCGGCAATGTAGATTTTACCCCGATCTACATAAAGGCCCTGCGGATGCTGTAATTTCGCGGCTGGATATTTTCCATCCTTAAAACCGAAATCGAAAAGTCCGGTACCGATCAATGTCGTCACCTGTCCGTCTTTTAATTGACGAAGCGACGAACTTTCGGCATCGACGAAATACAGTACGCCATCGTAATACGAAAGACCGCTCGGCTGCGCCAAGGGGGCGCTTAAAGCCGGTCCGTCGATGATATCTTCCCGCCCTGACCCTGCAAGGACAGACAGCTCATCTTTCTCTATATCGTATAATAAAATCTGGTGCGTGCCGGCATTGGCGATGGCGAGTTTATCCTTGCCGATAAATTCAACGTCCCAAGGCGATGCCAGTTTTCCAAGGCCGCCGCGCTTGCCATTACCTGCCAGCGTATCGACTTTTTTGCGTAACAGATCGATGACGCGGATTTTATGGCTGCCTGTATCGGCTATATAAATCTTTTTATCCTGCACGGCCAGACCGCGCGGTGCATTGAAACTGGCAGAGGTCAGGCTTCCATCCTTGTCGTCTTTCAAGCCGGAGCCGACACGCGCAATCCCGAGACCTGTAGGGTCGGTCACGACGATCTGGTTATGGCCTGAATCGGCAATGTATAGAGCATCAGACCGTGCCTCTATGCGTGCCGGAAACAATAAATTGGTTTTATTTTCCTGCTTAAGGATAGGCACCGCTTGATCTGAAGTGGTTTTTATCTCTGCGATAGCCGCTTCGATTTTCTTACGATGGCCTTCGCCGGACCAACGGGCAATTTCCCTGCCGTCCGTTCCCAACAAGATTTGGGTCGGCCATGCTTTTACGCCATAGGAATTCCAGATCGCAAAATCGGCGTCGTTATAAACCGGATGGCGCAGGCCGAAGCGCTTCGCAGCAAATAATATACGGGAATTTCCTGACTCGCCTTCGAACTTGGCGGAATGAACGCCGACGATCAAAAGCTTATTGCCGAATTTTTCTTCAAGGTAGTCGAGATCAGGAATAATCTGCATGCAATTAATGCAGCCATAGGTCCAGAAATCGAGAAGAACGGCCTTACCTTGAAAATCTGACTGAACCAATGGCCGTGTCGTGTTAAGCCATTTGGTTTTTTCAACTGTCATTAATTGAACGGGCGAGATTTTATTCTGAGCCTGAACTGAACCGGCTAAAAGAAATAAAGCTAAAAAAGTCAGGAATATGTGGTTCATGGCCTTGATCTCAATTATTGACATAATTAAAGAAATATAGTAATCTATGCTCCGTTAGGAAAAAAATAATATGCGTCTATCTTTAAGCTTTTGCGACTTATCGCGTCATGATCATTACACGCTTGCTCATGCGAACACAACTCAATCAGAAATTCCTGTGTTTGAGCAGGTCAAAGAACTTCCTCTTGATAAGGCTTGCAATAGAATGGAGTTCAATCTTTATAAAGATGGATGGCAAGAGCAGCAAGAAGACACCCTTAGCAGCGAATTTGCGCGCAATACTATTGGGCATACTCATGATGCATCGTTTCAGCATGTCTTAATTCTGGAACATGATGAAAATGATGACAAAACCAAACCGATAAGCCTTAAAGATTATATCGATTATTTCACAACTCAGCTTAGTGAAGAATACGGCGTACCAAAACAGAGAATGCTTATCTTAGCTGAATCAACAAGATCGAACGGCAATTTTAAGGATGAGCTAACTTTTCGTGATGGAGAATTTAAATCACGAATATTTCTTGCCAGCTCATCTTTAAATTCAGATCCAACGTTAAAACCCTAAAGCTTTAAATCGTTCCGCGACTTTCAGGACCGATATCGAGACCGCCGCCGCGTGGGATAGCCGGTCTAGATTGCACCGGACCGTCATCTGAATCATTGCGAATAATCTTGTCGCCTCTCAGCAAAGCTTTAATCTCTTCGCCTGATAAAAGTTCATATTCCAGCAAAGCTTTTGCCAGCGTATGCAGATCGTCAATTTTATCCGTCAAAATCTGACGCGCCCGTGAATAAGCGTCATCGACGATGCGGCGAACTTCGCTGTCGATTAATGATGCTGTCTCATCGGACATATTCTTCGATTGCGATACCGAGTGACCAAGGAAAACTTCTTCCTGATTATTGACGTAGCGGATCGTTCCGAGTTTTTCGGACATTCCCCATTCCGTCACCATGCGGCGGGAAATTTCGGTCGCCATTGATATATCGGATGACGCGCCCGTTGTGACCTTTTCCTTACCAAAGATAATTTCTTCGGCGATGCGTCCACCCATGGCAACGGCCAGATCGGCCTCTAATTTTGCCTTCGACATCGAAATGCGGTCGCCTTCCGGCAAACGCATAACCATACCCAGCGCACGTCCACGCGGCACGATCGTTGCCTTATGAATTGGGTCAGACTCCTCCTCATTAAGCGCCACGATAGCGTGACCTGCTTCGTGATAAGCGGTGAGTTTTTTCTCGTTATCCGTCATGACCAGCGAGCGGCGCTCGGTTCCCATCATGACCTTGTCTTTCGCTTCCTCGAAATCTTCCATGCCAACAACGCGCTTGTTCTTACGCGCAGCCAGTAAAGCGCCTTCATTGACGAGATTGGCAAGGTCGGCACCGGAGAAACCCGGCGTACCGCGTGCGAGGGTCATGGCATCGACATTCGATGCTAATGGCACTTTCTGCATATGAACTTTAAGAATTTTTTCGCGGCCCTTTACGTCAGGGTTTGGAATAACCACCTGACGGTCAAAACGGCCCGGACGCAAAAGCGCCGGATCGAGAACATCTGGACGGTTGGTCGCGGCGATAATGATCACGCCTTCATTGGCTTCGAAACCATCCATCTCGACAAGGAGCTGGTTCAGTGTTTGCTCACGCTCGTCATTGCCGCCGCCAAGACCGGCGCCACGATGACGTCCGACTGCATCGATCTCATCAATGAAGATGATACATGGCGCATTTTTCTTGCCTTGCTCGAACATGTCACGGACGCGGCTCGCCCCGACACCGACGAACATCTCGACGAAGTCGGAACCTGAAATTGTAAAGAAAGGCACATTGGCTTCACCGGCCACGGCACGCGCGGTCAGGGTTTTACCGGTTCCCGGTGGACCGACCAATAAAGCGCCTTTTGGAATTTTACCGCCGAGGCGCTGGAATTTTTGTGGGTCCTTCAGGAATTCGACGACTTCCTGCAATTCCTGTTTGGCTTCATCGATACCTGCAACATCCTCAAAGGTAACACGGCCCTGCTTTTCGGTCAGAAGACGCGCGCGTGATTTGCCAAAGCCCATCGCCCCGCCGCCTTTGCCGCCCTGCATCTGGCGCATGAAGAAAATCCAGACACCAATCAAAAGCAGCATCGGGAACCAAGAAAGAAGAACACCAAGCAAACTCATTTGCTCTGCTTCAACTTTTTCAGCCTTTATACGAACGCCGGTACCTTGCAAACGCTCGACCACATTTTCTTCAACCGGAACTGTCGTCTTGAACGTACCGCCGGAGCTTGCATAGTGACCGTTGATATCCTGTCCCTTGATCGTGACATCGGAGATTGTGCCCGACTTCGCCGCTGCCATGAAATCGCTATAGGCCAGCGCTTCGGCTGCTTTATTTCCACCCTGTTGAGATTTCTGAAAAAATTGAAATAGAAAAACCAGCGTCATACCAATCGCCAGCCACATTATTACGTTACGCCCTAAGCCTTGCACGGATAAGTCCTTTAATATCTATCTTTAAAGAGGCCGAGTTTAATGGTTTTTAGCCTCTTCGTCTATGATAGCATAAAATAAGTCAAAACATTGAAGTTCCAAGCTTATCCGGATATTTATTCGGCCCTGATTTCGATAAGCCCGCGCGATTTACGGCGGTGGATAATACACCCGCCCAGTGTTGCCGCACGAAATGACGGATCATGGTAAATTCTTTCGGTAATTTCTTCTAAAATCTGCAAGCTTGGCGGATATTTCTTTGCTCCGGCGACCTTTTCAATCGCTTTTTGCAAAATGCGAAGGCCAATTTCGTCAGGCTGATCGAGGAATTTTGCCAAATTGAGCTCCAGATACGCTTTTTCTTTATGCATAAAGCATAATTCAAACGCTTTATCCGCCATTTGGTTCAAAGCCACACGCGCTCGCGACAGTCTTTTGCCAAGCGTCAAAATGCGCTCTGCGCTCAATCCTTCTTTTTCTAAAACTTCCCTTGAATTGCGAAGCCGTACGCGGGCGTATTTATCGGCTTCGTTTGAGGGGTCTTCCACCCAGTTCAGTTTATTCTTAAGACAGGTTTCGATCATATCTTCATGCGTATAATTCAACAGCGGACGCACAAGGACGATATCGCCCATTTCCTGCATGGGCGGCATAACTGATAAGCCGTCGAGACCACTACCCTTTGCCAAACGAAACAGGAAAGTTTCAATCTGATCACCGCCATGATGCGCCAGAAACAGATATTTTATTTTATGCTTCTTGCAATAAGATGAGATCAGCGCGTAGCGCGCCTTACGCGCCTCTTCCTGAATACGCGTCTTTGGTTTATCGCCCGTCCATTTTAGAATTTTATGAATGACATCAGGCCAGATTTCTACCCATTTTCCAACAGTTTTGGCTTCTTTCGCCGACTCTGTTCGAAGCCCATGATCGACAGTCAATGCGTGGAGTTCTACGTCATGTTTGCGGCAGAAACCGAACATAAGATGCGCCAGCGCCATTGAATCGCCACCGCCTGACAAGGCCACGGCCAGGTTTTTTTCACCTGCAAAATCGCCGATGGATTTTAGCGTATCTTCAAATGATTTTTGCATGATGGTCATTTAAAAAGACCTGTCATGTTTCTAATTATGAGCAGGAAAGTTTGGCGATTTCAGAATCAGCCCGTTTCAAAACAGTGCTGCTGCCTGCCGGATATTGTTTTTTCAATTGTCTGAGCGCAACGCAAGCTTCCTTGGTTTTACCCGCACCACCCAATGACATGCCAAGTTTCAACAAAGAATCCGGTGCTTTAGGGCCTTTTGGATATTTCTTATAGCTTTCGGCGAAAATACGTGCGGATTCAGAATATTTCTGCTGAGCGTAAAATGTCTCGCCGTACCAGTAAGTCGCATTGGATGCGAGTTGATGCTTCGGATTGGCTTTCAGGAAACGGTCGAACTCGACTTGCGCCGTTGCATAATCACCGCCTTTTAATTTGGCGAAAGCGCTTTCATATTGGGCGGCGGCATCGTTGCCGGAAGGCGCAATCGGCACGCCGTTCGGCGCCTGATTGATCGAACCTAAATTCTGTGTCGTGGGTGAATTACTTGAGGCTGGCGCATTTGGATCAGCATTCGGTTGTGGCGGCGTATCCGAATAATCATTCGTTTGCAAATTGCCATTATTGGGGGGCGGAGAAATAGTACCACCGCCATTCATTGGCGGCGTGCTACTGCTGAGACGCAGCTCAATATCGGCCAGGGCTTTTTCCAATTGCGTTTTGAGTTGGTTGATCTGGAAATCTTTCTCTTCCAGTTGACCGCGCATCGAACGCATCTGGTTTTCAAGATCGGATATACGGACTTCCAGATTAGCCTGGTATGAATTCGAAGACGACGCGCCGGATGGCGAAGCGACAACGCCGCCTGTCATATCGTCACCGCTCGATGATAAATCTGTAGGGGCGAAACCGCCATTGCCGTAACGCACTGGCGCTTCATTTACTTGCGCAAAAGCGGAAGCACTGAGAAGTAATGTCGCAAGAAAAATAGAAAAAGGGCGACCTGAAAAAGAATGTTTCGCTTTCATGATCGCCCTCTTCAAAATTTATATCGAACTAATGATTAGTTGACGACTGTTACGCCGCGACGGTTTTGTGACCAGCCAGCCGGGTTTGCTTCTGCAACTGCAGGACGCTCTTTACCGTAGCTGATTGTGTTCACGCGTGAACCGTCAACGCCCTGAGACAAGAGGTAGCTCTTGACAGAGTTTGCACGACGCTCACCGAGAGCCAAGTTGTATTCGCGTGTACCGCGCTCATCTGCGTGGCCTTCAACAGTGATTGAAACATTTGGATATTGCTTCAACCATGCAGCTTGCTTGTCCAGAGTCATACGAGCTTCTGAAGACAATTCGCTTTCATCGTAACCGAAGAATACGCGGTCGCCGACATTGACGACGAGATCTTGTTGTGTGCCAGGAACAACGCCATTAACAGGAGCGGAACCGAAATCGGAACCTGTACCGGCCATGCCAGTTGCGCCTGTGCCGGTCATGGATGTATCGACAGCTTCATCATCGGATGAACAGGCTGAGAGAGAAAGAATTGCTGCTGCGGACAGGATCAGCAAATTGCGCGAGATCATTGGTAGGCTCCTTTAAGGTTTAACGAATGGAATTATACAAACTGGGGGACAGGTGTAAAAACTTGGAATTAGTAATAGTCTGGAATCGTTAGGGAAACAAGGGGTCGCCTGTAATATTTTTATAAATATTTAATCATTTGACCTTCTATTGCAGACTGTCGCGAAGACTTGCCAGAAACAGTTCCGCATCCCTGCGATCCGATGGCTTTGGCGCTTTTTTCAAATACTCTTCCAATATCTCGATGGCTTTCCGTATATGGCTATTCCGTGCATGAAGAACGCCGGAATCGAAAAGTAACCTGTTTTCATCCGGCGCGATAAGACGCATCTGTTCGACTGTTTTCAAAGCACCTTCATAGTCTTCATGCTCGATCTGGCGATGCTTTATGTTGTTCTGAAGGCGGATGAGAATATCGCGCGAAGTTGCTGATTCATAATAAGAAGAGGATAATTCTGCTTCAGGCCCGGCAATCTTTTTAACAAGATTTCGAAGGTCTGAGGCCTGCATGATTTGAAACCTGCTGAACGGATCGGTAATAAGGCGATGCGATCCCCACTCTAACCTGAGCAGGAAATGTCCGGGAAAATTAATCCCTTCCATATCCCAGCCCTGCGCTTTAGCCGCATGTAATGTAATTATAGAAAGGGCAATCGGTAAACCCTTTCGGCGGTCGATAACTCTGACCAGATCCGCATTTTCCAAATCGTCATAATTATCCGTATCGCCCTCATATTGATACTGATCGGAAATGATGTGTTTCAGTGCCGCAAGCCGAGTTTCCGCCGAATCATCGGCGCCAGCATCTAAAAGTGCGGCAAATCTTTTTCCCACTTTCTCGGCAAGTTTGGAGAGATGATTGCGGTAACGATCCAGATCGATGCCGGCACTGTAAGAGGCTGATAGCAAAAGAGCGGCTTCAGCCAGAGGTATTTCATGGTCGGGAACGCGGCCCAGACTTTGAAGCACGTCGTTTTTTTCCATCAAGGCGGCAGGACTTCCGTTTGAATATCTGATTTAGATGGAACCGCTGGCGGCTCATAGGCCGGCATCGACGGCGCAGCTTCCAGTTGTACGTTACCCGAACCGGAAGAAGACGGTGAAACCGAAGATATCGGCTCGGTTGTCGCGCCATTGACTGTCGGCAGGATCGGCTCGCCCAGCATTTTCACATAGGATACGACCTGCTTTACGTTCTTGGTTTTCTGCGCGATACGAACAACGCGATCAAGCTCGGCCTGACTTTGCGCAACCCCCATCAAATAAACGACGCCCTTGACGGTATCGACGGTATAATTGATCGACTGGACATTTTTATTCCAGATCATCTCGGTCTTGATCTGGCCGGAAATCCACCGATCCTTTGCATAGCCGCCGATACTCTGGGAATTACCAACCTGAATTTCATTGATAACCTGTTTTACACCCTTGGCTTGCCATGCAAGACGAACCGCTTCGACGCGGTGCTCGGGTTTTTGGACGACGCCTGTCAATAAAACACGCCCTTGATCGACGGTCATATCGAGCTTCCTGAACATTTCAGTGTCATATTTAAACCAGTAGTCATTTATGCGTGCACGGATAGCCGTATCCGATACGGCAGCTTTTAAACCACCCTCTTGCCCGGCAGCAACACCGGTCCCTGCCGCCAAGCCCGTCACGACACCAACCGGCGTACACGCGGTTATGATCGTGGAAGCTGCGAGTAAGGCGATAAGAGGCGCTTTGGTCATGGGAATGTCCTTGGAATACTGGAAACTGCGAATCAAGTCCCTATTATGTGGGTTCAAACCACGCATTGTCCAGATGGCGAATATGCAAACCGGATATGGCGATAAGATCAAAACGGATCGAATTCTTTAAATACCCCGGATTTTTTGCGACGAAAAGGCGGGCACATCTTGCAATCCGTCCCCGCATCATCGGCGTTACCGCTTCCAAGGCTCCGTTGAGATCGGCACGCTGCTTGACCTCGACGCAGACAAGTTGCCCGCTTTTTTCGGCCAGAATATCGATCTCGCCCATCGGGGTTTTAAATCGCCATTTTAAAATTCGGTAGCCTTTGAAGAACAAATAGACGATCGCCAGAATTTCCGCCTGCAGGCCTCGCGCGTAAGATGTCATTTTTTCTGCAGCTCCAGCGCCAGATTATAAATCTGCTTTTTTGGTAGACCTGTTCTTCCCATCACCAGCGCAACCGCATCTTTTAAGGAGTTGTGTTCGAGGGCGTCTTTTAAAACTCCTTCGACATCAATCTCTTCGCTGTCTTCGCTCATTCCTTCGATGACTAAAACGATCTCACCCTTTGGCTGACCGTCTTTTTTTACCCGCGCGAGTAATTCCGATACGCTACCTCTCCAAATATCTTCGAACATTTTTGTCAGCTCCCGTGCCAGCGCCATTTGGCGGTCGCCGAACGTGGCAAGAATATCTTCAAGTGAATCTTCGATACGGTTCGGGCTTTCGAAAAAGATAACCGTTACCGGAATTGTTTTTAAAACATTGAGTAAATCGGTCCGCGCCTTCGTCTTCGATGGCAAGAAACCGAGAAAAGAAAATTTATCTGTCGGCAAACCCGATAATTGTAATGCCATGAGCGGCGCATTAGCTCCCGGCAGGCTCGTTACATAGACATTATTTTTATAACATTCCTGAATAAGCTTATACCCGGGATCGGAAATCAGCGGCATTCCGGCATCGGAAATCAGGGCGACAGCCTGACCTTGAGCGATCCGCTCGATGATTTTTCCTGAATCCTGCAGCTCGTTATGGTCGTGCAAGGAAATCAAGGGCTTCTTTATATCGTGGCTTTTGAGCAGAAAACCGCTCACCCGCGTATCTTCACAGGCAATTAAATCTACGCTTCGTAGCGTTTCTATGGCTCTCAAGGTGATATCCCCGAGATTTCCTATAGGAGTTGCAACGAGATATAGACCCGCTTTAAGTTTTTTTGTAAGGTCGGCGCTCTTCATCATCATTTCAAGGTTTAGGCGAGGTCCGTATGCAGCGCAACGTCCTTTATACAAAGGCACCAAAATTTATTTTGGCATTAGCGGTTTTGTTTCTCATGACAGGATGCGACACCTCGAACTCCCCATGGGACAAAACGCTGGAAACCGGCACGCCGTCGGCCCAAATCCCATCGACACCATCGTCTCAGGCAGTATTGCCCAAACCCCCTGCACCAGCTGGTAAAACAAAGGTCGCCCTTCTGGTCCCCATGACAGGTCGCGGCTCGGATGCCGGTCAGGCCATGTTAAACGCTGCCCAGCTCGCCATGTTCGATCTCAGCGCCGACTCATTTGAACTTATTCCAAGCGACACCGGTATGTCGGCAACCGCCGCCGCCCATGATGCCGTTAATAAAGGCGCCAAGCTAATCCTCGGCCCTCTATTTGCCGAAGATGCCCGCATCGTCTCACCCATCGCGCAACAGGCAGGAATTAATTTGCTTTCCTTCTCAACCGACCGCACGGTTGCTAACAGCAATACTTTCATTTTAGGTTTTCTGCCACAAAGCCAAGTTAATAGCGTTTTGGAATATGCGGGCAGCAAACAGCTAAGCCGTATTGCCTTGATCGCACCGAATGACGCTTACGGAAACGCGGTTGCCTCTACTTTCGATCTGGCCTTGCAACAACGCGGCCTGAGCAATGGAGGAGTATTACGTTATAATGGTACCCAGCCAGCGCCAGAGCAGCTTCAGCAATTCATTACGGCTAATTCTTTCAATGCAGTTTTGATCGCCGCCAATATTTCACAATCCGCAGCTATTGCTCAAAGCTTGCCTTCTTCGGTCCAAAAACTCGGTACAGGATTATGGGATCAGATGGATGGCAGCGCCTATCCATCACTGGCCGGCGCATGGTACGCCGCCGCCTCTCCGGCATCGCGTAAGAAATTCGAGTCTCGTTATAACGACACTTATGGAGCCATGCCGCCACGCCTTGCCTCTCTTGCTTACGATGCCGCTGCGCTTGCCGTTGTCCTGTCAAAACAAGGTCAGGGCTTTGGTCGGAATACGCTAGCTAATCCAAACGGCTTTTCAGGCATCGACGGTATTTTCCGTTTGCTGCCTGACGGGTTGAATGAAAGAGGACTGGCTGTATTGCAAATGGGTTCTGGCCAAGCAAGAATAATTCAGGAAGCGCCCAAAACCTTTCGCTAAACATCACACATTAGAATTTGGTGATGAACGATACGTTTCAGAAAATAATTTTCCACTACATTAGTGGATTAATCTGACTCTTTCGCTTGAATAAAGTTTTGGGAAACGCTACGTATCTCTCCTCTTCAAAAACAAGAATTCAAAATAAAATAACCAAACACGAGGTGTGCCCGATGTCCGTTGCCCAACGCGCTTTTTATTCCGATGCTGCCGTCACAAATGACGACGATCTTTTTACTGCCGCTGACAAATTACCCGCAGCAAAACCGGAAGAAAAAATTGCGAAATCTGCAGGACGTCCAAGAAGCGAAGCATCGCGTCAGGCGATTTTAGACGCAACCTGGAAAATGCTTCTGCATACTTCCGTCAAGGATATTTCCATCGAAGCGATTGCCAAGAAAGCCAATGTTGGTAAGACGACAATTTATCGCTGGTGGCCGAATAAGGTTTCAGTGGTGCTGGATGCCATTAACGGCCAGATGATGTTTCCGCCGGCGATCATCAGCGGTCATAGCGCCAAGGAAATGATGATGGCGCAGCTGGAGCGCTTTGGTAAAACGCTCAAAGGCCGTACAGGCCGCATTATCACGGAAGTCTTCGCGGAGAGCCAAGGCTCGCAAGACCTTCTCGAAATTTATTACAAGAATTTCATGCTTCAGCATGAAGAGATTTTGGCCAATATTATCGAGCAAGGAAAAGAGTCCGGCGAATTCGCAATGAATGCGGATACAGCCCTCGTCGTCGATATGATTTATGGCTCGGTTTTCTATCGCTTGATGAGCAATCCCGAGAGCATTCAGCCTATCTTCTTCGACTCTCTTGCCGTTCTTGGCCTGAAAGTCCTGTCAGTCTACAAAGCCGCAGCTTAATTATGTTTCATTAAAAAAGGACGGAGCAAAAACTCCGCCCTTTTTTTTGTTTTCGCAAGAGCTTAAGCCGCTTGTGCCATGCTCTGTGGCATAGAACGCATCGCATCGATTGCCGTAGCCGCCGCGTTGACCGTCGCGGCTATTCTCAATGCCACTTGAATCTGCTCTTTCGACAAATCATGCTTGATCAATTGAGCTTCATGCGCGTCAAGGCACATGCCGCATCCGTTGACGGCAGATACCGCCAGCGCCCAAAGTTCGAAGTCGATTTTATCGACGCCGTGATTGGCAAGGATATTCATGCGCAGCTTCGCTGACATCGCCTGATACTCCTTGTTGCTCATGATATGAACCGAACGGTAGTAGACATTGTTCATCGCCATGATGACCGCTGCGGAACGTGCCGCATTGATCGCTTCCGGTGACAATTTATCCTGAACTTCCGATTCGAGTGCAGAGATTACCTCCGGCTGACGCGTCGCAATCGCGCACGCAAGGAAAGAACCCCAAAGTTGCTGCGATGTAATGCTTTCATCCGCCGACAAGGTCGACAGGTTCAGCTTAATATCCTTTGCAAACTCCGGCAGGATGTTTTTCAGATTTTCAACAGTCATGATTAAGCCGCCTTCTTAGCGAGATCGATCACGTCGCCGCCAACTGGACGGTTACATGGACACAGATCATCTGTTTGCAGACCGTCAAGAATACGAAGAACTTCTTTCGGGTTGCGGCCAACGTTCAGATTATTGACGGATACGTGCTGGATAACGTTATGGGGATCAACCACGAAAGTCGCGCGGTACGCAACGCCAGCATCTTTGTCCAAAACGCCAAGGCCGGAAGCCAGCGTACGGTTTGTGTCAGCAAAAGACCATTGGTTTAGTTTGTTCAAGTCTTTGTGTTCGCGTCTCCATGCCAGTTTGCAGAATTCGTTATCTGTCGAACCGCCCATGACGATGCAGTCGCGGTCGGCGAATTCTTCCGTAAGTTTAGCGAATTCAACGATTTCAGTCGGACAGACGAAAGTGAAATCTTTTGGATAGAAGTAAATGACTTTCCATTTACCTTCGAAGCTCTTTTCTGTGATTGTTTCGAACGCGGACTGGCCGTTTTCTTCATGAGCGTTAAAGCCCGGCTTGACGCCTGTAACTTCGAATGATGGGATTGTGTCGCCGATACCTAGCATATGTCTAAACTCCTTAAATGTTACGATGCGCTCTTTAAATCAGATTCGCCCCCTTGAAATCCAACCGAAAAAAACGCTAAGTTTAATCGATAAAAACGATGGAAAATGTTTAAATTAATCGGTATAAGCGAATAATGGAAAATCTGCCGCCTATCCGCCAGTTGCAATATCTCATGGCTTTGAAAGAGCACAAATCCTTCAGCCGCGCTGCCGAAGCGTGCAATGTAACCCAGTCGACATTTAGTGCCGGTATTGCCGCACTTGAGAACCTGCTCGGCCATCAGATGATTAACCGCTCTACGCGCAGTCTGTCTTTTACTGCTTTGGGCGAAGAAATCTGCATCAAAGCCAAGTCGGTTCTTCATCAATCCGGCGAAATTATCTCGCTAGCAAAAAGATCGGGAGAAAGCCTTGCCGGACCGCTGCGCCTTGGTATTATCCCAACTATCGCGCCTTATCTCCTGCCCGCGCTTTTGCCAGCCTTAAACAAAGACTGGCCGGAACTTGAATTGCAATTGCATGAAGATTTAAGCTCCAATTTATTACAAAAACTGGAAACCGGAAAACTCGATATTCTTTTATTGGCTTTCCCGTTTGAAACGACAGGCTTTCGCCAGATGACGATTTTCAGCGAAGAATTCGTACTTGCAACGTCAGAGAAGAATGACAAAGCGCTCGACTTAAATGATATCGAGAATATGGATTTGCTTTTACTCGAAGAAGGTCACTGCCTTCGCTCTCATGCATTGGCCGCTTGCCGTACGCAAAATCCCGAAATCCGAAAAACCTTTTCGACAACAAGTTTACCGACATTGATCCAGATGGTCAGCAACGGCTATGGCGTCACTTTGCTACCCGATATGGCCGCGCAAAAATCTGTCTTGCCGCCCAATATCACCATCCGCCGGTTTCTAAAACCTGCGCCGACGCGGGAAATCGGCCTTGTCTGGCGCTCCGGTAGCCTGAAAGACGTAGACGTTAAGAATTTGGCCAAAACGATAAAATCTTGCCAAAAATCCTAAGGAGCGTTAAGAAAGCGACATGAACTGGACCGTTTGCGCCCTATACCGCTTTGTCGAAATCAACGATCTTCCCGCCATGCAGGAAGCGGTGAAAGCTATTTGCTCGAAACATAATATCTGCGGCACAATTTTACTGGCACCGGAAGGCATCAATGGCACGGTCGGCGCGCCGACGCCGGAAGATATGGAAGTGTTAATTAACTTCCTCGACGCAAAACTTGAAGTCCGCAAAGGGCAGGTTAAATACTCGGAAAGCAATAAGCGTCCTTTCCTGCGGGCGAAGATCAAGCTGAAAAAAGAAATCATCACCATGCGCCAGCCGCAGGCGAACCCGACGAAAGTCGTCGGCACTTATGTAGAGCCGAAAGACTGGAACGCACTCATTTCCGATCCCGATGTTTTGGTCTTGGATACGCGCAATGATTACGAAACCCAGCTCGGTATTTTCAAAGGCGCGGTCGATCCGGATATCAAAATCTTTACTGAATTCACCGAGTTTGTAAAAACCAAACTTGATCCAAAAAAACACCAAAAAGTTGCCATGTTCTGCACAGGTGGTATCCGCTGTGAAAAAGCGTCAAGCTATATGCTCGGCGAAGGCTTCGGCGAAGTCTATCACCTCAAAGGCGGCATTTTAAAATATCTTGAAGAAATACCTGCCGAAGAGTCGATGTGGGAAGGCGAATGCTTTGTCTTCGACCGCCGCGTCGGCATCAAACATGGCCTTGAGCAAGGCATTCTCGATACATGCTATGGATGCCGCGCCTCTATCTATCCGGAAGACCGTACTCGCCCCGAATTCGAAGAAGGCGTTTCCTGTCATCATTGCCACGGCACACTCACCGAAAAACAAATTGCCTCTAAACGCATGCGTCATCAGCATAAGATGCAGCATGCGAAGAAGATGAGCGCATAAATAAAAACCGCCTTTCGGCGGTTTTTCTAAATCCTACTTCTTGGCAGCTTCTGCCGCTTTCTTTTTCTCGTAAGCCGCTTTCATTTTCTCGACTTGCGCCTTGATTTTTTTCTGCACATCCTCGACCTCGGCTTTCGTTACCTTGCCATCACCGTTTTCATCCATGGCTTTGAAGCGGCGTGTCGAGTCTTCCATAAACTCGGCTTTGGTAACTGTGCCATCACGGTTGTTATCCAGCATTTTATATTGAGCCATCATTTCCGGCTCTACTTTTTTCTTCGCGGCCTCATCCGGCAATTGCTTGGCGTTGTTTTTGTAGAGAAGCGCTTTGAACTCATCGGAAGATATTTTGCCGTCTTTGTTCGTATCGAAAGCGGCAAAATCGCGGCCGGCAACGGCGTCGGCTTCAGCTTTGGAAACAGTGCCGTCATTATTGGAGTCGATGGCGGATTTTGCAGGAGCTGCTTTTTTAGCATCTTGCGCATATGCTGCCAGCGGCGCGCCAATCAGAGCCAAAACAGCAGCAGAAAGTAGGAAATAATTTTTCATGGTCGAACCCTTAAAAAGTAAATTTGATACGCTGATATGTATCATCTTTTTGCATAAGGTCCAGTGGGTTTCAGCTATTTACTTAGGGGAAATGTCTAGAACAGCCCGGGGCAACTTACCGCCTGTCGCTTCAATATTGCTGTAATTGGCAATTTTAGCCGGGCCACGCAACTGGACGACAAGGCGCGAACCGTTGGCGTCGCTTTCCGCCTGATAAGAGGCAATCAGCAGCGATTTCGGGAAAGTCTTGCTTTTGGCGGCTTTCCACTCGAACCCCGGGATTTCGATTAGGAGGATTTTCTCTTCATTATCTATGTCATAGTTAATCTTGATCGATTGACCAAGATCCAGAACCAGCCTTGAATATTCTTTTTTCTCGCCGATACGCAAATCCTGAACGATTTTCTGGCCGGAAACCACCGGTTTCGGCGCTTCAACTTTTTTAGCTTCGACTGGCTTTGCGGGCGGCTTTGCTTCAGGTTTCGGCGGCGGCGCGACTTCCGCCTTCTGAACAGGCTTCACAGGGACCGCAGGCGGCGCTGTGACTGGAACAGGCAGTGGAGCAGGAACCGGAGCCGCGACGGGTGCAGGCTTCATATTATACGTCGCATCGATACGATCGAGGCCGAGGGAGAGGTCTTTGAATTTCTGCTCCATCACGTCAATCTTTGCGATCTTCGGACGATTGGCGGCGACCTCCTGTTGAAGCGCGGCAATCTGTTGTTCGAGCTTGGCGATTTTATCGGCTTCACCAGACGGCGCGGCTTCGGTTTTTTGCAAAGAGACTGGGTCTTTTTTTGCCTTCATCCCATCGGCAGGCGTTTCGCAAGCGCTTAGCAAAAGGCTGCAACCAAAAACGAAACTTAATAATGATCGGGACGGATAAAACATGAGCCCCTAAAATGAGGGGCGAATCAACAAGGGTCAATTCGTTGGGGCCGATTGGCCGATCTTATCCACAGAGCTATAAACAGCCATTGTTTTGACCGCCATGGATTTAAAAGAAAATTGCCGCTCAAAACTTTCCCGCGCGGCATGGCCCAACTCGAGTTGCAGCTTTTTATCCGGAATGACAAGCCGCAGCGTATAGGATAATTTTTCAACATCTTCCGCCGGAACCAAATATCCGGTTTTACCTTCCTGTACAGCCTCGGAAACGCCGCCAACATCACTGGCAATCACCGGCAGGCTGGATCGCATGGCTTCCAATATACTTCTCGGGAAACCTTCCCATTTTGAAATCAGCAAATACAGGTCGGCTTTTTTTTCCAGCAGCTCTGCAACATCGTGGCGTTCGCCCATAAACAATACACGGTCATCAATATTCAAGTCGATGGCAAGATCACGAAGCTCCGTATCGTCCCCGCCCCCAACAAACTCCATCATCCATGATAAATCTTTTAGTGTCGCCAAGGCGCGTAGCAGCGTCTCGTGATCTTTTTGCGCACCGATCCGCGCTACCATCATCAGACGCGCTGGGCCTTCTTTTATTTCTCGCGTGATAGCAGGCCTTTCCGGCATCCCGTTATGAACCAGCGTCAGCTTATGATCGGGGACGATTTTGTTTTTCTTTGCCAGTTCGTAATCAAAGCCACTGACGGTAATGACGTGATCGCTGAAGAACCCCGCGCCTTTTTCAAGGAAGGTATAGATGGCTCTCTGCAATTTCGGCACGCCGTCCGTAAAGGCCCAGCCATGGGCGGTAAAGATTACTTTTACTTTAGCGGCTTTCGCTGCCAGCCTTCCGAGCAAACCTGCTTTCGATGAGTGACAGGACAAGATATCCGGCTTTATCTCTGTCAGAACCGATTTTATCTGATTAAATGCTTTCCAGTCCTTGGCCGGATGAATAGCTCTTTCCAGATCGGGAATTTCATAAATTTTAACTCCCTGCTCTTCAAGGAAATCGGTGACTTTACCAAAGCTGCCGGTGAGAATGCTCACTTCATGACCCTGAGACTTCATCCATAGGGAAAGATCGCGCACATGGATCTGCGCGCCGCCTAATTCGTCCATCCGGGTGATAAGATAAGCAATTTTCATGGTCTTCGGAATGTTGTATAAGCGATCAAGAATTTAAATCAAGGCCAGTAAAGGTTTTCAGGCATGTCTTCATCACAGAAAGTAGCCATTATCGGCGGCAGCGGCTTTATCGGCTCCAATCTCGCCTCCGATCTCTGGAAAGGCGGGCATTATGTGGCCATTGCCGATGTTCAGCCGAGCCGCCCCTACCCTGATTTCTCGAGACATGCCGATGTGCGCGACATGAATAGCCTGATCCCGGCCCTCGAAGGCTGTGATGTTATCATCAATCTCGCCGCCCAGCATCGCGACGATGTCAAGCCCGTCAGCCTCTACTACGATGTGAATGTCACGGGCGCAGAAAATATCTGCGCCGCGGCTGAAAAAACCGGCATCAAGAAAATCATATTTACCTCTTCCGCCGCCGTTTACGGCCACCATCATTACGAAGCGAATGAAGATTCGCCGCATGATCCGATCGGCCCGTATGGAGAAACAAAATCACAAGCCGAAGACGTTTTCAAAAAATGGCAGGCGAAAGACCCGGGCCAGCGCACACTCGTCATTGTTCGTCCGACGGTGGTTTTCGGTGTTGGCAACCGTGGCAATGTGCATGTTCTTTTAAACCAGATTGTCAAAGGCCAGTTCATCATGATCGGCGATGGCGAGAATAAAAAATCCATGGCCTATGTTGAGAATGTCGCGGCATTTTTATGCCATTGCATGAATTTCGGCCCCGGCGTTCATATCTTTAACTATGTCGATAAACCAGATCTTTCGACCAAGGAATTGGTCGACATCATTTGCGTGAAGATTGGCAAACAAATCAATAGTGTCAAACTTCCCAAAACTGTCGGTTTATTGGCAGGAACCTTCTTCGATATCGCCGCCAGACTAACAGGTAAGAATTTTCCGATCTCCCGCGTGCGCGTCGAGAAATTCTGCGCGACAACTGTTTTTTCCGCGAAGAAATTACAGGAAACAGCCTTTGTGCCACCGAAGACACTTAAAGAAGGCTTGGAAAAAACTATAGCGAGCGAGTTTTAATCTTTTTAAGCAGTGCTGAAAATCTATTGGATTTAATCACCAATACGGCATGGCCGATCCATAAAGTTACCCATGCCCAGCCAAGTACAGGCTCATCGATGCCAAATTTTAACCCAAGATAACCGATCCCGCCTAATATCGCCGACCATGTTAAAACGATAATCGTGGTTTGCGACGGGCTAAATCCGTTATCCAGAAAATGATGATGGAAATGGCGGCGATCGGGCTCGAACGGATGCTTACCTTCGCTTAATCTGGCAACCAGTAATCCAAATGCGTCGACAATCGGCAGGGCGATAATCCAGGCGACAGATACCGGAGGAATGATCGCCATCGGCTGCTGGCTTAAATGAATGCAATACCACGCAATGGTCAAACCCAGCGCCATCGATCCTGCATCGCCCAAAAATATAGACGCTTTGCGACGCCAAGGATTTCTCATGTTATAAACGAGGAAGCCCAGAACCGCGCCACAAATAAGCCCTAGCGACATAAATACTTCCCACTCACCCGCAAAGAAGCACGCGATCAAAAGCCAAAGAAATACAATCAGGCAATTACCGCCTGCCAGACCGTCAACGCCGTCCATCATATTAATTGCATTAATGATATAGACGACACAGGCAACCGAAAACGGGATCACCGCCCATCCCAATCCCATATTACCAAAGCCCAGTAAGTCGCCGAGCGTCGCCAATTGCGTATAACCGGGTATGACAAGGATAAAAGCTGACAGAAAGTGAATGATGAATTTGACTTTCGCATTCACGCCGCGTTTGTCGTCGATAACACCCGTGATTAAGATCATCGCCAGCGCCAAGAAATATGCCCAGCTATTTTCAAATGGCGGCGCGATGAAGAATGATAAAAATCCGAAAACCGTAAAGATCGCAATCCCGCCGCCATAAGGCGTCGCGCCCTCATGCTGTTTGCGTCCGCCGGGACGGTCTACAAAATCAAATTTTCGGGAATATTTGCGCACGAGTGGCACTGCTGCCAAACTCAAAATAAAAGAGAGCACTGGCAATACGAGCAGGACTAAAACAGGCGGCATTTCAAATGACATTCGGCTGAATTGATAAAAGAATTAGCCTCTGAAGTCTATTTCTTTGCTTCCCGCAGGGCAAAGCGCTGTGGGGATAACTCTTTCAGCACCGAGGATGGCATTGGCGAAGGCCGCCCTATCATATCGGAGGTTATAATTTCAGCCGCCAAAGCCGTGCTAATCAAGCCATGCGATCCATGCGCCGCCGAGATATATAGATTATCATAATCAGGCATTTTGCCGATCACCGGAAACCTATCTTTTGAGGCGACGCGGAAAGACACTCTCGCCCCCGTGGCCTTCATTTCGTTCACAAGCGCCGGAACATGGCTTTCAAATTTCTGAACTATGTCAGCACTATCTTCTTCTCTTATATCAATATCAGTCAGCCATGGCTGAAAAGTCGAACCTATAACGTGGTCTCCTTTATCCGCCGGCGAACAATAGCCTCCATAGCAGATATTAGTCTTTATTTTTTCCGTTGCTTTCGTACTTGATGCGATAGCCAGTTGCCCTCGCACCTTTGAAAGAGGGAGTTGCGCTGTTTGAGAAAAATTAAGAACGCCTGCGCCACAGGCAATAACAACTGCATCATATAATCTATTATTTAAGTTCCACTGACCTTGGTTATAAGTAACCTGCTGGACAGACTCACATACGATAATAGAGTTCTTTGCTGAAGCTCTACAGATTTTTTCTGGACTGACGAAACCGCTATCTGGGAGAAAGACTGCATCAAAATTTATTTCCACTCCTGCAATTTCAGAAGCTTCTTTCGCATCAATAACTTTTATATGATCCTGATGCCAGCCGCATTTCTCTACCATTGCGGTCAGGCGTTTTTCCTTTTCAATATCGGTAAGCAAATGGATACTGCCGCAAGCTTGATAGTCTATATCTTTTAATCTTTTGAACTGCCGCAGCGCGCAAGCATAGGCCGAAGCATAAAAATCAGATATATACCCTTGCTGACTGGTAAAACGCGGATTGAAGAGGCCGCGCGGATTACCGGATGCACCCGCAGCAACTTCCTTTTCTTCGTATATTTCAACGGCAAAGCCTTCCTGCTTCAGCCGGGCCGCGACATTTGCTCCCGCCAGACCACCACCAATAATGGCGACAGATTTTACCGTTTTCTTTTCCGGCTTCTGGCGTTGAGACTCAAAATGCCCGAATATCATATCGCGCTTACGCCCATAGCCGCGCGTTTTGGCAACGAAGAAATTTTGTTCGCGCAAACCTCTTTTAACCAATCCCGCCGCCGTGAAACTGGCGAAAGTCGTGCCTTCATAGCTATTTGCGGCCATTGCCTTGAAGACGGTTTCGCTCCACATCTCCGGATTTTTGGCAGGCGCGAAGCCATCCAGAAACCACGCATCGACATAGGTGTTCAATTCCGGCAAGGCGCGGTTCACATCATCGAAAATCAGTAATAATGAAATCTGATCGCTGATCCGTATGGGATGCCAGCCGCAAATACGCACCGGATAATTTTCCAGCATAATCTCGAGCTTGTCACCAATCTCGTTTTTCCAGCGCGCCAGCGCCTCCCTGATTTGATCCGGTGTCAGCGGAAATTTCTCGAAGGAAATATAGGTCAGGTGCTGATCGGGCGTGGATGTCTTTTCCCATTTGAGCCAGGTCGCCAGAAAATTCAGCCCCGTGCCAAACCCCGTCTCGGTGATGACAAATTCGGACCTGTCCTGCCAGCGATCGGGTAATTTATTACCTTTCAAGAAAACATGGTCGCCCTCGTCTAGCCCGTCTTCCTCACAAAAATAGATGTCTTTGTAAGTGTCGGAATAGATTTGGTCTTTTGCGTATTCCGGCGGATATTCAGGTCTTGGCGTTTGCATGGTTTTGATCCATATATCTAAATGTCTCTTTTATCAAAAGGAATCGTTATGACTACCGATAACTCGTTACTTGCTCCTTCGCCCTTGAAAAACCATGCACCGCGCTTTGATTTGATCAGGGAAGAACACTATCGGCCTGCGCTGGATGTGGCAATTGCCGAAGCGAGAGCGAATATCGATAAGATTATTGCCGATCCTGCAAAACCCAATTTCGAGAACACCATTATCGCCTTGGAAACTGCGTCTGAACTTCTCGGCACGATATCATCTATTTTCTACAACCAGCTTTCTGCAGCCGGCACGGACGGTATGCAAAAAATTGCCGAAGAGATAGGCCCTATTCAAGCCAACTTTTCCAGCGATATCATTTTGAATGAAAAGCTCTTCGCCCGCGTCAAAACAGTTTTTGAAAATATCGACAGCGAAGCCAAGTCTCCGGAAGAGCGTACACTTCTGATCGACACCTATAAGAATTTTGCTCGCGGCGGCGCACTGCTTGATGACGATAAAAAAGCTCTCTTGCGCAAAATCAACGAAGACATGTCAACCCTCGGCCCCGTCTATTCCAATAACGTCAAAAAATCCGCCGAGAAATTTCAGCTTGTTCTCGAAGATGAAAAGGATTTATCAGGCTTACCGGAAATGGCTATCGAAGGAGCCAAACTTGCCGCCGAGGAGCGCGGCCTTGCTGGCAAATATGTTTTTACGCTAGATTTCCCAAGCTATTTCCCGTTCGTTACTTATAACGACTCCAGCGAACTACGCGAGAAGTTATGGCGCGCTTACAGCCACCAAGCCTTCGGCGATGAATACGATAACACCGAAACAATTTTGAAAATCGTGCGCCTGCGCTATGAACGTGCGAAATTACTCGGTTATCAGGACCATGCCGATTACGTTCTTGAACGCCGCATGGCGGAGAAAACCGACCGCGTCATGTCTTTCCTGAAGAAAATGAAAGATAGATACAAACCTGCCGCACAGGCCGATCTTGACGAACTCCGTGCATTTGCCAAGCGCCTCGGTAATGACGATTTAAAACCTTGGGATGTTTCCTATTATTCAGAGAAATTACAGGAAGAAAAATTCCAGTTTTCATCCGAAGATCTGCGTCCATATTTTCCACTGGATCGCGTTCTCAAAGGCACGTTCGAACATTTCAGAAAACTTTTCGGTTTGAAATTCACGCTTAATACCGATTACCCTGTCTGGCATTCCGATGTGACCGCTTATGATGTGGAAGATGAACGTACGGGCCGCTTTATCGGCACGATGTATGCTGATTTCTTTCCGCGCAATGGCAAAAAACCCGGCGCATGGATGACGGCTTATCGCGAACAAGGCCTATACAAAGGCAATATCGAGCGCCCCGTTACCGCTTTCGTTTGTAATTTTACCAAGCCGACAAAAGACAAGCCATCCCTTCTTACCTTCGATGAAGTCCTGACCATCTTCCACGAAATGGGACATGTTACGCATGGCCTGTTATCCGAAGCCACCTATGGATCTATGGCTTCACCAAACGTATTATGGGATTTCGTCGAGCTTCCGTCCCAGCTTCAGGAGAACTGGCTGTACGAAGCGGAAGTGTTGAACGATTTTGCCGCGCATTATGAAACAGGTGAAAAAATTCCGGCGGACCTGATTGAAAAACTCCGCGCCAGCAAAAACTTTATGGCGGGCTGGACGGGTTTGCGCCAAATCGGCCTTGGCACTTTGGATATGGCATGGCACACAACCGATCCTGACAAAATTTTAGATCTTTTGAAATTTGAAGATAGCGTCATGGAAGATTTGCGCCTCTTCCCGCGCCTTGGCGGACCGGCATCAACCTCGTATAGCCATATTTTCTCCGGCGGCTATTCTGCAGGCTACTATTCTTATAAATGGGCAGAAGTCCTAGATGCCGATGCCTTCGAAGTCTTTCTCGAGAAAGGCCTTTATCACGCGGAAACAGCCGAAACCTACAAGAAAGAGATTCTTGCCAAGGGTAATATCGAGCATCCTCTCGTGCTTTACGGGAAATTCAGGGGCCGTGACGCCGATCCGGACGCTCTTTTGCGCCGCGAAGGCCTTTTGGCAGGCGATTCTAAATAGTACCCGCATTTTACTTAAGTTTAACTTGGAAAAAACATAAGTAAAATTCAAGCCATTGAAAACAAAAGAAATTTTGTTTGTCATATTTTTGTTGCCGAATAAACTTGGCTTATTGTATAAACTTACGATAAAAGCAAGTTACGCAAAAAAAACCATTGGTAATAAATGTCGATCACAACAGCTCAAATTCGTGGCGCGAGAGGACTTCTGAACTGGTCGCAAAACGACCTGTCGGAACGTACTGGCATATCCGGTACGTCGATTGGAGCGATTGAGAGTGGCTCCACGACACCGCGCAAGAGTTCGCTTGAAAAAATTAGACAGACGTTTGAAGATTCAGGAATTGAATTTGTAGGGCAAGACGGAATAAGAAAGAAAAGCCTGCAGGTAGACATTCTTAAAGATGTCGAAGGCTTTAAGAAGTTTTCCAGCGACGTTCACGCTGCAGCACAAAATGATACTAGAGAAATTTTACAAGCTTACGTTGATGATAGCCAATTCGCTCAATGGCTTGGCGATAGTGATGCGATTACTCATGTAACAAAAATTGAAGCTGCGCATAAAAAGAATTTTAAAATTATCCAAAAAGAAGGTGACTGTTATTTTCCTGCTCGGAATTATGCTGAATATAGATGGATCCCAGCAAAACAGTTTCTTGCAGTCCCTTTTATGGTTTTTGGTGATAAATTTGCGATTGTGCTTTATGAGCCAGATCCGACAATTATAGTAATGAATTATCCAGTTTTAGCAGAAGCATACCGGCTACAATTCAGCTTGCTATGGGAACAAGCCATTCAACCGCCACAAAGGCTTATTGATGAATGGCAAGTTCCCGATAAATACAAAAAATTAATGAGTAACTAGACAATGTCGCAAACACTAAAAGCACAGGACGATTTTTCAGACTCAGCTAAAGGGTCTGATTCATATCATTATTATTTAGCCGATTTGCACGATATTGTTACTGATCCAGAAAAAAGGAAAAAGCTTCTTCCCGCCTTGGAAAGCTTAATCCGAGCTCAGGCCAATTTTCATCAAGTCGAATATTTTGGCGACTTGGAAACTTTGGAAGAGAGCATCTGGAAACGTGGCAATACTTTCAGAGGCTTTTTAGTTTATGCCCAAGACCGTATGCCAATTGCATACGCTGTTTACTATCCGATGATCGACAGTCAAGGACGACGTGCGGCCTATTGTGAAGATGCTTATGTTGCAGAAAGCTTTAGAAGAACAAATCTCTTTGATATCGTCATGGCAGAATTAGCAAAGCGTATAACTGAAGAAGGTTGCGATTATCTGCAATGGTCCACAGATCGCCGCAATGACCGTTTCAAAACGATATCAAGAAGCATAGGTGCAATTAGGCCTGATATTGTAACTTTGGTAGGTGATGATCTACTCAAAATAGGTACAACCGAAAAAAGTATACTAAAGAATGCATGGTCTCATAATAATTATATTTCGCGGCTCATCAATCCGTCAGACATCAACCTGCTTAAGTCTTTAAATATGGATCCGAATCTGATTCGAAATAACGGAGACATTGATTTTAAAGGCTTCATAACATTCCATCAATCAGACAAGCGCAAACCAGTCGCGATTACACCAGGATGGGAACATCTTTCAACTTTCCGAGTTATTCCTGGTATATATTTGGAGAATCCTACTTTTCAAGAAGCCACCACTCGAAGCCAAAAAGCTCAAATTATTTGTTCCGTTGCTCTTGAAGCTAAAAAATATACATCCGACGATGACAGGAAGCTTGAATATTTAAAGTGGCACATTAACCGTAATGACAGCGAACTTCTCTCTATCTTACAAGACGATATGTCCCTACCTATAGACTGCATGAAAGGTGCAGGTCGTATCGATTCTGAAATGATCGTCCATACTTTGAGTAATGGGAATTTACAAAAACTCTGCGAAAAAGGAAAAGCAAATGAAGAAAGAATGCTTCATCTGCCAATCAATTCACCCATAGGCCCTGCTGCTCGTAGACCTGACAGAAATTAATGCAACTCTAGCAGCATACATCTTGCCGAACCGCCACCATATTTTTCGATTGTCGTGATATCGGCGTGAACGATTTCTGATACATATTTAAGTAATGTTGATTTCTGCGCTTCATCCAATGCCGCATATGCGCCTGACGACATAGCTAATAATTTCTTACCGCCTGTTCCGATAAGCTCCAGTGAATTACCACAAAAAGCCTTAAGTTGATCCATTGATAAATCGATGACCTCACGATGCTCCGACATGCTATCCAGCACGCGTTGACGGTCTTCCTTCAGAATACAGGCTAAACAAATTCCCGCATAGCCCGTGCCGATATACATCATCACATCCGTATGATAGACGGGTTTTCCGGCATGGTTTTTCGTGCGGAACATCACCGCTTCATATCCCATCTTCTCGCAAAACATCTTCGCCATGCGCTCGTCACATCTCGGCGAGATTGAAAAATAAGCGATTCTATTAATCCGATCGAGCCAATGCGCACCCGTGCTTTCCAGATACATTCCTTCTTTTTCATGGCCCGAAAAATCGAAAGCGACATCATAAATGGATTCGAGAAAGCCCATGACATCGGACCGGCGCTCGATCTGGCGGTTCGGGGCCAACATCGGGTAATAACCGAGAGTCCTGTCACCGAATGTCGCGACCCAGTTATTGCAAAATATATCATCAGGGCTTTCTTTCTGCCCGATAATAGAGGTCACGATCACCCCTTTACTCACCAGCAGATCACGAAATGCACGAAACTCAGCCGCTGCCTTTTCCTGAACGGAATGAATATCCGAGGGGTCTGCCGCTTGATAAGTATTCGTTTCCATGGTTTCAGGATTGGAATGGAAGCCGACAGGCTCCATCATCATGATATGATTGGTCGATTGATTCATATATTCATTATATATGATTTGCCGGATTTAAAAAATCCTCATAAGCAGACTGCAAGCCTTTTTCCAAACCGATTTTTGGCGTCCATCCCAATGCGCGGAGCCTTCCGCTATCTAGAATTTTGCGCGGCGTACCATCCGGTTTATCCGGATTCAATTTAAACTCACCCTTATAGCCAATCGTTTTTCCGATCATCTGCGCCAGATCAGAAATAGAGATTTCCTCACCCGATCCCGCATTCAAATGCAACTCGCCAGAATAGCCCTGTGCGGCAATTAAGACAGCTTCCGCCAAATCGTCGGCATGCATAAACTCCCGCAAAGGTTTCCCGCTTCCCCAGATTTCGACTTCAGGCATGTTCGATATTTTTGCTTTGTGAATTTTTGATATCAAGGATGGAATGACATGCGCTGTTTCATTATTCCATCTGTCATTCGGCCCGTATAAATTGCACGGCATCAGGGAAATAAAATCGCAACCATACTGGCGGCGATAATATTGGCATAGTTTTATGCCGGCAATCTTGGCAATCGCATAGGCTTCGTTGGTCCCTTCCAATGCACCGTTTAAAAGCTCTTCTTCCTTAATCGGCTGCTCGGCAAATTTCGGATAGATGCAAGAAGATCCCAGAAAAACAAGTTTCTGCGTTTTGTACTTATAGGCAGAATGAATAATGTTTTGCGCGATAGAAATATTATCAAATAAGAATTGCGCAGGCCTTGCTGCATTCTCTCCAATCCCGCCAACCTTCGCCGCCGCGATAAGAATTACTTCTGGCTTATGTTCGGCGACCCAGTCTTCGGTTTCCTTCTGCTGCGTTAGATCGATTCTGGATTTTGGAACAGTTAATATCTCATAATCAAACTTGGAAAACTTTCGAACCAGCGCAGATCCAACCAATCCGGCATGCCCGGCAATCCATATCTTTTTGCCGCTGATATCGAACATCAAGCCTGAAGCCTGATAATATTATCCTGCGTCGAATATCCAATCTCTGCTTCAACCATTTCTTGAACGAGCATCTGAAAATTCTTTTTCGGCTGCCAGCTTAGTTCGCGCATGGCCTTGCTGTAATCACCTTGCAGATTTTCAACTTCTAAAGGACGGAAAAAAGCCGGATTAACCCTAACCAATACTTGACCTTTCTCTGCATCGACCGCTTTTTCTTCAAGCCCCGCGCCTTGCCATTGAACGTTTATTCCTGCCACGCTGAACGCTTCTGACACAAAATCACGGACCGAATAGGAAGTATTGGATGCCAGTATATAATCATCCGCTTTATCTGCCTGTAAAATCGCATAAGCCCCTGCCATAATGTCTTCGGCATGGCTCCAGTCGCGCCGAGCTTCCAAATTTCCAAGCTCGATAACATGGCTATCCCCGTGCGCAATTCTCGCAACACCCATGGCTGTTTTTCGGGTCACGAATTCCTCTCCGCGATTTTCACTTTCATGGTTGAACATGATGCCGTTACTGGCAAAAATACCATAAGCTTCGCGGTAAATCCTGACCATGTCATAGGCATATTTCTTGGCCGCCGCATAAGGGCTGCGCGGATACATAGGTGATGTCTCATTCTGCGGTGCCGGCGCATCGCCGAACATTTCGGATGTAGAAGCCTGAAAAAACTTTATGTTGGGTGCATGGATACGAATATAATCCAGCATGCGAACGACACCTGCCCCGTTGACATTCATCGTGTATTCCGGCGTATCGAAGGAAATTTTCACATGGCTTTGCGCCGCCAGATTATAAATTTCATCTGGCTTTACATCGTTTAAAATTCTCTGGATCGAACTGCCATCCGTCATATCGCCGTAATGAAGATTGATTTGCGGCAGGATATGCTCGATATGCTTTGTATCGGGTAAGACCGATGGCTGCCTCAATGCATGGACTTTATAATCTTTGGATAAAAGAAGACGCGCTAGATAAGCCCCGTCCTGACCAGTAATGCCCGTAATAAGCGCGATCTTTGACATTCAATAATCCCCCGATATTGAATATTATCGTATGTCAAAAATTAATTACTGAAAAGGATTTTATCTGGCTTCTACTGTCAAAGACATCGCTTTGGCAGGCGCAAACGCAACAGGAACCGCTTCAGGCTTTGGCGGTTGATTTGGTATTGCCTGGCAAGCAAATTTTCCTGATAAATCTTCAGGCTCCTTTAAATTTCCGCCCGAGGCTGTCAGGCTGTTACTTAGATCTGCAATGTCCAATTTTGAAGTAGCCGCACCACCAACAACAGTCATGTTTTTACCGACAAAGTCACAAACCATCATCCCCGGTTCTACGTTCGTGTATTCCCCACTCATGCTGCCATTACCTCGATATTTGCGACTGATGAAATATAAACCGGAAATTTCGGCGCACCGTTGATAAACTCGACAAAGCCTACTTTCGCCTTCGTTATTAAACGAGACAGAACGTCATTGTTCTGGCAGGCGACATTGCCTAAAGGCCGTTCACCGGATCTGAATACCAATTCTGTTTTATGAACTTCGCACGTCAACGGCTCACCTTTTGGCAGCAAAGACCGGACGACGATGACGATAGAATCATTCTCGCCGAGAATGAAATCACAATTATTAATCACGCAGACACACCTTATTACATATTTTATTTATTTTTATAATTACCCCGATTATGCCTGTAATTCATTAATGAGGAGTAAATAATGAAAGCCGAGAAACGAATATCAGACGAGTGCTGCCTGCATAGCGTCTGGCTCCATGACAGCACGAAGCTTTTGTTTCCCGCGTTTCAGAAGGGAGCGGACAGCCTGATCCGACAGCGACATTTTCTGGCAGATTTGGCCAATATTGGCATCTTCGTAGTAGAACATTTTCAGCGCCAATTGCTGCTGGGACGGCAGTTCTGTTAATAACTTCATCAATTGAACGGAAGTCTGGCTCTCGGACATACGCTCTTCCGCAGACATAATTCCGCTCGTGATATGATCGAAATTACTATCGGTTGAGATTTCTTTTTTCTGGCGCAAGATATCGATGCACCGGTTGGCGGTCACGCGGAAAAGCCATGTCGAGAATTTTGCCACGCCTGGCTTCCATGACATGCGGTTTTGCCAAAGAGACAGGCAAATATCCTGCATAATATCTTCGACATCAGCGCCCGCGCCGAAATATTTCCTGACTTGAACTCGGATGAGGCCTTTATGGCGCTCGATTAAATAATGAAAAGCCAGCGCATCGCCCGACTGAAATAAGCCCATTAAACCCTCATCGGATTCACGGATATAACGATCCGCCGATATCTGGTTTTTTTCAGCTTTGGCATTCTTGGGGGCGATACGAACGGTCACGTAAAATCCATCTCTGGTGTTATTCAGGGATGGATTTGCAAGCCTTAAGCCAGTTTTAGGCTGTATTTATGAAGGTAAATAAAAAAAGGCGGCAAATTTTGCCGCCTTGCAGGATTAGGAATACTGGTGCCAATCTTACATGGTGGCGCTTTCCTGATGCGCTGTTTCAGCAGAACGATCATAGGCCATAGCGTACCATCTATCCGTGACTTGCTGGATATAGGCAATGATAGAATCAAATTCTTCACCCGGCTCAGGCTTGCTGGTCGCACGGCTTAAAGCCGAGAAAATGACATTATAGAATCGATTGAGAAAAGCCGCGTCTTCGCCGCCCTGCTCCAAATCCAGATGTGCCTGCAAAGCTTCGATGATATTGAAAACCTTCGTAATGCTACCTGTCATCAGATCCAGATGGCCGTTCTCCCAATGGCGTTTAGCATCTTTGGTATTCTTGATCATACCTTTATACAGCTCGACGACGATTTGCAGCGGCGAGAGATTTTCATCTGTTTTCTTTTGATAGGCTTGGACGGCTTTATGATATGACATTCTTATTCATCCTGATCGAGGCCGAGAATGGCTTTTAATTGTGCAATAATTGATTTATTTCTGGCAATCGCCGCTTCGTAACCTGCATATTTATCGATCAACTTGGTTCGATAATCGTCGGCCCGTTCACGAATTCGATCTGCACGCTCCGCCATGTCCGTATTTTGATCACCCAGATTGAGTTTAGCGGAGGTTAAGGTACCGCTGACCGTATCTGTAAATGCAGTCAACGTATTCGATACAAGGTCGCCCAATCCCTGATCCATATTAAAATTGATGATAGTATTTGTACTGCCAACATAGGCGAAACTTAGGCCTTCATAAATCGTGCCCGCTTTACCGGTTATGGACGTTCCTGAAAAATCAAAAAGTGATCCATCGCCGTTCACATAAACTGCTGATATGCCGTTATTATTGACATGAATAGTCGCCGTAAGGTTCAGACTTTGCAGCTTGGAATTATTTCCAAGCAAAGTAAAGTTTGAATTATCCGACGACCATTGCGTCGAAAAAATCGACTTCACATCATCGAAATTACTTATAATAGCCGCATCCAGTTTCGTTTCGTCGACCAAAAACACGTTATTATCACCCAGCGTAATGCCAAGTTCACGCAGCGTTGTAAAGCCGGTTGTCGTCGTGCCATATTTTCCTGAAATTAAAGGCTGGATAGCGTCATTCAAACTTTTCATGACCGTGTCGCCAAAGAGAATCGCATCATCTGATACATCTCCACTGCCGGCGACGGCCTGATTGGCAACGACGAATTCTCTTAGCTCGTTATACGCTTCGGTAAAGGACAATATCGCATCCTTGATCGCGCTGTTATCGTTTTGGATATCCAGATCCATTATCGTGCCAGGTTCGGCATTCAGGATATTAATATTAACGCCAGCAATCAGATCAGTGATTTCATTATTATCGCGGGTGATCTGGACGCCGTCGATTTCAAGTATCGCCTGATCCGGCGTCTGTAAAACATTCTTTGGCGCATTTCCTGCTGTCGTCACGCCCATCGTGCCAAGGACATCGCTGCCCGTGACATTGCCGATCGAAATAGCTTTCGCCGTAGACGTCCCGCTTAAAACCATTTGGTAAGATGTATCGGACACTTTTAAGACAGTTGCCGATACGCCCGAAGTTGCCGTCGTCGCGTTGATAGCCGCCGCGATATCGGTCATGCTCATTGTATTTGTTATGTTGATCGTAGACGCCGTATTTCCGGCAATACCTATTTCGAAACTGCCGGTGGCGCCGAGCGCCGTCGTGGAGCTTGCCGCCGGATCGCTCGCAATGCGATGCGCCTTGGCTTTTTGTACGACTTCGATTTCATAGCTGCCAAGCGCCGTACCGGGATCGATACTGACACCGATCAATTTGCTAGGGTCGGTTGTCCCGCTGGTGCTTAACGTACCGCTACGCGATGCAAAAGCATAATTCGTATTCGTACTTGAAAATCCGTAAGTGGTACGAAGATTTTTAAGCGCTGTCTGCACGTTTGTAGAGAGCGTCTGCAACGTGCTGTAAGCTTCGGATTTTTTGGTATTCTTGTCTATCTTGACGTCTATTCGATCGGCTTCGGCCACACGTTGATTATAGGCCGCTTCGACCAGGGCCGAGGTATTGATACCTGACGATGTACCGAACAGATAAGTCCTTGTACCTTGGGTAGAGACGCCACCTGTTGAAGTGGTTGTTGCCATATTAACACCTAATCCGTTCAAACTCAGTCATAAATTCAAAAATGGGAGCTAAGCAATTCTTGTGCCAGCTCCCCTTCTGAATTCGGTTTAAATAACCTTATCTAGCTATTATCTAACCAGGGCCAGCAATGAGGACTTCATCTGGTTCGCCTGTGTCAGCGCCGCGATGGAGGCTTCGGTGAGGACCTGTCGACTGACAAGGTTCGATTGTTCCGCCGCAATATCGACATCCATGATGGCAGACTGGGCTGACGTCAAGTTTTCGATAGAGCTGTCGATCACATCGCCGCGGTATTCGAAACGGGATAGAAGCGCACCGACTGTCGCACGAGCCGTGGAAACAGTAGTGATAGCTGTATCAAGGTTGGCAGACGCGTTAGTAGCTGCAGTACCGTTAGAACCAGCAACTGTTGTTCCCGCGATGGCAAGACCTGTTGCACCTGTCGACATGTTGACGAGAGATCCCGCAGCACCGAAGTTGACTGTGATAATATCAGTCGCTGCAACACCAACCTGGAATGTCTGACTGTAAGTACCGTTGATCAGGTTCGTACCGTTAAACTGGGTTGTTGTCGAGATGTTGCCAATCTCCGTCAGCAGCTGTTGATATTCTGTGTTGATGAAGCTACGGCCTGTCGTATCAACCGAACCGGAGATCGCTTGAGCAGCCAGGGATTTCATACGTTGCAGAATATCGCCAACCCGGGCCATCGCGCCATCAGCCGTTTGAAGCACGGAACGGGCTTGGACAGCGTTGGTCGCAGCTTGTTTCAGAGTTGTAACGTCAGCTTTCAGTTTCGTACCGACGGCAAGACCGGCGGCATCGTCAGATGCACGAACGATTCTGGAACCACTGGACAATTTGGCCAATGATTTGGATTGTTCGCTGGAGTTTTTGTTAAGGTAAATAAGCGCCGTGTTGGCAGATGTGTTGGTTGCGATTACTGGCATTTGACTCTCCTTCTTTGAGTTTGCCTATGTTGAAACGGCTTCGATCCTTCGAAACCGGGAAATTCTGGACCATACTGGTCGTCCAATTTCCGAATGTTCTTATATACTATCAGTTTTCAAGACCGATTTGAATCCTCAATATTCGGCCTTGTTTATAATCATAATCCGATAAAGGTTAAGAAAGCCTTTAAATCGTTTATATTCGCATTTTATTTTATAAACTCTGCCAAATAACCTACTTATTTATATATAGGCAGTATTCTTTCCCTAAGCATTTGAAATTCAAAGCTAAAAACTTTTTTACGATTCCATAAAAAATATTTGATCAGTCGCGCCCCAAATCCGCATCTGCTCCGTTTTATCCCTCGTAAGATGAATGGAGCATTCAAATATGGCCGTTGATATCACCAAAATTTCCAGCCTCCCCTATCTAGGCACAACCGCAGGCACAAAAGCCCAGTCCGGTTCAGGCACAACCACTGACAGCACAAGTGCCGACGAGGATAATGCCGAGCTTCTAAAGAACCAGTTTTTGGGCATTTTGCTGACCCAGATGCAAAACCAGAACCCACTCGACCCGATGGATACGAAAGAATTCACCGGCCAGCTGGCGCAATTCTCGGCTCTGGAACAACAAATCAACACCAATGATAAATTGAGCAATCTTTTGACAGCCGTTCAATCATCTGCCGCCAGCTCCGCCTTTACCTATATCGGCCAGACCGCAGAGCTTGATTCGAAAATGACCGTTCTCGAAGACGGCGCGGTAGACTGGAATTACGCCCTCAAAACAAACGCCGATACGGTCACTGTCAAAATCAAGGATTCAACAGGCAAAGTTCTGTATGAGAAAGATCTTGGCGCAACGATCAGCGGCACCTACTCCCTGAATGCAACGAAAGCAGAGCTTGGCTCGGAGCTTGCAGATGGCGAAATTCTAACTTTGGAAGTAACCGGAAAAACCGCAGCCGGCGTAGCTGTTCCTGTCGATATTTCTACAACTGTCAAAGTTGACGGCGTGGAAAGCAGCGCGGACGGCATCGATCTTCGCTCTGGCGGCCTTCTCTACAGCCTGGAAGACGTCCTTCGCTTTAAAACCGTAACAACACCAACCACACCGACAACAACAACCTGATTTACAAGTTTACAACAAGGAGAACTAAAACATGAGTTTGAACTCTGCACTTAACGCTTCGGTTTCCGGTATTCGCGCACAATCTGCCGCGATTGCCGCCGTTTCCGAAAACATCGCCAACTCCCGTACGACCGCTTATAAAAACCGCGATATTTCTTTCCAGGCTCTGGTCGGATCTAACGCTGGCGGATATTCAGCCGGTGGCGTTCTGTACAAAACATCCCAAGCATTGAATCGTCAGGGCCTGATCTCGGCATCCGACTCGACGACCGATATTGCCATCAACGGTAACGGTTTCTTCGTCGTAACGGACGATCCGCAGAACCAGCCTTCCGGTTACACTTATTCACGGAACGGTAATTTCAAAACCGACTCATCCGGCTTTTTGATCAACAACGAAGGCTATTACCTGCTGGGTCAAAGAACGGACGATACAGGCGCGGTTGTTTCGACCAGCCCGAACGACCTGAACTCTCTCGTGCCAATCGACATTAACGCGATCTCCGGTACGGCGCAAGCATCTCAAAATCTTCGCTTCGATATGAACCTGCCGGCGGATGCGGCGATCAATGACGCATTCTCCAGCTCGGTCGAAATGTTCGATGCTTTAGGTGTTTCGCATACCATCAATATCAGCTGGGAGAAGACCGCTGCGAATACATGGGAAGCGACTTTCTCTGACCCTGTTCAAACAAGAAC
Source organism: uncultured Micavibrio sp. (assembly GCA_964633355.1). Classification (GTDB taxonomy): domain Bacteria; phylum Pseudomonadota; class Alphaproteobacteria; order Micavibrionales; family Micavibrionaceae; genus Micavibrio_B. The sequence continues at coordinate 80,739 of CAZWGO010000009.1, forward strand.
GGGTGTGGCATCGGGCGTTCTGGATACTGATCCGGGCACGGCGGGCGCACAGAAAACCGTTCAAGTTAACTTTAACGGCGATGGATCGGTTGCCTCTTTCGTTCCGGCAGCGCCTAGCTTCGCCGTGACAGGTTTCACGACAGGCGCCAATGACGCAACCGTTGCCCTTGACCTTGGTACGCCCGGTCTCGTCGATGGCTTAACCCAGTACTCGTCGAATACGACGACACCGCGTCTTGAGATTTCGCTGATCGATCAGGATGGTGTCCGCTTCGGCCAGCTAAGCTCGCTTTCTATCGATGACACAGGTCTCGTAACTGCTTTCTTTGAAAACGGTGTCCGTCTTCCGGTCTTCCAGATCCCGGTTGCGACATTCCCGAACCCGAACGGTTTGACGCAAGTCTCCGGAACGGTTTACGATGAGAATGAGAGAGCCGGTAACTACAACCTTCGTTTGCCAGGACAAGGCAGCGCCGGTAACATCATCGCTTCTTCTTTGGAAGGCTCCACAACGGATACATCCGAAGAATTCAATAAGATGATTGTTGCCCAGCAAGCCTACTCTTCTGCAGCACAGGTCATCAGCAAAGTGGACGATATGTTCCAGGAACTGATTTCCGCGGTTAGATAATAACTTAGATTAGGTTGAAAGATGGACACTCTGATTAAATTTGTAGATGCGTGGGAAAAGACAGGAAATATTGAGGAAATTCTCTCTCAAAATATTGTCCTTCCCCCATCCGATAAAGTTCAGGCCTATCTTTCCACCCTGTCCCAGGCAGAGCAAACGAGGATCCGGAAAGCTTTGAGTGAAGCGACAGTGGCGCTTACGTCACATTCCTCCAGAATGGAAGAAGAAGCTGAATTGCTGAAATCGCAGATCGATCAAAACATCCAGTCCTCGAATGCCTGTCTGGCCTATAATAAAATTCCCAAAAAATAATACTATTCCGAAAGGACCCTAGAATGAGACAAAACGCACATCTTCATTCCCCTTCAGAAGATCACCTGATGAAATTCCTGCAAACGTCGCAAGACTTGCTGAGCCTCGTCCAGCATGAAAATGCCATTCTTTTGAAAGACGGCGTATTGAGCTTCGAAGCCTATCTGGCGCGCAAAGTCGATTTAATGCAGGGTTTTGAAAAAGAGGCACAGAACTTGCTAAATAAACTATCAGTCGAGAAAAGCGCGTCTCCCGATACGCAAGTTGTGCTGGTCGGGGAGATTCAGCGAATCAGAGACGCCTTGCATGTTAATTCTGTGCATCAGATTCAAATGCTGCGCAAGAAGGCCATGCAGGAAGCAACCGAATTCAACATGGCGCCAAGTCTTGAAGGCGCGGAGACAGAAAGCTTATGTCACTAGGTTTTGCCCTTGATACGACCCTCCGGGGTTTGATGTCGACCTCAAGCCGTATTTCGCTTGTGTCGCAAAACATCACCAACGCCAACAAACCTGGCTATACCCGTAAAGAAGCGACGGAAAACTATGTCACGACCAATGTCGGAACCGTTCCCGTCAGAACCAATGTCGTCGGATCGACAGATCGCTATCTTACCCTCGGCGTAGTCGGTGATATTGGCGAAAAAGGCTATAGCGAAGCCCTTACCGAACTTCTTGATTATTATGCGGCCCAGCTCGGCACGACCGATGGCAGCACAACCATGTCAGGCTACCTCAACAGCATGTACGGCGCGTTTCAACAGCTTGCCGCCAGCCCTGAAACGCAGGCCAACCAGACCGAAGTTGTCCAGATCGCTGCCAATCTCGCAGATTCGATCCGCAATCTTTCTGAAGATGTTCAGGAACTTCGTCTTCAGGCTGAAATGAAAATCGCCGATCAGGTGACAAGTGTCAACAGCATGCTGGACCAGATCTATAGCATCAACAGCAAAATCATTCCCGGTGAAACCAATAATGCCCAGATCGCGGAATTCGAAGATCAGCGCATGCTGGCTCTTGAGCAACTCGCCGAGATCATGGATATCCAGTATTATTTCACTTCTCAAAACCAGCTGCAGATTTTTACGTCTGCCGGTATGCCTTTGCTGCAATCCGAGCCCAAGCATTTGAGCTATGAGGCAACGACGCAAGTCAATGCGCAGTCGACCTTTCAGCCGATCACCCTGAACGGCGTCGATATAACCTCGTCACTACGACAAGGCTCTCTGGCTGGAAATATCGCGCTGCGCGATACAATTTTTCCTGAAGAACAGGCAAAATTGGACGAATTTGCAACCGTTTTAAAAGATCAAATGAATGCCTTGCTGAACAAAGGCTCTTCCCTGCCGCCTTTGACCAGTCTGACTGGCACGCTTCGCGGCCTCACTCCCGCGACAGCTTTATCGGCAACCGGTACTTTCCGCGTTGCGGTTGCGAATAACTCGGGCATCTTGCAAAACTATGCCGATATCAACCTTGCAGGCATCACAACTGTCGGTGATTTATTAACAGCCTTGAACGCCATACCGAATGTTAGCGCTTCTCTCGATGTAAACGGTTCACTTACCGTTAGCTCAACCCTCGCCGGCAGCGGTATCGCCTTGAATGAAATGAATTCAAGTGTCGGACCTGATGCAAAAGGCGCGTCATTCTATTTCGGATTGCAGGATATGTTTACCGGAGACGAAGCTGCGTTTCTTGGTGTCAATTCGTCCCTTAGAAACAGCCCTAACTCCTTGGCCACTGGCGCTTTAAGCTCTGGCGTCATTGCACCGGGCGATGCTGTTTTGAACCGAGGTGACGGATCGACCTCTCTTTCAATGGCACAAGTTTTAAAAGAGAATGTTCCATTTGATGCTGCCGGAAATTTCAGTGCCCAAAACAGTACGCTGTCGCGCTACATGGAAGCCATTATTGCCAACGGGGCAACGCGTGCCAGCCTTGCCAAAACGCAATATGAAACATCGAACGCGATCTATAGCGAATCCAAGGAAGCGCTTAACAATAAAACCGGCATCAATATCGACGAAGAAACAGCGAAAATGCTAGAACTGCAAAACCATTACGAAGCATCGGCACGCATGATCTCGACTATTAGGGACATGTATCAGGCTTTGCTCAACGCCGTAGGATAAAGGAAAATAAAACATGACTCGTATCGCGACATTCCCGGCCACAGAACGCCTCATCATGGACAATATGAGATTGCAATCGCAAATGGCTGAAACCCAAATTCAGCTCGCCACAGGGCTGAAATCGGTATCTTACACAGGTATTGCTTCTGATGCGCAGCGTTTGCTGAACGTAGAACGCAATTACCAATCCCTGGAAGGTTTCAACACCAATGCGGTCGTTGTTGGCGGTAATATCGACATCGCCTATAATGCGGTGAAATCCATCCTCGATCTGTCCAATAACTTTTTGCAAACATTGACGGCGGCGCAAGGCGGAAATTTTCTTGATCCTAAAGTCGTACAAGATCAGGGAACTCTTTTAATCAAGGAAGTCGCCGGTCTTTTGAATACGCAATCTGCCGGACGTTATCTTTTTTCAGGCTCAGCCATCGATACCATACCTGTCGATTTAGATGATCCGGGGTTTACGCCGCAGACTTCACCGTCAACTGCCAATACGAGCTATTATCAAGGTAATAGCGACAAGCTTACTTCCCAGCTATCGGAGACATTATCCATTAATTACAACTTCACGGCCAACGATCCGGCATTTGAAGAATTGCTGCGCTCTTTCAATCTGGCCATCAACAACCCGTCAGATACCACTGCTCTTGCTGAATCGACGACGCTGATGCGCTCTGCCATTTCCGGCATGGCGAATATTTTTGCGCAGATGAGCACATTTGCGCGTACGGTCGAGAACCAGAGCATGCGGAACGATGAAGATATGACGGTCATGAAAAACGTGATTTCCAATCTGAAAAGCGCCGATCTGGCCGCGACAACCGTGCGCCAGAAAGAACTGGAAACACAACTTCAGGCGTCTTATGCCTCTTCTGTGACGATCTTAAACCTGAAACTGTCTGATTATATTTAAAACTTACCAGTTTTCTTTCAGCCACATTTTCGCGCGCTGAAACAGGCTGCCGGCATCCACATTCGACATGATTTCAGCCGGCATTTCTTCGGTGCGCTCCGTCACATAATGCATAAGGCCTGCCGTGGTCGCAAAAGCGGGCCCTGCGACAGCATCCGGCAATCCTTGCAATCTCATCGGGCGGCCTAGTCGCACCTGTTTGTCGAGAACCATTTGTCCAAGTTCACGAAGACCCGAGATCTGGCTCGCCCCGCCCGTTAAAACTACACGGCGTCCGGCAACTTGGGCAAGACCCACATCGTTCAGGCGCGACCTGACCATCTCGAAGGTTTCCTCAATGCGCGGCTGGATAATACTGACCAGATAGGATCTCGGCACATGGTTGGGCAGTGTATGGTCGTCTTCGCCGAGCTGCGGCACATCGATTAAATCCTTGTCGTCCGTCATCGTCGCAATCGCGCCGCCATAAAGCGTTTTTAAACGTTCCGCCGCTGCAATCGAGGTCGTCAAGCCTTTGGCGATATCGGATGTGACATGCTGACCGCCGACAGGAATGGCATCGGCATAAATCAGCTCACGCCCCTGAAAAACGGCAATTGATGTCGTGCCGCCGCCCATATCGATGACCGTACAACCCAAATCCATTTCATCATCGACGAGCGCCGCAAGTCCCGCCGCATAGGGCGACGAACAAAGCGCGGTGATATCGAGATGCGAACTTTCGATACAGCTGGCGATATTGCGAAGCCCGCCCATATTGCCGGTGACGAGATGGACATCCACCTCCAGCATCTGGCCGTAAAGCCCGCGCGGCTCCTTGATTCCTTCATGCCCGTCGATACGAAAGGCGGTCGGAATGCTGTGGATCAACTCAATCGGGTTTGTTTCGTTTTGGCGAACCGCCTGATCCTGCGCCTTGGCCAGCGCCCGCCTGATATCGTTGTCGGTCACGGCCTCACCGAGTACCTGCACATCAACTCTCATCAAGTGCGACTGTGTATGCACCGCCGGAACGTTGATAATAACTTCACGAAGCGGATAACCCCGGGTGACTTCCGCCGCCATATGCTCTGCCGCGTGAACGGCTTGACGAATGGAAGATTCCGCCGCATCGAGATCGATCACCGTGCCGGAGCGAATACCCTGGCTGGCCTGATGGCCGATGCCGATCAGATCTATATTGCCGTTATCGTCTTTTACCTTGGCGATAAAACAGGCAATCTTGCTGGAGCCTATATCCAGCGCGGCAATCAGCGATCCTTTGGGTTGCAGTTTCTTGGCCATTAATGAACTCAGATATTTTTTTCTTTTTTGAATGAAGCTTCATATTTTTGCGCGGCCCCGGGCGCGGTCTGGACGACGATCCTCATCGGATCGCGCAAATCAATCGCCTCTAGATGACGATCCATGATTTGTTCGGATTTTTGTGTTTCGGCGAGACGTTTGATCGCAAGACCTGCATCTTCTTCCGGCAGGCGCAGCGTAATACCGTTTTTCAGACTGATATCCCAGCGACGATTACCAATCCAGCGCGCTATTTCAATGCGTTCTTTTAAATCAGGCTCGGCATTGATAATACCCATCAGTTCCGGCGCGTTTTGCGGCGCATTTTCGCCGGTGATGACGATTAGATGCTTAAACTGATCCAGATTTTTATCGGTGAGAATAAAACCTTCGGCATCGACCAACGAAAGCTTTTTGTCTTTCTGATATAACGCGACAGGCTGGCGCTCGTTTAGTCTCACATAGATCGTATCGGGCAAACGGCGCTCGACGATAACCGTCTTGACCCACGGCAACTTCGAAAGGCGCTCGCGCATTTCGGCTATGTCATAGGCAAAAATCGATTCATCTTTTTCGACGCCCAGCGCAGTTTTCAATTCCTTGCGGCTGGTGTAATGGCGTCCATCGATCATAAGACCGCGGACTTTGAATCCCGCATTGGCCATTTTGTCATGAAAGCCAGTGACGGTTCGCTCTTCCGTACGGTTAAACCATGCGGAATTGGCAATCGCTTTTACGCCATAGCTTATAGCACCCAGAATGACGACAAAAATTGCGGCGCGTTTCGCATAGAAAATCAGGCGCGCAGTTTTGCCTGCGCGTCGTTTGAGGATGGTGTTGCGGCGTGTGCCGGATCCTGACATGTTGCGGTTTCCACGAGATGGGAACAGAGTTGAATGTAAGACATGCCGCTGAATTCCGCCTGAATGACGGCAACCGATCCAGGCGACAGGCCGGGCATTGTATTGATTTCGAGAAAGTATACCCCATCGCCACCGGCTTTGGAATCATCATATCTGAAATCCGCCCGGGTAATTCCCGAACAGCCCAGAACTTTATATACGGATTCTGCGTATTGCATAGCGATTTTCGCCACAATTTCAGGCACCGGCGCAGGCGTGACCAATTCGGTGCGCTTGTCATTATATTTCGCCTCGTAATCGAAAAAACGGCCGGGAAATAAAATTTCGGTGACGGTCAAGGCCTTGCCGTCCAGAACCGTGACATGGATCTCGCGGCCCGGAACATATTTCTCGACTAAAACCTGTTCGCCGAAATGCCACTCCACCTCGTCAATCGGGCGCTGGTTTTCACCTTCCATGATAATTCGCACGCCGACACTTGAACCTTCGTTCAGCGGCTTCACCACATAAGGGCGCTCCATCACCGTCTCATCAAGCACTTCCTGTTTGCTGGCAAGCTTTCCGATAGAGCAGCGCACCCCCACCGACTCCGCCAGTTTCTTGGTCAGTATTTTATCCATACCGATAGCGGACGCGACGACTCCGGAATGTGTATAGGGAATGCCGAGCATTTCTAAAACGCCCTGAATAACGCCGTCTTCGCCGCCGCGCCCGTAAAGATTATTGAACACCACATCGGGCGCAGGGGAGAGTGCCGCAACCAGCGCTTTTAAATCCTTGCTGACATCAATCGTTTTGACGCTGTACCCCGCTTCACTCAGCGCCGCCTCAACTGCCTTACCCTTGTTCAAAGACACTTCGCGTTCGGCTGACCAGCCGCCGACTAAAAGGGCTACAGTTTTGGGGCTTTTTGTCATGGGAAAATCCTGAAAATAAGAAAGGCAAACTTAGATATTCCAAGTATGCCTTTTTCAAATCACGGATTAAAGGGAAATGTCAATTCGGGTTTATAGAGTTGCGCCAAGCACCGACAACGGGAGCAGCAAGTGATGTCATGCCTCGGGCACATTCGCTGATCAACATGCGCCCACCTATAAGACCTGCTGGAACAGCCACAGCTATAGCTCCAATAGTCATATATTTTTTAAATTCTTTGCTAAGCTGCATTTTTTAAACTCCCTTTTATTTATATCGATATAAATATTTTTTAAGCTTATGTCAAATATTGCAGCGCAAAAAAACAGGCCCATTACGGACCTGCTTCAAGTTTTTTTCTTAGGGGAAAAATCACGAATTCTTGATGTCGGCAATCTGGGTCTTGGTCCAGACTTTCGCCTGCCCATATAAATCGACGGCGGCGTCAAAGCCATATTTCACGCATTGATGCTGGGCGACATAAATAATGACACCGCCGATTAAAAGCAAAAGCGCGTATCCGGCATCTTGCATGCCCTGCCTGACTTCCATGTAGACCTCCATTTGTCTTTAGACGAGCGGAACTTCTATTAAAATTATCGCAGAATTCAGGGATATTCTCAGTTACATAATGTGACGCAGCGCCACATGAGGATTAGCTAAACTTCATTGTCATTCCGGCGAAGGCCGGGATCTATATAATGCCGCCTCATCACGCATGGATCTCGTTCTTCAACGGGATGACAAACAAGAGAACTTGGGTTCTTCGAATCTTGGCGTTAAAAAGTCTTCATTCCCAATCTCTTAATCTCCCACCTTAAAGCCAGCCCAGTCTCGCTCAAAACACGCCGCTTGATCTCCTCACCCAGATTTTCTAAATCCGCCGCCGTGGCGGTTCCAGTGTTGATCATGAAGTTGCAATGTTTCTCCGACATCTGCGCGCCGCCGATCATTAGGCCGCGCCCGCCAACTTTATCGACGAGCTGCCAGACCTTGGTGCCCTCTGGCTGTCCCGCCGCTGCCAACTCTTGCACAGAAGGATTGGCAAAAGTCGAACCGCCGGTTTTCTCTTTCACGGGTTGAGAAGCTTCGCGCTTCTCTTTGATTTCTCTCATTCTCTCGGTAATGCGAGACGCATCGTCTTCATTTCCCTCAAAGACCGCGCTGGTAAAAATATAATCTTCCGGCGCATCGATATGACGATAACTCATGCCCATATCGGACACGGATAATTTATGTAAGACACCTTTTCGATCCACAGCGTTTGCGAATTTTAAAATATCTTTGGTTTCAGAAAGATAGGCCCCGCCATTCATGCGCAGCGCACCACCGATCGTTCCCGGAATACCGGAAAGGAATTCAAGTTTACCAACATTATTCTCGGCAGCAAAATTTGCAACATTGATATCGAGCGTCGCCGCCCCTGCCTGAATTTGAAAATCATCCAGCTTTTCAACTTGTGCAAATTCACGACCCAAGCGGATTACCACTCCCGCAATCCCGCCATCGCGCACAATCGTATTCGACATGACGCCTAGTACCGTCACCGGAATTTCCTGTGGGCATTTGCTCAGGAATTTTTGTAAATCTTCCAGATCGGCAGGCTTGAATAAAATTTCCGCCGTCCCGCCACAGCGAAACCAGCCGACTTGGCCTAATGCTGCATTCTCAGAATATCGGCCACGGACCATAGGCAGATTTATGGATTTAAGCGCCAGACTCACTAAGCTGTCTTTCTTTGACCGAAACATTCTTCCAATTGAGCAGGCAATGCGTTCGCCCAAGCCGTGATATTTCCGGCGCCGAGACAAATCACGAAATCGCCCGGCTTGGCCGTATCGCAGACAATGCCCGCAAGATCTGACGGATCATTGAGCGCCTTTACGTCTTTATGTCCATGGCGGGAAATACCCTGCACCAAATCATCCTTGGACGCGCCTTCTATAGGCTGCTCTCCGGCTGCATAAATATCGGCAACCAGAACGGAATCCGCATCGTTGAAACAGGTGCAAAAATCCTCGAACAACGACTTCAATCTTGAATAGCGGTGCGGCTGGACGACCGCAATCAAGCGTCCGCCCGTATTTTCAACCGCCTGACGTCCGGCTTTTAGCACCGCCGCAATCTCGACAGGGTGATGGCCGTAATCATCGACAACCGTAATACCATTGACGATGCCGGTGCGGGTAAATCTTCGTTTGACGCCAGTGAAATTAGACAAAGCGGTGCGCATTTGCTCCGGCGTCACTTTCAATTCATAGCCGACAGCAATGGCGGCCAATGAATTCGATACGTTGTGTTGCCCCAGCATTGGCAGGAAAATATCTTTTATTTCAATATCTTTGTCACCCGTGATGCGTTCCGACACGATCACATCGAAATGATATCCCAGCGTTGTCGCGTTTAAATTTACCGCGCGGATATCGGCCTGCGGATTGAAGCCATAGGTAACGATCCGGCGGTTGGAGAGTTCAGGAATAAGCCCCTGCACCACCGGATGATCCGTACATAAAACACCAAAACCGTAGAAAGGAATATTCTCGATAAACGTAAAAAATCCTTCACGTACTTTTTCAAATGAACCGTAGTGGTCCAGATGCTCGGCATCGATATTGGTGACAATGGCGACCGTCGCCGGAAGACGCGTAAAAGATCCATCGCTCTCGTCCGCCTCGACGACCATCCAGTCGCCTTTGCCAAGACGCGTATTGGTCCCATAGGCATTGACGATCCCGCCATTGATGACCGTCGGGTCCAGATCGCCCGCTTCCAGCATCGCGCCGACCAAAGATGTCGTCGTCGTCTTGCCATGCGTGCCACCAACCGCGACCGTCCATTTCAGGCGCATCAGCTCGCCGAGCATTTCCGCACGCGGCACGACAGGGATTTTCAGCTCCCGCGCTTTTTGTAATTCTGGATTATCTTCCTTGATGGCCGAGGACACGATCACCGCGCCCGCCAATTTACCCTCTGGTGTTTCCAGATTGATGGCATCGTGCCCGATATTCACGCGAATGCTATTTTTGCGCAGGCGCGCGACATTATAATTATCGGCCTGATCCGAGCCTTGGACGTCATAACCAAGAGTTTTGAGAATCTCGGCAATACCGGACATGCCGATGCCGCCGATGCCGATAAAATGAAGAGAGCCGATATGGGGAGGAATATGTTTCATTGGCGGAATTTAGCGAAGAAACCGCCAAAAAGCCATAACTACTTAATTTCGGAAATAACCAAATCCGCGAGTTTTCCGGCCGCATCCGGCTGACCAAGGCTTCTTGCATACGCCGCTGCCTCCGGTAATTTTTCCGGTACGATCTTTCTCAAGGCTTGGTAAAGCGAGTCCGGCGTCAGGTTCTTTTCTTCCATAATCCAGCCGCCACCAACTTCTGCCACATGCTGGGCGTTATGAAGCTGCTGCTGATCTTTATGCCATGGATAGGGAATATAAACCGCCGGACGTCCGGCACAGGTCGTTTCCGCAACCGTGCTCGCTCCAGCGCGGCAAATCATCAGATGCGCCATTTCGATACGCTCAGGCATATTATCAAAAAATGATTTTATTTCAGCGTCTAAGCCGGTAGCGCTATAAGCTTTAGTGACCTTTGCCACATCACTTTCCCGCGCCTGATGAACGATCTTCAGCTTTACTTTAAGATCGCCTGCAAGCTTGATGATCGAATGGGGAATTATCTCGGCAAAGGATGTCGCACCAAGTGAGCCGCCGAAAATCAAAACATTCAATTCATCTCCAATCTCTGGAAATTCCTTGTCACGAAGCGCGATAATATCGGCTCGCACCGGATTGCCTGTGACAATTGTTTTTTTTCTTTCGTTCTTAAATGGAAAGGACAGCGCAATCATCTTTGCCATGGGCGCAAGGAGTTTGAGCGCCAGCCCCAGAACCGCATTCTGTTCATGCAGGATCGTCGGGATAAATCTATGCTGAGCGGCGAACATCGGCGGCGTGCAAGGATAGCCGCCGAAACCCACTGCGACGGAAGGATCCAATCTTGAAATAAGACGATGGGCCTGAAAATAACCTTTGATCAAAGATATGGCGAAATTAATCTTGCCACGCAAACCGGCGCGATAAGGACCGGCGGAAACAATGTGGACATTTTCCATACCCTCCAGATATTTCATGCCCCGCATATCGGTGGCAAAAGCAACGCGATAGCCGCGCGCCAAAAGCTCCTCGGCCAAAGCTCTCGCTGGAAAAACATGACCGCCAGTGCCGCCGGCGCAAAGCAGGATCAGC
>CAZWGO010000010.1:0-69980 GCA_964633355.1 uncultured Micavibrio sp.
CGAATGAGAGAAACCGCCTTTTGAAATCGAGGACCGCGCCTGTCGCCTTGTCAAGCCAAGAACAACCCCCATAGCCAATCCCATAGAGAGCGTCGAGGAACCGCCATAGCTGATAAATGGCAATGTCATCCCTTTCGTCGGTAAAAGATGTAAAGCCGAGCCCATATGGACCAGCGCCTGAAGGCCGAACATGGACAAGATTCCGCCGACCGCCAGCACGACGAACATGTCGTTGCTTTCCATTAATCGGTTGAACCCGCGCAATAAGATATAAGCATAGAGCGCGACGATGACGAGGGTAAATAAAAGTCCCAATTCTTCACCGGCGACCGAAAAGATAAAATCGGCATGCGCATCGGGAATGGTGTTCTTCACCGTTCCCTGCCCCGGCCCTTGACCGAAGAAACCGCCATTGGCAAACGCCTCGAGCGATTTATCGACCTGATATGTATCGCCGCTATCAGGATTCATAAAGCGGTCGATCCGGCTTCGGACGTGATGAAGACCGAAATAAGCGGCAAAAATACCGCCGACACCGACGCCGGCAAAAATTGTCAGATAGCGGAACGGAAATCCGGCAAGAAATATCTGCGCCGCGAACATACAGGTTAAAACGACCGTCATGCCGAAATCCGGCTGCAGAATGAGCAAAATGACGATCATGAAATAAAGAACGGCAGAATATATATATCCTTTGAAACGCGGGTCAGATTTCTGGTGCGCAATCAACCAGCCAGCCACGATGGCGAAAGCCGGTTTTACAAGCTCGGATGGCTGTAAGGAAAAACCGGGCAGCGAAATCCATCGCTGCGCCCCTTTGATCTCGTTGCCGCTGATTAAAACGACAATCATAAGAAACATCATAAGCGCCAATACGAGCGTGCCAATGCGGCGAATTGTTTTATGATCCATAACCGAAACAACGAGCATCATCACCAGTGCCGGAACCACCACCATGATATGACGAATGATAAAATGCGCATGGTCTACACCAATACGGTTGGCGACTGGCGGCGACGCCGTCGTGACCAGAGCCACACCAAAAACAGCCAATATAATAATGCAGGCCATCAACCCACGATCGACCGTCCACCACCAGCTGGCAATGGCAGAACGATCGGTACGGGCGAAGAGATTTGGTTTCATGCCTTATTTATTCTTCCGGCAGATCTTCGACAAGCTGCGTAAAGACATCGCCGCGATGTTCGAAAGATGTAAACTGATCCCACGAGGCGCAGGCGGGAGACAATAATACGGTTCCCGGCTCACCGGGCATACCGCGATTTCCTTGCGCGGTTTTATGCGCTTCTCTCACCGCGACATCCAGCGTACCGCAAATCGTATAAGAAACGTCGGATGTCTTCAGCCACTTGGCAAATTCATCTGCCGCTTCACCGATAAGGAAAGCATGTGTAATGCGCTCCATGTAATTCTCAAGACCGTGTAAACCGCCTTCTTTGGGCTGACCGCCGGCAATCCAATATATGTTCTTCGTACATGCGAGGGCATGGGAAACGGCTTCGGCGTTTGTTGCCTTGCTGTCATTCACATAGGAAATGCCGTTGATGGTTCTAACCAGATGTTGCCGATGCGGCAGGCCTTGAAAGCTGCCCATGCTGGCGGCAATCTTCTCCGGCTCGTAACCGTATACATGACGAATAAGCGCATAGGCGCAAGCCGCATTCTCATGATTGTGACGCCCCTTTAAGGATGGCATCAGCGAAAGATCCATGACCTGTACTTCACCGTCATAAAGTTTTCCGCTTTCGACATAAACGCTTGCCTTGTCCTGGGTCGAAACAGAAATGACATTCCAATTACCCTCGGCTTTCAACCGTTCGGCAATGCGCTTGGTAATATCGCCGTCGATAGTAATAACCGCCACGGGCTTGTACGGCGCAGCCTGAACGCTGGCAAAGATATTTTCCTTTGCCTTGATATAGGCTTCCATATTGCCATGACGTGCCAGATGATCGGGCGTAATATTCAGCAATATCGCGCCCGCAGGTTTCAACGATGGCGCCAGTTCAAGCTGGTAAGATGATAATTCAAGGATATAGCTTCCGTTATCTTCTATCTTATCCAATTCTAAAACGGGCTTGCCGATATTGCCGCCCATTTGAACCGGACGAAATTGTGAAAGCGTATGCGCTAGTAATGCCGTTGTCGTCGACTTTCCGTTGGTGCCGGTAATCGCCAAAACATTATCACTTATACTCTGCGAGAATAATTCGATATCGCAAAGCAGCGGAATATCTAACTCTTTCGCTTGGATCGCCAGCGGATGCGCATTCGCTCCGTAATGAGGAATACCCGGCGACCATAAAAGAAACTCAGGCTTGGATATTTCAAGCTCGAGGATTTCAAAAGCTTGAGTTTTAGCCATCTCGCGTTTTAGAAGACTATCGTCCCAGACGGCGACTTGAGCGCCGCTTTCACGCAAAGCATGCATCGATGTCTCGCCGGTCTTTCCCAGACCTACAATCCCGATGCGTCTGCTGCGAAAGGCGGATAAATCGATCATCTGAGTTTCAATGTTGAAAGGCCGAGAAGCGCCAGCACCACCGCGATAATCCAGAAGCGGATAACGACTGTTGGCTCCGACCAGCCTATTTTTTCAAAATGGTGATGGATTGGCGCCATGCGAAATACACGTTTGCCAGTCAGCTTAAATGATGCCACCTGAATAATAACCGATAGCGTTTCCATGACGAACAATCCGCCGATGATAAAAAGCACCAGTTCATGCTTGACGATAACCGCCATCGTGCCAAGAAGTCCGCCCATGGCCAGCGAGCCAGTATCTCCCATAAAGATCATCGCCGGCGGTGCATTGAACCAGAGGAAACCCATCGCGCCGCCAACCAAGGCTCCGCAAATAATCATCAGCTCCGCCGTGCCCGGCACATAAGCGATTTGAAGATAGGTGGAGAAATCCTCGCGCCCGACTAGATAAGCGATCAACCCGAAAGATGCTGCCGCAATCGCGACAGGAACGATGGCGAGGCCGTCAAGACCATCCGTTAAATTTACCGCATTGGAGGAACCGATCATAACAAGGATTGCCCAGATATAGAAAAAGACGCCGAGCGGAATAAAGAAATTTTTAAAGAATGGAATAGCGACGCTTGTCGAAATATTCGCTGGCAGGAAATAGACGATCCCCATCGTGGCGACTGCCGCGATAATGGTTTGAACGACGAGTTTCAATTTACCTGACAATCCTTTTGGATCTTTTTTAGTGAGCTTTAAATAATCGTCACCAAACCCGATTAGCCCGAACCCGACCATAACAAGGAGAGAAATCCAGATAAACGGATTGGTCAGATCCGCCCAAAGCAGCGTGCTGACCGTTACGCTGATTAAAATCATCAGCCCGCCCATGGTCGGCGTTCCTGCTTTTTTCAAATGCGTTTCAGGCCCATCGTTCCTGATTGGCTGGCCTGAGCCCTGGATCGATTTCAGCCATCTGATCATGCGCGGACCAATAACAAAAGAAAGTATAAGGGCGGTCAAAATTGCCGCGCCGGTCCGGAACGTGATATAGCGAAACAGGTTGAAGAAAATATAATCGTCACCTAAAGGCGACAGCAGATTATAAAGCACTGTTTTTTCCTTCTGCCGAATTGGCAATTTTCTTTTTGGCTGGAAGAGCACGTAAAGCTTCGACGACAACATTCATCTTACTGCCAAGCGATCCCTTTACCATGACGACATCACCCGGAACAAGCACATCCGGCACAATTTGACCTAATTCCATGCTGTTTTCCGCATGAAACTTTCCATTATCGTTCGGCAGTGCATCATGAAGATTTTTCATGAGCTTGCCGCATGTGTAAACGAGGTCAATATTGGCGGCCTTGAGTGGCAAGGCTAAATCCGAATGAGCTTTCGGACCATCAGCCCCTAATTCCAGCATATCACCGAGAATGGCAATGCGACGACCGCCGCGACCCGGATCAATCAGGGCCAAAACTTTAAAGGCTGCCTGCATGGCGACCGGCGACGCATTATAACTTTCATCGATCAATGTCACCGGGTTGGATGCATCGCCGATATCTAGCAATTCGCGTTTGCCGCGACCAGCTGGCGGTTCGATTTGCTCCAGAGCTTTCGCTGCCTTCGCGATATCTTGACCTGATAATTTAATCGCGAGGAGCACGGCTAGAGAGTTCATCGCAATATGACGACCGGCATCTTTCAATATATAGGTGATTTCTTCACCTAAGATTTTTGCCTTAACACGAACGCCATTTGATGCAACGAGGCAATCCAGTAATTGTGCATCCGCTTGATCGCCTTCACCGAAAGTCACAACTTTGATGTCATGTTTTTGCGCTTCCGTTTTCAGCAGATCATATTGATCGTTATCCTGATTCAGAATGGCGATGCCGCCTTTTCCGATACCAGCGAAAATTTCGGCCTTCGCCTTGGCGATGCCTGAAATTCCTTCAGCGAAATTGCCGACATGCACAGGTGCGACCGTGGTGATAATTGCGATATGCGGACGGGCGGCTTTCGTCAGCGGCGTAATTTCTCCCGGGTTATTCATTCCCATTTCAAAAATACCGAAATCGCTACCGGCATGCATTCTGGCGAGCGATAAAGGCACGCCCCAGTGATTGTTGAAACTCTTGACGCTCCATGACGTTTCGCCAAATTGAGAGAAAGCGCGGCCCAGCATTTCTTTTGTACCTGTTTTACCGACGCTGCCGGTAATACCGATAATGCGCGCGGCAGAACGGTTGCGCGACGCTGCGCCCAAATCTTGTAATGCTTTGAATGTATCCTCGACGACCAGAAGCTTGTCCGCATCGACGCCTTCTATGGACTTGGAAACAATGGCTGCCGCCGCGCCTTTTTCGATGGCCGCTTTGACATGCAGATGGCCGTCGCTGTTATCACCCTGAAGCGCGATAAAAAGATCGCCAGTCTCGAGGCTGCGCGTATCGATCGACACGCCTGTAGCGAACCATTCGCCAGATGTTTTGCCGCCGGTTGCTTTTGCCGCTTCGGAACTCGTCCATAGCGTATGTGAAGGTGCTTTTTGTAATGTGCTTGTCATGTTCTTAAAGGTTCTTTCTTAGGTTATTACGATGTCTCCATCGCTAAATGTGCTTCATGTACGTCGTCGAAGGGCTCTACATGATCGCCGACAATCTGGCCATGTTCATGGCCTTTGCCGGCAATCACCAGAACGTCTCCTGATTTGCAAAACTTGATCGCAGTTTCGATGGCCTGACGGCGGTCTGCGATTTCGGTTGCCTGTGGTGCGCCCTGTTTGATCTCGGCGCGAATTTGGGCCGCGTTTTCATTGCGCGGATTATCGTCTGTAATGATGTTGATATCGGCCAGTTGCGCCGCGATCTTACCCATGACAGGACGTTTCGCCTTGTCGCGATTGCCGCCGCAGCCGAAAACGCAGACCAGCATTTTTTGCGTATGCGGGCGCAGCGCTTTTAAAACATTCTCCAGCGCGTCGGGCGTATGAGCGTAATCGACATAGACGGCTGCGCCTTGCTTATGGCCGGGCACGAATTCAAGGCGTCCCGGCACGCCTGTCAGCTTCGGCAGGATATCGATGACTTCCTGCAACCGCTTCTGGCACCGCGCCAGCACAAGCCCCGCCGCGCAAAGCATATTCATCACCTGGAACTCACCAACGAGCGGCAGCGTAAATTCTATTTCCTGCCCGAAGATTTCCAGCACCAGATGCTGGCCCGTCGGATGGGCTTTACGAGAAATAAGGCGAAGCTCCTTGCCCCTATAACCATAGGACCAATAGGTAATACCACGCTCTTGGCAAATCTTTTTGATGTTCTCACTCTCAACACTGTCGGCATTGACGACGGCCACGCCATTGGCTTTTAGAAGACCGTCGAACAGGCGGCGTTTGCTGGACGCATAATTCTCCATCGAACCGTGATAATCGAGATGATCATGCGTGACGTTGGTAAACCCCGCCGCCGATACGTTCATGCCGTCGAGCCTGTGTTGATCGAGACCATGGCTCGACGCTTCAATCGCCAGATGGTCGATGCCGGATGCTGCCAGATCGGCAAGCTGCGCATGAAGGCGAACCGGATCGGGCGTTGTCATAGAACCTGATTGCTCCGCCGACTGCACTGTTATTCCACCTTGCAAACCGAGCGTTCCAAGAGACGCTGCGCGATAGCCGAGATGTTCCCAGATCTGGCGCGTGAAACTCACCGTTGATGTTTTACCGTTAGTGCCAGTGACGGCAACGATTGTTTCAGGCTGGACGCCATAAAATCTGGCCGCCGCCTTTGCCAGTGCAAGACGCGGATTTTCTTCCTCGACCCAGACGATTTCATCGACGCCCTCCATGCATAAAGGCTGCTGCGTTCCTTTTGGTACCAATATCGCTTTCGCGCCGTGACGGATGGCGTCTTCGATATATTCGCGGCCATCCATATTGGAGCCCGCCAAAGCGACGAACAGGAAACCGCGGCGCACCGAGCGGCTATCACTGCTGATGCCGGAAATTTCTATTTCCGGTAAATCACTTCGGTTCATGATGTCTGATAAAATTTTCATCAATGCTCCGCCACTTTGTCATGAAGGAACGGGCGCAGCGGCTCTGCCAGATCAGGCGCCTCCATATCCTTTTTCATGTTTAGGATAGGACCGATGGATGAAATCACGCGTGCCGCCGCCGGAGCGGCAACCCAACCTGCCGTTGCATAGCCATAGCTGCTTTTATTGCCGTGCGGCTCATCGACAATGATTAAGACGGCATATTTTGGATCATTGACCGGAAACACGCCGATGAAAGACGACATGCGACGATCCTTGGCATAGCGCCCATTGAAATTCTTATCGGACGTTCCTGTCTTGCCGCCGACCATATAGCCTTTGACGTCGGCTTTTCTTGCCGTGCCATCGGTGACGACGAGGCGCAAGAGTTGACGCATTTTGAGCGAGGTTTCTTTGGAGATAATCCGGACCTCGGATTTCTTCATATCCTTATCGTCTTTTTTGATGATCGTCGGCTTGATCAGATAGCCGCCATTGGCGATCGAGCTGACACCACTTATCAACTGTAATGGAGATACCGCGATCCCGTGACCGTAAGAAGCGGTCAGTGTATTGATCTCGCGCCACGGACTTGGGATGATCGGCTTGCCAAGCTCGTCGATTTCAAAATCGGCTTTTTCCATGAAACCCAAGTCGCGGTACAGATTTTTCATGCCTGCCGTGCCGACCTCTTCCGCCATCAGGGCCGTGCCAATATTGGACGACACCATAAAAGTTTCCGGCAATGTTAGCGCGCGTTTTTCAGGATGATAATCGCTGATCGTAAAGCGTCCGCGTTTAAGCGGGCGCGTCGCGTCAAAGGTTTTTGACATGGTGATATGGTCTTTTTCCAAAACCGCCGCCGCCGTAAACACTTTGAACGTCGAGCCCAGCTCATAAACGCCCAAAGTTGCACGGTTGAATCTTTTGCTATCCGAAATATCGACTTTCGTTTCATGCGGATCGAAATCAGGCAAGGACACGCTCGCCAGCACTTCACCGGTATTGACATCCATAATGATGCCCGCCCCGCCGATCGCGGTAAATTCGGTAATCGCCTTTTGCAATTCGCGTTTCATGATATGCTGCAGGCGAATATCCATCGTCAGTTTCAGCGGATCGGAACTGCTGGTCAACAGCTTGTTAAAGCTATGCTCGATCCCGGCGATACCCTTGCCATCCGTATCTGTATAGCCGACGATATGCGACGTCATCTTACCTTGAGGATAAACGCGGCGGTAATCATATTCAAAAGCCAGCCCCGGCTCGCCGATCTCCAGAATGCGGCGCTGTTCGCTCGGTGTCAGGTTTCGGCGTATCCATACAAAGCGTTTTTCGCCCTGAACTTTCTTTAACAAATCGCCATAGCGCATTTCGGGGAAAATATTGCTCAGCGCCTTCGCGGCGGCGACTGGATCGGTAATGCGTTTTTGATCTGCATAGAGGGAGGCGGTTTTCAGAGACGCGGCGAGCATGACGCCATTGCGATCAACGATATCGCCCCGGCGTTTCTGAACAGTGTCTTTGACCGTTTCATGGGCTTCTTTTTCGCCACGATTGGAAAAATACCCTTGAATGATCGTTGCGTCCAAAAGACGCGCAGCAATCAAGATATAGACCCCCATAAACAGAGCCACGATTAAAACGATACGTCCGCGCGCCTGATCGAGCGAAGAAGATTTTTCTCCGGCAATGCGCATCGATAATTTTCCGAACGGGGATTTGCGGCTCATTGCCCAACCCCTCCCACATCGTTCAGGACTTTTTCAAAGTCGCTTTCCTGTGAACCTTTACCTTGCGCGATATCCGGCGGGCTTAATTTTACCGGCGCTTTGGCAACTGGCTTGGCAGGCGCGGCTGTCGATACTTCAAGAGGCTTTTCCTCTTGCGGCAACATGCTCGGCTCTTCCGGCTCGGGAATGGCGCTGATCGACTGGATCATCGTATCGGCTGATACCGGCGCCATGTTCAGATATCTGGTCGATAACTCTTCGAGGCGCTCAGGACGGTTCAGATAATCCCATTCCGCCTTTAAAACACGAATGGATTCTTCTTCCTGCATATTGGCCTGCATCAACTGGCGCTGTTCGCGCTCGACCTGCTGAACCTGCTGCGATACCCAGAACAATGCAGCGCCGGATAAAAGCGCCAATAGCAAAGCGGTCAAAGACGTCAGGCGGATCACATATTTCATGCAGCCACCCCGGTATAGATTCTTTGGGCCGCTCTTAATTTGGCAGAACGGGAACGCGGGTTTTGGGAGATCTCAGAGTCAGTCGGGATAAGGGCTTTTTTCGTCAGGATGGAGAAAGCGGGTTTCTCGGACGAAGCTGTGGCGGGGAGATAACGGGAGGGAGCAGCGGCTTGCTTGCCGTGCTTGATGAGGAAGTTCTTCACAATACGGTCTTCGAGAGAATGGAACGTGACAACAACGAGACGACCGCCATCTTTGAGAATATCGAGCGTTGAGTCGAGAAGAGCTTCCACCTTGCCCAGCTCGTCATTTACTTTAAGGCGAAGCGCCTGAAATGTGCGTGTTGCAGGATCGATTCTAACCTTCGGCGATACATGAACAACCGAACGCACGATATTGGCCAGCTCGGATGTGGTTTCAATCTTCTTCTCGGCGCGAGCCTTGATGATCGCCGCCGCCACGCGGCGCGATGCTTTTTCTTCGCCATATTGATAGATGATATTGGCAAGATCTTCTTCGCTCAATGTATTGACCAGATCGGCAGCAGTTTCCCCGCTGGAGCGGTCCATACGCATATCGAGCGGTCCATCGAAACGAAACGAAAATCCGCGCTCTTGCCTATCGATTTGCATGGATGAGACACCAAGATCGAGAATGACCGCATCGACTTTATCAATGCCGATATCTTGCAGGCAGGATTTGGCATTGGCAAAATTGGAATGAACAATTTTCAACCGCTCGCCGTATTTGTCTTTCCAGCCGGACGCCATTTCAATGGCAGATTCATCGCGGTCTATCCCAATGACCGTGCAATCGGCGCTGTCTAAAATGGCGCGGGAATATCCACCCGCCCCGAACGTGCCGTCGACATAAACCTCACCAGCTTTTGGCGCGAGGGTTTGCAACACTTCATTCAGCATCACTGGAATATGCGGCGCACCATCGTTCATATGTGTCATGCTGATGCTCCCGGTCTTGGCAAGGTCAAACCTTCCCGGGCGACATTGGCGCGGGCCGTTTCGCGGCGTTTTTCAAATTTATCGGACGACCACACTTGAAATTTCTTTCCAAGACCGACGAAAGTTACAGCTTCTTCTATTTTCGCATGCGCCATTAAATGGGCAGGAATGGAAATACGCCCCTCGCTATCGAACGGACATTGAACAGCTTCTGCAAAAATGGAGGTGGCAAGATCGTCCTGCGCGCTTGAGAACATCTCAAAATGATCGAGGCGCTCGGAAAGCTCTTCCATGCTGGCATAGTCGAACCCCTCAAGGCACTCATGTCCGGTCGCCCGGAACAGGACAATTCCCTGAAAACCCTGACCGATTAAGGCTGAACGAAACGGAGCCGGAACCGACACACGGCCCTTCTTGTCCATTTTATTCACATAAGTAGATAAAAACAGCGCCATGCCGTCCTTCTCTGGTGGGTTTTTGAAAGATATCACGAATCCGTGGGAACAGGGTGATATTTAATGGGATAGCATGGGTTTTTATGGGCTGCAAACCCTTAGACCAGTAAATGCTTAATTAGGCGGGGATAGAATTGGGGATAAATCAGGGAGAGCGAATTTGTTGACATAATTAATATTTCCTCTTAGAACACTTGACCATGAGTTCCATCTATAAAAGTTTTGATTTCAGCCCTGTGGGCATCCTCGCAGGTGACGACACGGTCCTCGGCTTTATCCGCGACCAATCCCATGTCACGCGTACAGTCGCGATATCCCTGACCGCCGGCCTTACCGGACAGCGCCACAAGAATAAACTATCTTCCTTGCGCGAAAACTTAAGCCAAACAGAAGTCCCGAGCCTTCAAGCATGGCATAAAAAATTGCTTAGCCAATTTAAAGCCTCAGCGGCCATAGATGGGCCGACCCACATGACCGCTAAAATTGAATCGCCCGAATATATCCCGCAAACTGTCGAGATGGTTTTAAACGGAACCACTCAAAGCCACATCATATTCGATTGCCGCAATAAGGAAGCTTTTTATTCCATGTGCCGCTATCTTGAGATTGATGAGAAAACGATGTTCGCCCTTGCCGAGCTTGAAGCCCTAAAGCCTCAAGCCAATACCATCCATCAAACCAAGCCCGCAGGCGATGCTCATCTTTTAATGAAATGGCTGTCACGCAATACGGATTCATTGGGTGCGGATATTTCGGACAAGGTTCAGCATTCGGTTAAATTCAGGTTGCCTGAGCTTAATACATACAAGGATTATCTGGCAGCAATATTTGAATCTGACATGAACTCGCTTGGAAAAATGCGTGACCGCGCCCTGAAAAAGCGTTGGTTCGGCGCGACCTATCAAGACATACAAAATATCGGCACAAAGCTTGTCGCGTCTATGGGGTTTTCTCCTGATGAAATGTTGCAGGCACAAAAAGAAATAATTGCCCGCAAGGGTAAAAAACCTTCAATCGAATCTATCCCGGACATTGATGGCCTGGCCCAGTTAATCGGCCTGGAACAAGTGGAAAAGCATATAAGATCGACATGGGAAAATCATATGGGCCTTCCGCTTGAGGCCATACAATTTCCTCACCCTGTTACTCATGTTGGGGCTGGAAAAAACCGCAATATGGTCCTTGGTCTTCGCATGCGGATGGGTATTTACGATTTACCTTATAAGACCTGTCTTTTTGAAATGGATGTCATTAACTGGGATGAAAAGAAACGGCGCTTATTCGTTCTCGCCGAGCAAGCGGACAAAGGCCATTTAGTCTTTAAACCTGTTTTTGAAGGCTTGGACGTCCATGGTTATGTGCCTTATAATCACTGCCACTTAAACTATGATCACCACGGTTCTTTTTCATGGAATGTCACTCACTGGGAAACAGGAGACAAGATCGAGCAGCAGGATCAAGACGGCCTTGATTATAATGAGGTTACCGTTGCCATTATTTCTGCTCTTAATTCAATCAGCCGGATGAACGAACCCGGCTTTGAACGTAAAACCGTTATCCCGACAGGCGGACAAGTACTAAAAAATTTAAGGCATCATTCCGCGTATTTTGAATATCAGGTGATCGATCAATATCCCGAGCTATATCGCGCCCATTCTATCGGGACGGCGCCGACAAAAGGTGACGAATCAAGAGGAAGTTATGTCCGCCATCTGGTTCGCGGCCACCCGCGCCGATTGACATATGAAGACGGCAGCATGGATCTGATTATCGTCAGCCCGCATGCGCGCGGCGATGCCAGCAAAGGCTTTAAGATGAAAAGTTATGATTTGAGCAAATCTTAAAAGCTTGAAATTTCATACAAACCGCTTCATGCTTTTGGGGTTAGGCTTCACCGTGAAAAGCCACGCCGTTTTTCGGCCATCCCCAAGGAAAGCCAGCGGGGACAAAATTCACCTTTCTGATGGTCTCAAACACGACGTGCAAACTGAGAGACTCCCCTTAAGTCATTGATCTCTCAGGCTTGGAAAAGAGAGTAAAGATCCATCCCTCTGCAAAATACGACAAACAAATAGACAAAACGACGAACGAAATAGACAGAAATTAATCCTTCTCCGAAAACGCTGTGATCGCTGTGGTTTCAAAAAACCAAAAAATGAGAACGAAGTAGGAGACTATATTAAGCCACTGAAAATAAGATCATATTAGCTTTATAAAATTTGCCAGTCGGTCTGTAAGCCGGATTCTGTATCCTAGAAATCTTGAGATCTCAACGGATGACGACCATTCATCTAGGAGAAGAGTTACCCCTTCCCTCGAGCAACCAACCCGCCTACGCTCTTCGAGTTTCGGCGGGCAAGCCCGCCTGACAAGAAGAAAATTGGAAACGTATAAACGCAGGCCTATTTGGTCTTGCTTCCGGTGAGGTTTGCCGTGCCTGTCTCTCTCGAGACGAGCGGTGCGCTCTTACCGCACCATTTCACCCTTACCTTCCAGTCTCGCCGTGAGGCTCGATTATTGGAGGGCGGTATCTTTCTGTTGCACTATCTGTCGGATCGCCTTTCAAAAAGGCTCGCCGCCCGGGCGTTACCCGGCACCGTGTTTCCGTGAAGTCCGGACTTTCCTCGTCTGATTTGCATCATCCGCGGTCGTCCGACCGACTGGCAAGGCGCAATAGACGGTATTATTTAGGGGAAGTCAAATCCTTCTGCTCGATCAGGGAATTGATCGCCGCATAGAGTTTTTGTTCGTCGATTTCCTGGCCAAAATCATCCGGCAGATAATGGCGGCGGAATTCCCGCACCATCAAGTCGAAATCATCCGTGTAATCATAACCCCATTGTTTAAGGGCCGAGAATAATTCAACCGGCGTATCGATCTCGCCTGAGCCAGAGGAGATTCTGGGCATCAAGCCAATGCCCGCTTCACTTAAGACAGCCCAGGGGAAATGCTCACCCGGATCGATTTTCCGTCCCGGCGCGATATCGGAATGGCCGAGTATGTGATGATCGGCAATATCCCAGCGACTGCGGATATCGCGTATCAATTCGATCAAGGCCGCAATCTGAACGGTAGGAAAATCCGGCAAGTTGTTTTCATGCCCGCCATTGACGACCTCGATACCGATCGATGCCGAGTTGATATCCGTGATACCGCCCCAGCTCGACTGCCCTGCATGCCATGAGCGCATGCTCTCTTCGACATACGAAGTAACCATGCCATCGACATCGACCATGTAATGCGGAGATACCTGATCCGGCGTCATGTAAATAGCATCGGCTTCTTCGGCGGTTTGCGTGCCCGTATAATGCAAAATCAGCATCGTCGGTTTCATACCGTCTTTGCGTTCGTTTTGGTTGGGAGATTGTTTTTTGATGATATTCATTTCAGTCCTCGGATAAGAACTAAACCCAGCACCCAGAAAAGCAAGATGGTTACGATACCTGCGTTTTGCGTTTGAAACATATCGGTTGCGAGCGCATAGCAAAACGGCCCGAGAAATGCCGCCGCCCTGCCCGTCAGCGCATAAAGCCCGTAGTTTTCAGTGATAACATTCTCATTTGAGAGCCGTGAAACAAGCGTGCGACTGGCAGATTGCACCGGCCCGACAAAAAGCCCGAGAGACAAGGCACTGGCGAAAAACATAAGCTTGCTATCGGATATCAGTATGCATGATCCAGTAACCAATAATCCGATCAGGCTTATTCTCACGATGCGGAACGAGCCGAAACGGTCTTCGATAAAAGATGCCGCGAAAGCACCCAAACCTGCCGTGACGTTCATGCCGATGCCGAACATCATGACTTCCGATATCTGTAATCCGTAATTCTGCGCCGCATAAATGCCGCCCATGGCAAACAGCGTATTCAATCCATCGCGGTAGAGCGCGCTGCCGATCAGGAAATTACGCCATGTGATATCCGATTTCAAATTTGCGAATGCAGATTTTAAGGATATCCATCCGCGTCTCAGCGCATCGTGAATTGTTAAAACTGCCTTTGGCCTGTCAGTCACGTTCATAAAAAGGGGCAAAGAGAAAATGCCGAACCATATAATGACGAAGGGAATGACCGCCCTCACATGCCATGCTTCTTCTTTTGGCAAGGCGACAAGCGGCGCATGACCGCCGAGACCGATGAAGAGAAGCAGCATCAAGACAAGGCTGAACAATCCTCCGGCATAGCCCATCGCCCAGGCACGAGAGGACACGCGGCCCAAATTCTCCGGCTTTGCGACATTCGGCAGCAAGGCATTGTAGAAAACGATGCCAAGCTCGAAACCGACATTCGCCAGTATGAGACCCGAAAGAACCAGATATATTGTGAATTCATCGGAATGCGGTACGCCAAATACCATCAACGCCGCGCCGCAAAGACAAGCCAATTGGCTTAAGAATATCCATGTTTTAAGGCGGCCCGTATGATCGGCAATCGCGCCGCATATCGGCCCGGCAAAAATCAGCGCCAGACCAGAAAGCGATATGGCATACCCCCATTGCGAAGCGCCTTTAACAGGATCGATAGCAATGCTTTGGGAAAAATAGGTACTGAATACAAATGTCAGGATAAGCGTTGTAAAGGCAGAATTAGCCCAGTCATATAAAGCCCATGACCAAGCGGCTTTCTTATTCCGCTTATCATCCACTTTAGCTGGCAGCGATCAAATATTGCGCAGCGCCAATGGCGTAATAACCGCCGAGTTGATAAGCAGCGTCGATCGCCACCGCGTTAAACGGATATCCGGTATAGAGCGATCCCATAACCAAAGGCGGCATAACGAAAGCAACCCAAAGCAAACAGGCCAGAAGGAAAAACTCCATCGGGTCGGATATTTTGAAAGACCAGACCATAAAGGCAAAGAATCCAGCCGTAATAAGCCATAGTGGCAAAGTCACAATGAATTGCGATGAAGCGAAAGACGGCGCGTTGCTGGAACCACGCGCTTCAAGCCATTTAGTGCCAAGCACTTTCGGGTGATACCAGAGCATGCCAAGCAAGAAGGCTGCAATGCCGCTTACAAAAATTGGCAATACCCAATTTTGAGCGATGATTTGTAGAAGTTCCGGATTAGCCATTTTATCTCCCCTTGTTTTTTATTAATGACGAGCAACGATAAGTTTTTTGATTTCAGCAATCGCCTTGGCCGGATTTAAGCCTTTCGGGCAAGTGCGCGTGCAGTTCATGATTGTATGGCAACGATAGAGTTTGAACGGATCTTCCAGATCGTCGAGACGATCGCCGGACGCTTCATCGCGTGTATCGGCCAACCAGCGATAGGCCTGAATCAAAACGGAAGGCCCGAGAAAACGATCGCCATTCCACCAATAGCTCGGGCAAGACGTGGCGCAGCAGAAACAAAGAATACAGCCAGCCGGACCTTTACCGTCCGCGCCGTTTAACAGCTCGGCATCTTCAGGACTTTGCAAACGCTCGCGCGCCGGTGCTGGCGATTCCGTTTTCATCCATGGCTCGATCGTATTGTATTGAGCGATCACATGCGACGTATCAGGCACAAGATCCTTGATCACCGGCAAATGCGGCAATGGTGTCACCTTGACATCGGATTTGACTTCTTCGATCGGCTTTAAACAGGCGAGAGTGTTCGATCCATCGATATTCATCGCGCAAGATCCGCAAATACCTTCGCGGCAGGAACGGCGCAATGTAACCGTGCTATCGATCTCGTTTTTGATATAGAGCAGCGCGTCGAGGACCATCGGACCGCATTTGTCCAGATCGATCGTGTATTCATCAAGCCGTGGATTTTGGTCATCATCCGGATTCCAGCGATATACTTTAAACGTCTTTTGACGCTTGCCGCCATTTGACGCATCGACTTTTTTGCCGGGGACGATTTTTGAATTCTGCGGAAGTGTAAATTTGGCCATAATCTTCTCTTATTTGTAGAATAACCCCAAATTGTTAATTTTAATAGACCCGTTTTTTAGGCGGGACTGCTTCGACTTCATCCGTCAATGTGGTCAGAATAACCGGACGTGCTGAAAGCTTCGTTTCGCCAGTTTCTGATACTTTGACAATCGAGTGCTTCAGCCAGTTGACGTCATCACGCTCTGTGAAGTCCTCGCGGGCATGCGCGCCGCGGCTTTCCTGACGCGCAACAGCGGAATGCAAAGTTGCAACCGATTGATAAAGCAAATTATCCAGCTCAAGCGCTTCGACGAGATCCGTATTAAACACCATCGAACGGTCGGTAATATTGACATCGCCGCGGCGGGCAAAAATCGCATCAATCTTGCGACAACCCTCTTCCAGAGATTCACCTGTGCGGAAAACGGCTGCGTGATTTTGCATGGTTTTCTGCATATCGTTACGAAGATGAGATGTTTTTGTCGGACCTTGCGCATGGCGAAGTTTGTCGAAACGCTCCAGGGCAAAATTACCTGTGTCTGAGCCCAACTTTTTATGTTTTGCACCCGGCGTTACAATCTCAGCGGCGCGGTGCGCGGCGGCACGACCAAAGACGACAAGATCAAGGAGTGAGTTGGACCCCAGACGGTTCGCCCCATGAACGGAAACGCAAGCAGCTTCGCCAATCGCCATCAGGCCCGGCACGACCTTATTCGGATCGGCATCGGTCGGATTCAACACTTCGGTTTTGAAATTGGTTGGAATACCGCCCATATTATAGTGAACTGTCGGCAGAACCGGTATCGGCTCTTTCGTTACATCGACGCCAGCAAAGATTTTTGCATTCTCGGCAATACCCGGCAGGCGTGAGTGAATAATATCAGCATCCAGATGCTCAAGGTGCAAATGAATATGGTCTTTATGTTCGCCAACGCCGCGACCTTCGCGAATTTCAATCGTCATCGAACGTGAGACAACATCGCGTGATGCCAAATCTTTAGCAGACGGCGCATAACGCTCCATAAAGCGTTCGCCTTCAGAGTTAGTCAAATAACCGCCCTCACCGCGTACACCTTCTGTAATCAAACAGCCAGCGCCATAGATACCAGTCGGGTGAAACTGAACGAATTCCATGTCTTGCAATGGCAGACCAGCGCGAAGAACCATCGCATTGCCGTCGCCTGTGCAGGTATGCGCGGAAGTACATGAGAAATAAGCCCGACCGTAGCCGCCTGTCGCCAATACCGTCTGATGTGCGCGGAAGCGATGGATCGTTCCGTCAGTCAAATTCCATGCCATGACTCCCAGACATTCGCCTTCATCCGACATGATCAAATCCATGGCGAAATATTCGGTGAAGAATTCGGTTTGGAAACGAAGAGCTTGCGAATACAGCGTATGCAAGATTGCATGACCCGTCCTGTCAGCCGCGGCGCAGGTACGCTGCGCTGTACCTTTACCGTAGTGCGTCGTCATCCCGCCGAACGCGCGCTGATAAATCTTACCTTCTGCGGTGCGTGAAAACGGCACGCCAAAATGCTCAAGTTCAATAATCGCCGGAATTGCTTCGCGGCACATATATTCAATCGCGTCCTGATCGCCGAGCCAGTCAGACCCTTTGATTGTATCATACATATGAAAGCGCCAGTCATCTTCGCCCATATTGCCGAGCGCGGCGGAAATCCCGCCCTGAGCGGCCACTGTGTGGGAGCGCGTCGGGAAAACTTTAGAAATACAGGCGGTTTTCAATCCGGCAGACGCCATCCCCATCGCAGCACGAAGCCCTGCTCCACCGCCGCCGACAACGACAACATCATATTCATGGTCAATTATATTATAGGCTGGCATTTCAAACTTCCGGTTTAGATAGCAATTTTAAGAATGGAGAAAAGGGCCGCGACAGCGAGGCCTGTTAAAACAAGGCGAACCGCAATCAGGCTTAAAACTTTTGATAACTCACAGTGGACGTAATCTTCGATCACAATCTGCAAGCCAAGCGCCGCATGCGTAAAAGTCGAGACGATAAACAAAGAGAATAAAATGGCATGAACCGGCATAGCCAGCCATAACGTAAATGTTTCGTAATCGGCGCCGACAAGGCCGACGACAGAATAAATGGCCCAGACCATAAGAAAGAAATTCGAAAATGCGGTGACGCGTTGCAGCCACCAGTGATCGAAACCTTTGCCGGTTGAACCCAACCCGCGCGCGCGCGCCAGCGGATTTTTAAAAGGAGATGCTTGCCATTTCAATGTCATTGAACTGTTCCACTAATTGTAAGCCAGGTTATGGCAGTCAGCACAACAGCCGACGCCCAGATAAACAGAACCGCCATGTTAGATGTCTTGATATCGAGCAAGCGCCCCGTATCCATGATCAAATGACGAATACCCCCGAGCATGTGAAGGTAAATAGCAAAGGTCCAACCGATGAACATCAGCTTGCCAACGAAGCTGGTCGCAAACATCATAAATGTATCATAAGCTTCCGGCCCCGTCGCGGCGGCCAAGAGCCACCAGACGATTACCAGTAAACCAACAGTATTGGCGACGCCCGTCGCCCGATGCAAAATGGACATGGTCATCGTCAAGGTCCATTTCCAGACTTGAAGATGCGGAGAAAGAGGTCTTTTGGAAATTGTCATGAGGTATTCCTTACAGGCCCAAATAATAAAAGGAAACCCTTATATTGCCAATGGGATATTTATGCTTAAAGCATGTATTTGGCATTTTCATTACAGAAGACATTTTGTATGGTGCCTGTATATGAACCGAATTCTCAATTTCTTGTACAACATTGAGTGGCTGGCAAAAATCACTGGAAACAGGATTTTTTCAGTCCTGTATTTACTTAAGCTTAAAGCCGTACCGATTAGCCTCGCGAAAGGCGTATGCGGGGTAAACTATTTTTACTTTAGAAAATCTGATTTGTCTGGTTTGCGTGAAATTTTGATCGACGAAGAATACGATTTCTTATCGCACACCATTCAAAACAAAGAGACTTTTACTATTTTGGATTGTGGAGCCCATATTGGCCTGCCTGTTTTATGGGCCGCCACCATTAACCCTTCCATCAAAGTATTATCTGTGGAGGCCAGCCCCGATACTTTCAAAGTTCTAGCAAAAAATCGCGAGAATTCAAAAATCGACTGGAACATTATCAACCGTGCCTGCTGGTCCGATGAGACAGAAATTTCCTTTCAAACTCATGGCGATAGCATGAGCCATCGCGTATCGATGGAGGGCGGCGTTAAAGTCAAAGGCATTTCTTTGCCTGACCTTCTCAACATGACTGGAAATGAAAATATAGATTTAATCAAAATCGATATCGAAGGCGCAGAAGAAAAATTTTTATGTTCTTATCCTGAGGCTTTAAACAGGATTGATAGAATGGTTATCGAACTGCATCCCAAGCTTTGTAATACTGATAAGGTTCAATCCACTCTAGAACAATATTTTCCTAAGATTGTTGCTATTCAAGGACGCGTATCGTCAAAGCCCCTGCTTTACTGCATCAAAGAATAATCCCATGTTATCCGGCCTTATTAAAAAGATACCATATTTCCAGCAGCATCACCTGCCTTTGATATGGAATGCAGGATTTATGTCTGGTTTGCTTTCACGATGATGCCATGGGTCCTGAAATTGATCTTCGGGCACCAATATGAGAATTCAATCCCTTATGCCCAAGCATTGATATGTTCCGTGGCGATTGGCAATTTAGCAACTTTAAGATTTAGGTATATTCGCTCTAAGATTGATTTAAAGAATTACTGCTCCATTCTATTAGCGGCATCCCTTTCAAAAATCATTTCAGCACTGATTCTTGTACCAATATTCGGCATCAGTGGCGCTGTTGCCACGGCGTTTTTATATCGAATTGTAATTAATGTCGTAACGTCGCGCATAATGAAAAAGCATTATTCCTTCTAATCTTTATATTTTTTTAGCTACTATCACATAGTTTACTGTCCAATCGCGGCGGATGGAGCTCAGGTCTTTGCCCGCAATTTTAAATGCTATTTCTTCCAGTTTGTGAAAAGTAAAGAAAAACCATTTCACAAGCATATTGATCAGAAGAGAGATTTTTATTTGTTTTAAAATTCCGCGATCTATTATTTTTAAATAGATACCGCTAAAGAGGCCTAGCGCATACCAAAAGCCACCAATGCGTTTTTGGTCGATAATTTCGAAACCATTGTCTTCCATAATTTTTTTAGCGGTAAATTCAGTATAGCGAAAGAAATCGACCGGGGCTGCATGGATTGGGTACATAAAGGGAAAAGATAAAAATAAAATTCCGTCTTTTTTTAGAATCCTGTGTTTTTCCTTAATAGCATCCAAAGGTAGATCAAGATGTTCGAGCACTTGGCATGAAATTATGGCATCAACTTCACCTTCGCCGATTGGCACATCATAGGCTGTACCGACAAGATCTATATGCGATGCGTCGTAAAAACCATCTTCAACATCGACCCCTACATATTTTCTACATTTATCTGACAGAAATTCAGCAAAAGGCTTATCGCCGCAACCCACATCATAAACTGTCATATCTTTATTAAGATGTGATTCGAAATTAGTGCGCATAGCGGCGCGTACATCACGGCGCAGGCTAATTGGATCAAAAATAAATTCCGCTAGATTTTCTTTTGCCATATTGCAGCATGTATCCGTTATTGTTTTTATAGTTTAAAGCCTATAACCATATCAAAATAAGTAAAATGTCCAGTCAGAATTGCCCCTTAATCACAATTGGCATCACGGCCTATAACGCGCGTGACACAATAACGCGCGCGCTAGACTGCGCGTTGGCGCAGAACTGGCCAAATAAAGAAATTATCATTGTCGATGATTGCTCGAATGACAATACGGCTTTTATAATTGAAGCTTATATTTTGACACACCCTTTTCTTAGATATTTCAAGCAAGACCAAAATCGGGGCGTTGCCGCTGCGCGAAATATAATCCTGCACAATGCCCTTGGACATTTCGTTGCTTTTTTCGATGATGACGATGTCAGCTCGCCTGACAGGCTCGAAAAACAATATCTCCGTATTCAGCGTTATACACATAGCGATTTAGCCGTTTGTCACTGTACGCGTCGGCAACTATATCCGGACGGATCGATGCGACTGGAAGCGACGCCCGGCTCCGACGAAAAAAAAGAAGCTCCCTACGGTGACGGAATGTTTAAAAAAATACTCTTAGGAAAACCTATAGAGAACGGCTTTGGTTCAATGGCAACCTGCTCTCTGATGATGCCGCGCAAGGTTTTTGAAGAAATTGGTCTATATGATGAATCTTTTCGGCGCTGCGAAGACACTGATTTTACATTGAGATTAGCCCTCAAGGGCGGACATTTCTTAGGTATAGAAGAACCGCTGGTGACGCAGACTATGACATCGTCGAGTGAGAAATCTCTCCTCGATGAGCAAAAATATCATTCGTTGATCTATAAGAAATACGAAGATCGACTTGGAAAAGACAAAACATATTTTTGTCTCGAATGGCTGAAATTAAGATACGAATTTCTACACAATCGTAGCTTTAAATTTTTACTCTCATTCATATATCTTTTGACAAAATATCCCTTACTCAGTATTCAAAAGATTTTTTGGGTTATGCCGAATATCGGTTTTAATCTCAAATTTAAAAAATTTCATAAGGGAAATTCATGAACGGCCTTCCCCTGATTACGATTGCGGTTCCTTGTTACAACGCGGAAAGCACCATACGGCGGGCCATCCGAAGCGCTATAGCACAAGAATGGCCAAACAAAGAAATTATCATTGTCGATGATTGCTCGGAGGATTTTTCCAGAGAAGTTGTTTTATCCTGTATTGCAAACATTCCTTACGCTCGCTTAATCAAAAACGAAACCAATCTAGGTCCTGGCGGGACGCGGGACCTGTTACTAAACGAAGCGCATGGTGAGCTTATTGCTTTCTTTGACGATGACGATGAAAGTTTCCCAGAGCGCCTGCAAAAGCAATTTGAGCGCATTACCGAATATGAAAGCAAAACCAAAGAGTCTGTCATTGCCTGCCATGCGTCAGGCATTCGCCACTATCCAAATGGATATAAGAAAGAATTAATCGCGATTGGCTCCGAACCAGTAATTCCTAAAGGATCGGGTATGGCCGCCTCTATCTTATTTTATGGCAGGCGCGACGACTGGTTTTATGGCGCGGGAACGCCGACTTGTTGCCTAATGGCCAGAACCGCTGTTTTAAAGCAGGTCGGCGGCTTCGATAAAAATTTCCGCCGCGTCGAAGATCTAGATTTATCCGTCCGTCTTGCCTTGGCAGATGCCAGCTTTATAGGCTGTAAGGATATTCTCTTTATACAACATGCGACTACGGGAAATGACAAAACCAGTGACAAGAATTTAAAAGCAGAACTACAACTCGTCGAAAAATACAAAGATTTTTTAAAAAGTCGGAGCATGTATTTCTATGCCAAAACATGGCCTAAAATTCGTCACTATCATTTTACCAAGCAATATGGAAGATTCTTGCTAACCCTACTAATATTGATCACAAGGCATCCTGTAAAAACAATCAGCCATCTTCTCGATACCGGCCCCAAACGTTTAAAACACGAAAAGAAAATGGCCGCATGAGAATTCTTGTTTTATACAGAGCTATTCATAATACCGCTGGCGGCGTGGAGCGCATGTCAAATCTAATCATGAATCAGATGGTCGAACGCGGCCATCAAATAGAGCTTGTGACTTTAGATAAAAAAGATGCAACTTCATTTTATCCGCTCAATTCTTTTATCAAATGGCACAAACTGGAAAGTGGAGATACGCTACAAAAAGCAGATTTCTTTACCAGATTACAGCGTATTTTAAGTATCCGAAGAATTGTAAAAACATTTAAACCAGATGTTCTTCTCGCTTTTCAGGAAGCTTCGTTTCTGTCTGCAAGGCTATCTGTAATTGGATTGAACATTCCTGTTATCGCAGCAGAGCGCAACTCACCCTCCCGTTTTACTTTTATGGGTCTTAGCAAACGTCAACTTGCTTTCTTGTCATTTCGCTTTGCCCGATTTATTACTATTCAATCGTCTTCTTTTACTACTTATTATCCCAAGGGATTACACGATAAGATTAAAGTTATTCCCAATCCTGTTTTTCAGGTTGCCTCTTTTCCAGATATAAAAAAAGAAAAGATTATCTTATCGGTTGGACGCCTTGAGCATCAGAAGAACTTTCAGATTTTAATTCAGGCATTTGCGCAGATCGCTACAGCTTTTCCGGATTGGACGCTTGTTATTATTGGTGAAGGAAAAGACCGCACCGAAATAGAAACTCTTGTTACAAATCTAAATTTAAAAAACAGGGTTATCTTACCAGGCCATATCACCGATTTATCATCTTATTACCAAAAAGCTTCTGTTTTTTGTCTTTCATCTCTGTGGGAAGGATTCCCTAATTCATTGGCTGAAGCTCTTTCCTATGGTTTACCCTCTATAGGATTTCAGGACTGCGATGGAGTCCGTGATCTCATTAAAAACGGCAGAAATGGCATTTTAGCTGAAGGTAATGCTAATATTCCAAGCTTAACCAAAGTGCTTATAAAACTGCTTAATGATGAAAAACTTCGGGATGAAATGGGCCTTGAAGCGATTAGGTCCGTTCAAGGCTATCAACCCTCCTCTATATTCGATCAATGGGAAGAGCTTCTTAAAGAAGCTTCTAGACTATGACTATATCGGGAATGAAACTGTTTTTTGTAATTAAGGCGCTCAACGGCATTGCCGGGGGGGCCGAGCGGGTATTGTGCATTATATCTTCAGAACTTGCGGATATGGGGCATGACGTTACAATTGTCAGCTTTGATCATACTAGCGAGAATACTTTTTATCCGCTGAGTCCAAATGTTAAGCGCATGATACTTGGCAAAAAAGATCCACGTCATAAATCGACAATACCAGAGATTATTTCACGAATGATAATAATGAGACGCGTTATCCAACAGGAGCAGCCAGATGCCGTCATCGGCTTTATGCATAGTATATTCGTACCGCTCGCCCTCTCCCTGATCGGCACGAATATACCGGTTATCGCCAGCGAGCACATCGTTCCGCAATATTATAAACACAGGCGTCTGGAATTTCTGGCAATGCTCTTCAGTAGCTTCTTCGCCAAGAAAATTACTGTCCTGTCCAATCCCGTCAAAGAGCTATACCCCTCTTTTGTTCAGCCCAAGATGGTGATTGCGCCCAATCCTGTTTGTTGTTTCCCTCCAGTTGAAAATAGAGACAAGAAAAATATCATCCTGAATGTAGCAAGATTGGATGAACAGAAAGATCAGAAAACTCTTATCGATGCTTTTTCTATACTTGCGCCCCAATATCCGGACTGGAATTTGCGTATTATAGGTGAAGGAGAATTTCGTGGTTTACTTGAGAAACAAATAGAACAGTTAAGCCTGGAAAAAAGAATTGTTCTGCCGGGCAAAAATTCAGCCATTGAGCAGGAATATGCCCAGGCTGATATTTTCGTCCTATCATCTTTGTACGAAAGCTTTGGATTAGCCACGGCAGAAGCCATGTCATTTGGCTTGCCTGCAATTGGCTTTGTCGATTGCCCGGGCACGAATGAAATTATCGTGGATGGCCTAAACGGAATTTTGGCTTCTTCTGAAAATCGTGCTCACGCGTTAGCTGACGCAATGGAAAAATTGATTGTGTCGCCTGAAATGCGCAACAACATGGGCAAGGAAGGTATTAAAAGTATAGAAATCTATAAACCGCGTTCTATCGCCCTAATCTGGGAAAACTTAATCCGTCAGGTTTTATAATAATCTTTATACCATTCGACAAATTTTGGAATTCCGACATCAATGGAAGTCGTAGGCTGAAAACCGGTTATACGAGTCGTTTCTGTGATGTCAGCAAAAGTTTCCCTTACGTCTCCTTGCTGCATTTTCTGCATTTCCATCTCGGCTTTTTTGCCTACCGCTTCTTCGACCACCTGAATAAAATCCAGCAG
The DNA here is from genome assembly GCA_964633355.1 of uncultured Micavibrio sp. GTDB lineage: Bacteria > Pseudomonadota > Alphaproteobacteria > Micavibrionales > Micavibrionaceae > Micavibrio_B. The sequence goes on from CAZWGO010000010.1 coordinate 25,016, forward strand.
GTTCTCGCTTTTTTTGTTGCCAAGGTTGAGAATGCGATGGGACTTTTCTTTTTCAGGCACCGCAGCTAGAGATGCGATAACTCCGGATACAATATCGTCAATATAGGTAAAATCGCGCCTCATCTGTCCGTGATTGAATACTTTTAACTTTATGCCATCTATTATCGACTTCGTAAAAATAAACGGCGCCATGTCAGGCCGTCCCCAAGGACCATACACAGTAAAAAACCTCAAACCTGTTTGAGGTAAAGAATATAAATTTGCATAGGCTTCGCTCATTAATTCGTCACTTCTTTTTGTTGCCGCGTATAGCGATACCGGGTGATTTACCTCATCTTCAACGGCATATGGCAATTTGTGATTTTTCCCATAAACTGAGGAAGAACTTGCATATACTAAATGTTCAAAACCTTCAGTATAGCGACACATTTCTAAAACCGTTAAATGTCCCATACAATTACTAGTTATATATTCATATGGATTGACCAGGGAATAGCGGACACCTGCTTGTGCGGCCAGATGAATGACTTTGCGAAACGGTCCCTTTTCTTTCCACAAATTCTCCATTTCATCCTTGCAGGAAATATCGATTTTTTTGAAAGAAAAATTTTCAAATTTTTCAAGCCGCTGTAAACGAGCCTGCTTCAAGGATGGGTCGTAATAGTTATTCAGGTTATCGATCCCGACAACCGTACGGCCTTCTTCCAACAAAGCCTTTGCTACATGGAAGCCAATAAAGCCCGCCGAGCCCGTTACCAGTATGGGATCATTTATAGTCGTCACGCAAATCTCCTGTTATTCATGCCTGTTATAAAAAGATTACGGGTAAAATGCCACTAAGCTTTATTGGGCTTGAAGGTCAAAGCGACACCATTAATACAATATCGCAATCCCGTGGGCTTGGGCCCGTCTTCGAAAACATGCCCTAAATGCCCGCCGCAGGTAGCGCAGTGGACCTCGACGCGCTCAATCAATAATTTACGGTCTGTCGTCGTTCCGATCGCTTTTTGATGGATAGGCTGAAAAAAAGATGGCCATCCGGTATGGCTGTCAAACTTTGCTGTAGAGGAAAAAAGCTCCGTATTACAGCCCGCACAGAAAAATACCCCTTGTCGGTACTCGTTATTTAAGGGCGAGGTAAAAGGCATCTCGGTCGCTTCATGCCTTAAAACGTTATAGGCGTCCTTGCTTAATTTTTCTTTCCATTCTTCATCACTAAAAGAAACTGGAAAGATTTCCGAAGCGGCAAAAGCCTGCCTATCTAGGAATAAAATAAAGCCTGTTGCCGTCATTAATTTTAAAAGATCGCGCCTTTTCATGTCAGTTTCCTCTTACTTACCCTTAATATATGCCGATTATCTTCCAAATAACGCCTAAATTTACTAAATCATTGTAATAAATAAGAAATTATTTATTTTCTGAACGGGGGATGTTTCGATAAGGCTGCGTTATACTTTTATCAACACAATAACAAAGGAAGACTTTTATGAAGAAATTTATAGCTCCCTTGATGGCAACGGCTCTTATTTTTGCTGGAAGCGCAGCTTTCGCTGAAGATGCCCCGAAGTCTGATAGAAAACCGCCTCACGACCGTTTTAAAGAAGCCGACGAAAACGCCGATGGCTTTCTGACTAAGGAAGAAATGAAAAAAGGCCAGGAAAAACGCCTTGATGAAATGTTCACACGCACCGATGTCGATAAAGACGGCAAACTTTCTCCGGAAGAAATGAAAAAAGGCCGTGAGGAGATGAGAAAAAAATGGAAGGAACGCCGAGCAGCCCATAAAGAAGGCGAAGCTCCAAAAGACGCCCCTCCACCACCGGAAGGTGAATAAATAACTTTAAGATGAAAGACCATATTGATCTTAATCATCTAATGGAACGTGCAGCGAAAGGCGATCAAATCGCCTTTCGTGAGCTTTCCCGCGCGCTTGGGCAAAAGATTTTCCTGATGAGCGTGCGCTTATTAAACGGCGACCGTGCCGCAGCCGAAGATATTGTGCAAACAGTTTTGATCAAGCTTTGGCAAAACGCACCGAAATGGGAAGCCAGAGGTTCCGTCTCTGCCTATGTCAGCCGCATGACATATTCGAGTTGCATGGATTTGCACCGCTCGAAAATAAAGACGACTGAGTTACCCGAAACATTACCTGTCGAAGAGACCGCAACGGTTATGATTTTCGAAAAGGAAAAAAGAAAGATTTTATTGAAGATGCTGGATCAACTGCCGGAACGCCAGAAAGAAGCCATTCTACTGACTTATTTTCACGAAGAAAAAAGATCAGATGTCGCCAAGGCCCTTAATACAACTGAAAAAGCAGTTGAGCATCTTGTTGCAAGAGGTATTAAAACTTTAGGTGAGATAGTTCCCGCCTCATTAAAGGAGAAAGACAATGGACGCCACGAAGCTGTTTGACGGACACAAAATAGAGCCTATAGATCCTGCGAAACTCGATTTCATGATTGAGCATGCGCTTGCTCATCCGCAAATCAAAATCCCTGCTAATGAGAATAACCGCAGCTTTCGCCGCGCTTTGGCTATAGCCGCGGCCCTTGTTATGGCGATTACGTTCAGCCTGCAATATATGCCTGCTACCATGCCAGATCTGGCTTCAGATGATAGCGGAGAAATCTATGATGAAATCTCAGACCTGATCATCCTAGAAACCATGAACGATCTTAGCTAATTACTTTTTCAGGTAATCTTTGATCAAAAGCTCGGCAATCTGTACTGCGTTCAATGCCGCGCCTTTGCGTAGATTATCCGACACGCACCAGAAATTAATGCCATTTTCGACACTCGGGTCTTCTCGCAGTCGGCTAATGAACACAGAATCCTCACCCTGAACTTCAACAGGTGTTACAAAAGACATTTCACTTTCCAGATCAATGAGCGTCACACCCTTAGCTTTCTGCAGGGCCTTGCGGGCATCTTGCAGAGTCACTTCAGATTCGAATTCGACATTGACCATTTCCGAGTGACCGATGAAGACAGGCACGCGAACACAATTGGCGCAAACTTTGATTTTTGGATCGAGAATTTTCTTGGTCTCGACGACCATCTTCCATTCTTCTTTCGTCATGCGATCGTCCATGAAACTATCGATCTGCGGGATGACGTTGAAAGCGATCTGCTTGGTAAAAATATCAGGCTCTTTGTTTGAATTCATATAGATACTGCGCGTCTGGTTGAATAATTCATCCATTGCTTCTTTGCCTGCGCCGGAGACTGACTGGTAAGTCGAGACGACCACGCGCTTAATGGGCGCAAATTCATGCAAAGGCTTGAGTGCAACGACCATCTGAATGGTAGAACAATTCGGATTGGCGATAATATTTTTCTTGGTGTATCCAGCAATAGCCTCCGGATTGACTTCCGGCACGACGAGCGGCACATCAGGGTCCATGCGGAAATGGCTGGTATTGTCGATAATGACAGCCCCTGCAGCAGCAGCTCTTGGCGCAAAGTCCGCCGAAATTTTGGCACCGGCAGAGGATAGTACGATGTCAATGCCTTTGAAATCCTGAAGCGCCAGATCGACTATTTTCAAGTCCTTGTCGCCGTAGGCAACGGTTTTACCAGCTGAACGCGCGGAAGCCATGGGAATGATCTCGCTAACCGGAAAATTGCGCTCGACCAAAATGGCCATCATTTCGCGTCCGACATTTCCACTCGCTCCGACAACAGCAATTTTATATGACATTTTCAGCAACCTTATTCTTTGGATATTCGTTTTACGCCTTATCTGTGCTAGGTTGAAACGCTTAAGTCAAGAACTCCTGTTTTCCCGACCTTCAAATGACCGATTTTTCTCAAAACCAGACCTTATTTGATTTTAGTCCATTGGGAATAATGGTCGTCCTGAAAGATCGCCAAAAACTTAAAATTCTTTACAGGAATGATTTTTTCAAGGATTTGGCACGCGGCCGAAATCAGGACGATAATCTTGTCGATTTCTGGACGGGGAAACACGGCAGAGAACTTGCTAAAAGTCTCGCCAGTCCCATTCTGCCTGAAAGCACAACTATCAATTTTAACTCCACTTGGCTGAAACTTACCTTTCAGGAAGGCTTCTGGAAGAATCAGGACGCCATTTTAATATGGGCGGATAACATATCAGGCATCAAAGAAAGTGAAGCGTCGCTGCAGAAAGCTGTCGCCGATGCCGACGCCGCCGCAGAATCAAAGTCGAATTTTCTCGCGACAATGAGCCATGAAATGAGAACGCCGATGCAATCGGTCTTCGGTCTTCTAGAATTGATTGCTTTGGAAAAACCTTCGCAGACTATTACTGAAATGATCACTATCGCCAAGAATTCCGCCAGCGGCATGCTGGAAATTCTGGATGATATTCTTGATCTAGCCAAAATGGATGCTGATAAAATGGAGCTTGACATGTTCGAAGTTCCAGTACGCACTCTCGCCCGCGGGGTTTTAGAAGCTTTATCTGTCAAGGTGCACGGCAAGCCGGTTGAATTGATCGACGATATTGAGAAAGAAGTACCTTTCGTGATTGTCGGCGATCCCAAAAGATTGCGTCAGATACTCATTAATCTAACCGGTAATGCTCTTAAATTTACCCAACAGGGCTTCGTCAAAATACGCATTACGACAGCGACACAGCATATTCCTAAAAGACAAAAAGGCCTGAATCTTCGCTTCGAAATAAGCGATAGCGGTATCGGCATGAGCGAGGCCGTATTGTCGAAACTGTTTGGAAATTTTGCACAGGCCGATAGTTCAACCGCAAGGAAATTTGGCGGCACGGGGCTTGGATTGTCTATTTCTAAAAAGCTTGTCGAACTCATGAACGGTAAGATAGGCGTTGAAAGCAAGGAAGGCGAAGGCTCGACATTCTGGTTCGAAATCCCGACTGAAGAAATCACCCAGACATCCTCTGTACTGGAAATGCCCGATTTAAGCGGCCTTTCGATATTATCTGTTGAGGATCATCCGCAAGGGGCAAAAGAAATTGTCAACTCACTCCGTTCAATGGGAGCGACCGTTGAGTCGGTTGCGACATATGCGGACGCTCTGCAACTGGTTAAGCGCCGCCCATTCGATGTCGGCGTGATCGATCAGGGGCTTCCGGACGGACTTGGTGTCGATCTTATCCGCGAGATACTGGAAATAAGACCCTTTATGGGCATGTTTATGTATACAGTGCGCGACGATGTCGGACTACAGCACAGCCTGCAAAGTCTCGGTGTAAAATATGTTGTAAAACCCGCAAGCCGACTGGGCCTTGGGCAAAGCGTTCTGGAAGCTGCAACCAAATCTGCTCTATTCGAAATTGACGGGCCGCGCAGGTTACTCATTGCCGAAGACACTTTAAGCGTTCAGGATTTATTGAGGCGTCAACTTAAAACCTTGGGAACTGATGCCCAGATCGTTTCAAACGGTCGCGAAGCAATTGACGCCCTGGCAACAGGGCAATATGGAATCTTGTTTACCGATCTGCATATGCCAGAAATGGATGGATATGAACTTGTAAAAGCTATCCGGCAACAAGAAGCCATTAGCGGTAAACATATGCCAGTGATCGTTATGACTGCAGACGTTCAAATGGCACAGCGCCAGGTTTATCTCGATCACGGCTTCGATGAATGTTTGTTAAAGCCGGTTTCGCTCGGACATTTTAAACGCCTGCTGATACGATGGGGTTTACTGAAAGACAGTCAGGAACAGATCGACCCATCAATTCCTATCGTTGCCACAAGTAATGGGAACAGTGCCATCGATATGCAAGCGTTGATCGAACAGATGGGAGCCTTTGATGAGTCGGCTAAGGAAATGCTCGGCTTTTTTGTCGATATGACATTGCCCCTTATTCTGAAACTTAATCAGTCGGCCCAAGACAACAATGCCAAAGAAGTTGCCGAAATTGCCCACTCGCTAAAAGGTTCGGCACGATCAGCCTGCGCGACAAGACTCGGAAACATAACTTCTGACATTCAGGACGAAGCGGAAAAAGGCATAATTAATTTAACATTGGTGACAGACGCTGTATCTGAATTTGATAATGTCAAGGCATCAATTGAGGCGATCATAAAGTCCTAGTCCGGACAACCCGCCTCTTTACCAACCGATGTCGATTTATGAATGACCCAGTAGCGGAAACATCTATTACCGCTCAAACATTTTCGTACAGCTGACGCGCCACCTGTCGTATCCGAACTTATATTGACCTCCCCAGCGGTAGCATCAATGATATCCGCCTCGCATTTAGAGTATTTCGCGTCGAGCTTGGTCAGAGCTGATACAATGTAAGAGTCCGTTTTATTCGTGCTCGTGAAAAAGAAAATTCCGTCCGCGCCGTTATAATATTCCCATTCGCCGAATAGATTTGGCGGCGGCGGCAGAGAACGGCCCGAAGAGCTGCCAAAAAGTAGCGCATGGTTCTTGCGCGTTGCCCCAGTCCCGCCTGGATTTCCCGGACAGCGTATATAACGTACGCTATTATCTGTAGACGCTGCAGGCGTTGACGTTGAGAAATAAGTATCCTTGGGATTGATCGGATAAGGAGCATTCTTCTGCTCGGTTGATGTCAGCGAGGAATCTTGATCTGGATAGCTTAAAACGCATTCCTGGATAGAAGATGAGATAAGACTGACTTGGCTCGAAACTTCAGTGATCAGATTAGTCGAGTTCTGCGCCTGGCTTTGCTGGCTGGCCGGCTCCATGAGAGAAGCTGTTAGAACAGCCAACAAAGCAATAGCGACCAGAATGTAAACCAGCGCACTGCCTGATGAATTTTTGATATGCTTTGTGGACATTCTATCTTCCATCCTTCTTTTAAAGCAAAGGCCCGGAGCAAAGCTCCGAGCCTTTTAAACCAGAGTTTATAATGCCTTATCTTTCAACAAGGACATGAAAGTAAGCATAACGGTTCGCACTTAGAAGAACACATCCTTGTGGTTGGCCGCTAATTGCAGAACCGGAAGTGCCTGCCTGTACGCCAGTTGTAAATAGGATGCCTTGGTTAGATCCAGTTGTAGTCATACTTACTAGATTAAAGTTCGCAGTTTCGTAGGTTTTGCTAATTCCAAGCTGGTCGTGAACTTTATCACAAACCGCTTTGGTTGTATCAGGCAGTATAGCCATGATGTCAGCCGTATTAGTGGTCGGAGCCGTACCGGACGTTGTCCCAATATTAAAAACAGAGTTATTTCCGTTAAATACCCAGTCACCACCAGTTGTCACAACATCTTTCGGCGCTTTTGTATAAGTCGCACCGCCACCTGTTGGATAAAATACAGCCGCTTTCTGCTCTGCTTCTGTATCGAGAGCTGAGAAAGTTGAAGGTGTATCGAACAATAACGTACTTACATCGATACCGTTTGAAACCGACATACGAATGATAGCCGTTTTAAGGGATGCAGGATATTGTGTCAAAGCTGCGGAGCTTACCAAGCTTTTTTCGCTTGAAGCATCACCGCCGCCGGAACGGGTTGACTGTGTTACTGCGTATGACAGAGCTGCAAAAAGCGCCACCGCAATCAAGATTAGGAAAAGAACGTTGCCGCGCTCCCCTTGTCTTTTTAAATTCTTTGTTTCAGTTTTCATTTATCTCTCCACTTTCTCTGGTTTAGGATTCTGTTTCTGACGCTTCATCAGCGCCGGATTCTTCTGTAGGCTCTGCAACAACAGGGACTGCAATATTAACTTTCTCAATTCTCAAGGAAGCATCGATAGCATTAGACGCACATTCGCGACCGACACAAATAGAGTTTACTCCAACTTTCCAACCTGCGCCACCACTGACAATATGTCCCATTATTTCCCTAAGTTGAGCATAGGCTGACGTATCTTTAGACTGGATAGTAATGACATTGTTATTGGCAGTGACAGTCAACCCCGGATAGAGAAGTTTCGCCTTTTCTGCAAACGCGGCAACCTCCTCTGTTGAAACTGCCGCCATCGTAATAACGGGTACTGTAGGCTTCAAACTTTCAGACGCCTGTAATTGCCCGCGTAGTTTTGTCAATTGCTGTGTCTGGATCATCGAAAACAAACCAAGTGCAGCCACTGCCGCCCATGCAATACCTGCGGCAATAAGAACCGTATTCCCCGAATGCTGAGGCAGCTTCTCAAGAAAGCGATTCAGATCGCTTGCAGATGCACCGCTTAAATATTTGCCGTATCTGCGCAAGTCGAAAGAGTTTGAGGGCAAAGCTGTCTCCGGTTGGCAATAATTAGCCGCAAGTTTATTTTAAAAGCTAACTATTAAGGTGATTGTAAAATTAGATAAAATTTTAGGCAAGGTAGGACTGGAACAAAATTATATATCAAAATTGATGGTTTATGAAGAGCCTTTAATACGTATCCGTCCGTCCGGCTCAATTCCCGGCTGGGCTTGCCCCCGAACAGACATGACGCCTGTAGAATAAGCTGCCGGCACTAGAGCTTCCCAAGTGATGGATGTACCCTTTACTTCGTATTTGACTAATGTACCGTCAATCTTGCCCAGATCATCCAAAAGAACCTGAAGACGAACCATGCCGTCCAGCACTTCACTTCTCGTCGACTGCATGGCCTTGACCATAATGTCATTAGAGGCCGCTTCCGATTCTTGTTTGACTTTCTCAAGATTGCGATCGATTAGAGCCGTTAGAATATATTGCCCCGCCATAACGCTCAAAAGGCCGAATGAAATTAAGATCCCGCTGATAAGCAGCATCCTAGCCGCCGCCCTCGAAATCCGCTCTGTCATTAACTGGCGATTTGTCCAAGGGACTGGTTTTGCTACTTGAGGATTGATCGTGACGAAATTAGCTTCCATACTTTGCACGCGTGGCAGGATAGTTCTGGCCGCGCCTAAATATATCTGCATGCGGTTGGTTTCATGATCCCAGCGCAAGGCTGAAGCGATACCTTCCTGTTCGTACATATAAACCGTTTCACGGTCCCAGTATTCGCTGTTGCCAGGAAGAGCGGCAGCCAAAGGGCACCAGCTATCCGGGCTGGATGCCAAGGCGCTGGACGGACATGCCAAGTACCAAATGCGATTATCTTCCACTGTATAGACAAAATGAACTTTTTCAGTTGCGCAAGACTGGCTGGCCGCATTCCATACGGCTTCATCTTCCAAACCCGGGACATGTGGAATTGATCCGCCAACAAGCTCAGACGGTAAATATGGCTTTAAATCTACTGTATAATATTTTTTTTCGCCCGCCAGCGTAGTCGATAAAGACGGCTTCGTTCTTTTTGCTTCTGCAGGAGATTCTACAGGTTGTGGATCGTCAAGCGCGACCGTTCTTTGTCCCGGAAACTTACCTTTAACCTTGTCGCCTAAACCCTTTAAATCAATGGCCATTACATCTGACCTTCCATCATACTGCCCATCATGCTGTCCATACTCATATTCATAACCGTCAAGGCATAGATCGCACTACCAAAGGCAAGTGCGAGATATACACCGGTTAGAAGAAAGGCAATCCAGACAATCATTTTGTGTTTTACCCGGGCCGACTGGCCACGCATTTCAGAAATCGATTCCATGATTGTAGCAACCTGACCGAGATCAGACAACCCAGCAAGCTCCATGCGCTCTGAACGCGTCAAAGGCTCACGATCCAAAGCAACGCCCAAGTTAACACCTTGGGCCAGCGTATCATTGGCTCTATCCCAATAAGTGGCAACTTCAGGAGAGTTAGAAGCTTCTGCTGATTGTTTCAGGGTATCGTTGATGGAAACATTGCTTTTTAGCATACGCGCCGCCGCAGACATCGAATCCGTAAAACTTAAATCTCTCAAATAACTTGAAATCAGAGGTATTTTGCGAACAATTCTTGCCGTCGGCCAGTCGCGTTTACCCCTATTAATAAAGTAAGAAAACATACACCAGACCATAAAGGCCGCCATGCCGAAGGCGCCGTAAATCAACAAATCCCATGTCAAAGCGAGATTGGACACGACATTCTGGTATTTCTCGGCATTTTCGCCTTCTTTTGGCGCGTTATCCTTGAACCAGCCAAGCACCATGTCTTTACCCCAGAAAAGGGACTGAACAATAGTAATAACGTCAAAGGCCAGCCAGCCCATCGTACCTAAGACAGCTGCCGTATTCTTTCGCTTTTGCGAGATTGAGTGAATGGCATAGGGAATGCCCTCATGTAAACGATTCGAACGTTCGCTGGCAGATAAAATAGCGATTGTCGAACGATCAAAAACATTAAGCGATTGAAGCGCGTCGATAACGCCCAAACCTCTGGCAAGAGTCTCGCGGGCGGGAGATAAAATATTCTGGCGCGTTGGGTTTTCTTCAGCCTCGATAATTTTCCAAAGAGCAACACCTGGTGAAGTTGATGTCGAACGAAACATAATTCCACGCAAGAGCTGAATCTGCCACCAACTGGATCGGCCTAACAATCTCTCCAAAGAAGATCTTGAATGAGGGCGAATAGTTAAAACATGACCGCCTTTTTTTGATATGGCATCGCGGACATCATTTTCAGTCGGCAAGTAAATCGTCTCGGAAACTTTTTTGGGTCCCGATCTTGTATCGTAAGCGATTTCTACCATCCATTGCTGCATAAGCTTTTACCTTATGATTCCAAATAGGAAATGGCTGATTTAGGATCAACAAGGCCCGATTGTACAAGATCAATCAACCCTTCTTTACGGCTGTGAACGATCACACCTTCCTGGTCGATGATTTCGTTGACGTTACTCATCAACGCACGATAAATTTTATCCCGCTCTGCAGGTCCGGGCGTAATGAGCATCGCATCCAAAAGAAGCGTTCTTCCTGAAATACCCGTTCTGTTACATAAATCACAACCTGATGAATTATGACGGCGGACAGGCGTATCAGCGCTTAGATTTACTTGTCGCAATTCATGAGTATCCAGCACTTCACCGGCCGTTGTTTTATGTGCACAGCCCTGACAAATCATTTTAACCAAACGCTGATTGATAATACATCTGGCTTGCTGGGCAAGCGTATAGGTTGATGAACGTTCACGTTCATGAGAAATCAACGATTTCAATCGTTCGAAAGTTTGTAGTGCCGTATCCGCGTGAACTGTAGAAATAACCGTGTGACCGGATTCAGCGGCTTTAAGCGCCGTTTCGACGGTGTTGCTATCCCGCAATTCCCCGATGACGATATAGTCAGGATCATGACGCATCGCGGCGCGGATCAGATCGGCAAACTCACCACCCGGCATACCTGGCCTGACTTGCCACTGCGTTGCATATCTCAGTTCATATTCGATCGGATCCTCGATCGTCAAAACATGACGACGGCGACGATCGATTTGTTGCACGCAAGCATATAGCGTTGTTGTTTTACCAGAACCTGTTGGGCCTGAAAGCATAATCAAACCACCGCCACCTTTAATTTCAGGTGAGAGAAGCTGGGACAAATAATCGCTGACATCTTCATGCCGTTTGAAAAGCTCGTCGAAACCCTTAAGAGAAGCGCGGTCGAGGAGACGAAGAGTAAGCTTTTCGCCGTCTTGCGCCTGAGGACCGGCGGCCACACGAACATCAATCACGCGGCCTTGCCAGGTAAAGCTAAAACGGCCGTCTTTTGGCGTAACACGATCACCGAAGTTCATACCGGCATCGCGCTTAATAAGAGTTGTCAGACGCGCCATCGCATCTGGCGGCAACAAATGCATCGGGATCATATCGCCATCGATACGATAGCGTATCCAGTTTGGCGCTGCAGGGTTATTATCCTGCAATAAGTGAACATCCGATACGCGCATTTGAAGCGATTCCGCCATCATGTCGCGCAGAAACTGATTCAGGAGCAAACCGTTATCTGTATCATTCAGCCAAGTAGAAAGGGTTTTTTCACAGCGGTCAGCTGACAGATCATGGACAGATCGAAGAGTTTTTAAAAGCTCCGTCCGGTCCCATACTTCGATTTCAACTTTCTCGACAAGCAAACCGCTTCGATTGGAAGTCGACATCAGGGATTCAACTTGGCGATCATTCAAATCATTTAGTGGCGCGATTTTCATGACACCGTTGGCAAGGCCAATCAGGTGAATGTTAAGCGGAAGCCAAGACTGAACTGGAAGGATAGACCGTAATTGGTCGCCGGTTGCACGATCGCGTACCGTGTTTTCTTTTTCCTTCTCATTATCGATGATACTAGGCGCACCAGCCATATCGAGAAGCTGGTCTGTTGAGCGAGTTACACCGAGTTCAATAAGCAGATTTCTTTCTTTCTGGACCATGTCCAGATAGCGCTCGCGCCCTTCACTGGCGCGCAGTTTTCTACGGTCGCGCCATTGGCGACGCTCCAGCCCGCCCGGCGGCAATGCGGCATTTCCATTCCGGCGCTCATTGATATCTTCAGAGGCGCCTTGCGTTGGTTGATCTTTCATGTCTTCAAGTCCTATTGCGAGCTTGATGACGCAGAGGAAGTTGTGGGGGAAACTGCGGTACTTCCGCTGCCAGTCGAGCTACCTCCTGATTGTGCCGTAGTACGGTTAATAGAAGATAAAGACCTGTCGAAAAGAAGACGAATTCTATCGCGGCCACTAACGAAATCAACACCCTGAGAAGTTATGTCAACCACCCATTGAATCCCGCCTAAAACAATCTGCTGGTTGTCACTGACAACGCGGCTTCCGCCAGGTCCATTGATGATTGCTCGCTTGTTGGAATGGGATGTAATCACAAAGCCTTCCAGTGCAGCTGACTTGTCAACTGGCTTGACTGAAGCGGTCTCTTTGCCCGGAGTAGTGGTCTCAACAACGACTGCTTTCGTATCACGATTAACCGCAGAACTGGCAGACCCACGAACAGGAAGGACAAGTACGCCGCGTGCGCCGTCATGATATATCTGAACATCATCTATAATCGAACCTTCACGGATCGCTGACCATGTAAGCGTCATGGGACAGGCCTCGATGGGTTTTAAAATTGTCCCTGCGCTACATCCGATGTGAGAAACACTAAGACCATTCTCAATGCCTCCTAACTTAATATCATTAATAGCCATATCCGTGTCGCCGACATTAACAAGCGAAACGGTAACAGATGCTTCACTATTAATAGTGCCGAAATCGATTTCTTCCTGAGAGGCGACCATTAAACCCTTTCCTGCAATGGCAGGCGGGAAGATATTTGCCTTTTCAACATCTTCCGGTTCGTAAGTCCCAAGCAATTCAACGCTCGCAACACGGGTGGATCCTGTATGCTCGACCATCAAAACACCATCGGATTGACCACTCGCGGAAGGTGACCAGGTCAGTTCGACAACACATGCCGCACCCGGCAACAACTTTGCACATTGAGTTTTGAAACTATATCCCGATGATTCCGGTGAAACGGTTACATTTGTAATTTCGATCGGATCAGACGTTACGTTTCGAAGGATAACCGATTTAACCAAAGGCCGCCCACTCGTCGGCGAACCGAAATCAATCTCATCAGGGATCATTTCGACATCACTTAAAAGCTTGTCAGCATCATCCCCTTCCTGCACATCCCCCGTCATAGAAGCTGTCGTCAGGCGGGATTTTGCATCATGACGAACGAGCGCCTCGACGCGCCAGGTTCCATTTTTTAAACCTTTAATATTGACAACCAATGCACATTCCGCGCCCGACACGACTGGCGCATCTGAACATTCATCAACTGAAATGGAAGCCGATACAGTAGAAGATGGATAAAGATCAATTTTCGAAATTTTAATGTCTTTGCCGCTATCATTTCTAAAGCGCATGACAACTTGCGCCGATGAACCAACAGTAACTTCGCCAGCATCAATTTCATCATCAACAGGCGTTAATCCACCGCCAGCCACACCTCCAGCCGCTACGCGATTGGCCGGATCGTCAAGCGCCGTTGCCAAAGCCGGCGTATATGGCATCAACAAAAGTGAAATAGAAACAGCGGAGAGAATAAGATTTTTTTTCATCAGAGTAACCCCCCATCAGAAGAAAGCGCTTCTTCGTCAAGTGACGTTTTTTCAACCGGCGGCGGGGCTGGTGACGAAATCCGTCGTATTGTTGGCATCATTGAATCTGAGGTAGACGAAGAAACAGGTGTAATGCGCCTCGCGGTGGGCATCATCGCTTTTTCCTGCTCCATTGCGCTGTCGGCTGATGCAGATGGTATAATAGATTGAGGCTCTAAAATTCCTATTGAATCTTCTTCAGGCACTTCTACTTTTATCGCAACTTTTTCCGGCTCTGGCTTTTTAGCTTTTGTTTCTATGCGCTTGGTGATGACCGGAGCTTTTGCAGCTGCTTTGGCTGTCTCGACAGGCGTCTCTTTTTCCTCGGGAATAGCAGCAATTTTTTTCTCAGCTACAGGCTCTTTTATATCAGTTGCTTCCGTAAGCTCCTCCGGCACCAATAGCTCGGGCGCTGGAACATCAAGCGGTAAATCAGATGGCAACTCACTGGCTTTCATGGCAGCGACCGGGAATTCTGCGGCAGGTTCTGCCATTTTAACTTTCGCTTTAGGCGTAAAGACGATGACGCGCGGTTTTAATAAAAATACCAATTCAACGTTATCTGTCTGCGCCGTTCTAGACGATGGCAAAATAGGCTCGTTGATACCAGGACCTTGAGAATTCAGGCTGTCTCTTTCACGGACCAAACCGCCGATCAAAAGAGAATCTCCGGGACGTACACGAACTTGCGTTTGGAGCTCACGCTCCGATGTATTAGGCAATTGAACTCGAGATTCTTCACTAGCTTGGAAATCTTCGATACCTCGAACTTCCTGCAAAAGAATATTAATATTCCCATAGACTGTCGCATTATCCCAGTTGGAACCGATTACGAGTGTAAAACCACTATCTACAGAATCTGTCGTCGTCGATGTGGTCGTCGTGCCGCCATCTGTTGTTGTCCGTGAAACCGAAGCCAGATAGTTTTGCGTATCAGCAACACGAAGTCTCGCTTCGGAACCCGCCAAAACCGTAATCTGTGGCTGAGAAATAGTCTTCACCGCACCATAATCAGAAATAAAGCGGAAGACATCACCCGTGGTCAGGTTTACATCCCCGGTTGTCGGCAAACCGATGCTTACCGGCGTCCCCAAATCAGCCAATGGCGCACCGGACAGGCTTAAACCCAGATTATATTTACCGAGTGTTTCGAAATAGCTCCAGTTAATGCCTGTAGAGTTACCGGCGTTAAGTGATACTTCCCAAATGTAGGTTTCAAAAACAATCAAAGCCGTGTTCTGGCGTAGGCGTTGAAAATAGCGTTTAGCAACTTCTGCTGTTCTTTCGCTGGCGCGGTAGACGATTGTTCTTGTACTTGGATCGGTAATCGGCGCACTGCCGGTAATTTCCGCGATCGCTCCCGAAACATTGGTCATGAGCTGTCCAACCTGATCGGCAGCGGCAATTGGCGGAATCGAGACTGTAAAAATCTGCGTATCCTTGACGTTCAATACGCCTCTTTCATAAGAGCAGTAAAGATCCGCCAAGCCACAAAGCTGTTGGACGACTTCATTCAATGGGCCTTTGAGATTGGTAATCGTGACGGTGTTTTCAAGACTACGGCTGGTTTCAAAGGAAACCGGAATATCCGTGCCATCCATAACGAGTTGCAAGGCGCCGGCTAGTGTTTCATTTCTAAGTTCGTAAGGCCCGACTATTTTGGACGGTAAAGGATCGCCCTCTTCAGATTCGGGAAGTAAAATATCTTCGCCCAGCGGTAAATATTGAACCGGATCGGGGCGCTCATTAACGGCCTGCTTGCGCGTATCAGCGCTTGTCGGTGGCGGAATATTTACATCTCTGGCTTTTGGACCTTCGGCATCAGCACAGCCTGATAAGGCCGCGACGCCAATCATTAAAGCCAAAAAAGATTTTCTGAATGTAATGTGCTTGTATTCAATGTGCATTCTAATCCCCATCTGATCCTATTTTCGCCTGCTGGATTGCACGCGTGGCCATTTTAATCAGACGGTCTTTTTGGACCGGCTTCATAAGAACAGCACTTACAGACCATTTAGTAGCTTCACTCAGCAAGTCCGGATTCTGATCGCCCGTTACAAGTATAACAGGCGCCTTAATTCCACGTCCTCTAAGGCTTTTGATGAATTCAAAGCCGTCAATAGGCTCCATGCGAACATCAACAATTGCCAAATCGATCCCCTTATCCATTTCAGCCAGCGCAGCAGATCCATCGGATGCTTCTATGGTTTCAAAAGAAGCATCTTTCAGATATCTGACTATTTGCATGCGTACAAAATCATTGTCTTCGACAATCAGGACTTTGCCACCGGAGGATACTTCTGACATAATTTGGGACAACTCGAATCGAGGTAGGACGTTTTTAAAAGTTAATGCAAACCTCACCTATTTGCAATAAGGAGTTATCAACATCCTATTTTATCTCATAAGGTATATTAAACATGATTGCTATGCTGTTGATTTTATTGGTAATTGCGACAGGCCTACTTATTACTCTTTCCGTAATAGATTTTAAAACTTGGCTTTTACCTGATCCTTTGAACTTGGCTTTGGCCGGAACAGGCATTATTTTCCATCTGATTTCAGGCTATGAAATTCTGCCGCCGCACGAAGTGATCTTCGGCGCCCTGATCGGCGCGGGCCTTCTCTACATAATAAGAATGGCCGGGAATGCCTATTACAAACAGGAAAGCCTCGGCCTTGGTGATGTTAAACTTCTGGGTGCAGCCGGTCTCTGGCTTGGAATCGAAGGAACGATCTTGGCCATTGTCCTTGGAGCTGCTGCCGGTGTCGTGCACGGCCTTATTCTGGCTGGTGTTATTGCTTATAAGAATAAGACAACCTATTCGCTGCAACGCCTGATGCTTCCTGCCGGACCAGGTTTTTGTGTCGGGATCTTCCTGAGCGGTGCCTGGCTTTTCTTCGATTACATTAAGGCGCAATTGTGACAGGACCACTTAAAGGCCTACGCGTTCTCGATCTCAGCCGCGTTTTGGCCGGCCCCTATTGTACGCAAATGCTCGGCGACATGGGTGCGGAGATAATCAAGATCGAAAAACCGTTCGCCGGCGACGACACGCGTTTCTGGGGACCTCCCTTTCTAAAGGACGAACAAGGCAATAATACCAATGAGAGCGCGTATTACTTGAGCATTAATCGCAACAAGAAATCGGTTGCCATCGATATCGCCCATCCGGACGGACAAGCGATCATCCTAAAAATTCTGGAGAACTGCGATATTCTTATCGAGAATTTCAAAGTCGGCAGCCTCGCCAAACACGGTTTCAGCTACGATCAATTGAAAGAGAAATTTCCGAAACTTATCTATTGCTCCATTACCGGCTTTGGTCAAAACGGACCTTTGGCCTCCGAACCAGGTTATGATCTTGTTACTCAAGCTATGGGCGGCTTAATGGCGACAACAGGTGAGACAAACGGCGCACCGATGAAAGCGGGCGTGGCGGTAAGTGATATCTTAACGGGCCTACATGCCGGTATCGGTATTTTGGCTGCTTTAAATCATCGCAATCAAACTGGTAAAGGCCAGCATGTCGATCTCGCTCTCCTCGATTGCACTTTGGCGACAATGACCAATCTGGCACAATATTACCTAACCTCGGGCCAGATCGCGCCGCGTCAGGGAAATGCACATTC
The DNA here is from genome assembly GCA_964633355.1 of uncultured Micavibrio sp. Classification (GTDB taxonomy): domain Bacteria; phylum Pseudomonadota; class Alphaproteobacteria; order Micavibrionales; family Micavibrionaceae; genus Micavibrio_B. The sequence continues at coordinate 42,576 of CAZWGO010000010.1, forward strand.
CACTATCGCGCCCTATCAGGCTTTTCAGGCGAAAGATGGCTGGCTGGTCATTGCTATCGGCAACGATCATCAGTTTTCAAAATTATGCACTTTACTGAATATGAATGAACTTGCTCTGGATAATCGTTTTAAGACCAATCCCCTTCGGGTTCTTCATAAGCAGGAATTGATAGAAGAAATCTCACGCAATTTAGCAATAAGAACAGTAACGGATATCGTCGATGCGTGTCGCGCGCTTGATATTCCCGCCGGCCCCGTCAATCCGCTCGATCAGGCTTTTGCCGAACCACAAGTGACGGCCCGCGATATGAAGATCAATATTGATGGCGTCGATCTCGTCGGCAGCCCTTTAAAATTCTCCGAGACACCTGTCCAATACCAATCCAAACCACCGGCTTTGGGCTTTCATACGCAGGAAATTCTATCCAGCCTTGGATATTCAGAAAACCAAATTAAAGACTTGGCAGACGCCAGAATTATTCAGACAATATGACCAATTACAACGAAGCTCTGGACAAAACCCTAAGCTTTACGCCATAAGCCAAAGAATGAGCCTGTCCGTTAAACATCTGCTGGATATTAAATCCCTGACAAAAGAAGACATCGCGCTTCTTCTGAAGCGCGGGCAGTCGATGAAGAAACGGCTTGCCACTGGCACCGTACACCGTAAAGTGCTCGACGGTAAAATCGTTATGACTCTTTTTGCCGAAAATTCAACGCGTACTCGCGTGTCCTTTGAAACCGCAGCGCTTCGCCTCGGGGCATCGCTGATTAACTGGGATGAAAAGACCAGCTCAGCCGCCAAAGGTGAAACATTCGGCGATACCATTAAATATATAGCAGGCTACAAACCTGATGCGATCATCATTCGCCACTCTGAGTACAACGCGCCGTATTTCGTATCAAAACAGGTTGATTGTCCCGTTATCAATGCAGGCGATAGCTGGCGCGAGCATCCGTCCCAAGCTTTGCTTGATGCAATGACCATTCTTGAATATAAAAAAGAATTGCAAGGCCTAACCGTTGCGATCTGCGGCGATATCGCCCACAGCCGCGTTGCCAATTCAAATATCGAACTGCTGACCAAGATGGGCGCAACCATCCACCTGATCGCGCCGCCACTTTTGCTGCCACAAAAAGTGCCGGACAACGTGAAGCTTTTCGAAAGCCTTGAAGAAGGTTTAATCGGTTGCGATGTTGTTATGATGCTGCGCCTTCAAAAAGAGCGCATGGATAAAGCGATGATCCCGGATGATACAACTTATTTTCACCAATTCGGATTAACACAGGCAAAATTACAACTGGCAAAACCTGGCGCGATTGTGATGCATCCCGGCCCCATGAACCGTAATGTCGAAATTGCCGACGAAGTCGCCGACGATCCACAGCGCAGCGTTATTTTTCAACAAGGTGCCAATGGCGTACCGATGCGTATGGCGATATTGGATTTATTACTGTCATGATCGAAACAATCATCAACCATATCCAGCTAAACGGCATGCTTGGATTAATCGGCGGCTATTTATTCGGCTCCATTCCGTTTGGTCTGGTTCTCTGCTTGTTGGCAGGCTACGGCGATATTCGCAAGATCGGCTCTGGTAATATTGGCGCAACGAATGTTTTGCGCACAGGCAATAAACCTCTCGCCGCCGCTACCCTTATTTTAGACAGCAGCAAAGGCGCGATTGCTGTTTTACTGGCCGCCTATTTCTTTGACAAACATGCCATGTTTGGCGCGGCGCTCGGTGCCGTTCTAGGTCATAACTTTCCGGTCTGGCTGAAATTCAAAGGTGGCAAAGGCGTGGCAACTACGCTCGGCACCTTCCTCGCTCTCTCATGGCCGGTAGGCCTTGCCTGCTGCGCAGCTTGGCTGGTCTCTGCTTTAATTTCCCGTATATCGTCTTTATCGGCATTGGTTGCGCTTGCCCTCGCGCCTATTTTTGCCGTGACAATTGGCGACCCAAAGCAATTACATTTGATTGGCGTAATCGCCCTCCTCGGCTGGATACGCCACAAAGACAACATTACGCGTTTATTGGCAGGAACAGAGCCTAAAATAGGTAAAAAGAAGGTAGATGCAGCATGAAATTCTTCGGGGGAAGAAAATTTACCGATAGCGACAAGATCGACTGGCTGCGCTTGGCCAGAACCGAAACCATCGGCCCGATTACCTTTCATCGCTTAATTGCCAAATATAAAACTGCGACAAATGCGTTAGACGCCATTCCTCACTTTGCACGCGGTAAAGCAATTCATATTCCTACCATTGCCGAAGCCACAACCGAGATCGAGAAAACGATCAAAGCCAAAGGTAAGATCATCGCCGCCTATGAAGATATTTATCCTTTATCGCTGGCCGCCATCGAAGATGCGCCGCCGGTTATCACCGCTTTCGGCAATACGGATTTTCTCAATCGTCCCTCTGTCGGGATCGTAGGCTCGCGCAACGCATCACTCAACGGGCGCAAATTCGCTTTCAAACTGGCGCAGGATTTGGGCATTGAAAATTATATAGTCGCTTCCGGCCTTGCGCGCGGTATCGATACGGCAGCTCATGAAGGCTCGCTTCAGTCCGGCACGATCGCTGTTCTTGCCGGCGGCGCCGATGTCGTCTACCCGAAAGAAAATCAGAAAATTTATGACGAGATTTGTGATCTCGGCGTTGTCATCTCAGAATGCGCCCACGGCACGCAGCCGATTGCGCAGCATTTCCCGAAACGAAACCGCATTATTACCGGATTATCCCTTGGCACCGTGATCGTCGAGGCTAACCCAAAATCCGGCTCGCTTATTTCTGCCCGCACCGCCGCCGAACAGGGGCGCGATGTTTTCGCCGTTCCTGGCTTTCCGATGGACCCGCGCTCCGCCGGTACAAACGCCCTCATCAAAGACGGCGCGATCCTTGTCAGAGGGATCGAAGACGTTCTCGAACACCTCAATTCCTTTGCTGCCAGCCGGATCGTAAACCAGAAATACCAGCTTCCAGGCCTCGATGAAGAGGGGGAAGTATTTGATTTTGAAGATAAAAACATCAAAACCGAGATCATGTCTCTTCTTACCACCTCACCCACGGCAGTTGACGAAATCATTCGGGCGTGCCAATTGAGGAGCTCTCTTGTCCAGGGATGCCTCCTTGAGATGGAGTTATCGGGTGAAGTCCAACGGCTTCCCGGCAACCGCGTCAGCCTTATAAAGGCTGCTTAGATTTAGGATTTTAATGAGCAAAAGCGTCGTCATCGTCGAGTCTCCCGCCAAGGCCAAGACCATTAATAAGTATCTTGGCAGCTCGTTTCACGTGCTTGCCTCTTTCGGGCATGTCCGCGACCTCGTGGCCAAAGATGGCGCTGTCGATACTGACAGCTTCGATATGAAATGGGAGCTGGGCGACCGCTCCGACAAAACAGTCCGTGATATTTCAGCCGCGGTTAAAGCCGCCGACAATGTATTCCTCTGCACTGACCCGGACAGGGAAGGTGAAGCCATTTCATGGCACCTGAAACAGATTCTCGAGGAAAAAAACCTTCTTAAAGGTAAAAAGCTAAACCGCGTCACCTTTAACGAGATTACGAAGAAAGCCATTCAGGCAGCTTTTGAAAAACCAAGGCAGCTCGATATGCCGTTGGTAGAAGCATATCTTGCCCGCCGTGCGCTTGATTTCCTTGTCGGTTTTAATTTGTCGCCTGTCCTCTGGCGCAAGCTTCCCGGATCTAAATCCGCAGGCCGCGTCCAATCCGTTGCGCTTCGTATTATCTGCGAACGCGAAGCTGAGATCGAAGCATTTCGTAATCAGGAATATTGGTCGATCCAGACAAAGCTTCAAACGCCTGAAGGTGCAACCTTCCTCGCCCGCCTGACACATCTTGCCGGAAACAAGCTCGACAAGCTCGATATTAATTCCGAAGAACTGGCAATGGGGGCGGTAAAACGCATCCAGAATAAAAAGCTGGTTATTCAAAAAGTTGAAAAGAAACAAAGCCGCCGCAATCCCTATCCGCCGTTTATTACTTCTACGCTGCAGCAGGAAGCCTCGCGTAAACTGCGTTTCTCCGCTTCCCAGATTATGCGCCTTGCGCAACAACTCTATGAAGGTGTCGATATCGGCGGTGAAACCGTCGGCTTGATTACTTACATGAGAACAGACGGCACGACCCTGTCAAACGATGCCATCGAGCAGGCCCGTGATCTTATCAAAAAAGATTACGGCGATAAATACCTGCCAAACGAGCCGCGTATATATAAGAGCAAAGCAAAGAACGCACAGGAAGCGCATGAGGCGATCCGCCCGACCGATCTATCTCGCGTGCCAAAGGATGTTGCCCGTTATCTTGATGAAAAGCAGGCAGCGCTTTACGACCTTATCTGGAAGCGTACAATGGCTTCCCAGATGGAAAATGCGGTTCTTGATCAGGTAGCCGCGGATATTTCAGACGGCACGGATGATGTAATCCTGCGTGCTACCGGCTCTACTATTGCTTTTGATGGCTTCCTGACGCTTTACCGCGAAGACAAGGACGATCCGACGGAAGAAGACGATGAAGAAAACCGTCGCCTGCCGCCGCTTTCCGAAGGTATGGATTTGCGCACGATAGATATCAATCCGGAGCAGCATTTTACCCAGCCGCCGCCGCGTTACTCCGAAGCGTCGCTCGTCAAATCACTCGAAGAAAAAGGCATTGGTCGTCCCTCGACCTATGCTTCGATCATGCAGGTCTTGCAGGATCGTAAATATGTGATCCTCGATAAACGCCGTTTTGTACCGGAAGACCGCGGGCGCTTGGTCACGACCTTTCTCGTTAAATATTTTACTAAGTATGTCGATTACGATTTTACTGCCAACCTCGAAGATGAACTGGATGCGATATCCAACGGCAGCGTCTATTGGAAAGATGCACTAAAACAATTCTGGAAGAGCTTTAAAGCGGCAATTGACGAAACAAAAGACCTAAAAATCTCGGATGTTCTCGATGCACTCGATGAAGAACTCGGACCTCACTTCTTCGTCGCAACCAAAGAAAATCCTGATCCGCGTAAATGTCCGACCTGCGAAACAGGCCGGTTGAATCTCAAGCTTGGTAAGTTCGGCGCGTTTATCGGCTGCTCGAATTATCCTGACTGTAAATATACAAGACCATTGGTTGTTGCCGGCGACGATAGCGACGACAACACGAACCAAGGCTCTGCAGAGCCAAAAGAACTTGGTGTCGATCCTGCTTCAGGTCGCACGGTTTCCCTGCGTAAAGGCCCTTATGGCTGGTATGTTCAGATTGATGTACCGCCAACGACCGAGCAGATTGCCGCCGCGGAAGCGCCGGTCGAACTTGATAAAAAAGGCAAGCCCAAGAAGAAGAAAAAGATCGAAGGCGAAAAACCGAAACGCCAAGGCGTACCCCGCGGCGTGCCGATCGATCAGGTTACGCTGGAATCAGCCCTCAAACTTCTGGCCCTGCCGCGCTTTGTCGGTAATCACCCCGAGACAGGCGAGAAAATCGAAGCCGGTATTGGCCGTTTCGGTCCATTCCTGAAACATCAGGCGAAATTCAAATCCATCCCGAAAGACGACGATGTTCTGACTATCGGTATCAACCGGGCGGTTGATTTACTGGCGCAGGAATCTAAAGGCAACTGGCGCACCCGACGCAAGGAAGAAGCCGAGAAAGCCAAAGCTGAAGGGAAAGAAGCTCCTGTAGCTCCGGCTAAAGGTAAAAAGGTACCTGCGAAGAAGGCAGTTAAGAAAGCTCCCGCCAAGAAGAAAGCGGCGACTAAAAAAGCCACACCCAAGAAGAAAGCATAGCTGGTTATTCTTGCCTTTTTCAGCAAAAGCCACTAATTCGATCTTATGTCCTATTTCCCCGAAACTATGCAGGGCCGCATGTATGTGCCCGCGCCAGCAGGTGAAGACAAAGTTCTTCTCCATTCCTGCTGCTCGCCTTGCGCCGGGGAGGTGATCGAGCAGATGGTTATTTCGGGAATTGATATCACTATCTATTTCTACAATCCCAATATTCATCCGCGCGAGGAATACGACTACCGCAAGGACGATAATATCCGCTTTGCCCAAAAGCTCGGCATCCCGTTTATCGACGCCGATTACGATTCCTCCAACTGGTTCTCCCGCGTCAAAGGCATGGAGATGGAACCGGAAAAAGGCATTCGCTGCACCGAATGTTTCGATATGCGGTTTGAGCGCACGGCGCTTTATGCGCATGAAAACGGATTTAAGGTTTTCACGTCCTGCCTCGGTATTTCCCGCTGGAAAGACATGAAGCAAATCAACGGCTGCGGGCACCGCGCCGCCGCCCGATATCCGGACCTCACCTATTGGGATTACAACTGGCGCGCAGGCGGCGGGTCTTCCCGTATGCTCGACATATCCAAACGCGAGAATTTCTACCAGCAGGAATATTGCGGCTGTATCTATTCCCTCCGCGATACCAATAAACGCCGCCGAGCTTCCGGTGGCGACAAGATCGAAATCGGTGTACACTATTACGGTACAGAAACCGAAGCCTGAAAGCCTTAATGACCCTTCCTACAAAAGACCAGATCCATAAATTCTTAAGCGATCTAGGTTCTTCCCTTACCAAACGCGAAATGATCGATGCCTTTCATATCAAAGGCGATGACCGCGTTCCATTCAAACGAATCTTGCGCGAAATGGAAGATGAAGGCCTTTTGATCAAGGAAGGCGGAAAGTCTTACCGCGTACCGGACGCCCTTCCCGCCGTGACCGTCATCGAAGTGACCGAGATCGATATCGACGGTGATGTCATTGCAAAACCTGCCGAATGGAATGACGAGCTACAAGGTACGGTCCCACGTATCGAAGTGGTCAATGACGGCAAAACCGCCTTCACGATGAAGGTTGGCGATCGCGCCCTTGCGCAGGTCCGCAAATTCTCCAAAGATCTTTACGAAGCCAAAATCCTGAAGCGCATGAATACGCTGAAGATGACAAGCGTCGGTCTGCTCAAGCAAATTCGCGGCGGCTATATCGTCGAGCCGATGGAGCGCAACGCCAAATTCGACTTCGAGATTGCCGAGGCCGATTTCAATGGCGCGCGCCCGGGCGAGATTGTCGTTTGTGAAATTCAGCCTTCACGATCCGCACTGCGCAAACGCGTGCGCGTCATCGAAGTCATCGGCGCAGCCGACGATCCGAAAGCTATATCGCTGGTCGCTCTGCACCAGGCAGGGCTTCGCGCTCACTTTCCTGATGAGGTCATCGATTCCACCAAAGATATGCAAGTCCCGCCCATCAATGGTCGCGAGGATTTGCGCAAAATCCCACTGGTTACGATCGATGGCAAAGACGCACGCGATTTTGACGATGCCGTTTTCGCCGAACCGGATAAAGACGGTTTCCATCTGGTCGTTGCGATTGCCGATGTTTCCTATTATGTGCGCTCTGGCTCAGTATTAGATAAGGAAGCTTATCTACGCGGCAACTCGACTTACTTCCCCGATCGCGTCGTGCCAATGTTGCCAGAACGGTTGTCGAATGATCTTTGCTCTCTGCGTCCGCATGAGCCGCGCGCCACGCTCGCCGTCCATATGTGGATCAATGAGCAAGGCAAGCTCCTGCGTCATAAATTCGTGCGCGGCCTGATGCAATCCCATGCGCGCCTGACGTATGAGCAGGTTCAGGCAGCGCGTGACGGCATTACAGATGCCACGACAGAGAATTTGATGAAGGACGTTATCGAGCCTCTTTATACCGCATGGAAAGTGCTCGACAAAGCGCGGGAAAAGCGCGGTGCGCTCGATCTCGATGTGCCGGAACGCAAGATCGTTGTCGATGACAAGAACGAGATGACAGGAGTCGCCGTTCGTGAACGCCTCGATTCTCACCGCTTGATCGAAGAGTTTATGATCCTTGCCAATGTGGCCGCCGCAGAAGCACTTGAGAACAGAAAAGCCCCTTGCGTCTATCGTATCCATGACCGCCCAAGCGGTGACAAGCTGATGTCGGCGCGCAGTTTCCTAGAGGCTTTCGGTTTAAGCCTGCCCAAAGAAGGCGTTTCCAATCCGGGACAAATCAATCATATCCTCAAAAAAGCCAAGGAAATGAAGACCGGCTTTTTAATCAATGAAGTAATTTTGCGCAGCCAAGCGCAAGCGGTTTATGATCCGGAGAATATCGGACATTTCGGTTTAGCGCTTGAGCGCTATGCCCATTTTACGTCCCCTATTCGCCGCTATGCCGATCTGGTCGTTCACCGCTCGTTGATCAAGGCCTACGATCTGGGTGAAGGCGGTTTGTCCGATGTCGAAACCGTCAAGCTGACAGAAATAGCCGAGCATATTTCCATGACCGAACGCGCATCTGCCGAAGCCGAGCGCAATTCCGTCGACCGCTTTACGGCAGCTTTCCTCAAAGACAAGATCGGCGCACAATTCGCCGGACGCATTGGCGGCGTTACGCGTTTCGGGCTGTTCGTGAAATTGGTTGAAACAGGTTCGGATGGTCTCGTTCCCATTCGTACTCTGCCATCCGATTATTATATTCATGATGAAAGTCAGCATGCGCTGATTGGACGTCGCACAGGCCGCGTGTTCCGCTTGGGGGCGCAAGTCCTCGTCCGTCTTGTCGAAGCCGACCCAATGACCGGCAGCACTTTATTTGAGCTGATCAACGGCGAAGACGGGGCGGATATTGAAGGCTACAAAGCGCGATCATCAGGCTATTTGCAAGCCCCGCGTCAGGAAAAATTCCGCAAGGAAAAAGGTAAAACAAATCGAAGAGGCGATGGGCCAAACACACCCAGAAACAAAAAACGCGATCATAAGAAAAAGAAAAGAGATTAAAGCCTAAAAGACAGTGTACTTGCCTGTGCTGCGATTATGGGCCTGAATTCATTGCCTTCCGGGGTTGAATGTTCGACACAATCGTTAAGTATAACGGCAGCTCCTGCAGGAGGGCGAATAATCTTGCCATCCGTAGACTGAAAAATAGTCGCAGGAAGATGTCGGGCGAGCGGCATCGTCATAATATTATATCGCTTCTTTTCATTTGGATTACGATCACGATGCATCTCTTCTGTTTCAGAGCGCCAACTAGTTTTATCAGCTATAAAAAAATAACCATGCTTACCGGTGAGCGGCATTGTATATTTTGCCATATCCGAAAAAATATTCGCCAATACTCCAAATTCAGGCGACATTCCAAATTCATGAAGTAATCGTTTTGGAATCCCGATTTTATAGCTACCACGCTTATCTCTTTCACGAGATTGACGGGTTAGGATTATATCTGGTGGGTGGATTGCTCCCTTAGAACTTTCCGCATGTAGCATATATTCCCATTCGTCATTATTTCCTGAGAATATTGATTTGAGATAAGACGATATTTCCTCTGCAGATTTTTGAACATCCTGTAATGTTTTGGACATGTGAATAGCGCCATCAAACTGCCTATTGAATATCCGGTTCAAATATCCTGGGCGCAATATTTTGCTATCGCGAATATCGTCAATTATCAAAAATCTGGGATCTTGTTCGAAGATACGCATTGGCTTTTATAAATAATCGTCAAACATTATGTCAATAAATTAATAAAAAGAGCTATTTTCTTGACTTGAGCGCCAAAATCCGTATTTTGACGCCTGAATTCCAATACCGAAAGTTATTAAAATGGCTAAAAAAGGCAATGTTATCAAAGTCCGTCTTGTCAGCACCGGCAAATCAGCCGCTGGCAAATTGACAGGATTCACCTACTACATCAAAAAGAACCCAAAAAACATTACGGAGAAACTGTCCTTCCGTAAATATGACCCACGCGCTGTTGACGCTGAAACCGGCAAACGCGGCATGCATGTTCTGTTCGAAGAGAAAAAATTGCCGCCGCACAAAAAATAAGCTGGCAGTATTTTGCAAGAATTCAAACCCCGCCGATTGGCGGGTTTTTTATTGGAAGCCAATATTCGAGTATTTTTAGATACTTAGGCTAGGCTCCTACTTCGTTCTCATTTTTTCAGATTTTCATTCTCGCATCATGTGGAGGCAGGGATGCGCATAATATGGAGGCAAGCTTCCTCGCAATGACGGCGGGTCATATTTCAATGACTTAACGGGAGTCTCTCAGTTTGCTCGTATATTTTTAAGGGCATCACACAGACGGCGCGGAGTAGAGAACACTCTGAAACTCCACGTTGAAAATTAACTTTTATATAGTTTGAACGTCATTCTAACTACTTTGAATGTCGCGTTTTTTAGACAGGGTAGCTTTTTGCCGCAGAGGACGCGGAGATTATTTTTTTACTGTCATCCCCGCAAATGGGGTTTTTGTCTATTTCGTTCGTTTGAATATTTTATTCTTTCTTCTCCTCCCCCCATGTATGGGGGGAGGTTGGGTGGGGGGGTATGTAATTTGGCATTGTAGCAAAAGGGCGGATTATTTTGTGCCGAACTGGACCAACCCCTCACCTTGATCCTCTCCCCTTGAAAGGGGAGAGGAAAAGAATGGTAAAAATGGGATCGAGGTCCCCTCTGGTTTTCCTTGGGGATGGCCGAAAAACGGCGTGGCTTTTCTCGGTGAAGCCTAACGCATTCAGCATGACGTGGTTTTAGAGCGAATTCAAGAAATGAATTTTCGCTCTTCGGGCTTGAACTCTTCCGGATCGAGACGTCCTTTGCCTTCAAAGTGAACGGCATTGCGGCCATTATGCTTCGAGAGATAAAGCTGTTCATCAGCACGCTTGATAATGTCGAGATACTTCGCAGGGTCGGCATCGTCCGCTTCGAGCACCAGACCGCCAAAGGAACTGGTGACAGTGATCTCACCACCCGGAGCTGCGCATGGAAACGGTTTATCAGCCACGGCGCGGCGAAGACGTTCCCCGACCATATAAGCAAGATCGGGCGTAATATCAGGCAGCAGCGCAATAAATTCCTCACCGCCCAGACGAGCGACAAGGTCGAAACTGCGAAGCGAGTCTTTCATACGCTGGGCAAATATTTTCAGGATTTCATCGCCAACATTATGGCCATAGCTATCGTTGATTTTTTTGAAGTGATCGATATCCATGTAAATAAGACCCATGGATTTTTTCTGCACTTGCGTATTTTGCAGCATTTTCTGCAAGTGGACTTCGAAATAACGGCGGTTATACAGGCCGGTCAGCGCATCGGTCAGAGCCATCGAGAGCGAGATTTCGTAATTGGCTCTCAAGCGCTCCTGGAAACGCTTGCGACGAATTTGCGTACGCACCCGCGCCAGTAACTCGTTCCGGTCTACAGGGCGCAGAATATAGTCATGCGCCCCTATTTCGAGGCCATGGGCGATTTTCGGCATGTCTTCTTCATTGCCAAGCATGATAATCGGCGCATTACGCGTTTTCTCATTCGAGCGCAAATGCGAACAGAAGCGCAAACCGTCTTCGTTTTTCAAATTCAATGAAACAATAATCAGATCAAAATCGTTATTATTGATATGCTGCAAGGCCTGCAGACCGGTTTCAGCCTGTATGATTATATCGTTATCCCGTTGCAGCGTTTCCTTGATCTTATTGATCTCAAACGCCATGTCCTCGATGACAAGCACGCGCGCACCATCGACCGGCTGGGTCATCACTGTCGAATTTTCGTCAACCACGCCAAGCTGTGACGCCGTCGTTTCCCGCGCCCGCCATTCATCGATGGTCATTTTCAAACGCACCAAGGAGCGTACTCGCGCCATCAGCGCGATATCATTGACCGGCTTGCTGAGAAAATCGTCCGCGCCGTTTTCAAGGCCGCGTACACGGTCTTCGGCATCGGTCAATGCCGTCACCATGACAACCGGAATATGCGCAACTGCCGGATTGGCTTTAATGCGACGACAGACTTCAAATCCGTCCATGCCGGGCATCATAACATCAAGCAGCACCAAATCAGGGCTATGCTCGACGATCTTCTGCAAAGCCTCTTCACCACTCGATGCCGTCACGACATCGTAATATTCGCTATGGAGCTTGGCTTCCAGAAGCTTGACGTTGGGGAGGATATCATCGACAACGAGTACGCGTGCAGACATGTAACTACCTTTACGCTTTAACTGCTACGTCGTCAGAAGACGCAAGATATTTTTGTACAGTCTCAAGGAATTTCGTGACCGAGATTGGTTTGGAAATATAATCTTCACAGCCGCCTTCGCGGATTTTCTGTTCATCGCCCTTCATGGCAAAGGCCGTAACCGCAATCACCGGAATTGACTTTAATTCTTCATCTTCTTTCAGCCAGCGCGTGACATCGAGGCCTGATATTTCAGGCAACTGGATATCCATCAAAATCAAATCCGGCTTTTCTTCACGCGCGAGCTTCAACACATTGTGGCCGTCTTTGGTTTGCACAGTTCCAATGCCATGCGCTTCCAGCAAATCATGAAAGAGTTTCATATTCAGTTCGTTGTCTTCAACGATTAAAACTTTTTTACTCATTTTGGCTTTCTGGCTCCTAATTTTTACAAGTCTCTGGTGCAACTTTTTCCAAAGCCACAAGTTTTTGCCTTACGGTAAAATCGGCGTATTCGATCATCATATCACTAATGATGCCATTTTCATGGAAAACCATTGATAATTCGTAATCGGATGCCGATTCAGGCGTGTTGGTCGGAAAGAAGGCCATGCGGACATTCCAGCCCGGCACATCTGTCAGACTATTATCAATGGAATTGGTTGACGCGGGCTTAAAGGAATTGCTTTTTTGCGGAGATATCTTGGACGCCTCCCCGCTTTTCTTGCCTTCTACTTTCGTTCCGATAAAGGAATTTATATCGACAGGACCCTCGTCATCGCTGCCGTCAAAAATACGCACATTATAAAACTTCTTTCCCTGACGCGCCTGTTCGAGAAGATTGATCGTATGGCCGGTCGGAAAAAGCGTATTGCGCGTTAAGTCAAAAGTCAGGTTTTCAGGAATGGAGTAGGTCGCCGTGCCGTCTGCCCCTTTTGCCGTCAAATCAGCGCGACCGCGAAGCTCTTCGTAAACTTCGCCGTTGCGTTTGCGGCGGGAAGAAAAGTTCAGAGACTTGCCATCAAAAGTTTCAAACGTCGTAAAATCGCTGCTAATATTGATCGACGGACTGTCGGCGTAATCGTAATTCAGACTGAAGCGGTGATTGGTGATCCAGCCTTCACAAGACGGCTTCCACTCATAGAACATTTTTCCCGAGATATTGGCCATCTGGGAGCCGTTCTTCGTCGATACCAGTTGAACGTCATATAATGCCTTATGGGGCGTCAGACTCTGGGCTGGCCCCACGACAATCGGCGTTGCCGCCCATGCAGGAGCATGGAGCGCCAAAACAGTTAAAACTGTCATCAAAAAGGGAGAAGATACTCGCCCGTTCATCCAAGGACCTTGTCTGGGAAAAATTTTGCCTGCCTACCCTACATCAGGTGGCCTTCAATGCCTAGGTGCAACTGGGAAAACTTGGCCGGCCTTGGCTTAAGTCATTGATTTTAATAAATTCGTTATGCAAATATTTTGGCATGGAAGCTGCAATACTATCATTACCCTGAAGTTTGTAACGAACACGCTGCATTCCCTCCTCCCTCACACCCTCATGCAGCGGGTTTATCAAAAGGCCCGGCTGCAAGCCCCCTACTTGCGCCGGGCCAAATTTTATTGACATAACGCATTTAAATCTCTATTGTCCTGCCATGTCGAGATTTAAAGATAAGATCGTAGAGAAAAAACAAGCTCTCCAAAGACAAATGGCGTCCATGTCTGATGCCGAAAAAATTGAATTCCTGATGAATAAACAAGTTGGTACAGAAGTTCTTCTTGAAAAAAAAGAGGACCAGGTCCGCATTCTTATTAAGACCAACCAAATTTTACAAACAGATGCTTACCATGATCGTCTTACTGGTCTTCCAAATCTTAGATATTTCGACGTTGTGGCTCCTACAATAATGGAGGCCGCTATACCGGAAGAGGATGGCGACGATAAAAAACGTGTTAATTCGCTAGTTGCTGTATTTGTAGATGTGAATGGATTAGGCCCTATCAATAAAGAATACGGTGACAAATTCGGTGATAAACTACTTCAGACTGCGGCTACAGCATTGAAGACACATTTCCGCAGGACTACTGATCTTATGGGTCGAAATGATATCAAAGAAAATATAATTGCCCGAAAAGGTGGCGATGAAATTGTTATTATGCTGTCCGACACCTCTGTTGATTTTATTGAAAAAACCATGGAAGAAATTAACAGTTCGACTTCATCAGAAATGGATGGCTATAAAATCGATGTGAAATGCTCTTTTGGCGCCTCTGTTTATACTGGCCAAAAAGATTTTGAAGAAATGCACACAGAAGCAGATCGTAAGATGCAGGCTTATAAAAAGACAGCACCTAAGTCCCAAGTTACAGCTATAGGCGCTAAGCAACTAGCCCTTAAGCTGACTTTTTCTCCGCAGCCTTGATCGGCTCGACCACGCGAATATGGAGGTCTTTTAGCTGTTCTGCCACAACAGGGCTTGGCGCTCCCATCATCTGGTCTTCATAAGCCCCGTTCATCACGAAAGCATAGACCTCGCGCAAATTCGGTTCATCGGCGAGCAGCATGACGATACGGTCTATCCCGAAGGCACAGCCCCCGTGAGGCGGGGCGCCGAAACGGAAGGCATTGAGCATGCCGCCGAATTTTTTCTCGAGGACGTCGCGGTCATAACCGGCAATCGCAAAAGCTTTTTCCATGATGTCAGAGCGGTGATTGCGGATACCGCCGGAGGCCAATTCGAAACCGTTACAGACACAGTCATATTGCGTAGCGAGAATCGTCAACGGATCTTGACCGTTTAGCGCATCCAGTCCGCCTTGCGGCATCGAGAACGGGTTATGGGAGAAATCAATCTTGCCGGTTTTTTCATCCGCTTCGTACATCGGGAAATCGACGATCCAGAAGAGTTTATAGATGCCTTTTTCACGCGCAAAAGCATGACCTTCCGGCAAATCGTCACAGATGCGGTCCCGCGCGCGGCCAGCGAATTTCGCCGCTTTTTCCGGCTTGTCGCAAACGAAGAAGATGGCATCGCCCTCTTCCAGTTTTGCGATTTTCTTCAGCTCTACTTGCGCTTCGGCTGGAATGAATTTCGCAATTGGTCCCTTGCCTTCGCCATCAGCGAACAGCACATAGCCAAGGCCTGGTGCGCCTTCGCCGCGTGCCCAGTCATTGAGTTTATCAAAGAAGCTACGGGCCTGATTTGAAACGGCAGGAGCGCGAATCGCACGCACGACGCCGCCTTTTTCAATTACGCCTTTAAAGGCATTGAAAGTGACGTCATCTCGTTTGAAGACTTCGGTCACATCGACGATTTCAAGCGGATTGCGAAGATCAGGCTTGTCGGAACCGTATTTCAACAGCGCGTCTTCGTATTTCATATTCGGCAGCCAGACGACTTTGTTGTCCGTGCCGGTCCAGCCAGCGAATTCCTCGAAAATGCCGCCGATAACGCCGGTCATAATTTCAAAAATATCTTCCTGTTGAACAAAGCTCATTTCAACATCGAGTTGGTAGAATTCCGCCAAGCGGTCGGCGCGGCCATCTTCATCACGGAAACATGGCGCGATCTGGAAGTAACGGTCAAAGCCGGACACCATTAAAAGCTGTTTGAATTGCTGTGGCGCTTGCGGCAGGGCGTAGAATTTACCGGCATGAATGCGCGACGGCACGAGGTAATCTCGCGCGCCTTCCGGCGAAGACGCCGTCAAAATCGGTGTGTTAAATTCCTGAAAACCCCGATCCCACATGCGGCGGCGCATGGAGGAGATGACATTATTGCGCAGGCGGATGCGGCTATGCATACCTTCGCGGCGCAAATCGAGGAAACGGTATTTCAGGCGCAAATCTTCGCCCGCGCCATCAGGTTCAGCCACCTGCAAGGGCAGGACATCCGCGCCGGACTGCAAAATCGCTTCATTGATATAAATTTCGATATCGCCTGTACTCAGGCGAGAATTCTTGGTTTCGCCAACGCGCTCGCGAACCTCGCCGGAGACGGTGACAACGGATTCGACCCGCCAGTGCGAGGCTTGCGCCAATACAGGGGAATCAACGTCCACCACGCACTGGGTAACGCCATAGGTATCGCGCAAATCAATAAAAAGCACCCCGCCATGGTCGCGGATACGGTGAATCCAGCCCGAAAGTTTCACGGTCTGTCCGGCATGGCTGTTGCGTAATTCGCCGCAATTGTGGCTTCGATAGAGGTGCATAATCAAATCTTCCAGCTTTTTATTAGTTTCCCGCGTGTTATAACAGTCTCAAACCAAGCTTTAAAGCCTTTTTACATGACCCTGATTACCACTAATTCCGACCTGATCGCTTTTTGCCAGACCCTGAAGAACCAGCCTTTTATCACGGTCGATACAGAGTTTCTGCGCGACAAGACCTATTATTCCAAGCTTTGCCTGATCCAGCTTTCCGGCCCGGACAAGAACGCCGTGGCCGTCGATGTCTTGTCGCAAGACGAAGATCTGGATTTAAGCCCTGTCTGGGATCTGCTGACCGACCCAAAAATTCTGAAGGTTTTTCACGCGGCGCGGCAGGATCTGGAGATTATTCTTCAAATGGCAGGGAAAATGGTTCATCCCCTGTTCGACACGCAAGTTGCTGCGATGGTCTGCGGTCACGGGGAACAAATCGGCTATGATAACTTAGTTTCTGATATTACGGGCCACAGACCGGACAAATCCTCGCAGTTTACCGACTGGTCTCACCGCCCTTTAAGCCAGCGCCAATTATCCTATGCGCTCAACGACGTCATCTTCCTGATCGACGTGTACCATGCGCTGGCCAAGAAACTTGAAAAGACGGGCCGCATCGACTGGGTCAATGAGGAAATGGCCTATCTAACTGATCCTCATACTTACGATACCGACCCGGAAGAAGCATGGAAGCGTCTGAAAATCCGCTCTGCCAAGCCAAAAGATCTTGGCGTTATCTATGAACTGGCCAAATGGCGCGAGCAGGAATCACAGCGTAAAGACGTGCCGCGTTCCCGTATCCTAAAAGATGAAACTCTTCTTGATCTGGCGTTTCAGCAGCCGCAAACAATAGAGGACATGATCCGTATTCGCGGATTTTCCGCCGATATGGCGAAAGGCAAATTCGGCACGGCGGTCATGAAAGTAATCGAGACCGGCCTGAATATGCCCACCGATAAATTGCCGAAACTGCCGACGAAAAATATCCTGCCACAGAAACTTGTTTCGACTGTCGAGATGCTGAAAATGCTTCTTCGCATTCAGGCCAGTGAAGCGGGCGTGGCGATTAAACTCGTCGCCAGTTCGGACGATATCGAAGCTTTCGCGGTTAATCCCCAATCGGAAGAAGTGCCGTTCAACCAAGGCTGGCGCTATGACGTTTTCGGCAAATCGGCGCATGACTTATTGGCGGGCAAGATCTGCCTGAGCATCAAGAATGGTTCAATTTGCCTGCTGCCGGTGGAATGACCTTTCCATACGGCTGGTTTTCCGGACCCTGTTCAATATTGATCAGCGCTTCCTGAATCAATTTCCGGCTCAATCCTTTTTTCGTTTCAAGCGACATCCGGCTGATTGTGTCGGCCAGACGTCTTGGCATCGCCCAGCTCCTGTCCATCCGAAGCAGCGCGTATTTCAGCAACTCTTCCGTCACCTGAAATCCTTTGTCGTTGAGCTGCTTTCCCAATACCTGCAAAAGAATTTCATCATCAGGACTTTTAATCCGAAAACTGGTCGCACCGCGCAGGCGGGACGCCAGATCGGGCAAATCTATATCGAGTTCGGATGGCGCGAAGCGGCTGGTTAGCAGAACATAACGCCCCGGTGTCGAATTGAAGAAATGATTATAAATATGAAAGAGCTTTTCTTCAGATTCTACATCTCCAATTAAAAGATGAAGCTGGTGGATAATAAGGTCACACGGCTTTGAAATCATTTCTTCAAGCGGCGTTTGCCGAAATCTTTTGGCGTCGAATATCTCTGCATTGCTTTTATCCTGCCAAACGGAAGCCAGATGTTTTTTACCCGATCCTTCGTCCCCATAGACAATCAAAAACGGCACACGTCCCCAATCGGGCCATTTGTCGATAAAATCGATGGCCGTTTGATTGGATGGCCCGACGAAATAATTGTCGCGACCATAGGCCGTCCGAAAATCCAGATCGAAGGAAAGCTGCGTCATGACTCGGCTTTGATGGTGATTTCGATTTCCGGCAAATTCGTTGCATCGGTGATAACAGGAGATACTTTCTCCGGCGTTTTATAAAAATCGCTGTTCTTGTATTTCTGAATTGCAAAGCCAATCAAAACGCTGACGATCGCCGCAACCGGAATTGCCATGAGCATACCTGTAAGTCCCACCAGCGAACCGCCGGCCATCAAGGCAAAAATAATCCAGAGCGGGTGAAGGCCTACGCTATCACCGATCAGTTTCGGTGTGATAAAATTACCTTCGATAAATTGTCCGGCAAAAAAGATGACAGCAATCGTTGCAACATAGGACATCTCTCCATCTGTCTGAAGTGCCGCGACGCCAACACTGGCGAGCAATCCTATCGTCGAGCCAACATAAGGTATAATCGACAGCAACCCTGTCGTCAGCCCGATCAAGGCCCCGTATTCAAGCCCCGCTATACTTAAAGCAATAGCGTACATAACACCCAGGATCAGACACACCGACAACTGTCCGCGAATAAAGCCGGAGATTTTGCGGTCGATCTGGTCTAGCAGGGAATTGATAGTAGATTTATGCGCTTTCGGTATCAAATTATGAACGAAGCCGGTGATGCGCGGCCAGTCTTTCATCATAAAGTAAGCCACTATGGGAATCAGCAAAGCAGCCGTTACAAAACCTACAATGGCCGAGCCCCCCATCATTAAGCCAGCCGCTACGCCACCGACAACTTTCTGGCTCATCTGTAATGTCTTGCCGATATCTTCCTCAATGCTTTCATGCATTTTATCCATGAAATCAAAGCCGGTCCGCTGTTCAAGCACAGCCATGCGGCTTTGCAGGACACTTGATATACGCTGGGTATATTGAGGAAGATTGGAAATAAACTCGCCTAATTCACGCACCAGAAGCGGCGCGGAAATCGCGATCAGTATAATGATGAACAAAGAAAAGGCACTTAAGATCAAAAGCGCCGCCACCCATCTTTTCATCCCTTTTTGTCCGAGAATACGAACCAGCGGATTTAAGAGATAGGCGATGATCGCCCCGACAACGAACGGCAATAAAATGCCATTGAACAAAACAATCAAACCAATAAATACCGCCCCTAGAAAGAGCCAGAACATGGCTTGGGCGTTAAAGAAAGATAATTTCTGGTTCATCGTGAATATCCCACTGGGTTCGTTTTAATCAGATTATATTCGCCCGGCCCTGTCGATTGAAGCGACATCCCTCTGGCCGATAGCGCGCTGGTCAATGCCATCCAGTCGCTATAGGTGAATTCCATCGCAGCCTGATTGGTTGCAAGAGATGTTATGCGGATGGATTTAAGCGGCGGGATACCATTTAAAGACCGGCGCATCGAAAGCCAGTCCGCCATCGTATTAAAACGGGCCGTTGCTTTGATATATCCCGCTTGTGGCGTGTACGGTGCGGCCTGCGGCGCAGGGGCGGATTGCGTTATCATTTCCGCCGCCAGCGCCGGATCGACATAGAATTCCTGATTTTTCCAGTTCCCCGTCATGATCGTTTTAACTTGAGGAATGGCATTAGCCAAAAGCTCTCCCAATCTTTTTGCGCGGCCTGCGGGAACAGGCAGTGACTGAACAAGCTCTACCCTGCCGCGATCGGTGCGATAGATATCGACTTTCAGTATATTCGTGGCGGTCTGATCAAAAACCGCCGATACAATGGCAACATCATAAACATTGTATCTTGATTTTATGCGCTTGATGCTGGACTGGGCGAATTTTTGTGGATCGGTCTCACGCAAATCCATCGTGTCGGAGACATTTCCTTGCGGAACGACAAGGTTTGAATCCGCATCGGCTTGTTTTTGCCATGCCTGGAGCCAAGGATTTTTCTTTATATCCCATAGGGCCAGCGCGCCGTTCTGGCTGAAAGCAGGAATGATGAGAAGTTTCTGTCCGTTGGTATTCTCTGATGCAAAATCTCCAATTGGACCATGGCCGAAGAAGCGGCTCACTGAGGCGGGCTTGAAACGGAAAATATAAGTTCCTAAATATCTTCTTTTAGATAGCTGTTCGCTGGTAATTTCAAAATCGGACACCATTCCGGCGATGACGGAAGAATCCGGCGGTATAAAGCCCGCCACCTGATCCGGTGACAAAAACCTTTCCGACAGCATTTTAAACGCTTTTTCTTGCGCCGCTGAAAAAGCCTGATTTCTTGCCTTTACAGAACTTTCAGCCACGATATCGACTTTGACATCATGGACGACATAGGCCGGATTGGTCTGGGCAAACGCCAAAACCGGTAGCCAGATCAGCATAAAAAGTAAAATCGGGACTGTACGAAACATGGTAAAAATTCTAAAGAAGAGTTGAATTCCGTTTTATAGCTCGGGAAAGGCTTTCTTTCAATGAAACTAAATGCTTATGAGGCCGCAGGCGTCAATATAGATGCCGGGAACGAATTGGTCGAAAAGATCAAGCCCGCTGCCAAATCCACCAAAAGAAGCGGTGTTATGGGCGGATTAGGCGGATTTGGCGCCTTATTCGATGTAAAAGCAGCAGGTTATAAGGATCCCGTGCTAGTTTCCGCCACGGATGGCGTTGGGACCAAGCTCAAAATTGCCATCGATTCAGGACTGCATGACACGGTCGGCATCGATTTAGTTGCCATGTGCGTTAATGATTTGATCGTTCAGGGAGCCGAGCCTCTCTTTTTCCTCGATTATTTTGCCAGCGGAAAGTTAGAGGTCGAGACAGCCTCGCGGGTCATCACTGGAATCGCCGAAGGCTGTAAACAGGCCAATTGCGCCTTGATCGGCGGCGAGACAGCCGAAATGCCGGGTATGTATCATGGCGGCGATTACGACCTCGCTGGATTTTCAGTCGGCGCTGTCGAACGCGAAAAAATACTGACAGGTCAAAACATCAAAACAGGCGATATCGTTTACGGCCTGTCCTCAAGCGGCGTTCATTCCAACGGGTTTTCACTTGTTCGCAAAATCATTAGCGATACGAATACGAAACTCGATGCACCTTGCCCCTATGAAGATGGTAAAACTTTAGCACAGGCTCTTATCACGCCGACACGCATCTATGTGAAAGCGCTGATGAATATTTTAAAAGAAACATCGTTGATCAAAGGACTGTCGCATATCACGGGCGGCGGCCTTCTCGAAAATATTCCGCGCGTTTTACCGGACGGTCTTGGTGTAAAACTGGACGCCGCTAAATGGGAGTTACTGCCTGTTTTCAAATGGCTTAAAAAAAGCGCGGCGATTTCCAATCATGATCTGGCGCGTACACTTAATTGCGGGATCGGCATGGTCATCATTTGTGCCGCCGATGACGCGAGCCAGCTTGAAACTGCCTTGCAAAATAACGGCGAGACATTCTATCGCATCGGCGAAGTTATTGCTGCGCCAGAGGGCGAACGCGTCATCATCGAAAACATGGATGCAGAATGGGCAAGCTGAAACTTGCCGTTTTCATCTCCGGACGGGGCAGCAACCTGCAATCGATTATCGACGCCTGCGCCGATCCTGATTTTCCAGCTGAGATCGAGATCGTTATCTCAAACAAGCCCGATGTTTATGGGTTGATCCGCGCCGAGAATGCGGGCATTGCGACCATCGTCGTCAATCATAAAGATTACCCGTCGCGCGAGGAATTTGAAGACGCATTGCAAATCGCTCTTGAATCATTTTCCATCGATCTGATTTGCCTTGCCGGTTTTATGCGCGTCTTAACGGAGGACTTCGTCAATCGCTGGGAGGGGAAAATGATCAATATCCATCCCTCCCTGCTCCCGAAATTCAAAGGGCTTCATACGCATGAACGTGCCATCGAAGCCGGGGAAAAAGAGAGCGGCTGTACCGTTCACTTCGTGATACCCGATATGGATGAAGGACCGATCATCCTGCAAAAGCGCGTTTTGATCGATGAAAATGAAACGCCAGCCTCTTTGGCAGAAAAAGTTCTGCTAGCCGAGCATATCGCTTATCCGGAGGCCATACGTTTTCTGGCGTCACGTCCCTTGAAATCCTGAATTTTCGGCGTTATTATCCCCCATTCCAAAGAGGTAATTTTATGGCACATGATCACATACCAGCTGAAGTAGACCCTTCACAAATCGAGCGGGCCGAACACGGCTGGGAAGCTTTTACAAAATACGGAAAATGGTTTGTGCTCCATGTGATCGCTTTGCTCGTTTTAATGGCAATTTTCCTCGCATAACCAAAGACTTATATATTTATTAAGCTTTTTGATAAAAAGTGAATATGGAGATTTCTGGCCCAATGCCGGATAGGCCTTCTATGTCACTGTTTCGCTTATATTCAATCTTACGGTCCTGTTTTTTATTCCTGATCACCCTAACGGCGGTTGGGATCGCAAACGCGCAAGATGTTAAGACAGATTCACAGATTGCGCCGCTCATCCTGACCGATCAATCGACTATCGCAATACCCAGCGTACAATCATTATTCGTTATTGAAGATCCTGAAAGAAAATTCGGCTTCAATTCGATTATCGGCATGCTGCAAAGCGGGCAGATGAACCAAGCGGTTACAAGCGGCAATGTCATTAGCCTTGGCTCTCAAGGCAGCCCGTATTGGATCGTGATCCCGATATTAAATACCAGTCGTCAGGAGTTGTGGACCCTCAATTTCGGCAAAGCCGGTTATGGCCGGACAGGTTTCGCCGATAAAGCCATTTTGTATGAATCAACATCACGGCAAACTTTTTTCAATACGACGGCAAAATCGGAAATTAAAAACGCCTATTACCTGTCATCCCGCATAGCCGTCAGCATTCCCAAAAACCAGACGGCCTATCTGATCATGTATATAGAGGGCCGGAAGGGAATTCTTACGACGATCAAGCCTTCCATTGAGTCTTCGACAAGGCCGCAGACAGGAATCGGGCTATTGGAGCCTGATGCCAACACTTTTATTCTCATCGCGATTGCCGTTTTAATTGCCGGCTTTCTGACCAGCCGCGATAAATCCCTCATTGCATTAGCCTTAATGTGGACGAGCCTGTACGGATACGAGATTTTCCTCGATCATTTCTTTCTCATAGATCATTTCTTCGGGCGAATTATTACACCGGTCTTCCGCCTCGTTTTCCCGATCTTGCTTTTTGTATCTTTATGGCTGAATGCCGAAGCCCGCGCCAAATATCCACCTTCTCTTTTTATCGGTATCGGTCTTTTATTCGCGGTCAGCAGTTTACTGGGCATGCTGCTTTTATCTATCGTACCGACTATCAGCATGTCACTCAGCTTCGTGCCTTTCGTTGGTATCAGCTTAATAACCGTTCTTCTGACATGGCCCTTTACATCGCTTTATTCCCTTAATGCGATGAGCGGCATCAGCCTGATTGCACGGGTTATCTTATTTATCGGCATATGGGCGACAATAGAAACGGTAGAACCGGATTCATCGGCGGCGGCTTTGACCTATGTCAGTCCGTGGCTGACGGCCTTTACTGCCGTTATCAGCTCTTTGTTACAAGTTTATTTTACCGAGCAAAAAAATTCAGACTTATACGACCGCAGAGAACTCAGGGATACGTTGAGTGATACGTTCAGAGAGGCACGCGAAGCCTCCGAACATACACGGCTTCTCCATGTTCTCGATCAGGAACGCCTCCTGATGAAAGAATTGCAAATTCAGGAAACAAAACGTACCGAGGAAATGAAGCGGGCCAAGGAATCCGCCGATGACGCCAATATGGCTAAATCCGCTTTTCTGGCCGTGGTCAGCCATGAAATTCGCACACCGATGACGGGTATTATGGGCATGGTGCGCTTGCTTCTCGATACCGGACTATCGAGAGAGCAAAAAGATTACGCCAATACAATTCAGGACTCCGGCGAGGCTTTGCTGGCTCTCCTGAATGACATTCTGGATTTTGAAAAAATCGAAAGCGGAAAACTGGAACTCGAAAAAACAAGTTTCGATCTGAAACGCCTGCTTAAAGGCATCCATGTATTGATGAGCGGACATGCGGGGTCGAAAAATATTGAACTCGTTCTCGATCTCGATCCGCGCCTGCCGGAATTCGTGGTCGGAGATCCGACAAGGCTGCGTCAGGTTCTTTTGAACCTCGTTAATAATGCTATCAAGTTTACAGCCCGCGGCAGCGTCACCATTCAAGTCAAAAATCTATCGACTGTCGAAACATCAAGCAGTGATACGACGCAAATCTATTTCGGCGTGCAGGATTCCGGTATCGGTATCAGCGCCGAAGCGCAGAAGAAGATATTCCAGCCCTTTTCCCAAGCCGATTCAAGTATTAACCGTAAGTTCGGCGGCACGGGTCTTGGCCTGACCATTTGTAAAAGACTGATCGAAGCCATGGGATCATCCATCGGGATCAATAGCCGCGAAGGTGAAGGCAGCACCTTCTTCTTCACACTTCCTATGCCGACGGCAATCAGCAGTCAGCAACGCGGCACGACGCCTTTAAGCGATCAGACAATCAGAAAAATGCATGTCCTGGTCGTCGACGATAACGGTATCAATCAGAAAGTCCTGCACGGGCTTTTAAACCGCATGGGACATTCTGTCATTCTTGCCTCGAATGCGGATGACGCCATAAAAGCGGTTCAGGACCATTCATTTGACATGGTGCTCATGGATATCGAATTACCGGGCCGCAGCGGCCTTGAGGCCACCGCCGAAATTCGCGCCATGTCAGATCCTGCCCGCGCCAATCTTCCAATCGTTGCCATGACAGGCAATATCGGTGAAGACGATGTTAAAAAATATCTGTCCAACGGCATGAATGATTTTATGGGCAAGCCTGTCATGCCGGAAACGCTGAAGCAAATGCTGCATAAAATCGCCCGCTCTGAAATCGCCAAAGCCGCTCCCGTTGTAGCCGAAAAAATAGCGCCCCCGCCCCAGATGATCGGCTCATCACTTGCGGCGGCAGATATCGATCTTATTTCCCCTGATTCCGTAGAAAGTGAACATGATCTGGAAGAGGATGAATTTGCCTCTATGGTTCGTCAACTGGAAGAAGAAGAAAATACCGTTGAAAGCGCTCCGACGGAAGTTGCCGAGGAATATCTGAATCATGCGATGATTGCGTCCCTGATTAAGAGTCTTGGCAAACCGCAGACAGAGGAATTAATGCGCGACTTCTATGATAAAACCGAAGAGCTTATTCTCAATCTGAAAGCGGCGGCGGATAATAACGACCATGAAGCTGTTAAAGCCAGATCGCATGAACTGCGCGGCATGGCCGCCAATTTCGGCTTCAAAGCCATCGCCGATACGACCGCCGACATAGAAAAATCTATCCAGAATGCAGCAGAAGCGGAGTTGCCCCCGCTTCTTGAATCTCTATCCGGCACCTATCAAGGCAGCCGATCTGAAATGGAAAACCTGTTAAAGGCTTAACCGACGATTTCGTTACCGGCGAAGAAATAGGCAATCTCAATTGCCGCGTTTTCATCAGAGTCGGAACCGTGAACAGAGTTCGCTTCGATGCTTTCGGCGAATTCTTTGCGGATCGTACCGGCATCGGCATTGGCAGGGTTTGTTGCGCCCATAATCTCGCGGTTTTTCAGGACGGCATTTTCGCCTTCCAGAACCTGTACGACGACCGGACCGGAAATCATGAATTTTACGAGGTCATTAAAGAATGGACGCTCTTTGTGAACGCCATAAAATTCTTGCGCCATAGCTTCAGTCATCTGGATGCGTTTTTGCGCGACGATGCGCAGGCCATTTTCTTCAAATTTCGCGTTGATCGCGCCGGTCAGATTGCGGCGGGTCGCATCAGGCTTAATAATTGAGAAAGTACGTTGAATGGCCATATTTTGAGGTCCTCGGGCGTTAAATAAAAGTGCCTGCGTTATACAAGGTGAATATCAGTAGATCAAGTTCCAATGCTGCTATGCATTATCCACATGGCAGATATACAATTATCTATTTAGAATCAATAACTTACTAAAAAGCCAAGTTTTTCCGGCATTTTTTACTTGTATTAGAGAGCCATGTTGTTTTCTAATAGCTGTATTGAATAAGAAATTAGTGAGTTATGGCAACAAAATACTCTCAACTTCCAGAATCCAAAGCTGCTTTTATTGCATCTGCACGCCCCAGTACTTGGCGTTGGAAAGAAGACTCTCAAGCGGAAAAGCTTCCTAGGCTAGATGATTACATTGATCTTGTAGATAGTATGATTGAGCCTTCTTTTGATTTTATATCTCAAGTTCTTGTGAAATCAGGTCATATTCAGGAAAAAGATCGTAAGAAAATTGTCAAAAGACTCGAGAAGCTTGGTCCAGAAGGCAAGCTCTATCTCGAAGGCGTTACGGTGAGCGTTCGCATTAAAACATTGAAATCCTGCGAAGATAAAATTCTAAAAGATGGCAAAGAGCCTGATGAGATAGGCGATTACTACGGTATCAAAGCCACCGGAAAGACTAAGGCGGATGTAATCCGGCTTCGTGAAGCAGTGTTAACGATGCCTAACATGACTTCTAGTAAATGTGAGATTACCTATCCTTCTGAAGAATATTACGCATCTCATAAATCACATCATGTCATAGAAAATAAAAGCCAAAGAAGACTAACCGTCGAGTTCATTCTTACCCATGCCGATTTTGAAATCATTGACCAGATTACACATCCTATAATGGTTGAAGAGCGTAATTTGCTGAAAAAAATTGCTGAAACACCATTTTATCATACCGATCTAATCGAAGATTTAAAAAGCCAATTGGCAAAAAAGAAATTTGAGCGTTCTGAGTGGAATTACCACACCTTAATATATTCAGGCCTTCATGAATGGTCAGCCCCTGATGCACCTATTCGAAAAAGGTTGCAATCAGAAAGATATGCTCACTCCACTCCAACAAACTTGGCGCATAAGATCATTTCGACCATTGCTCCAGCATTCGAAGATCCGGCCAACACGAGCCATAACGATGTCCCCTGTTTAGCCAGAAATTTTGCTTAAGCCAGCTTCTTCTCAATCTCCGCAATAGCATCGTTTGCGGCCCCACCATCCGGTCCGCCGGCCTGCGCCATATCGGGACGTCCGCCGCCGCCTTTACCGCCGAGCGCTTCTGCACCGATTTTCACCAGATCAACCGCGTTGATTTTCGATGCCAGGTCAGCCGTGACAGCGACAACGATAGACGCCTTGCCTTCTTCTTTTGCAATCAGAACAATGACGCCGGAGCCGATCTGAGCTTTGAGATCATCCGCCATCGGTTTGAGATCTTTGGCAGGTACATCTTCCAAGACTTTGCCGATAAATTTAACGCCATTG
>CAZWGO010000011.1:0-8929 GCA_964633355.1 uncultured Micavibrio sp.
TGAAAAGTGGCGACCCCGGCAGGAATCGAACCTGCAACCCCCTGCTTAGAAGGCAAGTGCTCTATCCAGTTGAGCTACGGAACCGTATTCAGGCCTTCCCGCCGATTTCTGAGATCTCGTCCGGGATATACTTGAAGTTATCGACATAGTTACGGGGCTTGACGATCCTGTCTTGCACCGGAAGGACTGTATAAGCCCAACCCTTGCCGACTGCAAATGCAATTGCGTCTTCGGCAGTGGCGAATTTTAATTTTACCTGATTGAGCGTATCACCCGACGCCGTCCACCCCATCAGGGTTTCGGGTCCGCGCGCGGTTTCCAGCTCATATTCCAAAACCCAGCCGCCGACGCGGCCCCGGCCTGATTGCATGACATTTCTGGAAGGTGAGTAAATCTTGACGTTCATAGGATGGTTTTAGCGGAAAAGAGTTAACTTGTCACTACCAGCGAAATAGCCTTTTAGCGAGGAAACCAACGCCGATACCGCAAATAAGGAAAGGGAGAAAATTGATGAAATAGGCTTTGCCGACGGTTTCGAATGGACAGATCAGCCGCATGCCGATCCAGCCGAAAGACGCCACCGCCAAAACAGCATTAATGGCGAGCAATCTCGGGCGTACGGTCGCCCCGCGTTTGATCAGGACAAGGACGAGCGCCGCCGGCACACCGGCCATGAGCATCATGTCCATCCAGCAATGGCTGAACCAGTCGGATGGCACGACGCCGAAACCCTCGACGCCAAAGCGCACCAGCATCCAGATCATATGAACGGCGAACAAAGTTGACGGAACCGAGTATAGCCACTCCCTGCCCCGGCTATCAGGAACGGACAGCATAAAGGTCACGACAGAGGCCGTAATGCCCGTGGCGAATGATAGAATTATTTCATAGAGAAAATGATGATGGGACAAACGCTCCGCATTATCCATCTGCGGCGCAACGAACAGTGCGACGGAAACGACATAGGAAATGACGATCACCATCCATAACAGGCTGCGCCATAGCGGATTACCGAGACGATTGCAGGGCTTCAGACCGCAGCATAAATCGTCGATGGTTTTATTTATATCTTTATCACTCATCCAAGTTTCTCTTTTAATTTCTGTAGGCTCCGGTGAACAGATACTTTGACCGCCGAGACCGACATGCCGGTTTTATCGGCAACCTCCTTGGCGGAATAGCCTTTCATTTTTACAAGGTCGAAAACTTCGCGTTGTTTGGGCGCCAAAGTCGTCAGCGCTTTTTCGATATCCTTATATTCGCCCTGATGACCGTCAAAAGTTACATCTTGCAGGTCAAGTTCTTCTAACGGGGCAGACATGTTATCCCGCGCTGCATAATGGCTGCGTAAATAATCGGTACGGCGGAAATTTAAAATCGCCATCAGCCATGGCATAAAAGGCCGTGATGGATCATAGGTGCTCATCGCCTTGTGAACCGACAGCAAAACTTCCTGTGTGATATCCTCGGCCTGATCCTTACGCGACAAGGATTTCATCAGGATGCGCTGGATAAAAGGCGCAATTTCAGTCAAGAGCTGGCGATACGATGTCTGATCGCCCGTCTGGGCGTCCGTCATAAGTTTCTGCCAACGCTCTGCGTCTGTTCTTGCCATGGGAGCTTTATATTAAAAAAGCTTGGCCAAGACACTTAAAAGTTACGATCAGGCAGAGATTTGTGAATTATCGTTTTGGATCGACACACGGATGGTTTCAGCCGGAAGCGACCATTCGCCTTTACTAAATGCCTCAACTTCGTCCGCCAGCAAGCTTTCAAACTCGCATCTACGCGGCATAAAGGTTTCGACATAGAATTTACCACCGGCAAACATACGGTCCAAAACCCTCTCCGATGCAGATATGAGGATATCCGTGCAATCCTGATTGAGCGGCAAGTCCTTAATAAGGCGGAAATTAACCATGTGGAATAATATGACATCCAAAGGCAGGTTATGACGCTTGCTTTTGATATCGACGACTTTACAGGCCTGTTGTCCGCTCATAATCCCTCACATCTCTATTATTTTTGCATCATCCATTTGTGCCTTTTGTGACAGATTCTGTCAACAAATATGTCTAAAATAAGACTTATTTTTAAAAATCATTATAAATCAATGGTTTAAATTGCCACAATTACGCCATTATTTCTTGCGCTGCACTATTTGTTATGTTAACAATTGATTAATGAACAAGGAGGTGTGATATGAAAAAAACTTGGAAAAAATGGGCGATGGCCGCCGCAGCTATGTTTGGCGGTGCCACAATGGCAACAACAGCACAGGCTGAACAAGCCCCGGTAAGCGACTACGAATTGAGCGATTCTGCCGTTTCGAATTTCAGCCCTATTTCAGTTACGAATTCCAAAACAAGCTTAAGCAGCTATGCCGTTGCTGATAAAACTGCCAAGCCAGGTTTTGGTTTAAGTGCCCAGACACTTGAAGACATATCCCAAATGGCAAAAGTGGAAACCGCGTCATCTAATGCCTATTCCGCAAAGCCCATTGCCAAAAGCCTGAATATATCTGCGACCGCCCCTACTTCTGACTATGCCCGCCTGAAGACTACACCGCAGGAGCCCTCTTCTACAGCGCATACCCAAACCGTCGGCCCGATGAAAATCCCCGCCTATACAATCAGCCATATTCCTGACGATTTTAAATTGATGGGCAAGAAAATGGAAACAGGCTCGGGTTTTAAATTGCCTGCGCCATATACCGTTACTCAACCCGAAAGCACTGGACTAAAATTATCCGGTAATGTGGCTGCCAATGATGCAAGCCAGAATTCCATCCACGATAACTACCGCCTTGATAGAACCAAAATTGAATCGGCTGGACTTAAACTGCCTTCACCTACATCTGCACAAAATATACAGCCACTCCCTTTAAAGGCCTCTTTTGAAAATCTTTCTGGTTCCCGCCTGAATTTTCCAGCAACGCCGTCAGACACTCTTTCGCAATATGCTCCTATGAGCCAAAAACCCGAGAAAAATAAATGGAATGAGCGCCTGAAGTATACCGCCCCGCCTGCAATGGGAAAATCAATTTCTGAATCAGCTCAAAAAATTCAAACTGCTCCAAGCAAATGCTCCATTAATTTTACCAAAGGAATGGATGCTCACTATAAAAAAGGGCAATCTGATCAAAGAGGCGATCACAAGGCAGCAGAAATAACTCTTCGCTGTAACAATACGATAGCTGATCTACATCTGGGTATAAGTACGCCACAATATATAAAACGCTCGGACAGCCGCGATACAAGCATTCTAGCCGCCAGCTATGGACGCATTATCCCGTTATCGGAAAAAACTGAATTGGAAGTTACCGGGCGCGTTGGCATTGTGAACGGTTTGGCCAAGACAACCATGGGCGCGATTGTTAACGCAATGCATAAAATGCAAGGAATGGGGGCATCCCGGGTCTCGGAAGATACTGGCACTCGCCCATTAGCAGGAATAACATTCCGTGCCGACCACACGGAGAATGTAGCAAAACTTTCCAAACACAAGCTTGCCGCGACCTTTACCCAATATTCAGTGCTGGGGACAGATAAAATCGAAGCAGGCGCGGCAGCAACCGTTTCCTTGATTTCAGGAGGAGCAAAGCCTTTAAAACCAAATATTCAAGGCCTGCCAAATCAGATTAATTCTGGCAGCGGTGTTTATTTAACAGGAATGGTAAGCGGTATCGCTTATGATCTTGCCACCCACTCCCAAGGCACTAAACATGTGAGATTCACAACAGGCGTAGGAGTTCAAAAAGACTTTGGCAAAGTTGTGCTTGGCTTCGATGCCACTCTTTCACGAAGCCCCGAGATTAACGGAGGTTACAAGCCGATAAGCCAGATAGGTCTACACCTTGGTGTAAAATTCTAAAGAGCCTAATTCGGAAAAGGTGCAGGCGCAGACAAAAGAGCACCTGTTTGAGCATCATTATCCGCGCGAATTTTGATTTGATGTTCGGGCTTAATCTGAGCTTTCCAGTTATTCTGGTCGGCCAGTAATTCGGAAAAATTCTGTTCAAAACCTTTGATATTGTTCAGCGTCTGGAAATAGACTTTACCGCCATAGGTTTTGTCGATTGCCTGTTGTCCGACAATTTTAATTACGTCGGTACAATCGCCGAGCGGCAGCTTTAATTTCTGCGTATCGATAAGAGGGAATATATCTTCAACGCGCAGAGCATAACGGGCCTCGTTTATGGAAATGACTTGACCGAAAGGTTTTCTTAAATTCATCCGCACACCTCATTTTTTATGATCGTTTTTTAAAATGGTAACATGACCGCAAAACGAGTCAATGAGGGGAATTTAGAAATGGTCGGAGCGGAGAGATTCGAACTCCCGGCCCTCTGCTCCCAAAGCAGATGCGCTACCAGACTGCGCTACGCTCCGACGTCTTGAGAAAGGGGTTCTAGCATGATTATTTGGATTTGGGCAAGGACTTTGACTCAGGTTTTTCCGCCTTTTTAATCAAAGGGTGAATAACGCGATCTCCGGCCTTGATTCCGCGCTTTTTGGCCTCACCGCCATTGATTTCCAACGCTGCCACGATAGGCACACCGGATGAGATAATTTTTAGATCGTGAGGCCGCGCCTCGGCAATTTTGACGATTTTGCCGCCTCTTTCGATGAAAATGATATCGAGCGGAATCAGCGTGTTTTTCATCCAGAAATTCTGCGCTGTTTCATATTTGAAAACGAATAACATGCCGGAATCCTTGGCCATGGATTTTCGGAACATCAATCCCTTCTCGCGCTCGACATCGTCATCGGCGATTTCAATAGAGAAAATCTGCTTCGTCTTCTTAGTTTGAACAACAAGCTTTTCTTGTGCCTGCTTATTCATCCCCCCTCCTTTATCCTCCCCCCTTGCAAGGGGGGAGGTCAGGTGGGGGGTAATAAATATAGCAAGAATCAAAAATAGTTTTCTAATCATGGGAAATGCTTCTTCAGAAAATCATCGACGACTTTACCGGCGCCGTGGTTATAAATATTGATATGATCGGCCTGAGGAAAAACATGAATAATTTTAGGTTCGTTAGCGGCATCAGCTAGAGCCTGGCCAAATTTTATCGGGGCAACGTTGTCTTTGCCTGCCAAAAGAAAGAGAATGGGCATTTTGACATCCTTGATCTTATCGACATTCGGAAATTTATTTTTCATCAATTTTTCAGCGAAGGGAATATAGGGATAATGATAAGCTCCAACAGAGGACAGTTTATCGAATGTAACTTCCAAAATGAGCGCGGAAATTACCGGATGATGTTTTGCAACATCTACAGCCACGCCACTCCCTATTGATGCCCCATAAACAACTATAGGATTATCTTTAAGCTCCGGATTAGACTTGATCCAGTTTAAATAGGCATTACCATCGAGATATAAATTTGTCTCACTAGGCGTTCCAGGATTTCCGCCATAGCCTCTGTACTCGGCAAGAAGTAAACCGTAACCTTCGTTATTTACCAGATCGCGAAACTTCGCTGCTTCCCATGCAGGATGACTGGCATTACCATGAAACTCTAAGATAATAGGCTTGCTCTTTTGAGGAGCAAGATAATAACCTTTAATCTTCAAACCGTCCGCTGTCTCAACTTCTTGCTGCTCAAAGCCTTTGATAATCGAAAAATCGATGGCTGAGAGTTCAGGAGGAAAATAAACCATCTTGTTCTGCATAAAATATAAGAACACGATCCACAAAAGGAAGAATCCAAAAAATCCTAATAAAAATTTAAGCGTGAAAATAAGATTCATTAAATCTCACTACCGGCTTTGGCCGAATTATACATCCGCGTATAGATACCATTCTTTAAAAGCAATTCATCGTGACGCCCCTGCTCGGCGATTGCCCCGCGATCAAGCACCAAAATCTGGTCGGCACTTTGAATGGTCGATAGGCGGTGCGCGATGACAATCGTCGTGCGGTCTTTCTCTAACTCGCGCAAGGATTGCTGGATCAATCGCTCAGATTCATTATCGAGCGCAGATGTCGCTTCATCGAGCAGCAGGATCGGCGCGTTACGCAATATGGCGCGGGCGAGCGCGATACGTTGTTTCTGCCCGCCGGACAGGCGCACGCCGTTCTCGCCGACCAGAGTCATGAAACCTGCCGGCATGCGCGTGATAAAGTCATGCGCCGCCGCTTTGCGTGCCGCTTCTTCTATCTGCTCCATGCTCGCATTCTGTGTGCCATAGGCGATATTGGCGGCCAGCGTATCGTCGAAGATGGTGATATCCTGCGATACAAGTGCCATCTCGTGACGCAAGCTTGGAATTTTAATGTCGCGCAGATCGATGCCGTCGATTTTTACCGCGCCGCTATCCGGTTCGTAAAAGCGCAGCAGCAAATTCAGAATTGTCGATTTACCGCCGCCGCTTGGACCAACGAGCGCCGTCACTTTTCCAGCCGGTGCAATAAAGGAAATACCATTCAGCGCCTTATCCGACGTTTCTTCATAAGAGAAAAAGACTTCATCGAAACGAACTTCAGGTAATGTGAGTTGCAGCAATTTTGCCTCAGGCTTTTCAAGAATACCCGGTTTGAGATCGAGCATCTCCAGCACTCTCTCCGCTGCGCCAAGTCCTAGTTGCAGCGAATTATTGAGCTTGGCGAGTTTCTTCATCGGCTCATAAGCAAGGCCAAAAGACGCGATAAAAGAGATCAATCCGCCCGGAGTTAGATTACCTTGCGCGATTTGATAACCGCCATAAACGATGATGCCGAATGTCACAAAACCGACCAGCGTTTCATTGATCGGCGTTGAAAGATTGCCGACGCGCACGGCCTTAATATTAAGTTCGCGCACGCTCATAACGGCGATACCGGCCTTATGGCGTTCGTAATCTTCCATACCGAAAGCCTTGACCTGACGAATACCTTGAAAAATCTGCGTCAACACGCCCATTAAATGCGCGGTTTGCGCCTGCATGTTCTTGGAGATTTTGCGTAGGCGTCTTCCGAGAATATATACAAGTCCGGACGCCAAAGGGAAAACAGTCAGGCATATAAGGGTCAGTTTCCAGTCCTGCATCAGCATAACGCCGAGCAGGAATAAAAGCGTCAGCAGGTTATTACCGATGCCTGTCATCGTATCAGACACGGCCGCCCGCATAACATTGACATCGTTGGTCACGCGACTGACCAAATGGCCGCTCGGATTGTCATGAAAGAATTTCAGATCGAGCGTCATAAAATGGGAAAACACATCTTTTTGAATATCGGCAACGATCGACTGACTGACCTTATTCATCCGTGTCGTATGAAGATAAGTCGCCGCCCCGCGCACGATAAAAGACGCCATAATCATAAGACCAAGCGGAATGACGACATTTAAGGTTTCAGGATTTTTCTGAACTCCGATCATGGCCTTATCGAGGATCGGCTGGAGAAGCTTGGCAAAAGACGCCGTTGCGGCAGCGGCAGTAAGCATGAAAATCATGGCGATGCCGATCTGACCCAGATACGGTTTCGTATATTTTTTGAGAAGCCGGCTCAGTATTTGCCAGCTGGATTTTTGGGCAGGTTTAGTCATGAGAGGCAATATAACCGCACTGTCATTCCTGCGAAAGCCGTAATCTTGCTTTCTAGGCTTTGCGCTTCTTATGCTTGCGGTCCGGCAGCGCACGGCCCCATTTCAGCTTATCGACCAGATAGGTCGGCTTCACCTGATTGAACTGGGCAATCAGCATATTGAGCTTTTTATTCACTTCCGCCGGCGTCGTGACATTTTTAAAGAAAGAACCGTGCGTACCGTTTTTGATCAGGCAGGTATCCATGTTCATAAGAGATGCGCCCAGAATATCATGGCTCATCGTGTCGCCCACCATTACGGTCTGTCCCGGATAAATCCCGTTTTCGTGGAGGATTTTGATGCATTGGTGGTAAATCGGTTTATATGGCTTGCCAATAAACTGGACCACGCCGCCGAATTCCTGAAAACGTCTCGCGATTTGCCCGGTACCGGTCGAATAGCCGGTGCCGAATAGCGCGCGGCTGTCGGGATTGATACAAATCGCTTTCATACGCTTGCGGACACATTCGCGCAAAGCTGTGTCGTAATTTTGTGTCACAGGGTCAAGCTGGTCCCATCCTGCAATCATCAGGAAACCCGCTTCCGCCGGATCCTTGACGATATTGATTCCGGCAGACGCCAGGAATTTTTCCGTCCGCGCCCCGCCGATCAAATAGCAATTCTTGCCAAGACCTTCGAAACTAGGGTCTTTTTGCTCGGTCAGGCCTTTCCAGGCCATCTCGCCCGAGGTCATAATCTTGTCATAGAGATTGGGCGCAATGCCAAGACCTTTGAGATAAACGGCACTTTCTTCGGCTCGTTGTTCGGTATTGGATAGCAGGAGAACGAACTTCTTTCGATCGCGCAGCTCTTTCAAGCATTCGATAGCAGACTCATATGCCGCCTCACCGTCATGAAGCACGCCCCATGTATCGATGATAAAACCCGTATAGCTATCTGAAATATCAGAGATACCCTGACAGAATTTAGTGTTGGCCATTACAGTCCCCAGAATTTCACCTAGTATATAGGCAAAATACTGAACAGAATATTACCAAAATAAAGATAAGGTTCTTAATACTCTTTTAACTACTTAGACAGCCTTCATCGCGCGTCCGGAGATATCGCACAGTAAGCGGTAAAGCTTGCCGACATCGCTGGAAACGAAGATCGAGCTTAACAATTCGCCATGATCGTTGCTTTGCGCGGATTCATAAAGCTCCTCGAACTGACGGATATAGCGGTTCGTATAATTGCGGAACTCACCGTCTTCTGTGAACTTGCGGCGGACGCGCTCCATCGGCACTTCGTCGGAGATCTGAACAAGGCGGCGCGTAAAGACCGAGACATCGCCTTTTTGATATGCGCGCCAGCTGCGGTCATCGACATTGTCTTCCAGATGGCGCGACACATCGACGG
>CAZWGO010000011.1:8939-23226 GCA_964633355.1 uncultured Micavibrio sp.
CGATAATGAATTTTGCCGATGACAGGAAGGCTTCGCGGCTGGAACGGATTTGCAAGGTCCGAATGCGCTCGGCATGGGACGAGATATCTTCTGCCGATTTCATGATTGACGAGCTGTGACGCGTAAATCTGGCGGCGGCTTCATCTGTCGCTTCGGTTGCTTTCTTGGCAACGATCTCCAGACGGTCGGATTCCTTGTCCAGATTCTGGCGGGCCTTCTCGACTTTTTCCACCATCTTGTCACCTTGACGCGCACTCTCTTCCGCCTGCATTTGCAGGTTGTTAAGCGCATCGCCAATCGTATCGACGACGTCGGACGAGCTTTCGGAAATAATGCGGACCTGTTCTTTCAGGCTGCTATTATAGTTTTGCGTACTATTAAGAGCGGCCTTGGAATACTCATCGATCTCGCGGGCGCGGATCGACAGGCTGTCGCTCGCTCGCTGGATATCGGATAATGTCGCGGTTGCCTTATCGGCCAGCTTCAAGCCCTCTTCCTGAATCGAAGTTACGATGCGCGATGCTTTATGCAATGTTTGTTCGCCGCTCAGCGCCAGACGATGACCCTCCTCGACGAACATATTGCTCATGATCTCGATCTTGCGAGAGCTGGTATCGGCGCGCTCTTCAATTGTATGGGACGATTTCTCAAACTGCGCGGTTGCATCTTCCATCTTGGAAGTTGCCTGCGTAAGCGCTGTTTGCATGTCCGACGTATTATGCTCCAGCGTTTTTTGCAGATTACCGATTTTCAGCTCGGCCTGATCCGCCAGTAATTGCAGGTCTTCGGTACGGCCCTGAATGCTGGTTTGCAAATGCTTGAGCTTCTCTGTCGCCTGATCAGCGGATTGCTCGATATCTACAACCGACCCTTTGATATCCTGCGTCAATGATGTCAGGCCGCGCTCGGAGTCTTCAACTTCAGAATTGAGCTTGCTGATCTGGCTTTCAAGTTCCTGACTTAAGGCTTCCATTCTCGCGAGGATATCGTTGCTTGACGCTTCGGCGCTGTCGCGCAGGCGGTCGAAACGATTATCGACGGTTTGCGCGTCTTCAACCATCTTTTTGTATAGAGGCTCTGTTGCCTCAACCGATTTGCGAATACCTGCTTCATAATCCTTGATGATAAGGCTTGTCTGCATGGTTTGCGCCGACAATTTGGATAATTGATCTGCGACATCGACTTCAATGATTTTAAGTTCATCGACATATGCGGAGGTATCGTCAATCGCCTTGCGGCCTTTTTCGTCAAGTCCTTTACCAAGACTGTCGATATTGCTTTCAACGACTTCCACCGTTTGAACGAAAATACCAAGCTGGTTTTCGATGCGGTTCTCAAAACCGTCAATGCGAACTTCCGTTTCCTCGATGAAACGACATAGTTTGTCTTTATGATCGTCGAGCTGGTTATTGATGGTCTTGGCATGACCGACGACCTGACCGGACAAGGATGTCATATCCTGCGTATGCTCGCGCAAGGATTTGGCAATCTCTTCTGCCGCAGATCGCGCTTTCGATGTATTGACGTCAATATCGGCGATCCCGCTTTGCAGGCTCTGATGGATACGATCCACCTGGCTCGCCAGTTGCTCCGTCGCTTCACGAATTTCCGTGACAGGCTTGGCAGATTTGATATCGATTTTCTCCGCCGATTGATCGAGCAAATGGACCGCGGTGGTCAGGCGGTCGAGCGCCGTATCGGTGACAACCGACACGTTTTCGTTTTGCTGGGTCAACTGTTCAAGAACTTCGGCAATATCTTTATGGCGCGTGTCAAAGCCCTGCATCATATCCTGAATTTTCATCAGGCGGTCTGCGGCAGTCGAGGACATATTTTCGATATGCTTGTCGGTCTGTTCCAGCAATTCCTCTGCTTTATTCGTCGTATCGATCGCTGTTTTTTCAAGCTGTTCTCTGGCCCGGCGAACGGCGGAGACGATAGAGTCAGATCCCGACAGCGCCATCGACAAGGCTTCGCCGAGTTTATGCGCGGCTGTATTGCCGACTTCGTCCAGCGCATTGACGCGCGAGCTTAAATCTTCCGCCGCTTCTTTCATCGCTTCGGATTGCTTGGCCAGATTTTCCTGAACAGATTCAGAGCGTTCGAAAATACCTTTTGAAATATCATCGAATTTCTCAAGACTGGTTGTAATTTTTTCGAAAGACTGGATGCCTTTATCGCTCAAATCTTCAAGCTTTGAGAAGCCCGCCTCGAAACCGGATTCCATTTTTCCGGCTTCATTGGACAGCCTGTGTGACGCCGCATTAAGCAGCATCGTCTGGCTTTCGAAAGTTTGGGTTGATTTATCAAAGTTGGTCTGAATTTCGCCGACTTTTTCCAGTGCTTCGGAAGAAATCTCGGACCACACTTCGACGCCCGACTTCACTTCTTCCTGAATGTTTTTCGACCTTTGCTCGATCTGGTCGGTAAGCTTTAAAAGCTCGTCGGCACGTTTATTCAGCGTATCTGTCAAACGGTCGATATGAAACTCGGTTTTCTGGCTGACGCCAGAGAAATCGCGAATTTCAGCGCGAAGACCTTGGCGTGCTTTTTGAATGGCTTTGAGTGCGGCGCGGGACGATGTCGAGATTTCGACCGCCTGCTGAACCAGTAGCTGAATATCGCGATTAACGGC
This sequence comes from uncultured Micavibrio sp., assembly GCA_964633355.1. Taxonomy (GTDB): domain Bacteria; phylum Pseudomonadota; class Alphaproteobacteria; order Micavibrionales; family Micavibrionaceae; genus Micavibrio_B. Next base: position 11,575 of record CAZWGO010000011.1, read on the forward strand.
TTTGGATTGCTCTTCGGTTGGGAATAACAGGCGCTGCAATTCACGGCGCAAGGCTTCGGCATATAAATGTGCATCGCTTCTGCGTTGCCATGTCGTGACACAGAGCCACAGCATGGCGACAGGCGCCAAAATAGCAGCCAATACGCCGCCGGTTCGAACGGGCGATGAAAATACATCCGCCACGATATTCGGGATAGACGATAAGTAAACGGAGCTATACGTCAGCCAGGCGACGGTTGCGAAGACCGATACATACTGCACCATCTCCAGCCATTTCGGCGTATTGATATTGAACTTGTCGTTATGGGCGGATTTTATGCGCGACATTTCTTCATCTGCTTCGTCGAAGCTTGCGATATGTGAAGACCTTGCGGCAAACTCCGTTTCCGGCGCGGCAATTTTCCAATTGCGTAATGTGGGGTTTTTACCCTGAAACACGCGGGCGGTCGCCGGAGTGCCTTTCACTTCCGTTTCCAATTCCAAAACGGAATCGTCGCTCATAAGCTTGCTGCGCAAATTGGACTGGGACGACTGGACCATTAAAGACCGCTCCTCGAAAAATATTCATGATGTTATTTGAATAAAAGAACACTTGCATGAGGTCTGCCGAATCGGCAAGGCAGGTTTTCAGGTTATCCCCATGTCTTAAAGAATCAGGTTTAGTTATTGAAATTTCATATAAAGCGAGGCATTCTTCTTGCGTTAGGCTTTATCATGAAAGGCCACGCCGTCTTTCGGCAATCCCCAAGGAAAAACCAGAGGGGACCAGCACTATCAGCCCCAATACAGATCCCTGCCTTCGCAGGGATGCAGAGTTTTATATTCTCTGTGGAATCTGTGCCTCTTTGTGCGCTCTGCGTGATGTTCTTAAAAACCTTTCAAAACCGCAAAACGGACTATTAAAGCCCTCGCGCTAGCACGAGAGAAAGGAATCGCGTAGAAAAGCCAAAAAATGAGAACAAACTAGGAGGCCAAGTCAAGCTACTGAAAATAAAAGCACTTTAGCTTTCTATAATTTATCTGTTCGCACATATCGGACGGGTTGGGCCAAAACCGGGAAAGAAAGTCGATGCCCATTTATGCAAGGAAGCCTCGTTCATCACAGCCGCTTTTTGAATGCGCGGCATATAGGTTCTGCAGAAAGCATCAGGGCGCATGGTAGCGGCGTCTTTTGAAATGCGATTGGCGTAATTGGTTCGCAGCGTATGCATTTCCAGATCCGGATTGGAACTACCCGTTTTCTTAAAGAAGTTTATTAAAAGCATTTCATAAGTAGAGAAAAGCGCTGCATTTTTAGCTGTGAATTTACGAAATTGAGAATACAGGTTTTCTTGTCCTGCAGGTGTCAGATGCTGACAATTCAGCGCGATTACCATTAATTCTGAATGGATACGGATTCCCTGCTCGGCTTCAGCTTCGAGCGGCGTATAGCAGGCAGCACCGACGCTCAAACGCGTTCCTGCCATTGCAGGTGAAGATATGGCTATAAGTAACAGTAAAATAAAGAAAAACTTCATATCGCCTCAAGAAATCTTGACAGGGGTTACCAGCGCTTTTCCTTCAAAATGCGCCATGATGTTCGCCAGAACCAGTTGCCCCATAAGTGTGCGGGTTTCCAGCGTTGCCGTGCCTATATGGGGTAACAAAACGACATTGTCCATGGATTTTAAGGCTTCCGGCACTTCCGGCTCGTTTTCATAGACATCAAGCCCTGCTCCGGCGATCTCTCGATTGCTTAAGGCTATTAATAGGTCTTCAGTATTGACGACACTGCCGCGCGCGATATTGATCAGAAAACCATTCGGCCCCAGCGCTTTTAAAACTTTGCTATTTACAATATAGCGGGTCTCTTCACCGCCCGGGCAGGATGCGACCATTACATCCACATTTTCAGCCATTCTGGCCAGATCTGCATAGTATTTATAAGAAACGCCCGGTTTTTCGGAGCGCCCATGATAGGCGATTTTCATTTCGAAACCTTCGCAGCGTTTGGCTATCGCTGATCCGATCCGCCCGAGGCCGATAATGCCCACTGTTTTACCGCTAAGTGTCGCGCCAAGTGGAAAAGGTCGCCAGCCGCCGGTTCTAACCGTCACATCAGCCTCGACGATGCGGCGCAAAACTGCCAAAATAAGGCTTAAAGCGGTATCCGCCGTATCGTTTGTCACGACATCCGGCGTATTCGTCACCGCTACATGCCGCTCGGCTGCCGCCTCAAGATCGATATTATCAACGCCGACGCCGAACTGGGCAATCAGCTCCAGATTGGGCAGACCGTCGATCATCCTCTTGGTAACCGCCATACCGCCTGCCGTCGATAAAATACCGACGATGTCATTTTTATGAGCATGGAGCGCCTCTTCGGGATCGCCCTGCTTCCAGAGCTTGAGAAGATTGAAATGCTTTTCAACCTCTTTCATTTCCGGCGGCAACAAAGCCCCAAGGGCGAGAATGGTTTTTTTCATGGAACATAGCCTTAGCATGCTTTATAACCCCGTCCAATCCCAAGGATACAAATGGAAAATACCAATAAGAAAAAACTCTTCGTTAAAACCTGGGGCTGTCAGATGAATGTCTATGACAGCCGTCGGATGGCCGACGTCCTGCATCCGCTCGGCTATGAGAGCGTCGATGGACCCGAGGGCGCCGACATGGTGATCCTCAATACCTGTCATATCCGTGAAAAAGCCACTGATAAGGTTTTCTCTGAACTCGGGCGTCTCCGTGAACACAAGATTGATAAGGAAAAAGATGGCGGCCAGATGATTTTGGCTGTGGCCGGATGCGTCGCACAAGCCGAAGGTGAAGTCATCACCAACCGCGCCAAATATGTCGACATGGTGATCGGCCCGCAGGTCTATCATGAGCTACCCGAGATGATCGCCAAGATTACCGGCGCCTATGGCCGTGAGCGCGTCATCAATACGGATTTCCCGACCGAGGAGAAATTCGACCGTCTGCAAGGCGAAAGCTCAAATCAGGGCCCAAGCGCATTCCTGTCGATTCAGGAAGGCTGCGATAAATTCTGCACCTTCTGCGTGGTTCCTTATACGCGAGGTGGTGAATTCTCGCGTAATGCCGCCGGTATTTTGGACGAAGCCAGACGACTTGCCGATATGGGGACACAAGACCTGACTTTGCTCGGCCAGAACGTTAATGGCTATCACGGCGAAGGCCCTGACGGTAAGACATGGAGTTTGGGGCGTCTGCTCGAAGCCCTCTCTGAAATCGACGGCATCAAGCGCCTGCGCTATATGACGTCTCACCCGCGCGACGTTGACGATGAACTGATCGCCGCACACCGTGACCTACCAAAGGTAATGCCGTTCCTTCATTTGCCCGTTCAAAGCGGCTCGGACAAAATCCTTAAGGTCATGAACCGTAAGCATACCTCCGACTGGTACCGCGAGATTATAACAAAGTTTCGCACTGCCCGCCCAGACATGGCGTTTTGCTCTGACTTTATCGTCGGCTTCCCCGGCGAAACGGATCAGGATTTCGAAGACACGATGCAACTGGCCAAGGACGTTAATTATGCCCAGTGCTTCTCTTTCAAATACTCGGCAAGACCGGGCACGCCTGCCGCCAATATGCAGAATTTAGTGCCCGAACGGGTTAAAACCGAGCGTCTGAATGCCCTGCAAGCTTTATTGGTTGAGCAAGCCCGAGGCTTTAACCAATCCTGCGCCAATCGCGTTATGTCGGTACTTTTCGACGGGTACAAACCGGAAACCGGCACACTTCACGGCCGTACCGAATATAATCAGTTGATATATGTGGACGGCCCGCAAGAATTTTATGGCACGATTCAGGATGTTTTGGTAACAAGAGGAACACCTAATACAGTAATAGGTGAAATAATAAAAAAATAAACAGGGACGCACATTCTTTGCGTTATGAGTATGAACGAATATAGTTTTGATCTACCGCATGATGATGCGGAAGCTTTCGAACATATCAGGTTTCTAGAAGCCTGCGCCGAAACCGTTCGTCGCTATACATTGCTCGAGCCACGTCATCGCATTGACTACGCATATGCAGACGGAAAGATCACAATCCTCAGTCAATCTCAAAATGCCGAACGAGTTTTGAAATTCCTGGAAAAAGTCTGCGCCGAATTTTTTGATCGCGGACGATCTCCGACATATTGCATGCTCCAACATGACATTACAGCATTAAGAGATGAGCTTGATGCTAAAGCGGCTTTAAAATCAGATTTTGAAGAAGCTGCCGAAAAAACTGGATTGTCGGGTTACATAGACATACCGGATTTAGGCGACCGTCAAAAAACATCACTCAAAAGATTACAATCCTTTTTACGTGACCACGATATCGCTACGGAAATTTGCGCCGGACGCCCTCAAAAAATCAGAATTACCTGTACCAGTGAAAATGATCTTGAAGTCGGCAAATTATTGATGACTTGGGCTTTGGATAAAATCAGAACCCAATCCGACATATCTGAAGGCAGCATAGAGCATTATTATAAACGGCTATTAGCCAACGATAATGAGAACTCGAAAAAGACCGCACAAAGACGCAAGCCAGATACTGGACCAAAACAGGCATACGGATAAGGCATAATGATGAAACCTTCAATATACGCCCTCGCAGAATACGGAGATGATCAACCTTCATTGAATCTGCACGAGTCTTTTTCCAAGCATCCAGACCAGATTTATCGCTTTAGACAAAAAATACGCGTGCCAGAAAACTCTAGAAATTCCCAAGACTTTCCATTTTATGATGAAGCATTCATGAAAAAGCTTAACATCTTCATTAAAGAAATGAATAAGCGCAACGATGGCGAGTCACATGATATTTTTCTTTATATCCAAGATGTAGCTTCGCGAAAAATGAACGTGTTTTGCCAAGATAATAATATGCTGGATGCCGCAGCAAACGGCATAAGAAAGATAGCCAGCGCATATTCTTCAGACAAAATGAAAAGAATAAACCCTGTTCAAATGGCAATCACCGCCATACATGATGCACATAATGCTGACGAAGCCGATTTAATGGAAGTCTATTTGGGAGCGGATGATGAAATGCGCCCCTCTCAGATACGGTTCAATTTCAGTGTAGCTGCACGAGATTTCAAAGGTGAGGGTGAAAGATCCTACCACAGATTGCGAGAAGTTTTTAACAAGCTAAACGTCAGGCTTGTACCTTCGTCACATGAGCATATTTTAAACTTATTGGGCGACAAGAAAAACACTCATATCGCTTTTCTCGTTGGCTCAAAAGCTGCAGCTAAAATCGATAAAGGCGAGCTCCTTTCTCCTGCATGGTTTAATTATTCTCTTAAAACCGCTATGGCAAGAATCGAAGGCAAAGAAATGCGTGAAAGGCTGGATGCCCAAGCTACAAGCAGGATAGAACGCCCCTTCTCCCTCCTTTAAAATTTTTCCCTTTTGCTCTCGAAATTTGTGTTATAATAGGTATCAGCAACAAGGAGCTGTCCTATCGCCACTACGCTTGAATTTGACAATCTGTCACTCGTTCCCCTTCTTTTCGGAGAACATAATTCTCACCTCAATCATCTTGAAAAAACGCTGAATGTTCGCATAGCCGACCGCGGAAACACTGTTTCCGTATCCGGCGACAGCGATAATGTTGCGACTGCGAATGACGTCCTGCAATGGATGTGGACCCATATTGAGAAAGGCCGAACCATGACACCAGCCGATATCGACGGAGCTGTCCGTTTTGCCAAGCATGGCAATGACGACAAGAAAGAACAAGCCAGTCCGAAACAGGACGACCAAAACAAACAGGTCTCGCTCAATATCCGCAAGAAAACTCTAATGGCGAGAACACCGACGCAAGCATCCTACATCAAAGCGCTGCGCCGTCATGAGATGACCTTCGGTATCGGCCCTGCCGGTACGGGCAAAACCTATATTGCGGTGGCTGCCGGTGTCGAGATGTACGAACAAAATAAAATCGACCGGCTTGTCTTTACGCGTCCCGCTGTCGAAGCCGGTGAAAAACTCGGCTTTTTACCCGGTGACATGAAGGAAAAGATCGATCCCTATTTGCGCCCTATTTATGATGCGCTTCACGATTTCCTTGGTGCTGAACGTGTTGAAAAGATGATGGAGCGGAATGAGATCGAAATAGCTCCGCTTGCCTTTATGCGGGGCCGCACGCTTAGTCGCGCCTATGTATTGCTCGACGAAGCCCAAAACACGACGACATCGCAAATGAAGATGTTCCTAAGCCGTATGGGTGAAGATTCCCGCATGGTCATCACGGGCGATCCGTCTCAGACCGACCTTCTGAACGGCCAGATGTCAGGCCTGAAAGAAGCCTTACTTGTTTTAAGGGATATCGACGATATCGCCTTTATCGAGTTTAACAATCAGGACGTCGTCCGCCATAAGCTGGTCGGTAAAATCCTTCAGGCTTATGATGACGTTCCTTAAAGTTTGACATATTTTGCCTTTCCTTGTTAGGGTCTCCCCAAACTTGGAGAGGCGATAATAATGAGGTCATTTAGATCAATGAGGGGGCAATCAAGAATGCGCACCCCGTCTAATACAACCAATTGGCAGATAACGGACGCCGTTCAGGAAAGCACAGAGCTTCTTAAAGCATCGCCTGAACTCACTTTCATTTTTCAAACCCATGCCATGGGACAATTAGCCGACAAAATTTTGGCTCCGGCGGAACAAGAATTGTTATCTCCTATTTTCATGAGAACCCGCCCCTATTCTGATGAAATGAATACAGCTTTCGAAAGACTTAAATTTAACGCTCTTCAGATGTATCGTGAAGTGACCGCATACAGACAGGGTGATTCTTACTTCACAAAATTCGGCCCTGTCCTTTCGCCAGAAATGAAATGACCAAAGTCACAAGCGACATCTCCATCGATGACCCTGCCTGGTCTAAAAAGCGCCTCGGCCTGCAGAAAATGCTGGAAAGCGTTTTGTCCGATACCTGGAGACAGATTAAAGGCAAAAGCAAAGCTTCTCCCCTGATCTCCGTTGTCTTTACCAACGATAAAGCCATCAGGAAGATCAACAAGAAATTCCGTGGAAAAGATAAACCGACGAATGTCCTTTCTTTTCAAATCTGGCCCGATCCGTCTGCCCTGCCCCCGACCATCATTCCGGCCGGCGATCTGGTTTTTGCCTTTGAAACTATCGAGCGCGAAGCCCTGGAAAACGACATTTCCTTCAAACATCATTTAACGCATCTAATGATTCATGGGTTTTTACACCTCTTCGGCTATGATCATATGAACGACGCTGAAGCCGAAATTATGGAAGCGCTGGAGGCCAAAATTCTTAAAAAGATGGGCATTAAAAACCCCTACGCGGATCTTTAAATTTCTGCTAAATCATAAGAATGAACGATAAGCCTCCGCTTGAAGCGCCCAAACATCCCAAACCCGACCTTAAAAGCTGGATCAAATCCATCCTGTCAAAAAAAGAAACGCAAGATGACGATCTGCGCGAAGCTTTGGAGGAGTATATCGAAGAGCTGTCGGAAACCGAGGAACAATCGACCGAAGAACGCGCGCTCATCACCAATATTCTAAACCTGCGCGATATGACGGTGGCCGATGTCATGATCCCAAGGGCGGATATCGTCGCGCTCGATGTCGAAACTTCTTCTCTCGAGCTGTTATCCCTTTTAAGTGAAAAACAATTCAGCCGAATTCCGGTTTACCGCGAAACGCTGGATGATATCCTAGGCACTGTTCATGTGAAGGACGTGCTGGCCAATCTGGCGCAGAACAAACCTATCGTCATTTCAGAGCTTATCCGAGAAGCGCCGATCATCTCTCCCTCCCTGCCGGTTATTAATCTCATTTTGTTAATGCGTGAGAATAAGAAACACCTTGCCTTCGTTGTCGATGAATATGGCGGTATTGACGGGCTTGTTACGATAGGCGATTTGATTGAAAGCATTATCGGCAAAATTCATGACGAACATGAAAGTTTCGATGCCGAAGAAATCATCAAGAAAGAGGACGGTATTATTGCCGATGCACGTCTGCCTATCGAAGTATTTGAAAAAGAATTCGGCACGATTTTAAACGACGAAGAGCGCAACGAAATAGATACGCTCGGTGGCTTGATATTTTCCCTCGCCTCGCGTGTGCCAAGCCGTGGCGAAATTATATCGCATGAAGAAACGAATTTGAGCTTTGAAATTCTCGACGCCGACCCGCGCCGCATCAGCAAAATCCGTGTACGCCGCCCGCAAGCCGCGAAGACAGAAGAAAAATAATGAAGCGCTATGTTGAAAAAAACTGGGTGCGCCAGATTGCGCTTCTAGCCCTCGGGGCCATTTCTTCTTTTGCCATGCAGCCTTATGAATTCTGGCCTGTGCTGATTTTAGGCCTGTCTGGTTTTTGGCTGCTTCTCACTGAGAACACGAAACGCTGGCAATCCTTCCTTGGTGGTTTTCTGTTTGCCTTCGGTTATTTCGTCGCCGGGCTTTGGTGGGTCGGTAATGCACTGCTTGTCGATGGCAATCCCTATCTCTGGGCGCTGCCTCTGGCGGTATTCGGGCTACAGGCCCTTCTGTCATTTTTCATCAGTGTTGCCGCCGGACTATCGCAATGGATCGCGCCGGGCAGAACATTGAAATCATATCTGTTTTTTATCGCCCTGCTTTCTTTCTGGGAATGGGGCCGAGGCCACATGTTCACGGGCTTCCCATGGAATCTCTTTAGCATGACATGGACGTCTATCTTGCCTTTTGCGCAAATCGCATCTATCGGCGGTATTCATTTCCTGAACTTGCTGACGATTATATTGATGACGCTTCCTGCCTTTCTCTGGAAAGGAAATACCGGACGCAAAACCAAAATCATACTAGCAACCGTTTCAATTATATTTATCGGCGGTAACTTTCTCCTTGGCCAAGCAAGACTTGTCGCCGCTGATACAAATAATAAGAACCAAAAACAGGATGTTGTTGTTCAAATCGTCACGCCGAATATCGCCCAGAAGGATAAGTGGAATCCGGATCTGATGGCGGACAATTTCTGGAAGACTATTAAACTTATGCATCCGGAAGCGTCGCCGCAAAATAAATCAGCACCTGCACGCGTGATCGTGCTGCCGGAAACGGCTTTGCTGCCGGAAGTATTCTCGAGTCCCGAAGCGATGAACGCGCTGCGCGTTGCATTAAATGCCTACCCTGAAAAAACATACCTGCTTGCGGGCGCGCTTCGTCGAGAACAGGATGAAACCAGCGCGCCCCGCTATTTCAATTCACTAATCGGTATGGATAAATCCGGCGAGATCAAAGGCTGGTTCGATAAATTTCACTTGGTTCCGTTTGGCGAATATATTCCGTTCCAAAAATATGTTCCCTTCGGACCGGTGACAAAATTTGCAGGCTTTCAAGGTGGACACGGACCCGAAACATGGACGCAATTCGAAGGTCTGCCGCCCTTCAGCCCATTGATTTGTTACGAAGTCATCTTTGCTGGACAGGTAACAGCGATGGAACCTGAGCGTCCGCAATGGATGGTGAATGTGACGAACGATGCCTGGTATGGAATCTCACCCGGTCCGTATCAGCATCTGGCGCAGACGCAATTCCGTGCCATTGAAGAAGGCATCCCGGTAATCCGGTCGACGAATACGGGTATTTCCGCCATTATTGATCCATACGGGCGAATCATATCTGAAAGTCCGCTATATCAGGACTATGTTCAGGAAGAATATTTGCCTGCTATGGCCCAGGCGCCGACATTCTATTCTATATATAAGGATAAACTATTTTTCTTTTTCCTGATTTTATTGCTATTACCTGCACTCCTAACGGTCAGGAAAAAGTAGGAATAGAATCTTCTCTAATATAAAAAAATTCATTTTACTTTTCATGCTCATGTATGCAAAACAACATACATGAGTAAAGCAGCAGCCAAACCAACCAAGGTCGTTAGAGAACATATCGAACCAGCCGATGTCATTATCGGCCAGAAGATACGTCTTCGCCGTAATATTCTGGGTATGACACAATCCGATCTTGCAGAAGCGCTTGGCGTTTCTTTCCAGCAGATTCAAAAATATGAAACTGGAAAAAATAAGGTCTATGCCTCCAAACTTTATAATATCGCCAAAATCCTGAAAATGCCCTTGACCGATTTTTTCGAAGAAGAAAAGCAGCGCAGAAAAGGCATGTCGGATCAAAAACAGGAATTATTCATGGGCGGCGCTGATCCATTATTAGAGCCGGATACACCTTCTTTGATTCGCGCTTACTACGAGATCAAGGATAAGAAAAAACGTAAAATGGCCATCGACCTGATGAAGACCCTGCAGTCCTGATCTGCGCTCCTTCCTACTTGCGACTCCCCATCTATAGGTATACGCTCGTTTACCTTTAATTTTTGGGAATCGATCAATAATGAAAAACGGCGCTTTAAAAGATTTTATATTCACCAGTGAATCCGTGTCCGAAGGCCACCCGGATAAAGTCTGCGACCGGATTTCAGATGCCGTTGTCGATGCATTCCTTGCACAAGATCCTGTATCGCGCACGGCTGTCGAAACAGTGGCAACAACCGACTATGTCGGACTGATCGGCGAGATACGTTCCGAAGGCAATCTGAGCAAAGCAGAAATTGAAGACATCGTCCGCAACGCGATCAAGAAAATTGGGTACGAACAGGAAGGCTTCAATTGGAAGACCGTTCAGATCGATAATCGCCTTCATGCGCAATCCGCCGATATTGCTGTCGGTGTCGATGCAGCTGGCGATAAAGACGAAGGTGCCGGCGATCAGGGCATCATGTTCGGCTATGCCTGCAATGAAACACCGAATTTGATGCCAGCCCCGATTTATTACTCCCATGCCATTCTTCGCGATCTCGCCGAAGGTCGTCACTCGGGTGCTTTCGCTGATTTGCGTCCGGATATGAAATCGCAAGTGACCCTTGAATATAAAGACGGCAAACCTGTTCGCGCCAAATCTGTCGTCGTATCGACACAACATGCCGAGAGCGCAAATCAAAATGACATTCGCGAACTGGTTCGTTCCCGCGTTGAGAAAATTTTGCCTGAAGGCTGGATGTGCGAAGACAAGGAACTCTACGTCAATCCGACAGGCCGCTTTGTTATCGGCGGACCCGTCGGCGATTCAGGCCTGACAGGCCGCAAGATTATCGTCGATACTTACGGCGGTTCCGCTCCGCATGGTGGCGGCGCGTTCTCCGGTAAAGATCCAACGAAAGTCGACCGCAGCGCAGCCTATGCAGCGCGCTATATCGCCAAGAATATCGTGGCGGCTGGTTATGCCGAAAAATGCCTGATCCAGCTCTCTTACGCGATCGGCGTTTCCAAACCGATCTCCTTCTATGTGAACACGCAGGAAACAGGATCGTTGCCAGAAGCGAAAATCGCCGAAGCAGTTAATCAACTGATTAATCTGACCCCGCGCGGTATCCGCGAGCATCTACAGCTCAATAAGCCGATCTATGAGCGCACCACCGCCTACGGCCATTTTGGCCGCGAGCCGGATGCGGATGGCGGTTTCTCATGGGAAAAACTCGATTTGGTTGAGCCCCTTAGGAAAATCTTAGGATAGTTGGAAAATTCTTGGCTAATCCCTTCTAATCCTATACGTCATTCCGGCGAAAGCCGGAATCCAGGTGGTCCGGATAGATCTGGATCCCGGATC
>CAZWGO010000011.1:23236-66866 GCA_964633355.1 uncultured Micavibrio sp.
TCAAGTCCGGGATGACGAGTTAAGAGAATGTCGGAAAATCAAACTACACAAAAACGCCTTGTTTACGGTCGCCGAAAAGGGAAGCCTTTGAGTGTGGGGCGGGCGCAAGTGATGGATGAGCTTTATCCCAAGCTTGCCATTCCCAAAGAGATTTTACGCCAGGATAAAACCACGACTCCAAAAGATATTTTCGGGGTTGAGCCTAAAACATTTCATTTCGAGATCGGCTTTGGCGGCGGCGAACATTTGAACTGGCGCATGCGTCAAAATCCGGACGATCATTTTATCGGCGCGGAGATTTTCTCTAACGGGGTCGCTTCGCTTTTAAAATCGGTTAACGATATACCGCATGACAATTTGCGCGTGTGGATGGACGATGCCTTGATCGTGCTCAACTCCCTGCCCGATGCGTGCATCGATTACATGTATATCCTCAATCCCGATCCATGGCCCAAAGCCCGCCACCATCACCGCCGCATGGTGACGAAGGATAATCTCGATGTCTTCGCCCGCGTGTTGAAACGAGGCGCTACTTTGTTGGAAACGACGGATGTGGCGGCTCTATCCGAATGGATGGTGGAGCATACGGATAACCATCCGGCATTTGAGTTCATGAATAGAGACGACATTTATATGCCCCCCGAAGGATGGGAACCGACACGCTATGAGAATAAGGGCAAGGTTGCAGGGCGTCGGCAGACCTATCTGGAATTCAGGCGGAAGTAGGATTTCTGTTCTTTTCGTTTGACGTTTTGTCTATTTCGTTCGTCGATATTTACACCGTCATTGCGAGGAGGCCAAGCCGACGCGGCAATCCAAACGATGGCGCAGCTTCACTATCGTCTGGATTGCCGCGCTTCGCTCGCAATGACGATTGATGGCGCAATGCCTTAATACTTCTTTTTTTAGATTTCTTCGCCCGCTGAGTCCTACATCTTGGGGAATCCAGAAAAACTGGCTGCTTTAACTGACGTAAAGCTACGGTATAATGATTATAGGATTAATTTCCTGCTGTGTCAAGCGATTTGTCATTGCGAGAATAGCGAAGCAATCCATACGATAAAGAAGCTGAACCACTATCTGGATTGCCGCGTCGGCCTGTCGGCCTCCTCGCAATGACGATTGATTACTTTGGATTTGGTACTTCAGGCGGAAGACCAACCATCTGGCGAAGTTGCGCTATTTGTTCCGCGGTGGCCACTTCATTAAAGACAAGTGTCATTTGACCATCTACAGAACGCGTTTGAAAATCACTTGATTCAAACACTTTTGTTAAATCACCAGCAAGCAATGTATAAACGGCGGCCTTTCTGTTTGTTTCTTCTGATGAACCGGACCATCTGGCATATTCTCTATGTTCTTCGGCAAGTTTTGCGTAGGCTTGAACACTGCCATTTTTTGCAGCCGTTTCAAGCCATTTACCTTTAGGAATTTTAACGTCGCTATCACGTCTCTTAGATATTTCAGATAGTAAAAATTGAGCGTCTTTATTCTTTTTACGAGCTTCTTTAAACAGTAGATTAACTATTGCTTGCTTAACTCCCAAAGTTGCATCCCGCATTTCACGAAGTGTCTTATAATCTTCATAAAGATTTTCTGAAACTGTCTGCAAAAGTTTTTCTACAATAGGCTCAGCTTCAATTTTATCTTTATTGGCTTGCAATTTCGCTTGCCTCGCAGAAAGTTGCGCTATTTCTTCATCAATCTTTGTGATTGCTTGTGCAGTCATACTCATTGCCTTTCGGTAGTAAATTTCAGCCTTACTAGCCCAATCTGAACCTTTATGTCAAACTTTGAACAAAAATCTTGCAAAATGCCAGAAACCTGCCTATAACCCTCCCCATAACTACCTGAATTTAACAGGGTGGGCTCGAAAAGAGGCCCGCCTTTTTTGTTACCTAAAGCACTGAGATACATGAAACAAACGCCGCTAGAGCGCAAGATTACCGAGATTATCGACCCTGTCGTCAAGGACTTGGGATTTGATATCGTTCAGGTTCGCCTGATCGGTACGACGAAAATGCAAACGCTGCAAATTCTGGCCGAGGATCCTGAGACAGGCCGCATCGATTTAAACGGCTGCACTGCTGTTTCTCGCGCCGTTTCGGCGATATTAGATGTTGAAGACCCTATTCCGGGGGCGTATCAATTAGAAGTCAGCTCGCCGGGCGTGGATAGACCGTTGATGAAGCCGCAGGATTTTATAAAATATAAAGGCCTCGATATTTCTGTCGAAACCGAAATGCCGCTCGATAACGGCCAGAAAAGATTTAAAGGTAAGCTCGCCGATTTTACCGACAACGTCATTTACATGGCGAGCGAATCCGGCGATGTACAAATCGATTTCGACGACGTGGCCAAGGCTAAACTGGTTCTGACGGAAGAGCTGGTGATGGGTAAACCAAAAGGTCAGAAAAAAACTTTAAATCCGCAGCGTAAGATCAAGCAAAAAACAGCTGCTAACAAAATTGAACATGCTAATGACCTTGAAAGTGAGGAACTATGAACCGCGTTGAAATCCTGCAAGTAGCCGATACGGTTGCCCGCGAAAAAAATATTGAGAAAGAGCTTGTGATCCAAGCTATCGAGCAAGCCATCCAAAAGGCTGGCCGTTCCAAATACGGCCATGAGCATGACATTCGCTGTCATATCGACCGTAAATCCGGCGAGACACAACTCAAACTCTACCGCACGATCGTCGAGCCTGACCAGATCGAGAACGAAGTTTCGCAAATCACTGTCGAGCAAGCCAAGAAAATTGGTAAAAAAGACGCTGCCGTCGGCGATGTTCTGATCGACCTGCTTCCTGCTTTTGACTATGGCCGCGTTGCCGCGCAAACCGCGAAACAGGTCATCATGCAAAATATCCGCGAAGCCGAGCGTGAGAAGCAATTCGGCGAATTCAAAGACCGCGTTGGCGAAATCGTTTCGGGCGTTATCAAACGCGTCGAATACGGCAATGTCACGGTCGATCTTGGCCGCGGCGAAGCGATACTGCGCCGCGACGATACTATTCCACGCGAACACCTGAAAAACGGCGACCGCGTTCGCGCTTATATCTATGACGTGCGCCGCGAACAACGCGGACCGCAAATCTTCCTTTCCCGTACACGCGGTGAATTCATGGCGAAACTATTCGCTCAGGAAGTGCCTGAAATCTATGACGGCGTTATCGAAGTCAAAGCCGTCGCCCGCGATCCGGGTTCACGTGCAAAAATCGCCGTTTACTCTCGCGACAACTCCATCGATCCTGTCGGCGCGTGCGTCGGTATGCGCGGTTCCCGCGTTCAGGCGGTCGTCGGCGAATTGCAAGGCGAGAAAATCGATATCATTCCATGGTCGCCGGATGTTGCGACATTTATCGTTAACGCGCTGGCTCCTGCCGAAGTTGCAAAAGTCGTTATGGATGAAGAAAAGCGCCGCCTCGATGTCGTCGTGCCGGATGAGCAATTATCGCTCGCTATCGGTCGCCGCGGCCAGAATGTCCGTTTGGCCTCTATCCTGACCGGCTGGTATATCGACATCCTGACAGAGGAAGAAGAATCCAAACGCCGTACGGAAGAATTCAACACACGCTCCAGCCTGTTTATCAACGCGCTGGATATCGATGATGTTATCGCGCGCCTACTTATCGCTGAAGGCTTCAACAAAATCGAAGAATTGGCCGATGAATCTCTTGAAGAGCTTTCCCGCATTGAAGGCTTTAACGAAGATCTCGCCGCTGAACTTCAAACCCGTGCGCAAACCTATCTTGCGAACAAAGCGGCTGAATTTGCGCAAAAACAAAAAGACCTCGGTTTGGCCGAAGACCTTCTTTCTTTCGAAGGCCTGACATCAGACCAGATTATGAAACTGGGCGAAGCCGGTATCAAAACACTTGACGATCTTGCCGATCTCGCCGGTGACGAGCTTGTCGAAATGCTTGGCAAGGATTCAATGACAGAAGCAGCTGCAAACGACCTTATTATGAAGGCCCGTGAGCACTGGTTCGCTGACGAAGACGCAGGTGCAGCTTCCGCTGCATCCGCGTAACATGGAAACGAGGACACAGAAATGGTGCCTGTCCGGCCCGAATTCTTCTACCACCCTGCCGTCGGCGTAATATCGCCGGCGTCATTGGGGCTGTTTGCATTCAAGTCTGGTCCTCTTACTGTTACCACGCCACCATCTCAGGCGACTATTCTTCCAAAAGCACCACAACCACCCGAGCGCAGCATCCCTGCGCTCGAAGTCGCGCCTACTATTTTAAACACCGCTTCGCCAATGGCCATTGCGGCAGATACGCCTTCCCCGCTTACAACCGATAAGGATGACGACATGAAAAAATCTATAGTCTCCAAACTCGGCGTTGAAACATGCATCGTAACCGGTGAGGAATTGCCGATCGAAAAAATGATCCGCTTCGTTGTCGATCCCAAAAATAATATCATGGCGGATTTGAGTGAAAAATTGCCTGCGCAAGGTTTCTGGATCAAAGCCAGCCGCGACGTGATTAAAAAAGCGATCTGGCGCAACAGCTTTACAACCGCCAATCGCTCTCCGGTGAACATCCCGAAAGATTTGCTGGAAAACATCGAACTCGGTCTTTTGAAACAATCGCTTGAAACTATTGGCCTTGCCAAGAAAGCCGGTCTTGTAACGCAAGGCTTTGCCAAGGTTGAAGAATTGTTGAAAAAGGGCGGCGCCGTCCTATATATCGTTGCATCAGACGCGATGGAAAACGGGCGTGAAAAGCTTGAGCGAATGGCGGATAAGGCCAATCTGCCAATCCTCGAAACATGGACATCATCCCAATTATCGGCCTCTTTAGGTGTAGACAACGCAGTGCACGTTGCGCTTACACCGGGCGGACTTACCGACAAACTCCTCACCATTGCGCATAAAATGAAAGATATCAGATGACTGAAGAAAAAAAGACATTAAGCCTAGGTGGCAGCAAGGGTACGCTCAGCCTGAAAGGCAATGCCGGAAGCGGTACGCAAGTGATTACCCAGACTTTGGCACGCGGCCAAAGTCGCGGCGTTGCCATCGAAGTTCGCAAAAAACGCGGCGCGGCTCAGCCGGGTGATGCGCCTCAGGCTTCTGACCAATCAATTAAAGTCACCTCTCCTGACGGTCTGACAGACGAGGAGCGCGAGACACGCGCCCGAGTTCTTCTTGCCGCTGCCGCCGAAGAAGAGAAGCGCCGCACCGAAGAAGCGAAACGCCGTGCACTTGAAGCTGAAGAGCAGAAGATGCGCGATGAAGCCGAAAAAACCGGCAAGCGTCCAGGCAAGATTGACGCCGCCGAGCTGCGCCGCCGCGAACAGGAAGAATTGGAGCTGATCAAGGCCGAAGAAAAAGCCAAAGCCGAAGAAGCGGAAAAAGTTCGCCTGGCCCACGAGAAAGCCAACGAGAAAAAACGCGAAGAATTTTCCCCTTCTTCTCCGTCATCGCCTTCCGAAGACTCGCCTAGCTACCGTGACCGTATCAAGCGCGGCGGCGGCAATCGTGGCCGCGACGACGACGATACGGCAAAAACGAATATGCAAGCCGGCAAACGCTTTACGGTCAACCAAGTTCTAAACGCGAAATACGAGAAAGCCGATCAGGGCCGCTCTCTTGCTTCTGCCAATCGCCGCCGCATGAAAATGCACGGCAAAAGTACGCAAGAAGCTGCACCGAAAGTCAGCCGTGAAGTTATCGTACCTGAAACCATTACCGTTCAGGAACTTGCCAACCGTATGACGGAGAAATCATCCGACGTTATCAAGTCGTTGATGAAAATGGGCGTTATGGCGACGATCAACCAACCGATCGATGCCGATACTGCCGAGCTGATCATCATGGAATTCAATCACAAGATCAAACGCGTGACGGATTCCGATGTTGAAACAGGTATCGAAGGTGAAACGGATACGGATGCGCAACTTCTGCCGCGTCCGCCGGTTGTCACCATCATGGGACACGTCGACCATGGTAAAACATCCCTTCTCGATGCGCTTCGCACGACAAATGTCGTCGCTGGCGAAGCTGGTGGAATTACCCAGCATATCGGTGCCTATCAGGTCACAATGCCGACAGGTAAGAAAATCACCTTCCTTGATACTCCAGGTCACGCCGCCTTTACCGAGATGCGCGCGCGCGGTGCCAACGTCACGGATGTTGTCGTTCTGGTCGTGGCGGCCAATGACTCGATCATGCCGCAAACAATCGAAGCGATTAACCACGCTAAGGCTGCGAAAGTGCCGATCATCGTTGCGATCAACAAAGTCGACCTGCCGGATGCCGACGTCAACAAGGTAAAACAGGATCTTTTGCAGTACGAAGTTGTCGTCGAAGATCTGGGCGGTGACGTTCAGGCCATTGAAGTATCGGCAAAAAAACGCATGAATCTCGACAAGCTGGAAGAAGCGATCTTGCTGCAAGCCGAAGTTCTCGATCTTAAAGCCAACCCGAACCGCAGCGCTCAAGGTGCAGTTGTTGAATCCAAACTGGAGCAAGGCCGCGGTTCTGTCGCAACTGTCCTTATTCAGAAAGGTACGCTCCATATCGGTGAAATCTTCGTTGTCGGTTCCGAATGGGGTCGCGTCCGCGCTCTCGTCAACGATCGCGGCGAACAGGTCAAACAAGCCCTGCCCGGCCAGCCGGTCGAGGTTTTGGGTTTGACAGGTACACCCGACGCCGGTGACCAGTTCTCGGTTGTCGAATCCGAAGCCAAGGCCCGCGAAATCGTCTCCTACCGCTCACGCAAAAAGCGTGACGCGACGGCAGCTGTTTCCGCCGGCACCAGCTTCGAACAGCTTCTCGCGGCATCGAAAGACGGCAAGAAAGAGCTCAACATCGTTATCAAAGCCGATGTTCATGGTTCGGTCGAAGCTATCGCAGGCACGCTGATGAAAGTGGCTGGTGAAAATACGGAAGTCGGCGTTCGCGTCCTGCATACAGGCGTTGGCGGTATTACCGAATCCGATATCACCTTGGCCAATGCGTCCCGTGCGATTGTTATCGGCTTTAATGTCCGTGCAAACTCACAGGCTCGCGACATGGCCAAGCGCGACCGCGTCGATATTCGTTACTACAACATCATCTACAATATCATGGATGACGTGAAGGCGATGTTATCCGGCATGCTCGCTCCGACTCTTCGTGAAGAATATCTCGGTCAGGCTGAAATACGCCAGGTCTTCAACATTACCAAAGTCGGTAAAGTTGCTGGCTGTATGGTTACGACCGGTCAGGTCAAGCGCGGCGCGAAAGTCCGCTTGCTGCGTGACGATGTCGTTATCCATGAAGGCAGCCTAAAAACGCTGAAACGTCATAAAGACGAAGTCCGCGAAGTCAAGGAAGGCATGGAATGCGGTATGGCGTTCGAAAACTACGAAGATATCCGCGCAGGCGATATTATCGAGTGCTTCGAAGTCAAATCGGAAACACGCTCTCTCGCTTAATTAAATAACTCTTACTGCGTAAAGGAATATAAAATGAGAACTCTAAATATGAAATTCGTCTATGCCGCCAGAGATATTGAACGGATGGATGATATTGTGCACTCATTGGCGCAAAAAATCCTCGGGCCGGATACAACCGCAGATTACGGCGGCCTAATGTCACACACTAGTTTAATTGAGACTAGATTCAGAGAAAAGACTTCCCTGCCTTTGAGTGAAGCCTTTTCTATTATTCAGGATAATCTACCTGCATCTGAAGACGTTGTGATGACTACTATATCTATTAAGGACATCGACCTGATTACTGTGACACATCGAAATGCAATAAAACCGAAAGCTTTAGAACTTGCGTCATAAAACACCCATAGGCCCGACACAAAGACAACTGCGCGTCGGCGAACAGGTCAGGCACATCATCGTTGAAATGCTTCAACGGGGAAAATTCGGCGATCCGCTTCTCTTCGATGCGGCCCATGCCGTGACGGTTACGGAAGTGACCGTCAGCCCCGACCTTAAACAGGCCACGGCTTATATTATAAAGCTCACAGGCGCCGAGATGGGTTCGATGTTAACGGCGTTGAATGGCGAGGCGTTTGTTTTTCAAAAAGAGATCGCCAAGCGTCTGCAAACACGCTTTACACCTAAACTTAGATTTGCGGGTGATGACTCATTCGAAAAATCCGCACGGATTGAAGAGTTGTTGCATAATATTCCCAAGGCCGTTTCTGATGACGAATAGTTATTTTTGTCATCCCGTACAAATGAGCGAAGCGAATGCAGATACGGGATCCAGCAAAACATGGAACGGCGCAGCCGCACTTCATTCATACTGGATACCGGCTTTCGCCGGTATGACGGTGTAGGCGCATGCCCCGCAAACCGAAAAACGATATCAGCGGCTGGATCAATCTGAACAAGCCCGCAGGCATGACGTCAAATGACGCGCTAATGAAAATCAAACGCGCCATGAACTTCCCGAAAATCGGCCACGCCGGAACGCTCGATCCTTTAGCTTCCGGCATTCTTCCCATCGCTCTCGGCGAAGCGACAAAGCTTGTCCAGTATATGATGGAAGACGACAAGATTTATCTCTTCACCGTCAAATGGGGTGAACAGACAACGACAGATGATCTCGAAGGCGAGATCATGGCAACGTCTGATATCCGCCCTTCGGAAGACCAGATCAAAGCAATCCTGCCTGACTTTACCGGTGAGATCATGCAAAAGCCGCCGACGTTCTCGGCGATCAAGGTGGACGGCCAAAGAGCTTATGATCTGGCCCGCGCCGGAAAAGCGCCCGATCTCGACGCTCGACCGGTTAATGTCTATGAACTGTCTATCGTCGAGCATACCGGAGCCGACACGACTTTCCGCGCCACTTGCGGCAAAGGCACCTATGTCCGCTCCCTCGCCCGCGATATGGGGCTGGCTTTGGGCACCTATGGCACGATTACGAGCCTGATCCGCGAGGCCGTTGGGCCTTTTAACCTTGAAAATTCGATTTCGCTTGCGTTTTTCGACCAAAATGACGATAACCCAAATCACGAAAGCATTGTGCTTCCGGTCGAGACCGTACTGGACGACATCCCGGTACTGGCCGTAACCGATCCGGAGGCTCAAAAGCTGCGAAACGGCCAAAAGCTGACCTTCGTGGCACGACCTGATGTTCAACGACTGGTATCTATCGGTCATGACTTCAAGTCGGGAGTACCGGGCTTAATTCTAGCCTCCTATCGCGGAAAAGCTCTTGCGATTTTGGAAGCAACCGGAGTTGAAGCCCAGCCAGTGCGTGTATTTAACCTCTAACCCTGAAAAGGAGAAGACGATGTCGGTACTAAGCGAGCTTAAAGCTCAGGCCATTAAAGAGAACCAAACGGCTGCAAACGATACAGGTTCACCAGAAGTACAAGTTGCCATTCTGACCGCCCGCATCAACATGCTGGCCGGACACATGGAACAACATAAAAAAGATATGTCCTCCCGTCGCGGACTTTTGGCTCACGTTGCCAAGCGCCGTAAGCTTCTTGATTACCTCAAGAAGAAAGACGAGAAGCGTTACAAAACATTGATCGAAAAACTCGGTCTTCGTAAGTGACACGTTAGTGTCATCCCCGCGCAGGCGGGGATCCATACAATCAAAATTAAACCCGCCCAGCTTCAAAAAGCCCTGCGGGTTTTTTTATTAAGCCTTCTCCCTTCGGGAGAAGGTTGGATGAGGGACGATGTCACGACGGGTTACAATTCTGAACCATCGCCCCTCACCCTTCCCTCTCCCAGAGGGAGAGGGTTTAAAGATCTGGAACCTTTTTTGACCTCATGGATTGGTTGTGTCCAATTAACCAAAAAAGGAATTTTTAAATGGCGTCTAATTCAAAAACTATTATCGGTGTTATTGCTGCTGTTGTTATTATCGGTGGCGCTTATGCGGTTCTGACTATGCCAGACCAACGTAACGGCTTTGAAAAGGCTGGCGATGCCGTATCCGAACTGCCAAATGGCGTAGATAACGCAGCCCGTGAACTTGAAGATCGTACACCCGGCGAACGCATTGCTGATGACGTCAAAGACGCCACCAACACTCAATAATCTATTTCCTTAAAGTAAAATATAAAAGGCGCACCGGAAACGGGGCGCCTTCTTTTATGGCATTTGTGCAGCAGGCCCAGAGAACGTTGCTGTAGATTGCGGCAAGGATGCCGTGCCCAGAGCGATTTGCGGCGACTGCGTCAATGAATTCTTTGGACTGAAGCCGTCTTTAATTGCCCCATTCACACTTCCTTCATACGCGGCAACGCCAGCTTTTCTATCGTGAATACTCTCGCCATCCTGTTGCACCTCGGCATGATCCTCAATATATATCTGAACATCAGTTGCGGCCTTATCCCGCAAATTTTCGGCAGCGTCCTTAGCCTGACCACCTGAAGGTCTGTACACTATTGGCGTTGCATGGGGGTATTGAGCCGTTCCCGAAGCATCGACGTAAATGTCCTGCTCCTTACCATTGATCGTGACTTTTACATGCTCATAACCTGGCACACCGCGCTCGGCCATTTCATGTATCAATTTCTTATGAGCATCTTTGAATTTTTCTTCGTCTTTGATCGCCCCGCCAGCACCAAGAATAGCACTGGTAACCACATTGCTTCCTGCCACCATCCCTACGGCTTTATCAACCACATGATCTTTGAGCGCACCTGATGCACTGTTAAAAATAGCAGCCGTTGGTGTTTGCGGCACGGCGCGACAGGTTTGGGATAATTGGACACGGCCTGCCATATCAGGCGTTAAATCCCCACGGCGTATGCCGTCGAAAATCTCACCCCCGATCCATCTGGTAGCGCTTCCTGCAATGCCGCCGCCGCCGCCGCCAAGAACGGCATCTCTAACGGAGCCTGTAATGGATGGTGCTTTGCCCGAATCATAATGAGGGATTTTCTGCTTATTGGCAGTCACAACGATATCGTCACTATCAGCAGTTATTTGATTATTTTCAGCCATTTATTCCCCTTTGGCTAATTATTCATAATAATAATTAAAAATTAGTTAATAAAACTTGATTTTATCCACAGGTCATGTGTATAAGATCATCAAATAATAACAACGAGTGTGTAAAATGCGTAACCAAGCCCAAGCTTTAAGAATTGTCTATCAGCAAGAAGCCAGTCCTCTGGTTAAAACTGAAGTCAAACAAGAATTACAGCAGCAGCCCGATCGCTATGCTTCTGATCGCGATCGTCAGATTGCCATCCAGCAACAGCAGATGAATTTCTAGTCACATTTTGGTGACAGACAGGGCGCTGTTTCAAATTCAAGCGTACTGTGGTGAATATCCAGTTTCTCCAGGCATAATTTGATACTGGCTTTAACAATCTCTATTGCTGCATTTTCCTGCAAAAGAATATGCGCTTCCATGGCATGACTGCCCTCGCCCATCTGGCGCAGATGAATGTGGTGGATATTTTCGACCCCATCTATCGCCGTAATTCTTTCGGTAATTTCATCCGCTGATAAATCAGATGACTTGCCATCGATCAGGATATTGATGATATCAGGAAAATCATGCATTGCGTGCATGACGATATAGCCGGAAATTGCGAGTGTGATTAGCGGGTCCAGCCATATCCAGCCGAACTGGATGATCGCCAGCCCGGCAATCATCACACCCACTGACGACACCGCATCGGCGATATTGTGCAAATAAGCCGCGCGCATGTTCTGATTTGTCTTGGCCTCCTTACGGACAAGCAAAGCCGTGCCGATATCGATGATGAGAGCAATCCCCGCAAGGACAAACATCGTCTGGCCGATGACAGGCTGCGGATCGAAAAACCGCATGACCGCTTCGACTGCCAGCCACAGCGCGATTAAAATCAGCAGCAGGAAATTGGTGAACGCCGCCAATGTCTCGACTTTTTTATAGCCATAGGTGCGTTTTGCATCCGGTGCGCGGCGCGCGATTTTGCGGGCAATCAAAGCCAGTAATAACGCTCCGGCATCGGAGAAATTATGGATGGCGTCTGCGATCAAAGCCAGCGATCCGGCAAAAATACCGCCGACCAACTGCGCCACGGTCAGCAGCATATTGATACCGACCGCCCAGCTTATTTTACCATCGCCATGGGAGTGACTATGGCCGTGATTATGATGATGGTGACCACAGCCTGCGCCCATTACGAAGCTTCTTTCTTTTCCGCCATGCGCTCGGTCAGGTAATATTTATCGACACGTTTGCCGTTTTCAAACTCGATCACCAGCGGCGACCCAGTCGGAATCTCGGTTTCATTGATATTCTCCGGCGTGTTTTCACCGAGAATAATCAGAAGTGCACGCAAGGAATTTCCATGCGCCGCCACCAGAACGTTTTTACCGGCATCGATATCGAGTTTGATCTTGTTGGTATAATAAGGACGAACCCGCTTTTCGACGACATCGAACAGGCTCTCCCCGCCCGGAGGCTGAACGTCATAGGAGCGTCTCCAGATATGCACCTGTTCATCGCCGTATTTCAACGCTGTCTCGGCTTTGTTTAAACCGGTCAGATCCCCATAGTCACGCTCGCGCATATCTTCGCTTTTGATCATCTCTTTCAAAAGGCTATCTTCACCCGCCGCCGCCAGAGCAATCTCGGCTGTATTGAACGCACGTTTAAGTGTAGAGGTATAAACCTTGTCAAATTTGATCCCTGCTGTTTTCAGGTTTTCGCCGGCCTGCGCAGCCTCGGCGCGGCCTTGATCGCTTAATTCCACATCGTGAAAACCGGTAAAGCGATTCTCCAGATTCCACTGGCTTTGACCATGGCGAAGCAGGACGAGATAGTTTGGCATAATGACCTCAAAATAGGGCTGGTAAATTGACTTATTCCTCCGAACATGCCAGAAGTAAAGCCGCAAGAAAAGGCCTGAGGTATATCCGAAGGTTTGTCGGTTGACCGTCAAGGACAGATATCTGCTGTCTTTAGCTGTCCACCGAGACTCCTACCAATCCCCCTCACCCATTTTTGCATTTTTGAAAACGCCACGAGTCTCAATTGGGAGGCTCGCTTTGGCACATATGAAAGGACTATCTCTATGTTTAACGTCACCCGCAAAGAAATCGATTTCGGCGGTAAAAAAGTAATTCTCGAAACAGGTAAAGTCGCCCGTCAGGCCGACGGCGCAGTTTTGGCCACAATCGGCGGCACGACCGTCCTCTGTACAGCCGTTGCAGCGAAAAAAGTAAAAGAAGGTCAGGATTTCTTCCCGCTGACCGTTCACTACCAACAAAAATACTATGCGACAGGACGCATTCCTGGCGGTTTTTTCAAACGTGAAACACGCCCGTCGGAATTCGAAACGCTTACATCCCGCCTTATCGACCGTCCGATCCGCCCATTGTTTCCTGAAGATTTCCTGAATGAAGTTCAGATCATCTGTACAACAATGTCTCACGATCTTGAAAACTCCGCCGATATCGTCGCCATGATCGGCGCGTCTGCTGCGCTGACATTGTCCGGCGTTCCTTTCATGGGCCCAATCGCTGGTGCGCGCGTCGGTTACAAAAACGGTCAATATATCCTGAACCCTTCCATGCAGGACATGGATGATTCCGAACTCGACCTAATCGTCGCCGGTACAAAAGAAGGCGTTTTGATGGTTGAATCGGAAGCGAAAGAATTATCCGAGGAAATTATGCTCGGCGCAGTTCAATTCGGATGGAAAGCCTTCCAACCTGTGATCGACGGCATCATTGCCTTGGCTGAAACAGCGGCAAAAGACGCTTGGGACCTTCCGGCTGAAAACCTGATCCACAAAGATCTATACGAGAAAATTAAAAACGCTTTCTCTGCTTCCATGATGGAAGCCTATACAGAGAAAGACAAACTGACCCGTCAGAACAAAGTTAAAGCGGTAAAAGAAAACGCTTCACAGACTTTGGTTGATGAAGCCAATGGCATTACATCCGGTTTAATCGGCGATCTTTGCCACAAGCTCGAAGCTGATGTCGTTCGCGGCAATATCCTGAAAACAGGCAAACGTATCGATGGCCGTACGACTGTCGATATCCGCCCGATCACTTGCGAAGTCGGCATCCTGCCACGCGTACACGGTTCTGCTCTTTTCACTCGTGGTGAAACACAGGCGATCGTCGTTACGACTCTGGGAACAGGCCAAGACGAGCAAATCATCGACGCGCTCGAAGGCGAATACCGCGAGCGCTTCATGCTGAACTATAACTTCCCTCCATATTCTGTCGGTGAATGTGGCCGTATGGGTGCGCCGGGCCGCCGCGAAATTGGTCATGGTAAACTCGCATGGCGCGCGATCCGCCCGATGATCCCGACCGGCGAAGAATTCCCGTACACGATGCGTGTCGTCTCCGAGATCACTGAATCGAACGGCTCTTCTTCTATGGCGTCCGTTTGTGGCGGCTCTCTCTCCATGATGGATGCGGGCGTTCCTTTGATAAAACCTGTCGCCGGTATTGCAATGGGCCTTATCAAAGAAGGCAAAGACTTTGCTGTTCTCTCCGATATCCTTGGTGATGAAGATCACCTCGGTGATATGGACTTCAAAGTTGCCGGAACGACTGACGGCGTCACTGCACTTCAGATGGATTTGAAAATCGCTTCCGTTACAGAAGAGATCATGAAAATTGCCCTGGCTCAGGCACAAGAAGGACGTCTGCACATTTTGAAAGAAATGAGCAAAGCCCTGACAGGCGCACGCGAAGAGATCAGCCAGTTTGCTCCGCAAATGGCTGTCATCACTATTCCAACTGAAAAAATCCGCGAAGTTATCGGTACAGGCGGTAAAGTGATCCGTGAAATCTGCGAAAAGTCCGGCGCGAAAGTCGATATCGATGACAGCGGCACGATTAAAGTCTCCGCCGTTTCCGGCGAAGCAATCGACATCGCGATTGAAATGATCCGCGGCATTACGGACGAGCCTGAGCAAGGTAAAGTCTATAACGGTAAAGTCGTAAAAATCGTCGATTTCGGCGCCTTCGTAAACTTCATGGGCGGCAAAGACGGCCTTGTCCACATCTCCGAACTCGCCGATCAACGCGTTGCGAAAACATCAGACGTCGTTTCTGAAGGTCAGCAGGTTAAAGTGCTGATGCTCGGTTCCGATGATCGCGGCAAGGTGAAATTGTCGATGAAACGCGTTAATCAGGAAACTGGTGAAGTGATTGAAGCAAAGCCACGCGCGAGCAATGATGAGCAACAGGCTGGTTAATCAGCCTTAAGAATAAAGAAAAAACCCCGCTATTGCGGGGTTTTTTAATTCTTAGTAAGGTCCGTATATATTACCGGGCCTATTTCCATGTCCGTTTAAATCTCCGGGATTACCGTGACCATTCATATTTCCGAGATTGCCATGTCCATTGTTACCCATGTCATTTCCTTGAATATCACGCGCAAAGTCCGTACCCGACGACCCATCATATCCTGCAGCTACAGTTGTCGCCGCATCCGATGCATCACTTAGAGAGCTAGCTAAATTTGCAAGGTCATGGACTATCAGTGCCTTACCAGCAACACCAACAGCCGTTTTTGCAACAGCACCTGCAAAAACTTTCCCTAAAATAGCTTTGCCAATTAAAATTTCCAATCCACCTAAAATCATAGTAAGTCCTTCCTGTTAATATTTTTTGAAAGACACCTTCTATATCCGCCACTTACTTTTTTTTGATGAAATAAATTGCCTGCTTCAATCACCTCCCTTTAAAAATTCAGCAAGACATAAATGTCCCACCACGCTGAAACATCGGCGTGTCAAAAGTATGTGAGAGATCTCAATTGAAAAAATTGAATATACTCGCACCACGTCACCCTATTAAGGGACCATAGCGTGGTGTTCGCTATAGCGCTTTTTAGCTTTGTTAACGCGGCGCAAGCTGCCCCTTCAAATTCCGCGGACTTTGACGAATGAAGCCTTCAGTCATAAAAATGAAAACATAAAATTTCTATTAGTGCAATATTTTTGGAATAAAAATATATTTTGCGTTTTAATCAAGAAATCTAATAAAATTCGTGACCTTTAAGCCTCGTCGAACCAGATCTCGCAGGAATAATCCCATGTTAGCTCTTCTCCTGCTTTGATATCGCGGATGGCCGATGCGGTCATGACGTAATTTTCGAGATCGCTGTCCAGGTGCATGGTCGGTTTCTTGCTATGGTTGTACAGCATAATATAACCGAGCGGCATGCAGTATTCTTCGCCCTTGGTATCTTCATCCCATTCCAATAAATAACCGTCCGGTGCGCTGCCGTTATGCTTGATATCTTTCATGGCAACCGGCACAACAGGCGATACTTCGATCACTTCGCCTTTTTTGATATTGCGCAGAGCGAATACGCCACGACCTTTGTCATCACTGATTTTACGCCATGCAATAGATGCACCTAGAATGGTTTCCGGCGTATTGGCCGCCACGTTCTGATGCCAGTTCACTACTTTTTTCGCCGCGCTGCTTTTCATTGATATCTCTTATGTTGTGTTGGGATGGCTTTTTGTACATCAACTGGGTTAGAAAACTCTACAAAATTCTGCACCTATGCTAGTGTATCCACGCAAATAATCAGGACGAAGAAATGAGCGTATTAAAATTACCATCCGTTATCGGCCATCGCGGCGCTGCCGCCTACGCGCCGGAAAACACACTCGAAAGCATCCGCACCGCCGCCGAGATTGGCACGAAATGGGTTGAGCTCGATGTTAAACTGACCAAGGATGGCATCCCGATTATCTTCCATGACGACACGCTGGAGCGCACGACCTCCGGTTACGGCCTGGTCGCCGACACCAATTATGACGATATAAAAGAACTAGAAGCTGGCCTCTGGTTTTCCGAAGGGTTTACAGGCGTTATCGTGCCGACACTCGAAGAAGCCATGGAAGTCATTCTGCATCACGATCTGGGCGTCAATTTCGAGATTAAGCCCTGCCCGGGCCGCGAAGTTGAAACCGCGGAAGTCATGCTCGATATTTTAAGCCAAGGCTGGGACGACACGTCAAAATTGCTAATCTCAAGCTTTCAGCATGTCAGCCTAGAAGTCGCTTTTGACATGGTCCCGGATTTCCATCGCGGGTTATTGCTCGAAGACGAATGGCCGGAAAACTGGAAGGAGCTTGCCGATTATTTGCAGATTAGCTCCATTAACTTCAACGGCAACGCGGCAAACCGCGAACAGGTGGAAGAATTGATCGAACTGCAAAAACCTGTCTGCGCCTATACGATAAACGACATTCAAACCGCCAAACGCCTGCGTCAATGGGGTGTGGACGCTTTCTTTACGGATGATCCGGAAGCAGTGAATGACAGCCTGTTCAGGTCGCATTGATGCCTGAAATTCTCGGTGCCCTTAGCATACTGATCGGCATTGTCGGCGAAGCCTATTACTTGCGCTCGATCTTTCGCGGCCATACCAAACCTCATATGTACACATGGCTGATCTGGTCCATCTTGTGTACGATTGGTTGTCTTGCCCAGCTGACGGAAGATCAGGGACCGGGCACTTGGGCGCTGATTTTTACATCGACCTTCTCATGGTTGAATACAGGGCTCTGCTTTAAATATGGAGAAAAAGAGATTACAAAATCCGACAAGATTGCTCTCTTCTTCTCGCTTTTTGCCATCGTGCCATGGATCATGACAAAAAATCCACTAGGCTCGGTTATCCTGATTTCAATTATTGATATCGTGGGCTTTTATCCAACTGTTCGAAAAACATGGAAAAAGCCCTATGAGGAAAATTTGCTGTCCTACTATTTGGCCAATGCAAAATTATTTCTTGCCGTTCTCGCCCTTGAAAGATTCACGCTGGTCACAGCGCTTTACCCGCTCGTGATTGTTGTCACAAATTTTGCGTTTCTTGCCATGGCGCATTGGAAGCGCCGCGGGAAAATTCGCGGCGACTAGGCCAGCAATTCATCCCACTGGTCCGTCGGACACATACCGACGACGTTAAAGCCGCAATCGACATAGTGAATTTCCCCTGTGACGGCGGTTGACATATCAGAGAGCAGATAAACGCCTGTCTGGCCAAGCTCTTCCAGTTCAACCGACCTGCGAAGCGGACTGGCCAATTGGTTGTATTTAAAAGTTTTTCTGGCGCTGCCGATAGCGGATCCCGCGAGAGTTCTCATAGGACCTGCAGAGATGGCATTTACGCGGATGGCGTCAGGACCCAGATCAGCAGCCAGATAGCGAACAGAGGCTTCGAGAGCGGCTTTGGCAACGCCCATGACGTTATAGTTCGGCATAACCTTCTCGGCACCAAAGTAAGTCAATGTGACGGCAGAGCCGCCCTTGGTCATGATTTTCGCGGCGCGTTTCATAACAGCCGTAAAGGAATAACAGGACACGTTCATCGTGTGCAGGAAGTTTTCGAGGCTGGTATCGACATAGCGGCCCTTAAGTTCTTCCTTGTTCGAATAGGCAAGCGAATGAACGATAAAATCAATCTGGCCCATTTCCTTTTCGATGATATCGAACGCCTTGTCGATATCGCCATCAACGGACACATCACAATCAATTAGAGTTTTAACACCGATAGTTTTGGCCAAGGGCTCGATACGTTTTTTGAACGCGTCGCCTTGATAAGTGAAGGCAATCTCTGCGCCTTGTTCCGCACATGCTTTCGCAATCCCCCAGGCAATCGAGTGATCGTTAGCGACGCCCATAATAAGGCCGCGTTTGCCCTTCATTAATTCCATCTGTCTTTATCCTGTGTATTTAGAGAATGCGAGGGTCGCGTTCGTGCCGCCGAATCCAAAGCTATTGGAGAGAATTGTTTTGTGAACGAAATTGTCGATGCGTTCGCGCACGATTGGCATATTGGCGAACGCTTCATCGAGCTTGTCGATATTGATGCTAGGTGCGATAAAATCATGCGCCATCATCAACAAGGAATAAATCGCTTCCTGTACACCCGCCGCACCCAGTGAGTGACCAGTCATGGATTTCGTCGAGCTGATATAAGGAATTTTATCAAATTTCGAGAACACATTACGGATGGCACCAATTTCCGCTTTGTCACCGACAGGCGTCGCTGTGCCATGGGTATTGATATAAGTGACTTCACCTTCGATAGTGGAGAGCGCCTGTTGCATACAACGTTCTGCGCCCTCACCATTTGGGGCGACCATATCTTCGCCGTCGGATGTCGCGCCATAACCTGTAATCTCTGCATAGATTTTCGCGCCGCGCGCTTTCGCGTGTTCCAGCTCTTCCAACACCAGAATACCGCCGCCCCCAGCAATGACAAAACCATCACGGTTTTCATCATAGGCTCGGGAAGATTTTTCAGGCGCATCGTTAAATTTAGATGACATCGCGCCCATGCCGTCAAAGAGACATGACAAGGTCCAGTCGAGATCTTCCGCCCCACCGGCAAAAATTACGTCCTGTTTGCCCATGGCAATAAGCTCTGCCGCGTTGCCGATACAATGTGAAGATGTCGCGCACGCTGACGAGATAGAATAATTGACGCCTTTGATTTTGTGGTTCGTGCAAAGCGTAGCGGATGTTGTCGATGACATGCATTTCGGGACCGCGAATGGCCCGACTTTTTTCGTCGCGCCGGATTCTTCAACGGCCTTAACAGCTTCGACCTGATATTTTGTCGATGGGCCGCCAGAACCGACAATCGCGCCTGTGCGCTCATTACTTACTTGATCTGGCGTTAGACCTGCATCCGCAATCGCCTGTTCCATTGAGATATGGGCGTAAGCTGCAGCCTCACCCATAAAGCGAAGCAAACGGCGGTCAACATTCTCGGCGATATTGATAGTCGGTCTTCCTGATACTTGCGAACGGAAACCATGATCGGCATGTGTCTGATCAAACCTAATGCCAGACTTACCAGCTTTCAAAGATTCAAGAACTTCACTTGCCGAATTACCGATACAGGAAACGACACCCATACCTGTGACAACGACGCGGCGGAGCTTTGGCGGCATATTGAATAGAGCCATTACAAATCCTTTCGATTTATGGTCTTAAATTAAAGTGCGTTCGGGTTTGCGAACAAACCGACGCGCAAATCTTTCGCTTCATAAATAGTTCTGCCATCGGCAATAACCTGACCGTCGGCGATACCAAGAACGAGTTTGCCGTTCATAACGCGGCGAATATCTAGATGATATTGAACGAGTTTCGTCGTCGGCAAAATCTGGCCTGTCATTTTCATCTCACCAAGACCCAGCGCACGGCCTGAACCAAGTGCACCTGTCCAGCCGAGATAGAAACCCAGCATCTGCCAAATCGCATCCAAACCGAGACAGCCCGGCATCACCGGATCACCTTCGAAATGGCACTGGAAGAACCAGAGATCAGGATTGATATCGAATTCCGCGACCATTTCACCCTTACCGTAAGCGCCACCTTCGGTGGTGATCTTGGTAATGCGGTCGAACATCAACATCGGCGGTAAAGGCAATTTCGCATTGCCGGGGCCGAATATCTGTCCGTGCCCGCAGGCGATCAAATCATCGCGGGTGTAGTGGTCTTTAGGGGCAAAGCCGTCAAAGGGCTTAACTTGTACGTTTTGATTCATGGGCATACTTATAAAGACTTCAAGCCCTTGGCACAAATAGGAAATGTCACAAACTGTAATAGTCCGTGTTTTTTGAAATTTGACTATTTTCCCATAATTTCTTATAAGTGTTTTCATAAATGGAGAATAAAATGAAATTTCCTGAAGAAGCAATCTATAGCCCAAAAGAGTTTGCGGATGACGTCGCAGCCAAGGCCCGCACTTTAGCAGCACAGAAAAATCTTGCTCAAGTTGATCCTGATAGAATCTTGCTAATGGATTTGCTTGCAAAAATCCATCGCGCCCCTGAAGAATATTCTCAAGAAGCAAATTCAATACTTGAGCAAGGCTATGAAACTTCTAAAAATAACTTTCACCGCCGTGTATTTTTTAGATGTCTAAGAGATTCCGCCTTTAATACTGCAGCAAAAAATTGCTCAAATGAAAATATTGAAGAGCATATTCAAGGGTATTTAAATTATACAGATAAAGCATTTAAAGCTTGGATCGGTAATCCCCTAGCCCCTTAATCAAAACCCGCGCCAGAACGTCTTATACGTCTCTGTAATTGCCGCCATCGCCAATGGCTTCGCAATAACAGGTGCAATTTCAGGCTCATCGCCGACAGCCGCAACCGCCAGCATACGCCCTGCGGCTTTCGCACAGGCAACCGCCTGCTCTCTTAAATCCGGCATCGGGATCGTGGAGAAGAAGAGCAGCGCATACGGTTCAATACCGTTCAACAATTCGAGCGGCGGATTAAGCGGGCAATCATTTGCCGGCAATCCGAAACGCCAGTCGCTACCTGCCGGCACGCCCATGCGCGTCGCTTCTTTCGTCATTACATAGACCAGTTCGTCAAATTCTGTCGGAAATGGCACGGATTCTTTTTCACGCTTTTTCTGGATCAGATTGTATTTCGCCAATCGCCATCCGGCTGCGCCCGCCAGACCGCCAAGGCAATCACCCAGCGTCCAGCCATCACGCGAGATTTTCTTCTCGATCAAGACATCGCAGAGTTCCTGCGCGGCCAACTCGTAACTCATGCAGCGCGTCGCATATTCAATCAAAAGGCGGAAAGCTTCACAACGCGGAATACCGTCATCTTCCCATGAGATCAACATATGATGCACAAGCGTCATTAACATGTCATGGAAAGCGAATTCACAATCGGACCAATCCTCGATGGCAAGCCTTGCCAATTCGCGTCCGCGCTCCGTATTCGTGTCGATCAGATGCGGCTGGAAATCTATCCATTCCGGCAGATCGCCTTCGAACGGATCGCATTCGAGCATCAGGCTGATTTTATTCAAGCTGACTTGCAGTGTTTCATCAGGGTTTTCAAAGAAGAAAGCGGTCTCGGTCAAAATTCCGGCCATGACTTGCAGCATGACGCGGATATCGACTTCCGTTGACAGGGATTCGTCCGGCTGCTCTGCCGAAACATTGGCTAATTTTGCGAGATTCGCATGAAGAAGGTGAGCGACCTCGACCTTCGCGACGTTCGTTATTGACATGTGCTTTGCGTACTGAATTTTAAAGGTGGGGTAGTCGTAAGGTAGGATTTAGTCTGTGGAGCGAATCGGGGACAGATACTGCATCCCCTTGATTCGTTTATACTAATTCAAAATCTCGGAACCGTAAACGCCCCAAAGGTACTTTTTTTCCGTCCAGCCTTCATAGGTGCCAAATTGCAACAGGCACATCGCATCGCGGCATTCCTCGATATGGCTTATCGTGCCGGGCTCCAAAAGCGCGACAAGCTTCTCTTTATCTTCAGTCTCGAATGCCTTAACCGGTTCTTTTGACTCGATAATTACCGTTCGGGTGCCGGATAAAAGTAATTTGTGCACCCATCCGGTTTCGCCTGACGGATCCTTGATTTTGCGCCAGGCGTCATACTCCTGGACGATCTCGACCGGCAGGCCGGATTTTTTGTAAACCCACTTGATCGGATAATCCATGGATGGCCCCGTGCGGACAAAGGCATTATCCGATTTCAAGGACGCAAAGCGCGGGATCGGCAAGCCGGACCCTTCCATTGGATCGGCCGCGAAAGCGGAAGAAGCAAAAAATATTATAAAAAGAACAAGATATCGCATGAAAGACTGATTAATCTGGATTTTAGGGGGCGTTAGTAATTATAAACTCACTATAAACTGACTGGTATCAAATATAAAGCCCTCTCCCATAGGGAGAGGGTTGGGAGAGGGGTAACCATGCTGCTTGATTACGCACGAAACCTTCGCGCCAATCAGACCAAGGCCGAAACTATTTTCTGGTCAAAAGTCCGCGCTAAAAGATTTTTGGGTTTGAAATTTAAACGGCAAGAAAGAATGAGTGGCTATATTGTCGATTTTGTTTGCTATGAAGCAAGATTGATTATCGAACTAGATGGCAGCCAACACTGCGATAACATGAATGATATAGTAAGAACCAAAGAATTAGAAGATATGGGATTTTTAGTTAAAAGATATTGGAATAATCAAATACTACAAAACATCGAGGATGTTTTGTACGATATTCAAAATACAATTCAAGGTCCGCAAAACCCTCTCCCTACCCTCTCCCTTCAGGGAGAGGGCTTATGATCAAAATCAAAGCCGTCGTTTTCGATATCGGGAATGTCCTGATCGACTGGGACCCGAAACATCTCTATCGCCAATTAATTGAGGATGAAGCGGAGATCGATAGATTCCTGACCGAGATTTGCCATTACACATGGAATCTGGAACAGGATCGCGGACGTTTATGGGCCGATGCGATCGCTGAAAAAATTGCGGAATTTCCCGATCATGCCGATTTGATCCGCGCCTATGACGAACGCTGGGCCGATATGGTTTCCGGCCCTATTCAAGGCAGCGTCGATATCCTGATGAAATTAAAAGACACCGGCGTTCCACTTTATGCGATCACCAATTTCTCGCGCGAGAAATGGGATATCGCAACGAAAGTTTTTCCCTTTCTGGACGTCTTTCTCGGCGTAACCGTTTCTGCGGATGTCAAATTGCTCAAACCCGATCCAGTGATCTACCACCATTTCCTGAAAACTTTCGATCTCGATCCGTCAACGCTCTTATTTATCGATGACCGTCAGGAGAATGTCGACGCAGCGATTAATTGCGGCTTTCAGGCGATACGGTTTTTTACGCCTGAAAAGCTCTCAGAAGATTTGAAAGCCCATGGCCTATGAGTAACTTCCGCATTTCCGTTGCGCCGATGATGGACTGGACAGATCGCCATTGCCGTTATTTTCACCGCCTGCTCTCGCCCAATTCCGTTTTGTACACGGAGATGGTGACGACCGGCGCATTGTTATTCGGCGATGCGGAGCGCCATTTGCGTTTTTCTGCGCAGGAGCATCCGGTCGCCCTTCAACTCGGCGGATCGGAATCCAATGCTTTAGCTAAATCAGCGAAGATGGGCGAAGATTTTGGCTATGATGAGATTAATCTCAATTGCGGGTGTCCATCCGACCGCGTGCAAAAAGGCAAGTTCGGCGCGTGTTTAATGGCCGAGCCGGAGTTGGTGGCCGAGTGCGTTTCCGCCATGTCCGGGCAAGTTAATATTCCAGTCACCGTCAAATGCCGCATCGGTATAGATGACAGCGAAGACTATGAATTTCTCAATACCTTTATTGAAAAAGCAAAAGAAGCCGGCTGTCAGACCTTCATCATCCATGCCCGCAAAGCGTGGCTTAAAGGATTATCGCCGAAAGAAAATCGTGAAATCCCGCCGCTTAATTATGATCTTGTAACGCAGATCAAAAATAGCCATCCCGACCTGACCATCGATATCAATGGCGGATTGAACACGCTGGAGCTGATCAAATCCGTTTCACATCTCGACGGCGCGATGATCGGGCGCGAAGCCTATCAAAATCCCTATTTCCTCG
The DNA here is from genome assembly GCA_964633355.1 of uncultured Micavibrio sp. GTDB lineage: Bacteria > Pseudomonadota > Alphaproteobacteria > Micavibrionales > Micavibrionaceae > Micavibrio_B. Next base: position 47,580 of record CAZWGO010000011.1, read on the forward strand.
CCGAGATCGAAAATGCCCTCAACGGCCTTTCTTTGCCGGACCGTTTCGATATCGCCCGCGCCATGATCCCATATATCGAGGATCAGCAAGCCCGTTTTAACACCCCAGTTCACACGATGACCCGTCACACAATCGGCCTATTTAACGGCCTTCGCGGGGCCAAATTATGGCGTCAACGCCTGTCTGACGCTCCTCAAATGAAGGACCCAGCCTTTATCCTGCCTTTGCTAGAGCAAATACAGGCTATGCAGCTTGCCCCTGTTGCGGCTTAAAAGCTAAATTTCCTTCTATTGCCCCCTTGATGATATAGTCTAAGTCATTACAATTACGTGCTGACTCGAGATTTCTTAAGGATTTTATGGACTGGCACCGCCTCGACCGAGACAAAACGAACGACATGATCAACAGCGTGAAATCCGCTGCGGAATCCTCATTGTTTTCGCCGGTGACGTCCGAGGCGAAATGCGCCCGCCTGCCTTTTTATTCAAATCATCTTCTTTATCGCCTGACCAATTTCTCTTCCATGCCGACCTTCACCATGGATTTTATCGGCGATGGCGACAAATATCTTTATTTGGATGGTTCCGACTTCCCCATCAGGGAAATAAATATCGCCAATGGTCTTCAACTTAATGAAGACAATGTTATCGCTTATTTGAACTTCTATTTCTTCAATGTGCGCACCGAGGACGGGGATATCTTGATCCTGCGTAATGCGGATGAAGGCCAGTCTATCGATCTATATGACGATGAACGCCGAGAAAATCTCTATGTCGAACCGGATGATTTTAAAATCGAGCAAGACCCTACTTCGGGCGCTTTTGTCGTCCATGCCCCGCTTTATTACCTTGGCGGGCTGGTTGATGCTAAAATAGTCGTAACGGCTGAAGGTAAAGTTACGGTCGTGCCGATTAAAATGCTGACAGGCGGAATGCAATAATGAGTGATACCCTACACGAAGCTTTTGGACAGATGGGCATGTCTAAACCGACAGGCGGTTTGAGCCACCCACAGGAACAAGCTATTTTATCAGGCGCAAAAGAAACGCTTTTTAAAATTCCTTTTGGCCAAGAGCTCATTGAGTTTTCTAATCAGCATTCGGTTCCAGTCAAAGTCGTTTCATCTAGAGAAATCGATGTTGCAGTGATTGATGCCAACCAAGTTATTCTTTATGCTTTGCCACAGATACCAAAAGACTTTCATCTTTTAGCCATGGCTTTGGGTTGTGGCATACGTCAGGTGGAGCATAAATTTATAGGCTTACCTGGTAATGGCAATCAGCCTAAAACACCTCAGGAAGCCACGATTTTTTTATCAAAAACGGTTGACAATATTATGTCAATGTGTAGAATAGCTGATGAATATGCATCTGTGGATGAGTATTTCAAATTAATTGACGTAGTTAACAATTTAGGATACGTTGAAGAGTATAAAGCTTATAGATCTGGACAAGGATTCGAAGAAATTTCCCAGATTTTTATAAAAAAAGCTAAAAAACTCAATGCGTTATAATATAAGAGGGTTATAAAATGACAAAATCTAGTTTTAGAGCATCAGCAAGAGCAGCAGCTCCATCTATAGCGATGGTAACGTCTCCGAAATTGATTGCACCTAGAGTTCGCTCCCAAGTAAACGCACCAGGCGCAACATCTACTCCTTAATTATTAACTAAAAGTTAATATCGAAGTCAGGCCGCTTTGTTGCGGCCTTTTTCATGTCTGGATTTTTGAGAACAGACTATTATAAATTTTTTGAAAAAATGACGAACAAAATGATAGCCTATCATAAACCTTTGATTTAATTAGGAACTCAAAGACTTAAAAAGATACTGACAGGCCGCAGCCGCATTTACCCTTTTCATTCGGGTTGGTAATCTCGATCCGGCGATTGCCAACAGAGTCCTCAACATAATCGATCGTCGTGCCGAAAAGCATTAAGACATCGGTTTTCGGAATAAAGATAGTCAGCCCCTCTTGGATTTCCAAACGGTCGTCAGTCGGGTCGATGGTTTCATCGGTCACGCCGCGCAGATCATATTCATTTCCGCCGCAACCTTTCCCTTTAAGAATCATCAGGCGCAAACCCGCATGACCGTCTACCACGCGCTTTAAATGCTCGCGGGCGGCGGGGGTTACTTTGATTTCATTGGTTGTTATGCCGAACATATCAATATTCTCCGGTTACGAGTTCATAGTTACAAGTTACAAAAGCATTCTCGCAACTTGTAACTCGCAACCTGTAACTCTCTTAAGTAAACATATTAAGCTGAAGCTTGGCAGTTTCCGCCATACAGGAAGGATCCCAGGTCGGTTCCCAGACTATCTCGACATCGACATTGCCAACGCCTGACAGCGGGAAAATAGCCCCCTGCACCATGCCCGGCATTTCCTGCGCGACCGGACAGGCCGGAGACGTCAGTGTCATCTCGACCGCGATATCGGACGTCTGGTCCGGCTGGTCGGTGATCAAAATTTTATAGATCAAGCCAAGTTCATAGATATTGACCGGAATTTCAGGGTCGAAAACTTCGCGCAGATTGGCGACAATCTGCTTCCACAAAGGATGATCTTTCGATCCTGTGACATTCGGCGGCTCCGCCATCTCGTCGAAGTCATCTCCGAGAGCGTTGCGGATCATTTCTTCATCTGCGACTGGGTCCATTTTCATGCGAATAACGATTTAACTTTCTGCAAGGCTTCGACAAGCCGCTCTATATCTTCTTTCGTATTATACAGGCCAAAGGATACACGCACTGTTGCATCGACTTTGAATTTCGCCATGAGCGGCATACAGCAATGATGCCCTGTCCTGACCGCAATTCCCATTTGGTCCAGCACCATCGCAATATCGGATGGGTGGGCTTCATTCATGGTGAAACTTATTATAGCAGCTTTCGGCGCCGCGGTGCCGAAGATATGCAGGCCATCGAATTTTTGCAGTTCTTCAGTAGCATGACGGAGCAATTCCTGCTCATGCACCGCAATATTCTCCATGCCGATGGATGAAACGTAATCAATGGCCGCACCAAGCGCGATCACTTCTGCAATTGCCGGCGTACCAGCTTCGAATTTCGCAGGCGCGGATTTATAGGTCACCTCATCAAGCGCGACGGTTTCGATCATATCGCCGCCGCCTTGGTAAGGATCCATCGCTTCAAGCAATTCATAGCGCCCATATAAAACGCCGACCCCTGTCGGGCCGTAAAGCTTGTGCCCTGTGAACACATAAAAATCAGGGTCAAACGCCGATAAGTTTACTTTGGCATGAACCACCGCTTGAGAGCCATCAAACATGATCTTGATATCGGGATTATGTTCTCGTGCGATCTTCGTAATGACCACTACATCATTGATCGTGCCAAGCGCGTTTGAAATATGCGTCACCGACACAAGCTTCGTCTTGTCGGATAGAAGATTTTTATAAGCGTCCATATCCAGACTGCCGTCTTCCAGAACCGGAATATATTTAATCACCACGCCGATCTGATCGCGCAGCATGGACCAAGGCACTAAATTGGCGTGATGCTCCATTTCGGACAGAATAATCTCGTCGCCTGCTTTCAGGAATTTGCGACCGTAAGCCTGTGCCACCAGATTGATGGCCTCTGTCGTATTACGCGCAAAGATAATCGTGTTTTCGTTTTCGACGCCAAGAAAATCCGCCACTTTATGGCGCACCGCTTCGAATTCCTGCGTTTTTTGGGCCGAGAACTTATACAGCCCGCGATGGATATTCGCATATTGCTCGCTCATGGCTTTTGCCATGGCATCGATCACGACTTGCGGCTTTTGCGCACTCGCCCCCGTATCCAGATACACAAGCGGCTTGCCGTTCATCATGGATGACATGGAGGGGAAATCGCTGCGCCAATCCGTTTCCCTCTCCCTCACCTGTGAGGGAGAGGGATTAAGGGAGAGGGAGAGCGTTTCAACAACGCCCTCGATATTTGTAAGCACTTCATTATTCCAAAATCTTAATGTACGAATCCCATTAGATTCAAAATATTTTGTACGCGCTTCATCATATGATTTTTGCTCATCAGATACATGAGTTTCGCCATCTAACTCGACCGCCAGCTTTATTGAAGGAAAATAAAAATCAGCAATATACGGGCCAATGGCATGTTGACGGCGGCAACGTAAACCCAGCTGGTCATGACGCAAAGCAAGCCAAAGCTTTTGCTCAGGCGGAGTCATTTCTGTTCTCAATTTTTGAGAGAACTCGGTTTTTTGCCTTGTCATCAACACTCCCTCTCCCTTAATCCCTCTCCCTCATTTATGAGGGAGAGGGAAATGATGATTACGATTGAGAAAGCCACGCAATTGCCCTTTCGGTAATGTCTTTCTGCGCCGCTTCATGCGTTATTTTTTCCAAAGCCTGACCGATAAACGCTTCCAGCAACAATTTACGCGCTTCGCTTTCGCTTAGACCACGGCTGCGCAGGTAGAACATCGGCGTTTCATCGAGCGCGCCTGTTGTCGAACCATGAGAGCATTTCACGTCATCGGCATAAATCTCAAGCTCGGGCTTGATGTTCATCTCCGCCAGTGGCGATAACAGTAAATTGTTGGATAATTGATAACCGTCCGTTTTCTGGGCAATCTGGTCGACGAAGATTTTACCCTGGAAAACACATCGGGATTCATCTTTGAGAATATTCTTATAAAGCTGGTTCGATTGGCAATGCGGCGCTTTATGTTCGATCAAAAGCGTCGTGTCGGCATGTTGTTTGCCGCCGATCATATTCAGACCCGAAAAACTGCATTGACCGTTCTCTTCGAGCAATTCGCCATGAAGCTGGTTGCGGCTGAGACCCGCCCCCGTTGTGATGGTGAAGGTTTCATAATTGCCGTCACGCTCAACCGTTACATGCGTATTATGTGTACAGATAGACTCCATACTGTCTTCGATAATGCGGTAATGACGAAAGCGTGCATTCTTGCCGACGCGGATTTCGGTGACGCCGTTGCGCCAATATGCGCCTTTGCCGCTATAATACTCGAACAAGGTCGCGTCGGCATTATCCGCGACGCAGATAAACATACGCGGATGCGTTAGCTCTCCGCCTTTGCCCTCATGCACGATATTATGATGCTGTTGGTCGACAAACTGGAGAAAAGTTGCTTTATCCAAAAAGGCATTATTGGCGTGCCAGAGCATCATGTCATGATATGGATGATCGCCCGGAACAGGAGCGTCCAATCTCTCACGCGCCCAGTCTGGCGCTTCATCGATTGTGGTGCCTTCGTTGGGCACATAAGACACATTTATCTTCTTCAGCCGAGCCGGAAGATTGGTATACTTCCAACGTTCCAGTTTTGGCTGCGGCAAGCCGAATTCTTCGAGTTTGGATTTTGACCGCAGACGCAGCGCCTTGACCCAATCAGCCGAGTCTGGCTGATCGCTCCAGCCTTGCAAGGCAATCTCGGATGTATCGGCTTTGAAACGTGTTTTGCTGAATGGAATCGCGTTCATCAGGCCGCCTCGCCGATACCGGCATATCCTGTGGCTTCAAGCTCTTTCGCCAGTTCCGCGCCGCCGGTTTTGACGATCCGGCCTTTGGCCAGAACATGCACGACATCCGGCACGATGTAATCGAGCAAGCGCTGGTAGTGCGTAATCACGAGGAAAGAACGCTCAGGGGAGCGCAGCTTGTTGACACCATCGGCAACGATGCGCAGCGCGTCAATATCAAGACCTGAATCCGTTTCATCGAGGATGCACATTTTCGGCTCAAGTAAGGCCATTTGCAAAACCTCATTGCGTTTCTTTTCGCCGCCAGAGAAACCGACATTGACCGCGCGTTTGAGCATCTCATTATCGATGCCTAGTTCCTTGGTCTTGGTTTTCATGAGCTTGAGGAAATCGAGCGCATCCATTTCCGCCTCGCCCTTCTGGCGGCGAATGGCATTGAGCGCTGTTTTCAAAAACGTCGTTGTCTGAACGCCAGGAATTTCAACCGGATATTGGAACGCCAAAAACATTCCGGCGGCAGCCCGTTCTTCCGGCGCCATTTCGAGAATGTTTTCGCCGTTGAGCAAAATCTCGCCTTCCGTCACTTCATAATCGCTGCGACCCGACAGGACGTAAGACAGGGTAGATTTTCCTGCCCCGTTCGGGCCCATGATCGCATGGACTTTTCCGGCTTCGATCGTCAGATCGAGACCGTTGAGAATTTGCTTGCCGTCAATTTCGGCATGGAGATTTTTGATTTCGAGTAGCATTTATATTACCTATTTAGTGTTTCGTACAAATCATTCCAATCAGGATTCTCTTCTACAATACGTTTGATTTTCCAGTCTCTATTCCATTTCTTCATCTGCTTTTCTTTAGTAATTGCAGATTCAGCTGTTGGATGTTCTTCGTACCAGACCAAATTTCCTAAACCGTATTCTTTTGTAAATCCTTCTACTTGCTTTTCTTTGTGTTCATATACTCTTCGATTTAGATCAGATGTAACTCCTATATAAATAGTGCCGTTCTTCATATTCGAGACTATATAAACCCAAAATTTCTTTTCCATTTCTTCTACTTTTCCGTCATTCCCGCGAAGGCGGGAATCCATCTTGCAGTGTCACGATGGACCCCCGCCTTCGCGGGGGTGACGATTGCTAAAACCCTTCATTACGTTCTTTCTTCTTTGCCCTGATTAAACGGAAGATACCCATACCGCTAATCATCGCCCAACATAATTCCTGTGTGATCGCACCTAAATCGCCGCCATCGAAATTGGCCATACAGCCGATGAGTATTAACAAAGCGCCGATACCGTTAATTGCGTAATACCAGATATCAGTGCCTTTGGCTAAACCGCGCTCAAGCATGAAATACATGAGGATACACATGATGGAGCCGACAACCCCGATAATCGTAAATACTGCGTCCATAGCTTACCCCTTTATAATTAAAAACATGCCCACAAGCGCGATCATTGCACCAAGAATTTGTGCCGGACGGATAATTTCATTCAGCAAAAATACACCGACGATCATGGTAATACTGACCGCGCAAAGTGTTTGCAAAACACCGACAAGAGCAGCACTGCCACCAGCCTTATAGGAAAACACGAGAAGAATATTTGCTGCTGCGAGGCCGATACCGGCAAAAGCCGCAGGGATAATACCCGCCATGTTCCAGTTCATCGGATTTTCAACGGCGTTTTCCAGTCGCGCCGCATAAAAACGGTTCGCAAACATAAAAGCGATAGAGGTAATCGCCATTGATACTGACAACACCAACGCCGCCATCGCCGGATCGATTTTGACATTGGCGAGTTTCAGCAAGACGTTGCGGCTGGCAAGTCCGGCACCGGATAGTATTGCGAGTGCCCACCAGTTATTCATTTAATAAAACTTTCGGTGAAAAACAGCTCATTTATTTACCACCTAAGTTACGGCTATTATATTCATCAACTGCATCTTTATAATTTGATGATTTTAATATTACATCCATGTAGCGTATTGGTCTTTTAGCATTATAAGAAAAATTAGCCCCCGCATATCCGCCGCGAGATCCGCAGGAATGTGCACGACATACGTCATTCACGTCATCAAATGATATTTTGTTTTGTTCTAAATTAATCTTTAAAACGCATTTTTCTGCATCTGAAAAGCGTGTGTTGCTTGCCTTATATATAAAGCTCCCATCTTCATAGTCAGCGATGCCATAAACAAAACACTGATGCCCGTTAAAAAAATTGAGTTTTGATTTAAAATAGACTGAGTGGTCATCAAATTTAACTATCTCAAGAATGTTCTCAACCATATATTTTTTATTAGAATTTACAGTACCAGTTTCAAATCTTTCTTTATAAACACCAAGCCATTTATTAAAATCAGACTTTGGAGCGTCTGCGGCTGACACAGCCGGACTTAAAAAGACAAGAAGAGAAAATAATAAAATTTCCCTCACCCAACACTCCCCTCGAGAGAAATAGCCACCAATTTCTGCGCTTCAACCGCAAACTCCATCGGCAAATTCTGCATCACTTCACGACAGAAACCATTGACGATCAGGGCTGTGGCTTCTTCCGCACTAAGCCCGCGCTGCTGGCAATAAAACATCTGGTCTTCGGAGATTTTGGACGTTGTCGCTTCGTGCTCAAGGCGCGCCGTGCGGTTTTTGCTTTCGATGTAAGGCACTGTATGCGCACCGCATTGATCACCGATCAGGAGGGAGTCGCATTGCGTAAAGTTGCGGGCCCCTTCGGCACCACCAAGGATTTTGACGAGACCGCGATAGGTTGAATCGGATTTACCGGCAGATATGGTTTTGGCAACAATACGGGATTTTGTGTTTTTGCCCATATGGATCATCTTGGTGCCGGTATCGGCCTGTTGATAGCCATTTGTAATGGCAACAGAATAAAATTCACCTTGGGAGTTATCGCCTTTTAAAATGCAGGAAGGATATTTCCATGTGATGGCAGAACCTGTTTCAACTTGCGTCCATGAGACTTTAGAATTAACGCCTTCGCACAGCGCACGTTTCGTCACGAAATTGTAAATTCCGCCTTTGCCGTTTTCATCGCCCGGATACCAATTCTGCACGGTAGAATATTTAATCTCGGCATCGTCATGCGTGACAAGCTCGACCACGGCCGCATGCATCTGGTTTTCATCGCGCATCGGCGCGGTGCAACCTTCCAGATAGGATACATAGGCACCTTTATCGGCGATGATCAGCGTGCGCTCAAACTGGCCCGTGTTCATTTCGTTGATGCGGAAATAGGTCGATAGCTCCATCGGACATTTAACACCCGGCGGGATATAGACAAACGAGCCATCCGAAAACACGGCAGAGTTCAAACAAGCATGTTTGTTATCTGTATAGGGGACCACAGAGCCGATATATTTTTTGACGAGGTCAGGATAATCTTTAATCGCTTCCGAAATCGCACAGAAAATAACGCCGGATTCCTTAAGCTTGGCACGGAAGGTTGTCGCAACCGACACAGAGTCAAAAACGACATCGACGGCAACACCAGCCAACATTTGCTGTTCACGCAAGGGAATACCGAGCTTCTTATATGTTTCTAAAATTTTCGGGTCGACGTCATCCAAACTCTGCGGCTTGTCTTTCATAGATTTTGGCGCTGAGTAATAATAGGCTTCCTGATAATCGAAACCCGGATAGTCGAGCTTTGCCCAATCTGGCTCCGGCATGGTCAGCCAGTGACGGTATGCTTTCAACCGCCATTCCAGCATCCATTCAGGCTCGCCTTTCTTGGACGAGATCAGGCGGACGATATCTTCGTTCAACCCTTTCGGAGCTTTATCGGATTCGATGTCAGTGAAAAACCCGGCTTCGTATTTGTTCAGCTCTTTTACTTTTTCAATCGTTTCTATATCAGGCATCTTTTATTTCCAGTGGAACTTCTTGAGCGGCACGGACGGGAATCAAAAGATCGCTTAAAGGCAATCCGTCGAGCGCTGTTTTGATGGTGGTGTTAACCTTGGCCCATTTGCCAGACATAGGGCATATTTCCTGAATGGAACAATCATCGTCGCTACCTTCGATACAGGCAGTCAGGGCAATGGGACCTTCAAGAGCGGTAATCAATTCGGTAACCGAAATCTGTGATGGGTCGCGTTCCAGCATATAGCCACCATTGACACCGCGCGTCGAGGCGATCACACCCTCTTTCGAGAGAAGCTTTAAGACCTTGGCCACCGTAGGCTCGGGGATACCGCTTGCCGTGGACAGGCCGGACGCTGTCATCAAACGGTTACGGTCCCGTGCCAAGAGGCTCAGGACAACAACCGCATAATCACTTAATTTAGATAGTTTAATCATTCCATAAATCCGTCAAAAATCCGTACGCATTTAGTACTCTTTGACGCCCCGTTTTTCAAGGATATAATGACTCGCAACAAGAGGGGTTACATGAGTCGCTATCTGGTTCCGGTCTATATAATCACTATATTTTTAAGCGCTTTTCTCCTTTTCGCCGTGCAACCTATGGTTGGGAAATTCCTGTTGCCTTCGCTGGGCGGGACGCCTGCCGTCTGGAACACAGCCATGCTGTTTTTTCAGGTCTTGCTGCTGGCCGGCTATATCTATGCCCATTTGCTAGCCAAGATCAAAAAACCGCAAGTGCAGGCCCTTTTGCATTTAGGCTTGATGGCGCTGGCCACTCTTGCCCTTCCCTTGGCCCTACCGGCGGAAATAAACGATCCGAGCAAAGAGCCGGTCTTGTGGCAACTTAAAACCATGATCGGCATGGCAGCCGCACCCTTTTTTATTCTCTCGGCCTCGGCCCCGCTTTTGCAAAACTGGTTTTCGCGCACCGATCACCCGAACGCCCATAATCCATATTTCTTGTATGCGGCCAGTAATATCGGCTCGATGCTTGCCCTTCTCACCTATCCGGTTGTGACAGAGCCGCTTTTAGCATTGCATGAACAATCATGGCTGTGGAGCGCGGGATATTTCCTGCTTGCGGGGATGTTTATCCTCTGCGCGCTCACACCTAAATTCCACAAGGCAAAAGAACAAATTATAGAAGCCGAGGATCGTCCGGTTTCTATTAAAACAAAACTGATCTGGATTTTCCTGGCATTTTGTCCGTCCTCTCTTATGTTGGGCTATACGACCTATGTGACCACGGATGTCGCATCTGTTCCGCTATTCTGGGTTATGCCGCTCGCGCTTTATCTCGGCACCTTTATTATAGCGTTCTCCAGCAAGCCGTTTTTTCCATTGCCTGCGACGCGTATTCTACAGGCTATTTTATTAATCCTGTTGTCGTGTATCCAGATATTCAGCCTTGGCAGCAATGGCGCATGGTTGTTAATCGCATTCCATGGCGCTCTTTTCTTCTTCACTTCTCTTATGTGCCATCAGGAACTGGTCGCGCTGAAACCAAGAACCTCGCGCCTGACGGAGTTTTATCTTTATTTGTCCATCGGCGGAGCGCTCGGCGGCGTGTTCAATTCGCTCATAGCACCGATCCTGTTCAAATTGCCGTATGAATATTACATCGTAATTATCCTGTCGCTGTTTGCGCGCCATGCCTCAACATCTATTACCAAAGACCCTGAATTTAAAATTACAAAATTCAGCTTTAAAGAAATCGCGCTATTCCCCGGCGTCTTGTTGATCGGCTGCGCCGCTGCGCTTATCGATCATTTCCTGATCAGGGGCATCATGATCGTTGTTACGCTCATCGCCTCGCTTTTCCTGATCAATCGCCGCGTGGCTTTTGTAACAACGGTTGGCGTCATCCTGCTTTTCAATCCGCCGAATTCATGGATGAAAATGAAAGAAAGCGTTTTGATCGCACGCAATTTCTTCGGCGTATTGCGTATTCAGGACTATGAAGAAACCGGTGTGCGTGTATTAAGCAACGGAACGACATCCCATGGCGCGCAGGCGCTTGACCATAACTTCAAAAAAATACCCCTGACCTATTATCATCCGGCAGGCTCGGTCGGCGATATTTTCAGCGTACTGGATTCATCTGATAAGCCGCAGAAAATAGCAGCCCTTGGCCTAGGTATCGGCAGTATTGCCTGTTACACCCACCCGGGCCGAGAATTTGATTTTTACGAGATCAACCAGCAAGTTATCGATGTATCTGAAGACCCCAAATATTTCAGTTACTTAAAAGATTGCGAAAGTCCTTATAAAATTATTCTTGGTGATGCGCGTCATAAAGTAATGGAAATGCCGCATCATAATTACGATATGATTTTCGTCGATGTGTTTAGCTCTGATAATATTCCGATCCATGTCATGACGCTCGAAGCTGTTCAAGGGTACAAGACAAAACTAAAACCCGGCGGCTTTATTGTCATCCATGTATCAAACCGGTTTTTCAATTTAGAAAAGGAAGTCGCGGCTATTGCCAAAGCCTCTGGCATGACGGCCTTGGTGCGCTATGCTAAAGGCGGAGATGTTCTCGGGACAAAGATCAAGCATAACCCGAATATCTATACGGTAATGTCAGATAACCCCGAGATCATCGCTAAATTTAAAGCCATGAAATGGAAAGACATTCAAATTCCGGACGATATGCGTCCATGGACGGATGATTACGCCAATATTATGCGAGCATTTAAATAATTACTTCGTCTTCTCAAACCTGATATCCGGGTTTTTATCCTGCGTGTCGTTCAGATGCCATGCGTTTCTTGCCATAAAGACAGGGTCGCCGTCATGGTCTTCGGCAATCGCGCCACGATTTGAGTCCAGAAACGCCTTCATCTTGGCATTGTCATTCGAGCGCACCCAACGTGCTGTATACAGGCTCGTTTGCTCGAATTTGACAGGCAGCGAATATTCCGTCCGAATACGGTCAGCGAGAACATCGAATTGGAGCATACCGACAACGCCAACGATCCATGAGTTCTCGTAAAGCGGTTTAAAAATCCGGGCTACGCCTTCTTCCGCCAGTTGCTGAAGCGCATTGCCCAAATGCTTCGCTTTCATCGGGTCCTCTGGCAGAACGCGCTGTAGATATTCGGGGGCAAAAGACGGAATGCCGGTAAAAGTCAGTTTTTCGCCTTCGGTCAAAACATCACCAATTCGCAAATTCCCGTGGTTCGGAATGCCTATAATATCACCTGCATAGGCTTCTTCCGCCATCTCGCGTTCCTGCGCAAAGAACAAAAGAGGAGAATGGATGACCATCGCTTTGTCGGTACGCACGGGCGTTAATTTCATGCCGCGTTTGAACGTACCTGAACACAGTCGCGTAAAGGCGATACGGTCGCGGTGTTTTGGGTCCATATTCGCCTGAATTTTAAAGACGAAACCCGTTACCTTGCTTTCATGTGGATCGACAGTTCTTTGAGCCGTTGTTTGCGGACGCGGAGACGGCGCATAACGGCCAATTCCTTCTAACAATTCCTTGATGCCAAAGTTATTCACCGCGGAGCCAAAGAATACAGGCGTCATATCGCCCGCCAGATAGGCCTCACGATCGAAAGGTGGACACACGCCGCGGATCATTTCGACATCTTCACGCAGTTTTTCGGCGAGATCGGCGGGCAGTTTTTGGTCGATCATCGGATCGTTCAGGCCGGAACAAGTAAAGGTTTCCAGTAGCGCCGCGCCTTTGCTGCGGTCGAACAATACCAATTGATCGTTGATCAAATCGTAACAGCCTTTAAAATCGCGGCCCATGCCGATTGGCCACGACGCCGGCACGACTTCAAGTTGCAGCTTATCGGCGACCTCGTCCATCAGCTTGAACGGGTCTTGGCCTTCACGGTCCATTTTATTGATAAAGGTAATGATCGGAATATTGCGCATACGGCAAACTTCAAAGAGTTTGAGCGTCTGCGTTTCAATACCCTTGGCAACGTCGAGCACCATAATGGCACTATCAACAGCAGTCAGCGTCCGATATGTATCTTCCGAGAAGTCTTCATGCCCTGGCGTATCGAGAAGATTGAAGGTGATGTCCTGATAATCAAACGTCATGACGGAGGACGCAACAGAAATCCCCCGCTCCTGCTCCACCTTCATCCAGTCGGACCGTGCGCGGCGACGGTCTCCCTTGGCTTTAACCGCTCCGGCAAGCTCAATCGCGCCGCCAAACAGCAAAAGCTTTTCGGTCAGCGTTGTTTTACCGGCATCCGGGTGCGCGATAATGGCAAAAGTTCGGCGTTGATCAACGATTGATTTATTTGGCTGCATGGCGCCGGACTATAATGATTGAGCCGGATATATGCAACAATCAGAAAATCTTGAAAAACAGAACGCATTCATTGGAAGTCATAGCGCCATTATATTCTGAATTATCAGACAATGTCGGCCCACCAATTTTACAATTATCGGTTACATGGCCGTAATTGGCAAAAACCGAGCCGGAATTGGGCTGACCGTCGTCCATGAGCTTATCTATTTTTGCCGCCTGCTGAGGCGTGATGCTGCTGAGAGTGTTACCGCCGGTTAAAGAATCATTGCCAGAAAGGCGAACTATATGCACTCCTGTAGGATGCAGAGTTGTCAAACCATCCCAATATACTTCAAACCCGCCTGAACCAAACGGCGACTCGGGATGCGTTTCTCCAAATGCAGGTGTATTGGGGTTTGCGTGACCGTTAACATCCCCTATCAGATTAGCCAAGGCAAGATGCTTCCAATATTGAACAGATTCAAATCTTGAAGGCTCAGCCCGCGTTATAATCGGGGTACCCCAGGCATATTGGTCCGTACCATCACTCGCTATGTAATTATTTCCGTTTCCGTCCTCGCAAAACGTGCTGGCATTACAGTCTGGGATTAATACCGTTGCAGATGAAAGATCACCCGGCAGTGATTTGTACGTGTCCTGAAAAGTATATGTCGCGCTTTGTACTGATTTCAAAAATGAAACAGCTTTCTTCGCACGAGCATTTTCAATCAACTCTTGCCCCTTCAAAACACCGCCGATTAAGAGGCCGATGATAATCATGACAATTGATAGTTCAACAAGCGTAAAACCTTTATCGTTCCTGTGGTCTTCAAAAGGGTTCATTAAATCGCGCTCCTCAATTTCAATGATCCATATATCCGGATCCCTAGCTTTCGTTCTTTGAATATAACTATCTGCCTCCGATTCTGACAGCTCGGACTTAAGCAAAGGTGAAATCCACTTTTTTTCACCTCTTCCATCAGTCTCCTGTATTAAAATACGGCAAATTCCTGAGAGATCATTAATCTTCAAGAGAACCGCACCGGAGAAATAAGCGCCTTTATTTATGACGTAATATGATATCGCATCACGGTCCAGCTGGCGCAATTTGGCCTCAACCCATAGGCCTGTTGCAATCCTGCCATCCATCAATGCAAATGACCTGCGTGGATCCAGCTTTCAACCTTCATGCGGGCAGCAAGTTTATTTTCTTCCGGATGATGATGCTGATAAATAATGCATGCCGCTTCAAAAGCAAAAGCTTCCGGCACTTCATGATTTTTACGCAGGTCATTATAGGCGTTCAATGCCGCCGCACGACATTTGCAATCTTTGGGAAGAGTATCGCACATGTTATTTTTTTAGTTTCTTGCCGTAAAGTTCAAGCCTGTGATCGATGAGCTCAAACCCCAGCTCGTTAGCAATTTTTTCTTTTAGTTTTTCAATTTCATCATTTTGAAATTCGATAACTTCGCCGCTATCGAGATCGATCAGGTGATGATGATGGTCGGTATTTATATCATAACGAGAAAAATTCTCTTTAAACTCATGGCGAATAACGATGTCCATTTCATCAAGAAGACTAAGCGTCCTATAAACCGTTGCAATGCTAATAGAGGAGTCGCGTGCCTTTGCACGCTCGAAAACGATTTCGACAGAAGGATGGTCATGCGCTTCTTCCAACACTTCCAGAATAGTGCGTCGCTGCCCTGTCATTTTAAGGCCTGAATCTGCGCATCGCTGAATAAGCTGTTTCATATCAAAATCTCCTGTGTTTCAGGATTTTAGACATTAAAATCTTGAGTGGCAATTAATAACTTACAGCTGTCATTGTCGGGTGCAATACGCGGCGCGCAGGGAAAGATAACGTAACCACTGTTCCTTTGCCCGCATCTGAATCGAGACTTAAATTACCGCCATGCAGTTCAACCATGGCTTTGGCAAGTGGCAAGCCCAGACCTGTACCCTGATTTTCCTTGGCGGCATGAGCCGAATCATAAATCTGGCCAAACGGTTCCAAAGCGCGCTTGATTTTACTGCGTGGAATGCCAATGCCATTGTCTTTTACAATAACAGTCATTTCTCCATCACTATTTAGACTTGCATTGATATCCACCTGTCCGCCACGGCGTGAAAATTTAACAGCGTTACTGACCAGATTGATCAGCACTTGGCGCAGCAAGCGTGGATCGGCATGAAGTGGCGGCATATTCTTATCCACATTCGAGTGGAGTGAAACGCCTCCACTAAAGGCACGCGACGCCATCATACGCATAACGGATTCAATAGCCTCTTCCATATCGACAGGCTGCTCGTCCAGATCGACGCGCCCCGCTTCGATTTTAGACATATCGAGGACTTCATTGATAATCTCAAGCAGATGACGCGCGCTCGTATGAATGTCCCCCATATACTCTACATATTTAGGATTACCCAATGCGCCAAATACCTCATTTTGCATCATCTCGGAAAAGCCGATAATAGCATTGAGCGGCGTGCGAAGTTCGTGAGACATGTTAGCAAGAAAAGCAGATTTCGCCACATTGGCAGAATCGGCATGTTCTTTCGCAACGCGTAACGACAATTCCATTTGCTTACGCGGCGTAATATCCATGATCGTCGTCACTTGGAAACGCCGACGCTGGGATAACTCAAGCGTTGCCGTTGTAAATAGCGTGTTTACGATCGATCCATCATGACGGATCATTTTCATTTCGCCCGAAGATCTTAATCCGCTCTTCACATATCGGTCATGATTTTGTCTGGCAACATCCTGCTCGTCAGGCGTAATCAGAAAAATAAAATCCTCGCCGATTACCTGATCGCGCGACCAGCCAAAAGTCCGTACGAAGGCTTCATTGATGCGAACGACACGGCGATTATAATCACTGACGATGATACTAATTTCAGATACGTCAAAAATGGATGTTAAAAGTGAAATAGCGTCATCGCGCTCTCGCTCCAAGATAGACTCATCGGAAGAATTAGGCTGCGCCATCAGATCCAGCATAACGACATTGCCGGTAATATCTAAAAGCGGATTGATCCAGAAACCGTAAACACGAAGCCCGCCCGGGAAACTTGGCAAGGCCTGAATCGTGACAGGAACTTTTTGTTTGAGGCAGACCTCGAAAGCTTGCTCAAAATGCCGTGCATTTTCGGAGTCCATGAAATCGTATACCTGGCGGCCTACGATCTGTTCTTCCTTGCGATTAAAATACTCAAAGGCGCGGCGATTTCCTTCTTCGACAACAAAATGCTTTCCTTCCGGTTTAATCAATAACCGGGGAACAGGCATGGCATCAAAAAGGGCTTTGTGATCGATCATGAATTTTACTCAATAATAGTAGCAGAAATTATGTAGCTGCACTATTAAAGCACGAGTCTTAATAAAAGCTGAAAATTTAGACCGTTCCGAACATCCTGTCACCGGCATCGCCTAACCCCGGTATGATATAGGCTTTTTCGTTCAAATGGCTGTCTAGTGACGCGGTATAAATGCGTATATTAGGATGCGCTTCATGAAAGGTTTTCACACCTTCCGGAGCTGCCAAAAGTGACATGAAAATGATATTTTCGGGCACAACACCGTGTTTTATCAATATGCTCGCCGCATAGGCCGACGAATTCCCCGTTCCCAGCATAGGATCAACCAATAAATATGTTTGGTTTTTAAACTCCGGCAAACGAACTACATATTCCACGGCCTGATGAGTATCGTGGTCTCTGTAAAGCCCGATATGGCCTATCGCAGCATCGGGAAAAATTTTGAGCAAACCGGACACCATACCAAGCCCTGCCCGCAATATCGGCACCACCACAATGCCTGTGACATCGAGAACTGGTAATGACGCTTTCGTTAAAGGCGTTTCGATTTCAACCTGTTTCGTGGCAAGACTTTCGGTGACCGGATATGCCATCAAATGCGAGATTTCTTCCAGCAACGAACGGAATTGCTGAGTCGATGTTTCTTTTTTACGCAAGGTCGTCAATTTATCCTGAATGACGGGATGATCGACGATATATAAATTCGGAAATTCAACTTTTGTCAGCATAAAATTTACTTGTCCTTCATATTCGTTACAAATCTTTGCAACGGACTTAATTCTTCGTATTTCATTGTCTGGCCGCTACCGCTACTCGCGACAAGATTCAAATCATCCAGCAAATTTTTAAGAAATTGCTGAAGATCATCGGATGGATCGGGCTCTGCTACACAGCTCGAAAAAGTAAATTCAGCCTGCAGATTTTTTAACTCACTTTTCAAACGCTCGATAAATCGAAAACCGCCTTTGATATCAGCATGTTTAAGCGCGATAACAAGGTCGTCATTCTCAAGACGATAAACATCATCGAAGCTGCGCAATCCCTGCCTTAGCGCCGTGGAGATGGCACGAAGTTTAAAATTTCGCGTCTCAAAATCATTTTCTCCGTCCAAACGGATCATTGCCATAGAAAACGGATTTCCGTTACGCCCACGCCTGTCCAGCTCACGCTTGACTTCCTGAATCATAAGCGCGCCGATTTTAAAACCCGTAATGTCATCCATCCCGCTTCCGGACATTGCCAATTCATTCTGCGCTTTATTTAAAAGCATCAGGAAGCGGTCATAGCTCTGCGTAAATTTTTCGAACACTTCACGCGCGGGGGGCGTTTGAGATTTCGCCGCATTCAGGGAGATATTTAAATCGTCGGCAGAGCGGCGGATTTCATCGATTAATGCCTTTTGAATAACCGTTTCCGAACCAGATTGGTTTATCCATGCGCCGTAGGAATCGGGCAAGCCGGACGGCACGCTTTGCGAATAGAATAAATGCATGAGAAGCGCGGAATGCCAGTGCTGGCAGGCTTCAATAATTTCGGTGATCTGGCTGACCGTCTGGGCGTTTTCTTCTGTCATGCCAAAAAGTATACAGATTCCCTGTCTATTCTGGAAGCCATTCCTTGCGAAGTTGATCCAGCGTATCGGTTTTGATCGCCGCCCGGATTTCGCGCATTAACTTGGCAATTGTTGCGACGTTATGCTGGCTGATGATCTGAAAGGCCAGCATTTCCTCGGCTTTCATCAAATGATGAACATAGGCTTTACTAAAATAGGCAGAGGAAGGAAGACCCACAGTTTCATCGAGCGGCGAATCATCGTCGCGATAGCGTTTATTGAGAATATTAATAAAGCCTTTGGGATGACCTTTCATAGACACACGCCCATGACGGGCTTCACGGGTTGGTGTTACGCAATCGAACGTATCCATACCCATTTTAACGCATTCGAAAATATCTTCGATCTTGCCGATACCTAAAAGATGGACCGGACGATTTTCTGGTAATCTGCCCACCAGCCAATTAACGATTTCATAGAAATGAACCTTGGTTCCGCCGAGACATCCGCCAACCGCTGTTCCAAAAAACGGACGGCTGGAAACATAGGCAGCTGATTCTTCGCGCAAGTCGCGGTAAACTCCGCCCTGCACCACGCCATACACCCCTTGCGTTCCGTCGTGAGATTTTTCAAACGCGCGGAGCGAACGATCACCCCAACGGTGGCTCATTTGCATGGATTTTTCGGTATATTCGCGTTCCGCATGGTAAGGCGTACATTCATCCATCTGAACGACAAAATCAGCCCCGATCTTGCGCTGGATATCCATCGAGGTTTCAGGATT
>CAZWGO010000012.1:0-16352 GCA_964633355.1 uncultured Micavibrio sp.
GAATAAACATGCCGATAATATCGCGAAACGGCAATTTGTGGCGTCCGACCTGTGTTTTTTCGGCAATCAATTCACTGCCGAGAACTGATTTAAGGGATCGCAGGAGGCGACCTTCATATCCTGAACGGTATTCATCCATCCCCTTGCGTCCGAAAGATGTATGATTAACCTCTGTATTGAAAAAGATTGCGCTCGGGATAGTCACATGAGTACCTTCCAAGGGCACAAGTGAGGTGACCCCGTTTATTCCCACGCTCATCGCTGAATTAGATGTGCCAAAATCTATGCCACAGAAATATTTGTCTACCATGTTCCGGTATTTGGCATTGATGCCCAGGGTTCGGCAGGGGGAAGCTTGTCACCTTTTTGTAAAAGCTCGATGGAAATACTATCCGGCGATTTGATGAAAGCCATATTACCGTCTCGTGGGGGACGGTTGATCGTAATCCCCTGATTCATCAGAGACTGGCAAAAATCATAAATATTATCGACTTCATAGGCCAGGTGACCGAAATTACGCCCACCCGTATATTCTTCTTTGTCCCAATTATAGGTCAGCTCAAGCAGCGGGCTTTGTCTTGCTTCAGAGCCCGTCAGCGTATCGCCAGAAGCTGCGAGGAATACGAGGGTGAAACGTCCCTGCTCGCTTTCCATGCGGCGAGTTTCTTTCAATCCGAATATTTCGCAATAGAATTTAAGTGACGCGTCCAGATCACTGACACGAACCATCGTATGTAAATATCTCATATCTATTATCCCGTTATAGGCCAGATCCACATGATCAGCGGCACGCCAATCACTACGACAAGAATAGACAAAGGTAAACCCAGTCTCCAATAGTCGTTGAATTTATATCCACCCGGCCCCATGACAAGAGTGTTGGATTGGTGGCCGATTGGGGTCAGGAAATCGCAGGATGTGCCGACCGCGACCGCCATCAGGAACGGGTCGACATTCATGCCGAGCTTCATGGCCAATGTTCCCGCAATCGGTCCCATGAGGAGTACAGCCGCTGCGTTGTTTAAAAACGGCGTGACCATCATAGAGGCAATCATGATGGCACCAAGAAGTATGGGCCCCGATAAACCATCCGTAATATCGGCAATAAGCTGTGCCAAGATCTCTGTACCGCCGGTTGTTTGTAGCGCCTGCGTTACCGGCATCATCGCCCCGAGCAGCATAATAACCGGCCAGTCAATCGCTTCATACAGCTCGTTCAGGCGCATGATCTTTAAAACGGCAATCAAAATTACACCACCAAGGAAAGCAATCGAGATTGGTAATACGCCAGCTACTGTCAGGATCACCGCACCCAGCAGAATAAAAATCGGCATTAGCAAGGTACTGGGGCGCCCCAGTTGCAAATTTCGTTCAGCGAGCGGCAGACAGCCCAGCTCCTTAAGCATCTCCGGCATGGTTTCAACCGCGCCTTGAAAAACAACGACATCGCCTTCGCGGAAACGCACATCTTTGAGACGGTCACGAACATTCCCGCTCTGCCCTTTGACGGCCAGTAAGTTAATGCCGAAATTTGAACGAAGTGAAATATTCCTCGGCGTTGTATTGATAAGGTCCGACCCTTTCGTGATCACGGCCTCGACCACCGTAATATCTTCCGACGTCAGCTTGATCTGCTTTTTCTCGACCACAGCCTCTTCCATGGCTTCGGCGTTTTCCTCGTCATTCTCGGTTTTATCGATCCCGGCCAGCTCGACCTTACCCTTATCGACGAAGCTTTTAAGTGTCATTGGGTCGCAGCGCAGAATTAGGTGATCGTCCTCGCGAATAATACGTCGTGCATTGGCAAAAACACGATCACGGTCATTTTTAATGATGCCGATAATCTGTAAATCACCTTCAACCATCTCTTCGGTTTTATAGACCGTCTGGCCGATCAATGGGGATTCCGCCGGCACCCGCACTTCACTGACATAATCGTTTATTTCGAACTGGTCTTCCGGTGCTGTTTGCCCGCGGCGGTCCTTCGGCAATAAAATCCACGCAAAGCTGAGATAAAGAATTCCGAATACACAAATACCTATCCCAACCGGCGCAAAGTCAAACATCTCATAAGGCTTACCGACCATTTCCTGGCGAATATTCGAGATCAGTAAATTTGGCGGCGTCCCGATCAATGTAACTAAACCACCCAAAAGAGAGCCAAATGACAGCGGCATCAAAAGCTCTGACGGGGAGCGGTTGGCTTTACGCGCAAAGGACAAGGCAATAGGCAGAAAAACTGCGAGCGCGCCCACATTGTTCATAAATCCAGACAATATAATTACCATGGTAACCATAATAGCAATCTGCAATCGCGGCTTATCAATGAATCCCGACATGATTTTCAAAACCCAGTTGATAAAACCGGATCGTCCGACTGCTGCGCTGATAATTAAAATGGCCGCAACGGTTATAACGACAGGATCGCTGAAACCTGTAAAGGCGTCCTTGGCCGGAACGACACCTACCACCACTGATAAGAATAAAATAAAAAGCGCCACGATATCGTAGCGCCATTTGTCCATGATAAACATCACCAGCGCGAGCGCGATAATGCCGAAAATAAGCATCTGATCTTGTGTCATAAAAACCCCGAGTAAAAGACTTGCCTACGATACCATATCAAGCTGGTGCGGCACATTGAAAAGACCGACGACACCTGCTTTGGCATATTGTGTGTAATAATGATTCAAATCCGGATGGTCGCGCGTAGATTCCAGAATTTCCCGCCCCTTTTCCGTATCGAGACAAGATGCTCTTTTGAGAATTTCCTTCTCCTGTGCATCCATATTCCCGTCGCTCCAAGTCAGTGCGCGAGCGAAAACGCAGAACTGCTTGCGATCATCTTCATCGGTAATTTTTTGATAAAAAATCTCGATATTCTGACGCGTTTCAAAATCGCGCGCCAGAATATCAAGTTGCTGTTTCGAAAACGGCACCTGCGCCTTATAGCTTTTCAGAAGCTTTTGCTCCTCGATAGACAAAAAATTATCAAGAAGCGAAAAGGCGAAAACCGCCCTCCACATATTGAATTCGCTATCGCTGATGCCTTGCGCCATAAAGTTAGCGCACGTTATGAGATTCGACGAACCATAATTGCTGGTCCAGATCGCGTCCTATATTGGTAAATAGATCCGCTGTTATGGCGTCGCCATAATCGGCGGACTGGTCGATAGCTTCGCGAACGGATTCCCCGAATGCTGCCAAGGCTTGTGATACGGCCTCCACATGGGTTTTCTCATCGGCAATCTCGACCGGATAGGGTTTTAAGAAACTCTTTTCAAGGACATTTTTCGTGCCGCCTTTTGCAACACCGCCCAGCGCTCCGGTACGTTCTGCAAACATATCGGAGAATTCCTCGACTTTTGCGGCCACTTTATCGAATAATTCATGGATGGCAATAAAGGCCGGGCCACGAACATTCCAGTGTGCCAGCTTCAATTGACCGTGTAGATCAATAGCGGCTGCCAGATGCTTGTTTAAAAGCTCAATGGACTGGCCGCGAATATTCTCAGTTAAAGTATTATGAGTTTTCTGCATGGTAAATTCCTTGTTTAAATATCTATACAAACGCAAAAGAAGCGGAGATCGCTCCCCGCTCCTTTTACTTTATTTTATTATTAACGACGAACTAGAAATGTAATATGTCGTCCGAAATCGATACCGAGATCTCTGTGATCCCCGCCTTTAACCCCGGCAACCCAAGCTGCAACGCCTGAAACCAAGGATGTAGAAGCTGCGGCAAAAGCCAATAAGATGGCCGTGCGGCGCTCTTGGTCCAGCACTTCTTGTGCTGTATTTACTTCAGCTGGCTGATCGATGGCGATCTGGGCAAATGCACCCATAAGCGCAACCGATACGGCAACGGCCAAAGTAGCTGTTGCCCAAACAAGAACGCCATGGACGCCATCACGAACTTCTTTTTCGTGTTCTGTTGCAGCGGAAATCGGCGCACGCATCCGTCCGGCTATATAACCACCCAGCATCGATGCCAATACCTGAATGATGAGAATATAAAGACCGGCCATTATAAGACGGGCAGGTGTAATCTCGATATTACTGACAGAATCCGTAAAGGCGTTCATATCGGCAACGCCGACCACTGCGCCAAATTGAAGCATGACCAGAGACAGGGCAGATGCAAGGACCGCCCCTGCTAGAATTGCGCTCCATTCCACATAGGAACTTACGCGGTTAAATCCATTTTCCATGATAAACCCCTTAAATTAATGAATGCCGAGGAAAGAAAGAATCGCCAGAACAACGACGACGAGACCGACGAGATAGATAATAGAATTCATGTTATTTCTCCTGATTTAATAACTTTTGGTTTAATAGACTGTGGAGAATAAACAAACGGGGAGGATGAAAGTTCCCTGAAGCCCCTGCGCTACAGACGATCGGGCAAAAAGCCGCGCTTATGACTGATATTTTTACCTGAAATCATAAAAATCCCGTCCCCACGGTAATGAACCGTTTCCGGATATTTCGGCGATGCAGCGACATGCGCCTTGACCACTTCCAGCACAAAGAAATTATATGAATTCAGCATTTTTCGGTCATGGATGTGGCATTCAAAATTGGCATAACATTCCTTAATGAGCGGTGCTTTTACCTTTGATGCCTTGCTTCGTGTCAAGTTGAATTTATCGAATTTATCAGTGTCAATGCCCGAACAATTGCCGATGCCGACAATTTCATCGATCATATCGGATGTCGGAATATTGATGACGCATTCTCCGCTTTTGCGGATCAAATCATAACTGTGATTGGCGCTCGTCATCATGCAACCGATGAGGGATGGAGAAAATTCCAGCACTGTATGCCACCCCATCGCCATGATATCGGTTTCGCCTTTATATGCCGAACTGACCAGTACGACCGGCCCTGGCTCCAAAAAACGGCGCACTTTCTCGACCGGAAAATCCCGTTTCTTATAATGGGTCACCATGACGCCCTATTTGGAAGGGGTTGCGCATTTCGGGCAGGTAAGTGCGCCTTTTTGCATTTGGGCGCCGCAAACAGGGCAAATAGCCAGATCCATGGAATAACTTCCTTATTTAAAGTGATATATCCATTAACCTGAAAATCTTATTAACGTTCCATGACTATGAAAAGCTGACGATTGCACAGAAAGCCAGACTTCATTAAAACATCTTCGTGCTAGCAAAACTTCGCCAGATCGCCTTTCGCCTGTCCCGTTCAGATATTCTCTTCTGGACCCTGCCGCCATTGATGATTTTGCTGGTGGTCGGCACAATCGCGCAAAAAGACCTTGGCATTTACGCCGCGCAAAAAGCCTATTTCGAGTCTTTTATTACCTTTATCGGCCCGATTCCTTTCCCTGGCGCAGCGACGCTTTTGATTATTCTCTTCGTCAATATGTTGATGAAATTCATTTTGTTTAGCGAATGGCAAATAAACAAGGCAGGGACGATCCTCACCCATTTCGGCGTACTGGTACTATTAGCTGGCGGTTTTACGACAGCGCTGACCACGCGCGAAGCCTATATGGTGATTGAAGAAGGCCAGACGACAAGCCGCATCGAGGATTATTATCAGCGGGTTTTGCAGATCACCAAAGACGGGAAACCCATCCTGACCATTCCTCATCAGGAACTAAAAGAGGGTTTGAAAATTAAGAATATAAATCTTCCTTTTGAACTTACCATTGATACCTATTGCTTTCATTGCTCTATCGAGCGCAGAACAAGTGATACCGACGGCTGGAAAAACGCAGGACAATTTATGCAGCTTGTCCCCACCCGCAATTTGCCCAAAAACGAAGAAAACCTGACCGGCATTGCTTTTACGCTTTCCGGTACGGCGGAGGATGGCCGCTATGTCACGTTCGATAAATTCCCCAAGCCGCCAGTTTTCGATATTAACGGCCATAATTACAAGATCGAGATTACACGGGAGCCTCGCGAGCTCCCTTTCTCGCTCAAGCTTGAAAAATTCTCGCTGCTAAACCATCCAGGCAGCGATACCGCCAAAGCCTATCGCTCGGACGTCGAAATCATGGACGGATCAAATAGCTGGAAATACGCCATCCAAATGAACGAGCCGCTTCGTCACAAAGGATATACGATTTATCAATCATCCTTCGACCTATCCGGCGGCAAGGCTTTTACCGTTCTAAACGTAGTTGAAAATTCTGGCCGCCTTTTTCCCTACATCGCCAGCCTTATTATGACCGCCGGACTGATCCTTCATCTATTGATCGCCGCGTTTCATAAACGGAGCGCGTCATGATGTTTAAAGTATGTCTCATTTTTTTATTATTTGTTTTTGCCACGCCCGCTAATGCCGCTGCGCTCGATATGCAAAATTTTCGGAAATTGCCTATTTTACATGAAGGCCGCGTCAAGCCGGTCGATAGCTTTGCACGGCTTTCGCTGAAATTCTTAAGCGGGCGAGAAAAGGCTGAAACTCAAAGCGCGGATGAATTTCTGGCACAAGCCTTGTTCGACCCCGCGAATGCCATTACCAATCCGGTCTTTAAAATAGAGGACGGAAATCTGCGCCACCGCCTGAAACTCGAAGAAAGAAAAAACCCTCTCTATAGTTTTACCGAGCTTGTACCCGGACTGAAAAATACGAATTCTTCCGTTCTCGCGCTCATGCAAAAACAGCGGAATGACTTGAACAAAGATGAGAAAGCTCTGCTCGACATCCACGACAAAGCCGCTTTCTATACATCCGTTCTGCGCAGTTTCTCCCTTATTTTGCCGCTCGATATTTCCCTGCCGGAAAAATACAGCGCCCTGCAAAAGAAAGAATTATCCTATATCGATTTGGCAAGGCTGCAGCAGGACTTATCCGCAGATATCAAAATCATTACTGCTGAAAAAGGCGAAGATCTTTCAAATTACAGCGAAGACGAAAGAAAAACCGCTTTATTGTCTTTTCAGCTTGATGTGATTTCACAAGGAGCGCAAGGCAATGCCGTTTTTAAGATTATTCCACCGCAATGGCAGGGTGATAATGGGAACTGGCATGCGCCATGGGAAGTCCTGCAAAAAGGGGAAGGCTCACCGGAGAGTGCAAAGCTTTTATCCATCTGGCGCAATATGGGCGATGCCTATCTGGAAGGAAACAATCAGAGATGGGTAGATGAAACGGCCAAAGCCTATGCAGAGGTGACAACGCATATCTCAGGTGAAAAAATAAACGCCGAACTTATCCAAAATTCTTTCCCGCCCTTTAAAATCAGCACCGTGCTGTATGTCTTAGGATTTATTACCAGCCTTTGCTTTATCGCTTTGAGCAGAAGATTTATCTATATAGCAACCATTGCCTGTCTTGCATCGGGATTACTTATTCATACCGCAGGTATAGGCCTGCGCGTCTGGCTGCTCGAGCGCCCGCCTGTCGGAACGCTATACGAGTCGATGATCTTTGTTTCCATGATTACGGTTCTAATCGCCCTGCTCGTCGAGAAAATTCTGAAGAATAATATCGGTCTTTTGATCGGCTCCTTTAGCGGGCTTTTGATCGGACTGCTGTCGTTTGGCTTTTCCGGTGAAGGCGATACGATGACGATGCTTGGCGCTGTGCTCAATACTAATTTCTGGCTGGCAACGCATGTCCTCTGCATCACTATGGGCTATGGCTGGTGCTTGCTGACATCGGTTTTCGCGCATCTGGCGCTATTGCCAAAATCTATTATCACGCGCCTGCGCATGATACAAATCGACACCACTTTGTCATTACTTGCGATTTTTTCACTCCTCTTCACGGCCATCGGTACTATTCTTGGCGGCATCTGGGCCGACCAGTCATGGGGACGGTTTTGGGGATGGGACCCGAAAGAAAACGGCGCTTTGTTGATCGTTCTTTGGCTTATCTGGCTGATGCATGGCAAGCTCGGCTTCCAGCTCTCCCGTGTTCAATATCTCGCCGGACTTTCTTTCCTCAGCGTGATCGTCGCTATTTCGTGGGTCGGCGTTAATCTGCTCGGCGTCGGCCTACATTCATACGGCTTTGCCGACGGCTATTTCTACGGATTAATGGGATTTACCGCTTTTGAAATAACCTTGATCGGATATTTGTGGCGGAAAAATAATTGATTGTCATGCGTTGAGCAAAAAACCTCGCAACACAAAAATATTATTTCTCTATTTATTACCGATATCAGCTTACTTAAGAAACTTCTCTTGTTGCAAAAGAGTTTTTTTATAACGGTTCTTCCATTGTTTTTTTGCCATATCCTGCATATCGACAATTTTATCCGTTTCATCGACGATTTCCGTGCCAACGAGTGTTTCGACAATATCTTCCATCGTCACAAGCCCGGACATTCCGCCAAAATCATCAACAACGAGCGCAATATGCTCTCTCCTTTGGATGAAATCATTGAATAACTGAAAAATACTGTAGGATTCCGTAACAGAAATAATCTCCCGCTTGAAGTGGCTCAATGGTTTATCCTTATCGTCATCAATCAGATGCTCGAGCACGTCGTCCTTTAAAACATACCCAACAATATTTTCCTGCTCTTGATCTTCACGAAGCGGGATGCGGGAAAAAACAAGCTCTTCCTGCAAATCATAGAATTCGCGGGCTGTCATATTCTGTGGCGCAGATACGGCGACGGTACGCGGCGTCATCACCTCTCTGGCTTTGTAGTTTTTGAAGTGCAAGAGGTTATGAATGAATCGGGTTTCCGATTCATCCAAAGCACCTTCCTGAGATCCAATTTGCGCCATTGCCAGAAAATCCGTTCTGCTGAATACGCTTTTTTCCTTGTCGGAATTGAACATTTTTGTCACAAGTTGACACAACCAGATAATGGGCGAGATGACTTTCAGAACGATATCAAGACAGCGGACGGTAAACGGCGCAAAAAATCTCCAGTTGGTTGCGCCAATCGTTTTGGGGATGATTTCGGAAAAGATCAAAATCGCCGCGGTCATTATGGCCGGAACAATAAAACCCGTAATAATCGGGTTGCCGTCCGCCCAGATCTTTGTGGCTTCCTGACCAACGCCAATAGCTCCAACCGTATGTGCAATAGTATTTAAGGTCAAAATACCTGCCAGCGGGCGGTCAATATTCTTTTTAAAATCCTGTAGGATTCTTCCGATTGTCCCGCCTTCGTTCAATTTTATCTGCATATAAGAGGGCGAGATGCTCAGCAAGACCGCTTCCCAGAGTGAGCACAGGAAAGATATTATAATGGAAACCATAAAGAAGGCGATTAAAGCGGTAAACATCTCGTAATAAAGTCCTTTAAACTGAAGAATACTAGTTTATAGCTAAAAAACAGCCGATATCCAACGAAATGTAGTTAGAAAACCATTCACCACACCTTTGGTCATGCCCTGTCTAATCAGTAGAAAATTTTACACATAGCTCGCTCTGTTTAATCAATTTATAAATCTCCGGCACAACCAGCAACGGCAACATCACTGCAAAAATTGCGATCCAATCCTGCACTGATAAAGGGACGGTGTGAAGAACCCGCTGCAGAAAGGGCACATATAAAGCTGCGACTTGCATAGCGGTGGTTAAAAGAATGGCTCCTAAAATCCATGGATTTGAAAACCATCCTATAGACGATAGGGAACTGTGAAGGGAGCGGAAGGTTAACGCCAGTATCTGGGCCGTCATGACGATAGTCGTAAAAGCCACAGTACTGGCCAGTGCATAGGATTGATCCAGATAGTACTCAAATAGCAAAAGTGTTGAAACACCGATATAAAGTCCGGCACTCGCTAAAAGCAGCATCGTTTTTTTAGTGAGAAGTGGCTGCATTTGCGGACGTGGGGGCTCATCCATGATACTCTTTTCGGCCTTCTCCACACTCAACGATAAGGCTGTAATGCCATCTGTTGCCAGATTAATCCATAGGATCTGAATGGGAATAAGGATCAGTGGTCCACCTACCAGAATATTCAAAAAGACCGCGGAGACTTCTCCAATACTATGTGATACCAGAAAATAGACGAACTTCCCTATGTTCGCGTATTGCCGCCGTCCTTCCTGGACCGCCGCAATAATAGAAGTGAAATCATCATCCATCAAAACGATATCCGATGCGCTTCTAGCAACATCTGTCCCGCGTAGACCCATGGCTATGCCTATGTCGGCCTGCTTGAGGGCTGGAGCATCATTCACGCCATCGCCAGTCATTGCCACAAGCTGTCCTTGCGCCTGAAGTAGTTTGACAATTCGGTATTTATCTTCGGGAACGGTGCGGGCGAACATGATGTCTTGCGAGAGAAGTGCGGAAAGCTTCTCATCAGTCATTTTCTTCATCTCAAGACCTGTCACAGCCCTTTGTGCCTTCAAACCTATCTGCCTGCCAATGGCGAGTGCAGTATCTGGAGAATCGCCAGTGATCATAATCACGCGAATACCCGCCTTGTGAGCTTGAAGTAATGCATTGCGTACTTCCGCGCGCGGCGGATCGCTAATACCGGCAAAGCCCAGAAACACAAGATCGGATTCTGCTTGTTGCTCTGTAATGTCTTTTATGTCGGCTGAAAATTTCTTTTGTGCCAGCGCCAGTGTGCGAACACCGCCCTTTGCTATTTCTTCATAAGCCAAACGGATTGTGTCTCGCATCACCTCGGTCAAGGGGACAGGCTTTCCCTCAATCAAAACAAAACTCGAACGGGCCAGAAGAACTTCCGGCGCTCCTTTTATATGCACAAGCATTCCTTCTGGCGTTTCTTCAACGACAGACATCCGCTTGCGGTCTGAATTAAAGGCATATTCCTTGACGATGTCGGCTTGGTGGAGTTGCTCCAGTCCCGCCTTCTCCGCAGCTACAATCAAGGCTGCTTCGGTGGGCGATCCGTTGATCTTCCATCCCTCACCACTCTTTTTAATACTGGCATGATTGCATTTACGCGCTGTATCCAAAAGGGCCGTAAGATCTAAATCTTTTTGCGGCTCAATCGGCGAGCCTTCTTTGGAAAAAAAGCCTTCCGGTTCATACCCTGCGCCGCTGACTTCAATGGCACCACTTGCCATCCAAAGCGTCTGAACAGTCATTTCATTTTTTGTAAGGGTCCCGGTTTTATCTGTACAGATAACGGATACCGCACCTAATGTTTCCGCTGCCTGCATATGTCGCAAAAGGGCTTTCTTCCGCGCCATGGCGGACATGCCGATTGCCAGTGTAATGGTCACGACAGCAGGAAGCCCTTCGGGAACAGCGGCTACAGCCAATGAAATGCCTGTCATTAGCATCTGCGCAAGATCTTTGCCGCCCCACAGCCCAACAACAATAACAACAAACGAAACCATCAAGGCCAGCATGCCAAGCTGCCGCGCCAGAAGATCAAGGCTCTGCTGAAGTCGTGTTTGTGTTTGTGTAATTCCCCCTGTCAGTTCGGCGATCCGCCCGAATTCAGTATTCATCCCCGTGGCAACAACAATCCCTTCAGCATGACCGCTGACAATGTTCGTGCCCATCCAGACCATATTACAACGATCGGTCAGAGGAGCGGCATCAGGCAAACTACCCGTCTGTTTCTTAACGGTGGTGGATTCACCAGTCAACGCAGACTCGTCGGCTTGAAGGTCTGTAAGCGCAACAAGTCTTATGTCGGCAGGAACGGCGCTGCCGGCCCTCAAAACAACGTGATTGCCGGGAATCAGTTTTTCTGAATCAATCTCCTGCTCCTGCCCGCTGATTATAATGCGGCATTTCGGGGAGAGAATATTCTTCAGACTCTTGAGAGCGGTTTCTGCCTTCCACTCCTGCACGAAACCTAAAGCGGCGTTGAGAATAATAATGATGATAATGGCAACGGCATCAATTGCATCACCCACCCAATAAGAAAGGATCGCAGCCACTATAAGAATAAGAACGAGAACACTTTTGAATTGCCTGAGTAAGAGCAAGGGCCAGTGTATGGCATCTTCGCCCTGCAACTTATTAAGTCCATGACTTTGTGAATCATCTTTGAATAATGTATCAATCTCTTCTGGGCTTAGGGCATGCCACGCATTTATCATAAGGTTGTCAATTCGATAGGCAGAATGATGCAAATTGATTGCTTAAATTTGTAGAAGGTTACAACTCGCTGATTATAAAATTTCCCAGGCATGATTAATCCCTTTATGATTGCATATTCATTAAATTTGATTTTGAAAGCTACTATAGCGCCCCTATCTTAGGCGCATGCAATCTCTATTATTGGCATCTTTAGCCAGCATTGTTTCGTTCAAACAGACATGACAATACGGTTTAAGAGATGAATAAAGCGCATTTTGTAGCAATTCCTTGTAGCAAAGTTTAGGAAATTGCTTGGCTTGTCGCCTAACTACTTGAACTTGAAAGAAATGGTGCCGGCTGAGAGGATTGAACTCCCGACCTTTCGATTACAAATCGACTGCACTACCGCTGTGCTAAGCCGGCCACCTGGAAAATCATTTACTATATCAAAGAGCACAGCGGTAGTCGTTTTTGATAACCGGCGCTGTGCTAAGCCGGCGAACCATGGCGCTTTTTGTCAAAGCGAGGGGCATAATACTGATTTACTTCATAAAAGCAACATATTCGTGAGAAGTTTTTTGGCTTCCATGTCTCAATCGTCGGACTGGTATTTTATTCCGGTTTTCGCTATATTTCTCATAGAGTTAACTTAAAAAAATCCTTCGGCGGACTTCTTTGTCACAAGAAAAAAATTCATCCCATGATAATGCTATCGGCTGGGTCATGCTGCTGGTCGTGTTTGCGTTGCTTATGGTCCTCCTCTGGTATTTCCAGAGTCAGAACATCCGCAATATGGTCCGTTATTTGCGCATCGGGGAAATGTGGGTCGCGTCACATTTCGTTGATACGGATGAAGTCGTCTATATGCTCCCCGCCAAGGGCAACCAGCCGCCGGAAGGCCTGACATTTACTCAGGTTTATGAATTGGCAAAAATCACGCCGAAAGAGCGACTGAACGGCACATTCATGGATATATTGTCGCAAGCCGCCCTGATGCCGTTTAATTACTTTTTCACGGGTATTCTGGTTCTTCTGGGGCTTTGGATTCTATTTAACGGCCCGAAAAGTCAGTATCGCAAACGCTATGACATCAACAGCCTGTTAAAAAGGCAATCGACCAATTTTCCGTATATACAGCCTTTTATCAAATTCAATCCTTCGAACCAGCCGCCGCGCGCGCCGGGCTCACCAGTTCCTGCCGAATTGCCGCTTTTTGCCGAGGCCCTCGGCCCTGAAGAATGGGTCGCTTATAACGACGTTCCTGTGCCGGATGGCAAGCTCGATGAAGACGCTGCAGCGCGTATATTTGCAAAAGCCCTCGGGAAGCCGTGGCGAGGTCCGATGCATTTGCCGCCCTATAAACAGGTTTTGTTCGCGGCATTTTGCCTGAAAGCCCAGCGTAAACGCGCCGAGAGCGACGTCATGCTCGGCGAAATTTCCAAATGCTGGACGCCGGAAGGCGGCCTTAAGATCAACTCAAAACTATTGCGTCAGGCGCGGTCGATTCTTAAAAACCGCGATAAAGTCGGCAAGATCATTTCCAAATGCAACCAGCACGCCTATGAGAATACGGCGATGATCCGCGCTCTTTTGATCGCGCGGGAAGAAGGCGGCGTTTTGGCTCCGGCGCAATTTGTCTGGCTGCGCGGTTTTGATCGCAATCTTTGGTATCCGCTGAACAATCTGGGCCGTCAGGCGTTTCATACCGAAGCGCTCGGGACCATGTGCCATTACAAGGCAGAAAAACTGATCCAGCGCCCGATACCCCGTCCGAAAATGGAAGACGCCGTCAAGACGCTGGCCGAATATCTGGCCAGCACCAATGCGCGCCCGATTCCGACTCTCGATTATTCAACGTCAAAAAAGCGCGCGATTAAAAAAGTCAAAGGAAGCGCTTAATAACCATAGCGCCTAAAGGAAACTACAAATGGAAAAATTCGCTTCCACCGCAAAAGTCATCGATGGCACGCTGATTTTAACTTTACCCGATGCCGTCCGCCCTGTGGTGTGGCAAATGCAGCTCGGCCAGACGAAATCCTCGGCTTTGGAAGTCCGCGAAGAAGCAGGCGGTCATTTTATGCTCATGCTCAAAACCCCGCGCGCCGATGTCATGGAAATCGCTCCGTTTCCAAGTAAGGAAAAAGCCGTCAAAGCCCTGATGGCGGTCAGCCGCGCTCTGGAAAAAGCCCAAGGCCAGATGAGTTCTTACAATGGCAATCCCGCTTACCCGGTTCCGGCGGTCATCGCCTGCAGCCGTTTCGGCTGGCTGAGCCGCTTGTTAAAAGGCGTTCTAACCGTTCTTTTGGCTATTATATTGCTACTTTTACTCGGAATCGGCGCGCTTTGGCTGATGGCCCCGTCACAAGACGCCATGACTGACCAGATCAGCGAAACTATGGAAGCCCCACCTGCTCCGGCCCCAGACCAGACCATTGGTAAACCGGTTTCGGCGGACGATTTCCTAAGCGGCCAGTAATCGATTAATTAATGGGTAGTTAAGGCCAAATATGCAATAATTGAACGGCTTTACAAACTTAAGATAGACCATGGCATTAGACCTAAAATATCAATACGCGCATACTTCCATCCTTCGCGATGGCCGACCGCTCTATGTTCGCATGGGCGATTGGATGATGCAGCCGGATCATTCTCTGGCACTCTTTATGCTGACAGCGTTCAGCTTTCATTTCTATCCGCCTTTTACCGCCTATGCGGATTTTATTTTTATCGGCGGCCTTGTCTATTTCTGGTGGCTGCAAACGCGCAATCGCTCGCTGGCGTTCAAAATGCCGCTCGGAGCGAAACATAAAGATACGAACAGTAAAAGCGGCAAGGCAAAAGGTATTCTTTATCTCGGCAATATGCACCCGAGCCGCGAGGAAGTCTGGTTCGACGATTCCGATGCGCGGACTCACATGCTGTATCTCGGCACCACCGGTTCCGGTAAAACCGAAGGACTGAAATCGATGGCCACCAACGCCATGTGCTGGGCATCCGGTTTTGTCTATATCGATGGTAAAGCCGATACGGATTTGTGGTCGTCGCTTTCGTCGCTGGTCCGCCGCTTCGGGCGCGATGATGATTTGTTGGTCCTAAACTACATGACCGGAAACTCGAACCGCAAAGCGCCATCGAATTCCATGAACCCGTTCTCGACCGGCTCTGCCTCTTACCTGACGCAAATGCTCGTCTCGTTGATGCCGGAAGCCGAAGGCGATAACGCCATGTGGAAAGAACGTGCGGTATCTTTGCTCGGTGCTTTGATGCCGGCCCTCACATGGAAACGCGACAATCAGGATATCGGCATGTCGGTCGGTACGATCCGTACGGCGCTAACATTACAGGCTTGTGTTAAATTACCCCGTGATGAATCCCTGCCGGAAATGTTCCGCCGCGGTTTGAAAGGATATCTTGAAACCTTGCCGGGTTATGTCGATGCCGCGTTTGACGATGACGGTAAAGACAAGCCGATGGGCCCCGATCAGCCGATGATCGATACAACGACAGCCAAGACCCAGCACGGATATTTGTCCATGCAGTTTACAAGATCGTTACAATCCTTGGCCGATGATTACGGCTATATTTTCGACGCGCAAGCCGCCGACGTCGATATGTTAGACGTCGTTCTAAACCGCCGTATTCTGGTCGTTCTTATTCCGGCGTTGGAAAAATCCGGCGATGAAACGGCCAACCTCGGTAAAATCGTTGCGGCCACGCTCAAAGGGATGATGGGTTCGACGCTCGGTTCCACGGTCGAAGGCGAAAGCTCCACTGTCATCGAAAACAAGCCGACGAATTCCGCGACGCCTTTCATGACCATCTTTGATGAGGTCGGTTATTACGCCTCCCAAGGTATGGGCGTTATGGCGGCGCAGGCCCGCTCGCTCGGCTTCTCGCTTTTATTCTCGGCGCAGGATTTGCCCGCCATGGAAAAACGCGTCAAGGAAGAAGCCCGCTCCATTGCAGCGAACTGTAACATCAAGATTTTTGGCAAGCTCGAAGACCCGACCCAGACGAAAGAATTCTTCGAAAAAACCGTCGGTACGGCGTTTGTGACGGAAGTATCAGGTTTCCAGACACAGGCTGGCTCGATGACAAGGTCCTATCACGACAATTTTCAGGCCGGCGTTCAGGATAGAAAACGCGCGAACTATGACGCTATCCGCGCGCAAAAAGAAGGCGAAGCGACAATCGCTTTCGGCGACCGCGTTGTCGATATCCGCATTTTCTATTCCAATCCCGGCTTTGCAAAAGCCATGCGTGTAACCCGCTATATGCCGCTGCCGCCGCCGGATGAAACGCTGCTCAAACATAATGAATCGATCACCAAGCTGCGCGATCTGATGGTTAAAAAAGGCTGGACTGCCGCCCGCGCCGATGTCTCGCCGGAAACACCTGC
>CAZWGO010000012.1:16362-61987 GCA_964633355.1 uncultured Micavibrio sp.
GTTCAATATGCAAGAAGCTGGCGATATGTCACGTCTAGAGCGCGGCATCTTGGGCGTTGTCGCCCTGCATGCGCTGAATAATTC
This sequence comes from uncultured Micavibrio sp., assembly GCA_964633355.1. GTDB lineage: Bacteria > Pseudomonadota > Alphaproteobacteria > Micavibrionales > Micavibrionaceae > Micavibrio_B. Next base: position 16,447 of record CAZWGO010000012.1, read on the forward strand.
AATCAATGCAGACGAAATATCTGCCGCGCCGGAACCTGTTATGGCATCCGCCCCGCAAGCAGCCGCTGCGCCTTCAAATCCGATGTCGAATTTCGCGAATAAACCGGTAAGCCCTGCCCAGCCCGCCTCCGAAAACCTTCTGGAAAATATCGAGCTGGACGAAGAAACCAGATCCATCCTTGCCAACGCCGCCGGCAATGCACGTAAGGAAATTTTCAAATCGGAGAAAGAAACTCCGAGAATTCCTGAAGATGCAGCGGAGTAATCGTATTTTATCCAAGCTTTACCAATCTGCTTTCCCCGCGAAAGCGGGGATCTCAAATAACTCGGCAGACCCCCGCTTTCGCGGGGGAAGCAATAATATCAAAACAAGATATTACTGCTCGAATAGCAATTCTCAATCCGGCGCGATGCTTCTCTATATTCTCCTCGGTGTCGCGCTTTTCGGCGCTCTTTATTTCACCTTTAGCAAATCCCAAGGCCCGTCGAGTAGCTTGGCGAGCAAGGGAAATGCAAAGACTGCAGCCTCTCAGATTATTGAATACAGTCAGCAATTGGAAGCAAGCGTTCAAAAAATCATTTCTTCAGGATACTCCGAGGGTCAAATAACTTTTAACTCTGTGAATGGCCCGCTTTATGATGTTGCCCAATGCCCCGATACAGGATGCAAGGTGTATAATAAAATTCCTTACATGATTCCTGATGTCAAATGGCTAGATACGTCGCAATCTGCTTCCTCTAGATATAAAGAATGGTTTGCGACGGCACAAACCTGCGTTCCTGGTATAGGAACAGGAGGCTCTGGTTGTCAGTCCGATCCAAATTCTGCAAAAGATCTGATTGTTTTTCTTCTGTATCTAAAAAAAGACATATGCATGGAAATTAACAAATCCCTGAATATCCCAAATAATAGCGATGATGCTCCGACTTTTTCAGGAGGAAGCGCTTTCCACACGACTTATCAAAGATTTGCAGGGGGATTTGTTGGGACTTCCGGAAAAGTGACGCCAGCCATTGCCCGCGCTTCAAGTGGCTGCTTGAAATCTCTTTCTTCTACCCCCCCATCCGGAACTTATTTTTATTATAAAGTCCTTTTGGCAAGATAATTGATAAAATTTACCTTGTATTTTACCTAACTTAACCTCCCCTTAAATATTGAAGCCCCATCATTAGAATAAGGGAGAGCTTCATGAAATTTACAGCGGCATACTTAATCGCGCTTTTATTGGCGTTTACTATTCAACCATCTCAGGCCGCCACATTAGAAAAAGTCGTTTGGGTTGACGATGATGGTGTGCAAGCGGCTTCTTTAAAATTAAGCTCTTACAAAAGCATAAATGAAGCGATTGCTAAAGTTGCAGTCAATGGCGTTGTAAATGTTTTGCCTGGGACTTACGGACCGGCTTACATCAACAAAAGTCTCAAGCTTTTAGCTAAAAACGCAAAAGGCAATGACGTAAATCCATCGAATAATCCCATGAGCAATGAATGGCCTGTTATTATTGAGAACGCAAAAAACGACGGCATTCTTAGCGGTGAAGGGATTAGCAACGTTTCGATAAGAGGATTCTATATACGGGACGTGGGTGCCAACGGCATTCATGTGATGGGAAATATTATGGGTACATCCAATGTCATCCCCCTGCCTATAAAAACCCTTTGCGAAAATATGAGAATTTATCTTAATAAAATCGAAAACACGGGCATGGATGGAATAAAAGCGCACCAATGCAATAACGTAAGGATTGCAGGCAATCACATTACCAATACCAGCTATAAAAAAATTAAACTTGGTAAAGGCGATCTGGAACAGGCCATAGATTTTGTTGCTGTTGGAAATTCAATTATAAGTAATAATTATATCGGCCAAAGTGGGACTGGCATGACAGCTAAGGCAGGATCAATAAACATTACGGTTGAAAATAATAATTTTGCAGGACCGTTTCTATGGACAGCTATTGCTGGTGAACCCAGTATTGATCGTTACTATTTTTGGAGTGGCGTCAACAGTGTTTACCCTTACCAGCTTAAGAATTTTGTAGTCAGAAACAACCAGTTTGGTCCGAAAGGCAAATACTCGGATGTTTCAATTCGTGGATGTCAAAACTGCTCTTTCATTGATAATAAGATGAATAACGCATTCAATGTAGCCTTCGATTCACACGAAACGAGCCGAAATATTTGTGTTACAAGTAAATATAAAACATCCTTTACTATTAAAAGTAACGCTAAAGAGCCTCTTCAGTTTACAGGATGCAAAAACAGCTTTAAGTCAGCGGTCAAACGCCAGACAATTTCAGGCTGGGATATTGTTTCTACAAACTAATTACATCCGTTCTGGAATATCGATACCGAGCAGCTGGAGATTTCTTTCCAGCTGCTCATGCACTGCCTGACACAAGGCAATCAAACTAGCGCGTTTAACTTCATCGCTCTCCGATAAAATATGCACCTTGGCATAAAAGGCTGAGAATTCCTGCGCCAGTTTATAGGCGTGATCACAAAGAACATGCGGCGTGTAATTTCGCACGGCATTATCGACACTTTCGGGGAAGGCGGAGAGGAGAAGCGCAAGCGGGCGGGTTGTGTCGTCTATCTGTATCGAACCCTCACCCCGGCCCTCTCCCATAGAAGGAGAGGGGGAAGAATCTGATAAAGCCCTCTCCCCTTGTGGGAGAGGGTTGGGTGAGGGGGTACTGGCTTTAGAGAGCAACGATTTAATCCGCACCGCCTGATATAATAGATACGGCCCTGTCTTGCCTTCGAATTGCGTCAGGCGATCCAGATCGAACACATAATCTGCAATCCGGTTATTTTGCAGATCGGCAAACTTGATCGCGGCAATGGCGACTTTATGCGCAATTGTTTCCAATTCTTCTGCCGATAAATCCTTATCCATCCCCGCTTCGCGCAAACGCTCCCGCGCTTTTTGGAGGCCCATCTCGATCAAATCTTCGAGTTTTAAAACGCCGCCGGCGCGGGTCTTGAACGGCTTGCCGTCCGTCCCGTTCATCGTGCCGTGACCGGCATGGGTCAACTCGACATTCTCTGGTACGATACCGCCTATTTTAGCCGCCCTGAACACCTGCTCGAAATGCAGATGCTGGCGCTGATCGACGACGTAGATAATCTTGGCCGGAGAATACAAATCCATCCGTTCCTGCAACGTTGCAAGATCGGTCGTGCCGTACATGAAACCGCCATCGCGCTTGACTAGGATCAGCGGCGGAAATTCTTTCGTATCGTCATTCTTCTTGACCTGAATGACGATCGCCCCGTCACTCGGCACGGCATAATGTCCGGCTTTCAACTTCTCGACCATTGGCGCGATTCTGTCATGGACATCCGCTTCGCCTTTCCACAGATCGAACTCGACATTCAGCGCCTTATAATTTTTGCGCATGGCCATAACGGAAACTTCGCGCACCTTATGCCACATTTCCATCAGCAATTTATCGCCGCTTTGAAGCTTAACCGTTACTTCCAACGCCTCGGCACGCAAGCCTTCATCTTCCTTGGCCGCGCCCGACGCTCTCGGATAGCGCTCCCCCATATCGTCGAATAATTTCTGTACAGACGCCGGATCGGAAAGGTTCGTGTCCAGCACAAGATTTTGCTCACCGCGCTTTAGATAGTCATTGAACAGCATGCCCATATGCGTGCCCCAGTCGCCCATATGGATATCGCCGAGCGTTTTATAGCCGGCAAAAGACAGCACGCGGCGCAGCGTATCGCCGATAATGCCCGATCTTAAATGCCCGACATGCATCGCCTTAGCGATATTCGGGCCGCCGTAATCGAGAACGACCATATCGCCGTCATTAAAAACCGGCACGCCGCAGCGCGCATCACCCGCAATTGCCGATACATGTTGGCTTAAAATTTCATCTTTCAAAGTCAGATTAATAAAACCCGGCCCGGCGATCTCAACTTTTTGAAAAAGTTCATTGCTTTGCAGATGATCAATAATTTTTTCAGCAACCGCACGCGGATTTTGTTTCGCGGCCTTGGCCGCCGCCATCGCGCCGTTACACTGAAACTGCGCCAGATCCGGACGGTCTGAAAACACCACCCGGCCAAAAGATTTATCTAAATCCGCCGCTTCAAACGCCGATCCAACAATTTCACTGAGTTTTTGAATGATAGATTGCATTATTTTTTTTAACCACAAATGAACACGAATGGACACAAATATTGGTGTTTATTCGTGTCCATTCGTGGTTTTAAAATTTTTAAACGTCCAGATTCGTAACTTTAAGCGCGTTCTGCTGGATAAAGTCACGGCGCGGCTCGACGACATCGCCCATCAGCGTCGAGAAAATGTCATTGGCTTCCACCGCATCATCAACCTCAACCTGCAACAGCGAACGCACGGTCGGATCGAGCGTGGTTTCCCAGAGCTGCTCGGGGTTCATTTCCCCAAGACCCTTATAGCGCTGGATCGCCATGCCTTTTTTGGCGTATTCGATGATCGCGTCATAGAGGCTCCAAGGCCCTTTAACAGACGCGATTTCCTTACCCTTGGCTTCCAGCCTGCCTTCACCGGCAAAATTTTCACCCATCCAGCTTTGCAACCCATGCAAACGAACGGCATCCGCCGACTTAATGGAATCGACCGGAATGCGAATAGTTTCCGATACGCCGCGCAATGTCCGCTGTAGCGTAAAACCGACAACGTCAGAGAAAAACACCTGCCATGATTTCTGGTTTCTAGCCGCGAGCATATTCAGGCGATCCTGCAGGGCTTTGGCTACTGCATTACCTTTATCCGCCGATGCCAAAACTTCTTCATCAAAAACGCCCGACAAGGCTGCCGCTTCAGTGATCGCCCTGTCATTGATACGCTGGTTTAGCGAAGACAGGCTGGTTTTGACGGTTCTTGATTTTTGCAACAAATCGGCAAAATCGCGCCCTGTGCGGGAAGCGCCCGTGGAATCTGTGAAAACAATTTCTTCTCCGGCCTGCGCCATCAGATAATTTTCCAGCGCATCGTCGTCTTTCAAATAGACTTCCGTAGAATTACCGCGCTTGACCTTGTATAGCGGCGGCTGCGCGATATAGAGATATCCGCGCTCGATCAACTGCGGCATGTAACGATAGAAGAACGTCAAAAGAAGCGTACGAATGTGGGAACCGTCGACGTCCGCATCGGTCATGATAATGATTTTGTGGTAACGGACTTTCTCGATATTGATCTCGTCATGAATGCCCATGCCAAGCGCTGTAATCAACGTGCCAAGTAGCTCGCTCCCAAGAATTTTATCGAGACGCGCCCGCTCGACATTCAGGATTTTACCACGCAGCGGAAGGATAGCCTGATTTTTACGGTTCCGCGCCTGTTTGGCGCTGCCGCCCGCAGAATCTCCTTCGACGATGAACATTTCGGATAGCGCCGGATCGCGTTCCTGACAATCCGCCAGCTTGCCCGGTAGATTGGAAATATCCATCACGCCTTTGCGGCGGGATAATTCACGCGCTTTACGCGCCGCTTCGCGGGCTGTGGCCGCATCGATAATTTTCTGAACGATCTTTTTCGCATCTTGCGGATGTTCCTCGAGCCATGTACCGAAACCTTCGGCAATGGCGCCTTCAACAACCGGACGTACCTCTGAAGAGACAAGCTTGTCTTTTGTTTGCGAAGAAAATTTCGGATCAGGCACTTTGACGGACAAGACGCATGTCAAGCCTTCGCGCATATCTTCGCCGTTCAGCGCAAGATCCTTGTTCTTTTTATTCAGGCCGTTTTCATCGGCATATTTCGTCATGAGGCGCGTCAGCGCGCCGCGGAAACCGGCAAGGTGCGTACCACCATCTCGCTGCGGAATATTGTTGGTAAAACACAGCATCGTCTCATGATAGGAATCGGTCCATTCCATCGCCGCTTCGACGGTGATACCCGACGCTTCATCAAAATGTTTGACAGCGATAGAAGGCTTGAACAGTTTTTCCTTGTTGCGATTTAAATAATCGACATAACTTTCGATACCGCCTTCAAAGAAAAACTGGATTTCAACCGGCTCTTCCCCGCGAAGATCGGACAAAATAATATTGACGCCCGAATTAAGGAACGCCAATTCGCGCAAACGGTTTTGCAGCGTGTCGAAATCGAATTCGGTTTTGGTAAAAGTCCCTGGAGATGGAAGAAACGTTACTTCCGTTCCGTTGCGCCCGTCATGCGGTTTTACAATTTTCAGCGGCTGATCCACATCCCCATGGCGGAAACGCATGAACCATTCCTGCCCGCCGCGCCAGATGCGAAGATCCAAACGCTCGGATAGCGCGTTTACAACGGACACGCCGACGCCGTGCAAACCGCCGGAAACTTTATAGGAATTCTGATCGAACTTACCACCTGCGTGAAGTTTGGTCATGATGACTTCAGGTGTTGGCACGCCTTCTTCAGGGTGTATGTCGGTTGGAATACCGCGCCCGTTATCGCGCACGGTGACGGAGCCGTCTTTGTTGATCATGACATCGACACGGTCGCAGTGACCGGCCAGCGATTCATCGATCGCGTTATCGACGACTTCATACACCATGTGGTGAAGGCCGGTGCCGTCATCCGTATCGCCGATATACATACCCGGGCGCTTCCGAACGGCATCGAGACCTTTCAAAACTTTGATGGAATCAGCGCCGTAATTTTCAGCGGCTAATTGGGCTTTTGCATGGGCTTCGGACATGGGTAAAAATTCCAGATTTCCTAATGATTTGAAGAGCTTAAATTTATATCAGATTCCTTAAAAATAGCCAGTTTTTTCGGTTCTTTTATCCACTTAAAACACCTTTAAAATCAGGCATTTAGAAGGGCTCGAAACCACCGTTTCCAACATGGAATTTCTGTCCGTTTCGGATAGAAGAAAATAGCTCGTCATCCGTGCCAGTCAGCCATACCTGCCCGCCCAGTTTTTCGAGTTTTTCAAAGAGTTTCGCGCGGCGATTTTCGTCTAAATGCGCGGCAATTTCATCGAGCAGCAAAATCGGCGCGCTCCCGCGCTCAGCCTTGATCAGGCTTGCATGCGCGTTCACGATACCGATGAGAAGAGCCTTTTGCTCGCCGGTCGAACATTGATCCGCCGGCATATTTTTGCTCCGGTAGCGCACTTGTAAATCGGAGCGGTGCGGGCCGGCATTCGCACCGCCTATGACCGAGTCTTGCGTTCGTGACGATTGCAACTGGCGGCGAAAATCTTCCTCGACCTTGACGGCAGGCAAGGATGAGAGCCGATCCTCGACAAAACCGCTCATAGAAATATCAGCCACCGGAAACTCGGCTTCATCGCCGCGATTACAGACTGTTTGCAGTCTTTGCACGAAATCAAGTCGACCCGCGGCAATGGCAATCCCTGTTTCCGCCATCTGGTCTTCCAGCGCGTTTAGCCAGATCGGGTCCGCCGCTTTTTCTTCTTTCAGCAGTTTTGAACGCTGGGACAGCGCATTTTCGTACCGCGTCAGACGGCCTGCATGGCTGGGGTCAAAGGCAAAAACCATGCGATCGAGAAATTTACGCCGTCCTGAAGATCCTTCGAGAAAAATGCGGTCCATCGCAGGCGTGAGCCAGAGACAGGATATATAATCGGCCAGCTCGGCCTGGGATTTAGCCGCCTCGCCCTTGATGCGAATGACGCGGCGCTTTTTGGTGGGATCGCGGCCCGTCCCAAGCGGTATTTCACCGTAAATCGTTTCCGCCTTGGCCGAGACAACCCATGGTAATGGCGCATCTTTTTTCTGAATGTCGTCGATATCGGCGCTGCGCAAACCTTTGCCCGGCGATAATAATGAAATCGCTTCCAGAATATTTGTTTTGCCCGCGCCATTGGGACCAGTGAGCACGATAAAACCCGACGCCAATCCATTTAAATGAGCCTCGTTATAGGAACGAAAATTCTGGAGAGATAGGGATTTTAAAAAAGACATTTTAACGCGAAGTTGGCGAAGTAGCGCGGAGTAAGAAGTTAAATAAAAACTCCGCGTAACTCTGCGTACTCCGCGTTTAAAAAACTTAGACGCGCTCCATTAAACTCTAAGCGGCATCAAAACATAAAGCGCAGATAAATCAGATGTATCCTGAATGATCGTCGGCGCCGATGGATCCGACATGCTCATCCGGCAGGCATCGTTTGAAATCTGGCTGGTGATATCTAACAAGTAACGCGCATTGAAACCGATATCGAGACCTGAAACTTCTGATCTGACTTCAATTTCTTCTGTCGCTGACCCTGATTCCGGCGAATTTGCCGATATAATCATGACGCGATCCTTTAAGGCAATTTTCACCGCGCGGGACTTGCCATCAGAAATAGTGGACACACGGTCAATCGCTGCCGAGAAAGCTTTTGGATCCACATCGACGAATTTGTCGTTACCGGATGGAATGACACGCTGGTAATCAGGAAAGGTACCGTCGATCAGTTTCGATGTCAGGATAATATGATCGAAAGCGAAGCTGATTTTTGTCTCTGACAGAGTGATCTTGATCGCGTCGGCCGCTTCTTCGAGAAGCTTGCGCAATTCCAAAACGGTTTTGCGCGGGATGATCACGCCCGGCATAGCGGACGCGCCTTCCGGCAGCGGCATTTCAAATCTTGCCAAACGGTGACCATCGGTCGCGACAGCACGCAAAACCGGCACGCCTTCATTGTCGCTGGCATGAACGTAGATACCGTTCAGATAATAGCGGGTTTCTTCCGTCGACATCGCGAATTTCGTACGGTCGATAAGTGCGCGTAAGTCTGCCGCCGGAATGGAAAAAGCTACGGGAAGTTTATTACCGCCAAATTGCGGGAAATCGGAAACCGGCAGACAGCTCAAGCGGAAATCGGAACGCGCCGCCTTGACCGTAATGAAATTACCCGACGCATCGAGCTCGATCGTGACCTTGCTGGAATCGGGAAGCTTGCGCACGATATCGTGGATGGTCACTGCCGGGGCTGTTGTTGCGCCCGGTTTTTGGACATCCGCTGGAAGGGCCTCGGTCATTTCGACATCCATATCGGTTGTCGCCAAAGTCAGCATCCCGTCTTCCGCCTTGAACAACACGTTGGACAGAATTGGAATAGTGCTACGACGTTCGACAACGCTTTGGACGTGGTTGAGAGCGCGTAGGAGAGCGGCTCGATCAATAGTGAATTTCATAAACGGGACCTTTCGAATCACTCGAGGAAATTTTGAATTTTGAGATAGGCTGACTATAGCCATAAAGACCTTCGCCTCCAATGGATTTCAGCAATTTCGGGTATTTATTCCCCAAAAGAAAAAGGCGGGAAATCCTCCCGCCTCTCAACACTTAATCCTCTATTTCGTAAACTCCGTTTATCCGGATTTATATTTAAACTCAGCCTGTCAGCGTTCTGCGCAAAATTTCGATATCCTGCGCGAAAGCGACGTCTTCGCCACTTAATTCCTCAACTTTACGGACCGCGTGCATAACGGTCGTATGGTCGCGGCCACCGAATTTCCGTCCGATTTCAGGCAAAGAGCGGGACGTCAATTGCTTGGCCAGATACATCGCGACCTGTCTTGGACGCGCAACCTGTCTGGCACGGCGTGCCGAATGCATGTCGGTCAGGCGGATATTGTAATGCTCGGCCACTTTACGCTGGATTTCGTCAATCGTAATGCGGCGATCATGGGCCCGTAGCAAGTCTTGCAAGACATCCTGCGTACTTTCCAGCGTCACTTCGGATTTCGTGACATCGGCATGAGCGACGATTCTATTCAAAGCCCCTTCGAGTTCACGAATATTGGAGACGACTTTCAGCGCAAGGAATTCAAGAACCGCATCCGGCACTTTCGCTTGTAATTGCGTACGCTTGGCTTCCAAAATGCCAAGACGCAGCTCATAGGTGCTCGGGTGAATATCGGCCACCAAACCCCATGAAAGGCGAGAGCGCAAACGGTCATCTATGCCCTGAATATCGGCAGGCGCTTTATCGGCGGAGATAATGATCTGCTTGTTTTGATCGACCAGCGCATTGAACGTATGGAAAAACTCTTCCTGCGTTGAATCCTTACCGGCGATAAACTGGATATCGTCGATCATTAGCACGTCGACCGAGCGGATAATTTCCTTAAACGCCATCGTATCTTGCGCACGGATGGATTTTACGAACTGATACATGAATTTCTCGGCAGAGAGATACATCACCGTTTTCTCAGGTTGTTTCTCGCGCAAAGCCCAGGCAATCGCATGCATAAGGTGAGTTTTACCAAGGCCCACGCCGCCATAAAGGAAAAGCGGGTTGAACGGCACGTTCGGGCATTCGACAACGCGGCAAGCGGCGGCATGCGCCAGCGCGTTTGATTTACCGACGACGAAATTATCGAATTTAAAGCGCGGATCGAGCGGGGAGGAAAGATCCAGCTTTTCCAGCTCATTCACATTGGCCTTAACGGCTTTCGGTGCCACAGGCACTTCATCATCGTTCATAGAAGAAGCGCTGGCCAGAACGACGATTTCCAAACGCTTGATGCTTTCGTCGATAGAGGCGCACATCTCCGAAATACGCATTGCATAGTGAGATTGGATCCAGTCTTTCATGAAACGTGTCGGGACAGAGATTTCCAGCGTGCCGTGATAGCAGGCTTGCAGCGTCATCGGTTTCAACCAGCTGCGGAATACGGCTTCGCCGAATTCTTCGCGCAATTGTTCGTAAACCTTTGACCATAGAGTTTGCACTTCCGGGGTTGGGTCGTAACTATCAGGTGCCAGCGCCTGACCGTAAATGGACACAACTTTGGATTTCTTGCCCCCGAGGTCATTCATGTTATCTCTACTCCAATATTAAAATGTTGTACTTCGGTCCCCGCATTCTTTTCAGCCATAGCTATCCTGCCTGAAATAAATTCAGGCGATAAGATACCGTGCGCGGCAATGCATATTGCCGCTTTCGGGAAAAGATCTGACGTTGACCATTAAACTGACAGAGGCAAAATAAAAGAGACCCTCTTTTATCCGTCTGTCTAACTACCCTTTTTTACCTACCCTATAAGTATCATTTACCGGAAGGTTACCGGCTGGCGGGTTTTTCTCTCCCCCCGCTCTTAAACTCAATCTATCGCATTTTATTTTTTCCACCTGTTTTCGCGATTGAAAAACGGCAGATTGAACTCACGGCATATCAATCGAAGCTTTTAAAGGCTTCGTTGCCATGAATTAAAATTCTTAATTAAGTCGCCTTTTTGGCGGCAGGTTTTTTATCTGATTTCAGCTTTGCGGACAGTCTGGAAATTTTACGGGCTGCCGTTTTCTTGTGCATGACGCCTTTGGAAACGCCGCGCATGATTTCTGGTTGCGCCGCTTTGAAAGCAGCCGCAGCGGCATCAGCGTCGCCTGCGTTAACAGCCGCTTCAATCTTCTTGATGAAGGTCTTGATACGACTTTTGCGTGCAGCGTTAATCTTTGCGCGCTTTGGATTTTGCTTGGCCCGTTTCTTGGCGGAGGCGTGATTTGCCATCTGTTTTTAATCTCTAAAAGTTATTCAGTTTTTCGTTGCTAGATGGAGTTTGTAATCGGGTTATCCCCAACCTGTCAAGCATATCAGTCATGATATTTTTAAAATTTTTTTCTTGCCTTTAAGGCCGTTTTGGGGAAACCGCAAAACTCACCAAACCCTCGGCCTGAAGTTTCTCCAGATTCACAATGAGTTGCTCCCCGTTCCTCGAGAATCGCGCCAAAGATCCAGATGTGCCAAGACCTGTCCATCCGAGCGCCGGCAAGGTCGCATTATAGAATTTAAGCACGTCGGCAGGGCTTAAATTGGCCGCTTTTACGGTTTCCTCGACGATTCTTCCCTCCGCCTTGTCAAAGACAACGCGGCTATCCTTTATCTCGGCCATTTGCGCCATGAGCGGGATATCGGGCATGGATGCAAGATAGCGCGTTTGAGCCTGCGCAGAGGCTGCCCAAACCGTTAAAACTGCCAAAATCGTCAAATAAAATCTTCTCATCGTCACCGTCTTCATACCTGCTTTCTCGGGCAGTAAAAAGTGGATCTTCCGCCCTGAACCGTCTTTTGCACACCTCCTGTTTGCCCGGCATCACAAATACAGTTTCTGCAAGGTTTTCCGGCGCGGTCATAAACGGCGAATTGATGCTGAAAATAGCCAAGATCGCCATTGGTCTTGCGGTAGTCTTTGAGCGTCGAGCCGCCGGCTTTGATCGCCGCTTTCAGGACTTTCCTGATCGCCTGCGTCAGCCGATCAACCTGTTCTTTATTCAGCTTTTGCGCACTTGTTTCAGGATGAATTCCTGCTTCGAACAAGGCTTCGGAGGCATAGATATTCCCGACACCGACAACCAGCGTCTGGTCCATAAGCACGATTTTCACCGGCCCTTTGCGGGATTTCAAGACGCTCATCAGGAAAGAAGATGAAAATTTGCGCGACAAAGGCTCTGGCCCCAGATGCGAAAAAAGCTTGTGGCTATCGAGGCTTTCTTCATCGACCAACTCGATCAAACCGAAGCGGCGCGGGTCGTTGAAAATGACATGCTTACCATTGGAGAGATGCAAAATCAGATGATCGTGTTTTTGTTTTTCAACTTTTTTGCCTGCGTCATGAATATGAATGCGGCCCGACATGCCCAAATGAATAACGAGAATTTTGCCGCTGTTTAGATGAATCAAAATATATTTCGCGCGTCGCGTGACATCCAAGATAGCCTTATTTTTCAATGCTAAATCGAGTTTTTTGGGAACGGGAATGCGAATTTTTTGGCTAAAGGTTTTCGATGACGTGATTTTCGCGGCGCAGGCAACAAGCTTTAACTCGGTGACGACCGTTTCGACTTCGGGCAGTTCGGGCATCGCAATGTCCTTTAAGGCTGAAGCGCAATTTTGACCCATGGCATTTTCGCACCGAAAATAATCTGGGTCGCTTCTTCCGGATTATCAAGACGTTGGCGCTCACTGGCGGGCGTTTGCCATTCCATGATGCGGCCATCGGTTTCTGCATAGAGGCTGATTGTCTCCACCGCTAAAGGATAGAATTTATATTCGTAATGATTGGGATCAATGGGAGTGCCGAGATCTTTTCGTGTCTGCATCACCAGCATATTACCCTCAATGCGATAGCCGCCGCGCAGAAAAGAGCGGGAAACACTGCCGTTATTGATATAAGTGATCACTTCGAAAATTCCGTTACCCACTCGAAGTGTTGCAATTCGCTCGCCGGATTTATATAGCCAGACACCGCGAATCTGCTCTTCCGTGACGACAGGCTTGTCGCTCTGCGGCGCGAGGCGCGATTGCAAATAAGCGTCTTTGGAAATTTCACGCCTTGCCGCAAACTGCATGGCAACGCCGATTAAAACCGCCAGCGTCAGCGCCACGAAGAAAATAACGACCAAATGAGCTGGAAGTCGACCCAGCGAATCCCGCGCCATTTTTGACAGGGCCCGAAACGGGTTATCGCGCGGCAGAGACTCGGGATTTTCTGGCTTCAGCAAGGACATGGCTAACCTTACAATGCGAATAGGCATAAAAAAAGGCCGGAAATAACCCCGGCCTTTTAAAATAACTGAATGGCAAAGCGAACAGCGTTTCGGTCTGGCTAGGCGGCGGAAAGCGAAGCGTATGAAAATAAGTGAGCTTTTTCGACAACGACGCCAGAACGGAACGATGGAAGCTTTTAGAAGTCCATGTCGCCCATTCCGCCCATACCACCTTGTGGCATACCGGCAGACATTTTCTCGTCTTTCGGCAGGTCGGTGATCATCGCTTCGGTCGTGATCATGATACCGGCAACAGAGGATGCGTTTTGCAGAGCAACGCGCACAACTTTAACCGGATCGATAATCCCAGCTTTGACCAGATCGGTATACTCGTCTTTTTGAGCATCGTAACCGAAATTAGCTTCTTTGGATTCCATCAGCTTGCCAACGACGATCGAGCCTTCTTTACCTGCATTTTCAACGATCTGGCGGATCGGAGCCTGCATGGCGCGACGGATAATGTCGATACCGGCTTGCTGATCGGCGTTATCGCCTTTAAGGCCTTCCAGAGCGCGGGAAGCGTGTAGAAGAGCTGTACCGCCGCCTGGGACGATACCTTCTTCAACAGCCGCGCGTGTCGCATGCATCGCATCGTCAACGCGGTCTTTACGCTCTTTCACTTCAACTTCAGAAGCGCCGCCGACACGGATAACGGCAACACCGCCAGCGAGTTTCGCCAGACGTTCCTGCAGTTTTTCACGGTCGTAATCGGAAGATGTGTCTTCGATCTGCGCCTTGATCTGGGCGACGCGGCCTTCGATCTCGGATTTTTGACCTGCACCATTGATGATCGTTGTATCGTCTTTCGTGATACGAACTTTCTTCGCTGTGCCGAGCATTTCCAGTGTGACGTTTTCTAGCTTGATGCCGAGATCTTCAGAGATAACTTGGCCGGATGTCAGGATCGCCATGTCTTCCAGCATCGCCTTACGACGATCGCCAAAACCAGGAGCCTTGACAGCCGCAACTTTCAAGCCGCCGCGCAGTTTGTTGACAACGAGTGTCGCCAAAGCTTCGCCTTCGATGTCTTCAGCCACGATGACCAATGGACGACCGGATTGAACGACAGCTTCCAAAACAGGCAAGATAGATTGCAGGTTGGAAAGTTTTTTCTCGCAAAGCAGGATGTAAGGATTATCAAGCTCGACAACCATTTTCTCCGGGTTTGTCACGAAATAAGGCGACAGGTAACCGCGGTCGAATTGCATCCCTTCAACAACTTCAAGCTCTGTTTCCAAAGACTTGGCTTCTTCAACCGTGATAACGCCTTCTTTACCGACTTTTTCCATCGCTTCAGCCAGTTTCTTCGCCACGTCTGAATCGCCGTTGGCAGAAATGAAAGCGACTTGCTCGATTTCCTGATTGGTTTTGACCGGTTTTGCCAGAGCCGCGAGAGCTTTAACAGCTGCGATAACAGCTTGCTCGGTTCCGCGTTTCAGGTCCATCGGGTTCATACCGGCGGCTACAGCCTTGACGCCTTCACGCGCAATGGCTTGAGCCAAAACAGTCGCCGTTGTCGTACCGTCACCGGCCTGATCGTTAGCTTTGGAAGCGACTTCGCGAACGAGCTGGGCGCCCATATTCTCGAAACGATCCTGCAATTCGATTTCTTTCGCCACGGATACGCCGTCTTTTGTCGAGCGCGGTGCGCCGAAAGATTTATCGATGATAACGTTACGGCCTTTAGGACCGAGTGTTACTTTTACAGCGTCAGCAATTGTGTTGACACCAGCCAGCATTTTGCGGCGGGCATCTGAGCTGAATTTAATGTCTTTAGCAGCCATTGTATTTTTCCTTGTTTGTTGAATTTAAAATTAAAAGTTAGAGCGAACAGCGTTTTGGCAGGACTAGGCGCTAGGAGCGAAGCGTATTAAAAATACGCGAGCGACGAAGCAACGACGTCCAGACGAAACGATGGAAGCTTTAAGCGGCTTGATCGATAATGCCCATAATGTCGGATTCTTTCATCACCAACAGCTCTTCGCCATTGATCTGAACTTCAGTACCGGACCATTTTGAGAAAAGAACTTTGTCGCCAGCCTTGACGTCAAGCGCGATAACTTTTCCTGCTTCGTCGCGAAGACCTGAACCAACAGCGACAATTTCGCCTTCCATCGGCTTTTCTTTAGCCGTGTCAGGGATGATGATCCCACCGGCTGTTTTTTCGTTTTGCTCAATACGGCGCAAAAGTACGCGATCATGCAAAGGACGGAATTTCATGTTGTGTCTCTCCATAGTTTTTTGAGGTTAACGCCCTGAGGAAGCCTGTTAGCACTCCTTAGAAGCGAGTGCTAACTAGATAGGCGCTTCCGGATGAAATGGCAAGTTTTTCAGACAAAATTAACGAATGAATTGCACAATTATAAGATGAGCCAGGCTTTGGCTTCGAATAATGGACAGGAGGTTTATTATGGCAAATTTAAATACTCAACTAAAAGACTATCGCCTCACGACGGCTGAGATCATCTACCATCTTCCCGATCATCCCAAGCTCCTCCAAACCTTCCTCTGGCAGGAATACGACATCGCCCCCGAATTTCCGGTTCTGTTCAAATTTCTGGATTTTTGGAGACACGAAATAGAGGGCACACTACACTCGGTCATCGTTGCGTCGAATAAAATTATCACCGCAAGCGATGCCAAGTTTTACGAGCACGAGATCACGTTGCAATAATCTTGCATCCCGATAAAAACCGCGTCATGCTGAATGCGTTAGGCTTCACCGAGAAAAGCCACGCCGTTTTTCGGCCATCCCCAAGGAAAACCAGAGGGGATCAGCACTATCAACCCATCCCTCGCCTGCGTAGGCAGGCATCCATCCCCGTTTAAATCCCGCTAATTCATTATAAAAGCTAACCTATCTAAAAAACGCGACGTTCAAAGTATTTAGAATGACGTTCAAACTATATAAAAGTTAATTTTCAACGCGGGGTTAGCGGAGTAGCGCGGAGTTTCAGAGCGTTTTCTACTCCGCGTAACTTTGCGTACTCCGCGTTTTAAAACTCTTAAAATCGCGGAACAAACTAGTTAAAAGTTAATTTCATGTCATTTCGACCGAGCCAAAGGTGAGCAAAGAAATCTCACCTTTCTGATGGTCTCAAAAAAACGACGAGCAAACTGAGAGACCTAGCTTAAGCCATTGAAATATAACCCGCCGACATTGCGAGGAAGCTTGTCTCCATATTATGCGCATCCCTGCGAAGGCAGGGATCTACTGCTTTCTCTAGGTAAGATCCCTGCCTTCGCAGGGATGCAAGAATGAAAATCTGAAAAAATGAGAACGAAGTGGGAGACTATGCTAAGTCGCTGAAAAATATCACTTTATTCAATGACAAAATGTATTTTTTGCAGCTCGAAATATTGGCGGTCTTCGACCCGATCCCCGCAAGGATGACACAACTCCGCTTGAGGAAATAAAGTCCGCTCAAGCCCTTCTTTGAAAAGCGGCTCTTCCGCCTCTGTCCATGACACAAATTCTTCACTCAGCGGCATAGACCAGGCCAGCAAATCAGGCTCTTGCCCGATCTCTTCTTTTGCCACAAACGCGAATGCGGATTCCATCTCCGCGAGCCATGCATTTTTCGCGACATGTTTTAACTTTGAATATGAAGAAGCCATGGGCGTTTTATAAAGAAAATCGCAGCGCAGCAGCCAGAAAAAACAATAACCCGCATAGCTGATATGCAAATCAGTCTTTCTCAGACCCTGGCGCAAGTGTCACTTCCAGCCCGTCCAGCTCTTCGCGCATCAGGATTTGGCACGACAAGCGCGAATTATCCTGTAGCCCAATCCCCTGATCGTCGAGCAAATCACGCTCGTCATCGGATGGCTCTATAAGCTTGTCCTGCCATTTTTCATCGACATAAACATGACAGGTCGCGCAGCAACAGGCCCCGCCGCAATCGGCACGGATCGGCAAGCCGGAATCCCTGATAATCTCCATCACGCGCCAGCCCTCGATGCCGTCGAGCTCGTGCAGATTACCTTCCATATCGGTGACTTTGATTTTCATGGCAGCTACTCTTTATTTATATCCGGCACAGCCAAAGGATGTTTTGGCAAAATGTCCCGAAGCGCATAAACCATCGACGCCGTTGTAATCACGCTGATCAATGTTTCGATGACGACACTGACCATCACCATGACAAACCGCCCCACATCCGAATCCGGCCCGCCGACCAAGGAGGTCAGAAAAGTTGACATCACCATTGCCAAAATAAAACATGGCACCATGGAAACGAGAAACACGCCCATCATTTTGATCGACGCCATAAAGCCACCCAGTTTTTTTAGGAACTCGCCCATCGGCATTAAAACGACAACCGGGATATAAAGCCATAAATAACGGAACGCCCAGATGCTCAGGAAAATCAAAAGCATTGCCGGAATAAACAGCATCGGATTGCCCGGCGGCGTGTCTGCGCTTTTCTCTTCGCCCGCGCCTGCCATATCGTAAAACATGGCATAGATTTCTTTAAGCCCATAGGCTGCGAAGGTGATGATCACGAACATAATGGTCGAGGACATGATCCCCCGCGCCCTTACCAAAAGGGCTGCCATATGCCGTTCGCTGACATCTTCAGGCAGCATGATCGGCCAGCGTTCAAGCAGAAGGAGAGTGCGCAGGAATTGCGCGAGCAGCCAGCCTTCTGCGAAAGACGCCGGCAGGGTGATCAGGGCTTGCCGCAGAAAATTATCCTGATATCCGAAAACGAAAACCACGACCGTACAGGCCAGCTTGATAAACACTGGCACAAAAGCGAGCTTGAGCAAATAGCGCCGCTCCTGCCAGACGGTTTTATAGCCGAAACTTGCAGAATCTATGAGATCGAAAGCTTTCATATCAATGGTTTATCTGTCTCAAAGTCTTAAGTAAAGCGGGTTTAAGAATTCGGCTTATAAATAGACATGGCAGGGTTGCAAAATTTGCATCTCTATTCTAATTTGTAAAAAAACTACGGGGAATTGTGTAAATGAGTGAAACAAGAAAACTATCGTTACGCGGTGGCTTCGATGCATCAAGATTACAATCTTGGACATCTGGTAACAGCTGTTCCGGAAAACGCATCCGCTTCAAAGGAATAGAATCTATTCCCTATCCGCAAATCGGCAGTATCTATCTTTGCCATGTAGAAGATTTCGGCAATAAATTCGAAGAATCCAAAAGAAGGCCAATGATACTGATCGCCTATTACACGCATCAAGGAAAGGTAGTTGCTGCCGATTTTATCTGCCCTACGACACAGGCTTCTGGCAGATGCGAGAATGCCGACCGCTATGAATTTGAAATGCCCTATTCAGGTTGTGCAAAATTTACCAAGGCAAGCCCTATTGTAAATTGCAGTAGTATTATAACCCTGCCGAACAATCCTGATTCCATTATTAAAGGACCTATCGGGAAATCGGTTGCAAATGTTTTGCCTGATTATTTTTTAAGAAAATGCCTTGTTGCTTATGAAGCAAAGCCTAGATGGAAAAAGGATGCTGACATTCCCGAAGGAGCGGTCAGACACGGCGTGGTTCTTGATGGACTTGATACGTCGATGTTTAAATTTAAAGACAGGCTCAGTCCTGATTTTAAACACAAGGATCATCAATTTGTCCAGGTAGATGAAGGACCGCGCTTTTTAATCGATGCCATGCCGACTATTATGAACTGGGCAAGCCGCGCACATGAGATTTTAATATATTCAAAACAGCCTATCGATTTGCCAAAGATTAGAACCTTCTCAAACTGGCCGCATCCTGCGGATCTCATTACATCCTTCAAGCCTTTTATGGCGCAAAAACTCGGCTGATTAAACGCCGAGTTTTTCCTGCAATTGCGACGACGACGTTGTGTATTGAAACCGCAGTTTCTTGTCGGGATAGACATAGCGGAAGGCCTGCTGTGCGGCCAAAGCCCCCTCATGAAAACCGGAAAGAATAAGCTTTAATTTGCCCGGATAATGATTGATATCGCCGATGGCGAAAATGCCTTTTTCTGACGTCTCGAATTTCTCCGTATCGACCGGAATAAGATTTTCATGCAAATTCAGACCGAAATTGGCAATAGGACCGAGCTTCATCGTCAGACCGTAAAACGGCAACAGCGTATCGCATTCGATATCGAACTCGCCGAGATCTTTGGATTTAAGTTTTAGACCCGAGAGTTTATTGCCTTCGCCGTTAAGGCCTGCAATATCGGCAATGACGAGATTGAGTTTTCCGAGATCGACCAATTCGCGCATTTTATTGACGCTGTCCGGCGCGGCGCGGAAATCGTCGCGGCGGTGAATAAGCGTGACGGATTTGGCGACAGGTTGCAGATTGATCGTCCAGTCGAGTGCGCTGTCACCGCCGCCCGCAATTACGATGCGTCGGTCACGGAAAGTTTCCATCTTGCGCACAGCATAGAAAACGCTCTCACCTTCGAAGGCGTCGATACCGGCCAATGCAGGTTTCTTCGGCACAAAGGAGCCGCCGCCAGCCGCGATTATAATCACCGGCGCTTCGATAATCGTGCCTTCGTTAGTGGTGACCTTCCATTTGCCGTCTGCGTTTTTCTCACAAGCTTCCGCCATCTCGCCAAAATGAAAAGTTGGATTGAATGGCTTAATCTGTTCCAGCAAACGATCGGTCAGGTCCTGACCTGAAATCACTGGCCATGCCGGAATGTCGTAAATCGGCTTTTCAGGGTACAGCTCGGCACACTGGCCACCCGGCTTGTCGAGAATATCGATCAAATGGCATTTCATATCCAAAAGGCCGAGCTCGAATACGGCGAACAGGCCCACTGGCCCCGCCCCGATGATAATAACGTCTGTCTGGTGATGTTCTGGCATGCTGCTTTTTAAATAGAAAAACTCTCTTTTGCAACTCTCTCCCTCTTCCGAAGGGAGGACTTTTAAAATACCGCGACCAAGAGTATATATCCCCTATGACACAAAACAAAAAAATCGGCATTTGGCTTTTAACCGTCGCTCTTATGGTCATGATCATGACATTGATCGGGGCAATCACGCGCCTGACTGAAAGCGGGTTGTCGATCACCGAATGGAAGCCAATTACCGGCACCCTCCCGCCGATCGGCGAGGCCGCCTGGGCCGCAGAGTTCGAAAAATATAAAGACACTCCTGAATTCGCCCAGAAACATTTCTGGATGACCGTTGAGGATTTCAAACAGATCTTTTTCTGGGAATGGCTGCACCGTTTCTGGGGCCGCCTGATCGGCCTTGCCTATGCGGTGCCGCTTTTAATCTTTGCGATCCGGAAACAATTGCCGCAAAAAGACATGCCGAAATTATTCGGGCTTTTACTGCTCGGCGGTGCGCAAGGCGCGCTCGGCTGGTTCATGGTTAAATCCGGCCTTGTCGATCAGCCTTCTGTCTCGCATTACCGATTGGCCGCGCATCTGTCGCTCGCCCTGCTCTTATATTCTTTGCTCTTCCTGCAAGGTATGGCCTTTATTCGCCGTGACAAAGCGCCGCTTGATCTGCCGCGTGCCTCCTCCGCACTTTGGTGGCACGGCATTGTTTCGCTTGTTTTCGTCTGCCTGACCATTTTATGGGGCGCTTTCACCGCCGGCCTCGACGCAGGCATGATGTATAATACTTTCCCGAAAATGGGCGCGGGTCTCGTGCCGCCCGATATGTGGGCGCATTTCCCCAAATGGCTCAACCTGTTTGAAAACCATGCTTCCGTGCAATTCACCCATCGCTGGGTCGCCATCTTTACAGGCTTCGTCCTTTTAACTTATGCGGCACATGGCATGAAATTCGACGCGAAACATTTCGGCTTTTTAGGCATCTGGGTATTTGTCCAGATCGCCCTTGGCATCGGCACGCTCATGATGTTCGGCGGAGATAATCCAAAAGCTGCTATCCATGTTGCGGCAACTCACCAATTCGGCGCGGTGATCTTGCTGACGATTACGCTGCTAACGCTTTATCGAGTTAAGCTTTCGCGTTCCAAGATATCTGAATAAAACTTCAAATAAGCTTCTACCGTTTTTTCTTTAGTGAACTCGCCCAAATATCTTTGATACCCGTTTTCCGACAGCTTTCGTCGAAGCGTTTCGTTTGCGGATAATTCACGCAGCGCTGCTTTTAATCCATCAACGTCATCAACTGTAAAAACCAGCGCGTCCTCGCCGTCATGTACATATTGACTAGGTCCTTCGGAATTGGACGTGATTAGCGGAACTTTATTTGCCCAGGCCTGCACGAAGACATTACCGAACGGCTCGTGGCGTGACGGCACGCAAACGATATTGCTCGTCGCCATGAGAGCTGCACGGTCATCACGCCAGCCCAAGAAATGAATGCGCTCAGGGATTCCAAGACTGCAAGATAATTCTTCCAATTCCTGATGCAGCGGACCTATCCCGGCGATCCAGACATGAATGTTCGGCAAATCTTCAACTGCCCTGATCAAAATATCGAGCGCCTTGTTTTGATGCAATCTTGCCAATGCCAAAACAACAATCGCCTTATCGGGCGTGTTGAGGTCTTCACGCGATAAAGGTGCGGCGTTTTCCGCAGGCGCATAATTATTGATGTGAACGACACGGGATGGCACAATACCTTCGCGCAAAAGATAAGATTTTATGTCCGGCGTATTGGCGATGAAATAATCGGATGTCTTATAATATTTTAGATCGTAATACCCGCCAAGCCGCGAGACTTTCAGATATTTCCCGTCGGATGAAGCAGGTGTCTTGACCGTCCCGCGCGACATCCATGTCTGGACGATCACGGGATCGAATTCCTTGATAATCTGCTTTAATTTCCATGGCGTATAAAAATCGATTTTGCCGCCAAAGGGCAGCGTATGGATTTTAATGCCTGCCTCTTCAAGTCTCGGGTTACGGCCTTTATTGGCACGCGCGGCCACTTCAATTTCTATTCCGGTTTCTTTTAAAGCCAGGCAGGTATCGACGAAAGCCGTTTCCGCCCCGCCTTGCTCCGCGCCCGCCATGACCTGCAGGACTTTCACTTCGTCACCAAAGGTTTATCAAGATTCAGGGTTTCAACCAGAAGCTCTTTCAAATCGCTTTCCGTATCATCCATCGTACTAAGAAGTTTCTTACATTCTTTCTTTTCGGTGATCGGAATCGATTTCATGCTCTTGCTTTTGAAAGCCACCGCTTCGTCGATCTTCTTTAAATAGCTTTTCGTTTCCATGGGGCTGGCAAAATCCTGCAGCTTGACCATGCTGTCCAATCGCGCCTTGGCGTCCTTGATTAAAGGATCGATCTCGCCTTGCCATTCTCCGGTGCGCTTTTGCATGCTTTTGGCAAATTCGGGATTGTGCTTGCTGCACGACTCTGCTGCTTCCGAAATATTTTTTCGCACGTCTTCCACGGCACGAATAACACCATGACTGCTGCGGATTGCGGCAAATTGCTTGGTCTGATTCTCGGTTAAACCATCGAGAATTTTCTTACTGGCCGCTTCCAGTTTCGTCAGCGGCGTCTCCGGTTCTTTCTCGGCTGCATATGCCGCCGAGAAAGTGAATAGGATTAAAAACAAGGAAACGAAGCGAAATAGCATATTTTCTATTCCACCAAACGGTTCCACCAGCCTTTTTTCTTGGAGCCATCCGCATTCAAGGACGAGTCCTGCGCCGAAGATTCTGATTTCGTATCGTTGGAAGCGGACACGGCCACAGATTCAGCCTGAGCCTGTGGCGTTTCTG
The DNA here is from genome assembly GCA_964633355.1 of uncultured Micavibrio sp. Classification (GTDB taxonomy): domain Bacteria; phylum Pseudomonadota; class Alphaproteobacteria; order Micavibrionales; family Micavibrionaceae; genus Micavibrio_B. Next base: position 39,617 of record CAZWGO010000012.1, read on the forward strand.
TCTTCCGCGAAGAGAATCTCTTTGCCTGGAATTTCGGCTTCGCTTCCGTCACTGGCTGGGGCTGAATTTGATCAGCAGGCGTTACATACGGGGCTGGCTGCTGCGCATCATTACCGTCTTGTGACTTGTCGCCTCGATCCCGACCGTTACGACCGCGGGTTTTTCCGCCGCGGTTGCCGCGACGTTTGTTGCGATCGCCTTTGTCTCCACGATCATTACGCGGTGTATAATCCTTGCTGTTACCGTTAATTTGCTCGTCAACGATTTCGGCTTCTTCGTCGTCGATATCGTCGAACGGGCTTGGAACGGCAACGGGCTTGGCATTTGAGGAGCTGTTCGGCTGCGGACGGCTATGCGCGTAATCATTCTCTTCTTCGTCGTCGAAACGGGCACCGCGCGGGCTGTCCGACACTTCCGCCTTGATAGATTCGACCTTGAAGCCTGTTGGGGCCAATTCGTCATCAACCTTGATCATGACCTGGAAATTATAGCGACGCTCGATATCGGCGAGTATGTTGCGCTTGTGGTTAAGCATATAGATCGCAATCGCATTCGGAATTGTAAGCTCGACCTGCTCGGCCTTGTTTTTAAATCCTTCTTCTTCCAAAGAGCGCAGCGCCAAAATACAGGCAGAGTCGACGGAGCGAATCGAACCGACGCCTTTGCAATGCGGGCATTTCTCGTATTGCGCTTCGGTCAGCGATGGGTTGAGGCGTTGGCGCGACAATTCCAAAAGACCGAAGGATGAAATACGACCGACCTGGATACGCGCACGGTCAGATGATAAGGCATCTTTCAGGCGGCGTTCGACTTTAGAATTATTGCGGTGATCTTCCATATCTATAAAGTCGATAACGACCAAACCGCCCAAATCGCGTAAACGCAATTGACGTGCCACTTCATCGGCAGCTTCAAGGTTGGTTTTCAGTGCCGTCTCTTCGATATGGCGCTCTTTCGTCGCCCTTCCTGAGTTAACGTCAACGGAAACCAGCGCTTCTGTCGGGTTAATGACCAAATATCCGCCGGAACGAAGCGTAACTTGCGTCTCGCCGATCTCGGCAATCTGGTTTTCGACTTGGAAACGATGGAACAGCGGAATTTTCGCGTCCGCATATTCGATGACTTTTTTGACATGGGACGGCATCAGCATCTTCATGAAGTTCTTGGCTTCTTTGAAAGCGGCTTCTCCCTGAACCTGAATATCCTCGATATCGTTACCAAAGATGTCACGCACCGCGCGTTTGACGAGATTGCTCTCTTCATAAATATTGGCAGGCGCAACCGATTGCAGCGTTAATTCGCGAATATTGTCCCATAGGCGCATTAAATAATCGAGATCGCGCTTGATCTCGTCTTTATCTCGCTGGACGCCGGCAGTTCTCAAAATAACCGACATACCTTCAGGCACGCTCAGCTCTTTTAGAATTTCTCTCATGCGTTTGCGTTCGGCAAAGCTCGCGATTTTGCGTGATACGCCGCCACCACGAGGAGAGTTCGGCATAAGTACGCAGTAACGGCCCGGCAAGGACAGATATGTCGTAACAGCCGCCCCTTTATTGCCACGCTCTTCTTTTTGCACCTGCACCAGCATGATCTGGCCGCGCTTGATAACTTCCTGAATTTTGTAATTCTTGCGCAAATTAAAACGGAAAGGCTGATCGCCTTCGACGCCATCGCCGCCGACCAGTTCGACACGCTTATTGCGGAAATTATGACGCCCGCCTTTTTGATTTCTGCGACCGTTGCGATCCCCGCCGCGTCCCCCACGGTCATTGACGCGTTCGGCACGTTCCGGGCGCTCGCTGCGCTCTTCACTGCCACGGTCATTACGATCACGCCCGCCTCTGCCACGAAAGCGGTTACGGCCCCTGCGGCGGCGACCTGAACGATTATTTTTTTCTTCTTCGATAACTTCTTCGTTCTCGGCGCGGAAAGCAACCCAGACAACTGTGTGCTCTACGCCTTCTTCATCTGCCTGCGCATCGGCACGAATGCGAATAATCGCTTCGTTCTGCTCAACCAAGGATTTGACGATCGAACCGGTTTCTGCATCGAATTTAAACGCTTCGCCCTCTTCGGAGGTTTCATATTCCTGCGTTTCTGCATTGAAGCCTGTCACCGGGCGATAAATCCACTCGCGGAGGATTTTGATCGGTTCTTCGGCTTCTTCAGCGGAAGCTTCTCCGTTTTCTTCAGATATTTCTTCGGACGTTTCATTATTGTCCGAATTTACTTCATCATCCCCTTCACTGGACTCAGATTCGTCTTCTGATTCCTGCTCGTTATTTTCTTCGTTTTCTTCAGCTTGAAACCGGGCCTCTTCTTGAGATTCTTCATATGAGGAACCGTCGCCCCCAACCTCTTCAATAACTTCTTCTTCGACGTTCTCGTCTTCGCTGTCGTCGGAAGATTCTTCGTTATTCTGATCGGAATTGTCTTCGGCAGGAGTTTCACCGCGCTCCATAGCCGCTAGTGCCGCTTCTTCTTCGGCAATCATGCGCTCTTCTTCAGCCGCCATTTGCTCCAGCATTGCTTTTTGTTCGGCCAATAAGGCTTCGCGGTCGGCGACTGGAATGCGGAAATAATCAGGGTGGATTTCAGAGAAAGGCAGGAAGCCGTGGCGGTTACCGCCGAAATTAACGAAAGCGGCTTGCAGGGACGGCTCGACGCGAGTCACCTTGGCAAGGAAAATACTTCCCTTTAATTGCTTGCGAACTTTACTTTCATAGTCGAATTCGATCAGGCGGTTGCCATCAACGACGGCAACCCGTGTTTCTTCTGCATGGGTTGCATCGATCAGCATACGTTTAGTCATTTTAAAACTCCATAATATGCGGACGCGCTGCCAGGTCGCTCTCATCCCTATTGCGACTGTAAAAGGGGGATGTGAAGACGGCGCGGAGGGTCCGCTTGTCAAATAATTTATAAATATGGAGTCCTGATGAAGGCGAAAACGTCTGAAAATATTTCAGCTCTAACGCCAGCCGTCCCCGCCCTACAGATAAAATCTATCTGCAAAACGGTCTGGAAAGTCAAACGATCCTCGAACAATATCAGGACTTCCCAATTGAAACGCTACGGCTAGCGAAACCTTTCCTTAAATCGAAATACTAAAACCGTAACAGTCGCGAAATTGAAGATATAGACTCTGGTGCGCCTCGACAATGAAAAAATTCATATAATATGACAAAAATATGCAGGTGGTGTTTGTGAACTTTACTGTTTTTATTGTATGATTTGCTTCTCTTCTGATCTATTCCTTCAGGAATCTCATGCGTTTTTTTCTCCTACTGATCCCTTTTCTGGTTTTCTCCCTGCCCGCCTTCGCACTCGATGTCAGCGGCATACGTTTTGGCACGCATGCCGACAAGCAGCGAATTGTCATAGAACTTTCAAAATCCGCCCCTTTCAAAGCCTATGTATTGGACAACCCCTCCCGTATCATCGTTGACTTGCCCGATTTTAAATGGAAGGTCGGCACGATCCAGAAACCGGTTAAAAGCTCTATTGCGGATATCCGCCACGGCAATCTCGGCAAAAATCAATCCCGCATCGTGCTTCAGGGAAATTCCAACCTTTCGATACTCTCCTCCTTTATTTTGCCCAGAGACTCCTCGCAACCGAACCGTATCGTAATTGATTTCAAGTCCTTCAGTGGTTCAGCACCGGTGGCAAGCAATGGCGCGAGACCGTATTCAGCCAGCACAGTACAGAATCTGGCTGCCAAGTTTCCGCCCCCCGTCACGCCTCCAAAGCCCGAAAAAGCAAAAGCGGTTGCAGTACATGAAGCCGTCAAGAGTAGCCGCGATCTTCATGAAGAGGCTTTCTCCTACCGCGATATGCCGGATTTGAAACAGGCTTCCAAACCTAAAATCAGCCAGAAACCTTTGGTTATTATCGATCCCGGCCATGGCGGACAGGATCCAGGCGCCAGAGCGGCCAATGGAGCCTACGAAAAAACCATCGTTTTGGCGGTTGCCATGGAGCTAAAAAAACAATTACTCGATAGCGGCCAATACCGTGTTCAGATGACGCGCGACACGGATGTTTTTATCCCCCTTAAAGAACGTGTCAAATTTGCGAGACGCAACGGAGGGGATCTATTTATATCCCTGCATGCTGACTCAATGGCAAATTCAACCGTGTCGGGCGCCTCTGTTTATACTCTCTCCGATACTGCATCCGATAAGGAAGCCGAGAAACTGGCCGAACGCGAAAACAAATCCGACGCAATCGCCGGCGTTAACCTCTCAGGCCAGGACAATGACGTTGCCAATATCCTGATCGATCTCGCCAGCCGCGACACGATGAACCAATCGCGTTATCTGGCCAATACGGTCGTTTCGACCCTGCCTGGCAAGGGCGTCGAAATGCTGTCGCGCAAACCGCATCGCAGCGCAGGCTTTGCCGTTTTAAAAGCAATGGATATTCCCTCTATCTTGGTTGAAATGGGTTATCTGACAAATATGAACGAAGCGATGAAGCTCTCGACAAAAGAATACAGGGTAAAGGTCGCCAAGGGCTTGAAATCGAGCGTTGATGCTTATTTTACGAAAGTTGCCAAGCTAAATACACCATAAATCATTTGCGATATTCCAAAAGCATTTCCGTAGTCACAAAAAGTTCCGTAAATAATTTCAAAAAATCTTTTAGTTACAGGCTTGAAGACTGATTCCACTCGTGTATAAACATTACAGGTTTTGCTCTCTTCGAAGAGTAATTTCTTTAATTACATTAACCACCAACCTCTATGAGGATTTCTACCATGAAAAAACTGATCGCTTCTTTGGCTCTCGTAGCTTCTGTCGCTGCTCTTTCCGCTTGTGATTCTTCAGGCGACGGCTATGTCGATACACAACCTCCATACTCTACAGAACGCACAGCTGGCGCAACTCAAGCTGCTGCTCCTGTTCAGTCTGCTGAGCCAGTATTCGAAAGAAAAGTTACGAAGTAATTTTTTCGAAATATCGAATTTAAAAGGCTGCCCTGTTCATCAGGCAGCCTTTTTTAATATCTAAATCAATTTGCAGGCCAAAGGACAAGATTGCGGCTTTTATGCAACAGATCGGAACTTTTTCCTGATAACTGTGGCAAATCTGCATATAGGCTCTTGAATAACAAGAGCTTAACCAGTAGCACTGGAATTATAATTCTTTGCACATTCGAAGAGAGTTCAAGGAAATATAAAAAACTTTAAGGAGACACAGATATGAAGAAACTCGCAATGGCTGTATGCCTGCTCGCTTCTGTTGCTGCGCTTTCTGCTTGCGAAACAGCAAACAGCAGCGAAACAACAACACACGGCAGCACAGTAATGGAAAAATCGGTTACAAAGTAATCCTTTTTTCTCTGCTAAAATTTAAAGACCGCTCCTCTTTGAGAAGCGGTCTTTTTATTGCAGAAATTGTCGTTCCTGCGAAGGCAGCAGACTAATTAATTATTCCGATAAAAGGGTTTACGCTCGGCTGTCTTTTCAACCGACGCTTCCTTAACCATAGCAGGTTTTCCGACGGCCTTTTTCACCGGCACGGCAACTTTTTGAATTACTTCTTGTGGGACGCGGATATTATCATCCGGATTATTACTGCGGCCATCGCTACCAATTGACGCTGTCTGCGCGCGCTCGGCAATCGCAACCGGATAGCCTTTGCGCTCTTTCACGACTTTGCGAATGGCAGCCCAATCAAGCTTTTCAACGCCCGGGCCGGCTTTCTTCATGATGTAGGATAAATCACGCTCGGATAATTCGTAATCTGGCACCGCGCCTTCTTTTTCCATCATCGTCGCCTGCGCCTGTGTCGGATGCACTTCGAGATAGAATTTATCCGCAATCCAGGCCGCTTTGATCGGCTGGTCTACGACTGTGATTTTTGTGCCGACCGGCATGTCGTCGAATACCTTGCCGATATCTTCGGGAAACATACGAATACAGCCTGACGATACGCGGCGCCCGATTCCATAAGGTTTATTCGTACCATGAATAGCAATAAGCGGAAAACCGAGATACAGCGCATGCGTCCCCATTGGATTGTCTGGGCCCGGAGGAACGGTAACAGGCAATGTCGGATCTTCCGAGCGCATACGCGCTGTCGGTGTCCATGTCGGGCCTGCTTTTTTACGAACGATAGTCGTAGTGCCGATAGGCGTTAAAAGACCATCGCGACCGATTCCAATCGGATAGGTCACAGGCGGCGCGTTTAAAACCTTGTAATGATACATACGCATTTCAGCGAGATTGATAACGACGCTCTCCCTTGGGGCATCCGGCAGAAGATGCATGGTCGGAACGACAACTTTCGCGCCGGCACCTGGAATCCATGGATCGAGATGCGGATTAGCGGCACGCATTTCTACGAAACCAACATTGTAGTCACGACCGATATGTACCAGCGTATCTTCATAATTGGCGCTAACGGTTTTAATCTCGCCTATATAATTCTGATTATAGGCAGCTTCGGCAGTTGCGGATAAACCGAGCGCCATGGCAGTTGCAAGAAAGAGGGTCAGTTTTGCGTTCATGGTTTTCATTCGTGACAATGTCAGTAAAGTTACATTCCAAAACGGGGCGTGTTCCGGAGTTAGAGTCACCTGACTTTTCTCCTATAACGCCCCGCATTGTCAATGGTTTTCCTAATTATTATAGGCTTTTCTGTAAGGTCTCCGCCACCTTTTCCATGAAGGCTTTGGTATTGAGATAGGCCTGGTCCTTGCCGATCAAAGCGGCCAGATCCTTCGTCATGTACCCTGCCTCGACAGTGGCCACGCAAGCTTTTTCCAGTTTATCAGCAAATTCAACGACTTCCGGCGTATCATCAAAAGATCCGCGATATTTGAGCCCTTGCGTCCAGGCAAAGATCGAGGCAATCGGGTTGGTCGATGTATCGTTTCCTTTTTGATATTCGCGGTAATGGCGCGTCACCGTGCCATGCGCTGCTTCCGCCTCGACCGTCTGACCGTCAGGCGTTAAAAGGACGGACGTCATCAGGCCGAGAGAGCCGAAACCTTGGGCAACGATATCGGACTGGACGTCCCCGTCATAATTTTTGCAAGCCCAGACCATGCCTCCATTGGACTTGATGACAAACGCCACCATATCGTCGATCAAACGGTGTTCGTACCACAGCTTGTTCTTCTCGAACTCCCCCTTAAACTCATCATAAACTTTCGCAAAAATCTCGATAAACTTACCATCATAAGCTTTTAAAATCGTATTCTTGGTCGACATATAAAGCGGGCAGTTACGGGCCAGCGCGTAATTAAAACAGGATCGTGCAAAGCCTTCGATCGATTCATCGACATTGTACATGCCAAGAGCCACGCCCGGACCTTTGAAATCGTAAACATCATGCACTTCAGGCTCGCCGCCCTCAGGTGTATAAGTCAATGTCAGCTTGCCCGGTCCGGGGATTTTTAAATCTGTTGCCTTGTATTGGTCTCCAAATGCATGACGTCCGACGATGATCGGCGCCGTCCAGCCCGGTACATATTTCGGAATATTTTTACAAATAATAGGCTCGCGGAATACGGTTCCATCCAGAATATTACGGATGGTTCCATTGGGCGACTTCCACATTTTCTTCAATGAGAATTCTTTGACCCGCGCTTCATCAGGCGTAATGGTCGCACATTTAACGCCAACGCGGTACTGCTTGATCGCGTTAGCGGCTTCAATCGTCACCTTGTCTTCAGTTGCATCACGATTTTGAACGGATAAATCGAAATATTTCAAATCGACATCCAGATAGGGCGTAATGAAATAATCCTTGATCCATGCCCATATAATGCGGGTCATTTCATCGCCGTCGATCTCAACGATTGGATTTTTAACTTTGATTTTGGACATGGAATGCTCCTGAATTTGATGTAACCTAGCGGCCTGACCATACGAATAAGATCGACTGCAAAGGGGATAATATGAAGAAATATATAGGCCTTATCTGCCTATCGGCAATTATATGCTCTGGCGTTGCTCCCGTAAAGGCATGGGCAAGACCAATCTCTTATCCGGGCGGTTGGATGTTTATGATCGAAAATGACGGTACGCGTAATGCGGCCCAGCTTGATTATACACTCGATCCTACGATAGCTTTAGGTATACGCTCGGAATACGACCGCGCCGATAATTACCAGATTCACACACTCACCATGAATAACCGCCTATGGCGCGACAACCAGCCTGATGCACAGGCCAATCTTTATTTACTCAATGGCCTGGGTTATGCCCTTCATAACGGCAGTAACAATACATCTCTGGCCGCTTTTACCGGGATCGAAGCTGATTGGGAAAACCGACGCTTTTTTACCAACTACCAGAATAAACTTACCTATGCTGGAGATATCGATAGTGAATTCTCACAAAGCGTCCGGATCGGCGTCGCGCCCTATATCGGTGAGGCTGGCGATCTTCACACATGGCTGATGCTTCAAACCGATCACCGCCCTGAAGGGGAGCATCACTTCGAAATAACACCTTTGGTTCGCCTCTTTAAGGGCACGAATCTTGTCGAAGCCGGGATTAGCAATCAAGGCACGGTATTATTCAACTACACGCATCAATTTTAGGAAACTGACATGAAAAAAATTATTCTCTCTCTCACGCTTTTATTTTTTATCTCTCCCGCCTTCGCTGCTGAAACAATATGCACCCAACCTCAATCTATTGCCGTAGTCGATGGCATGGTTTGCGATTTCTGTGCTCAAGGATTGATCAAGACTTTTAAGAAGAATGAAAATGTTTCCGACGTTAAAATAGACCTGACCACGAAAAAGGTAACGATTTTGATGAAACCCGGAACTTCTATAGAGGATGCGGAGATTGCTAAAAATATTGATTATTCAGGATATAAACTGGTCAGCATTGATCATGCCTGCAATAAAAAATCCTAGCCCTTGCGATATGACTGCAAACTGATGATTGCAGTCTCTATTGGAACGGCATTTTTTGCTGCAATGTAATTTTTGCAGTCAATCAGAACATCTTTAAAATTGAGATAAGTTTCGGGCGGTTTCGAGCTATGACTGACCTTATATTCTACAATGCCCTGCTGGCGATGTTTTGAAATATGAATATACTGTTCGCCTGTCTCAAAATCGATAAACTTAGTCAGAGCGGTTTGAGATTGGGGAAAGAGACAAAATCTAGCGTGAATTCCCTTGTCTCTGAAATCCATGGCAATATCCCCCAAAAGAGTTTTTTCTTGTGCCGTAAATTCCGTTTTGAAATTCGACGCTAATTGAAAAACATTACGCATAATTAAAAGTTATGGAATTGTTGCGCTCGTTACAACTATTATTTCATATAGCCGATAATTTTATCCGCCCCTCCCTCGCGCTCCATTTTAACCTTTTCAATGAAAAGACCCATTTGGCGGGTAAAAGAATCGAGCTTTTCCGAGCGAGCGACTTCTCGGCCACCATCATCTTTTGCCGTGAATAGAGCCCGATCCGGGCCCAGAACTTTCTTCTCGATAGTTAAAAGCGGCGTTTTTCCAGCCTGTTCCCGAAACGCCATTAAATAACGCCCGTTTACTTCGCCAAAGGAGAAATCGCGGAAAAACCCGTCATAAACGTTCCGGCTATAGACTTGGAAAATGGCATTAAATTCTTGGCGGGTATATCCATTACCCGGGAAAGCCTGTTTTTGCTGCATAGCTCTATTTTACCATGATAATTCGCACGCGCCAAAAACCTTTCTCTTGTTCCTGCGGCCTCCCTCCATTAAAACCTAACCTATCCAATATTTTAAAGGAAATTGTCATGGCTGATTTGCTACGCGAAGTCGATGAGGCGGTCCGCGCCGATAATATGAAACGTCTATGGGACGAACATAAAACGGCGATTGTTACGGGCATCACCGCTCTTATTCTTGGCACGGCAGCTTTTGCGTCATGGAATAGCTGGCAGCACAGCCAGAACCAGAAAAGCACGGATGCCATCATGGCCGCGATGCAAAACGATAAACCCGCCGAAACGCTGGCCGCAAGCGCCGACCAGCAATCCGGTACGCCGCGCGTTATAGCTTATCTGAATTCTGCCGCGCTGGATTTGAAATCCGGTAACAAGCAAAGAGCCTTGGAATCGTATACTGCCGCGCAAGCAACCAAATCCGCCGACAAGGATTTAAAAGATTTGGCGACGCTGCAAAAAACAAATCTTACGCTGGATTTAAAAGCCGATGCCAAGGCCGATGATTTAATCAAGGAACTCAAACCCATCGCCGACAATAAAAAATCACCTTGGGCGGGCGAAGCCTTGTTTATGAGCGCCTTTTTAAAAGGCGAAAAAAATAATGATTTTTCAGGCGCCGTCTCTGATTTGAAAACAATCTCTGGCCGTGACGACATTACGGAATCCATCAAGCAGCGCGCCTCCGCCTTGCTGTCGGTGTATGAATTAAAATTATCGGAGAAAAAATAATGAAATCCTTTTCACGCATTATATTGCTGGCCACCTGTGCCGCCTTCTCCCTTTCCGCCTGTAGCTGGTTTAAATCGGAAGACGATAAAGTCCCGCTGCCGGGCGAGCGTATTTCCGTTTTGGAACTTCAGAAAAATCTGGAGCCAAAAGACAATGAAATGAAATCTTCCGGCTTCGTGTCGCCAGAGCCTTGGAAGAATGAATTCTGGCCGCAAGCAGGCGGATATCCAAACCATACAATGCAAAATCTGGCGCTGAATAATGCCGCCCTGAAAAAGATCTGGAGCGCCGATATCGGTGAAGGCTCACAAACCAAGCTGCCCTTGATCGCCCAGCCTGTCGTTTTTGACAAACAAATATTCACCCTCGATACTGAAGGTCAAGTACGCGCATTCGACTTGAAAACCGGCAAGGAACTATGGGAGCAATCGGTTCGTCCTGAAAAAGAAGACGAAGACGTGATCTCCGGCGGCCTTGCTTTTTCTTCCGGAAAATTATTCGTCACGAGCGGCTATAACGAACTTCTCGCTCTTAATCCCGCCGATGGCAAAACGATCTGGAAACAGAAGATGTCATCTCCGTCTATTTTGAACGACCGCGTTTTTGTCGTGACGCTGGAAAACAAAATCGTCGCTTATGATGCCAATGACGGCAAGCAGCTATGGGATTATCAGGCGCTCAGCGAAATTGCCGGTATCGTCGGCGCGGCAAGTCCTGCGGTCAATAATGACGTTGTCGTACCTGCTTTCTCTTCTGGTGAGATTATGGCACTGCGCGTCGGCAACGGCTCTGTCGTTTGGCAAGACGATCTGTCTCCGACAACACGCGTTGGCGGCCTTTCTGCCCTGCCCGATATTCAAGGCCTGCCGGTCATCGATAAAGATATGGCCTTTGCCATCAGCTTCGGCGGCAAGATGGTCGCGATCGACTTAAACTCTGGCCAGCGCGTCTGGGAAAAAGAAATGTCCGGCACGGAAACGCCCTGGGTTGTCGGCAATATGATCTTTGTCTTAAGCGCCAATAGCGAGCTGGTTGCCATGACTCGCGATTCCGGCACGGTGGCTTGGGTTCGCCCGCTCTCCGGCTATGTTGAGGAAGAGGCGAGCCGCCTGGGTCTTCTCTGGAACGGCCCTGTGCTTGCCGGTGGCCGCCTGATCGTCACTGGGCCCGAAGGCAATCTACTGGAGATCGATCCCAACACCGGAGAAATTATCCGCCGCATGAAACTCGACGATACCGTCGCTGTTCCACCCATCGTTGCCAGCGGGACACTTCTTTTACTTACTCAGGAAGGAACGCTCTACGCGTACCAATAAAACTATGCTTACAGTTGCCATCGTTGGACGCCCGAATGTCGGAAAATCCACCCTCTTCAACCGCCTGACCAAAAAACAACTTGCGATCATCGATGATACGCCCGGCGTAACGCGTGACTGGCGCGAAGCGGAAGGCTCGATCCTTGACCGGAAAATCCGCGTCATCGATACCGCAGGTCTGGAAGAAAAATTCGATGATTCCATTCAGGGCCGCATGCGCCGCCAGACTGAGCAAGCGCTCGGCATGGCCGATGTCGTTTTGTTTATGATCGATGGCCGTACCGGCGTAACCATGCTGGATGAGCATTTCGGCGAATGGCTGCGCTCTCAAAACAAACCTGTTATCCTGCTGGCCAATAAAAGTGATAATGACGAGATTGGTGATGAAGCAAGGAACGATGCTTATTCTCTCGGCTTTGGCGACCCAATTCCGTTTTCCGTCATCCATGCTATAGGCGTTGATGAGCTTTATATCGCCCTGACGCCTTTCTATCCCGAAGAAGAAACGGAAGAACAGAAATTCGCCAATCATTCACTGCACTGGCGCGACGAAGCGTTAGACGAGCTTGAAGGTGATGAAGCATTTGATCTCGAAAAAATAATTGAAAAAGAAGACGACCAAAAACCGATCAGGATTGCGATCGTCGGGCGTCCCAATGCCGGAAAATCAACCTTGATGAACGCCCTTCTCGAAGAAGACCGCGTTATCACAGGCCCCGAAGCAGGCCTGACGCGCGATGCGATCGCCGCTGACTGGTCATGGGGCGGACGAAGATTCCGCCTTGTCGATACGGCAGGCCTTCGCAAGAAGGCCCGCGTCAATAACAAGATCGAGGAAATGGCCGTTGCCGACACGATGCGCGCCATTCGCCTTTCCCAGATCGTGATCGTGATGATCGATGCACAAAAAATGTTCGAAAAACAGGATTTGCAGATCGCCGCCCATGTTATCGATGAAGGCCGCTCGCTTGTCATCGGCGTCAATAAATGGGATCTGATCGAGAATAAACCGGAAGTCCTCGATGAGCTTAAATACCAGCTTGAGACATCATTGGCGCAGGTGCGTGAAATTCCGTTTGTCCCCATGTCAGCATTGCGGGAAACCGGTCTCGATAATTTGATGACCGCCGCCGTAAAATCCTACGATATCTGGAACAAGCGCGTGAATACCGGAAAGCTCAATCGCTGGCTCGACGGAAAGGTTAGCGCCTATCCGCCGCCGCTCGTTTCCGGCCGTCCGAATAAAATGCGTTATATGGCACAGATCAATATCCGCCCGCCGACATTTGCCCTCTGGATGTATCGCCCTGATGAATTGCCCGATACTTATAAACGCTATTTAATGAACGGCCTTCGCGAAGATTTCGGCCTTCGCGGTGTGCCGATTCGCCTCTTAACGCGTTTAAGCCGTTCTAAATTCGAGAAGAAATAACTCTAAACATCATCCGGCGTGAAAATCCGCCCATTGTCCTGACACTCTTCCGATGCCAGATGAAGAAAGAGCGATGTCAAATCCTCTGGCTGGCGCAAATCTGCGCCATGATAGCCTCCAGGGAAAGCGGATTTCAGCATCGCGGTATCGACGGCACCGGGCCTCACGATATTCACGCGCAAATTCGATTGTTCGCTCTCGGCGGCATAGGTTCTGGCGAAATGAATAACCGCGGCTTTGCTCATTCCATACGATCCGTAATAAGGAACCGCATCGATCCCGAGACCGGAGCCGACAAAAATCGCGCGACCCGCTTTTGAATTCTTGAGAAGCGGATCGAGCGTACGAATAAGCTGCACATTCGCCAATACATTTGTCGCAAAGGCGTCTTTCCAGTCTTTGATCGGAGAGTGCGCAACAGGCGTCAACTTGCCTAGAATTCCAGCATTGGCAACAAATATATCAAGCTTGCCGAATTTCTGATCGATTAAAGGGCCGAGCGCCTCAAGCTGATCGATCTCGGTTAAATCAAATGGCACAAGCGTCGCCGTGCCGCCAAAAGCCTTAATCCGGTCGTCTATTTTTTCGAGATTGCGCTGGCCACGGGCCAGCAAAACGACATGCGCGCCGGCCTTAGCATAACCTTCGGCAATAGCAGCGCCAATACCACGCGACGCGCCTGTAATGAGCGCAATCTTACCATCTAAAATCTTAGAATTATTCATTTTTAAATCCTTGCCACGAAGGCGCGAAGACACGAAGAAGATAAATATTAAACTTCGTGTCTTTGTGTCTTCGTGGCCAATCTATTCTTTTAAATCAATCATCAGCGCCGCCGACTTTATGCAGTCGCGTATCGAGTTTATCACCGGAACAATTATAGGTGACTTGATCGGTCAGCTTCACGGCATAATCGCCAGTGAAACAGGCATCGCAATAACCCGGGTCATTCGCAACGCGCCCCGGCTTGCCCATCGCTTTATACAATCCATCGATGGAAATATAAGCGAGCGAATCAACGCCGATATATTGGGCGATCTCTTCGAGATTGTGCGTATGCGCGAGAAGCTCTTCAGATGAAGGCGTATCGATACCATAGAAACAGCTATATTTGCTTGGCGGCGAAGAGATACGCATATGCACTTCAGCCGCGCCTGCAGCTCGCATCATTTCGACAATTTTGCGTGATGTCGTCCCGCGCACGATAGAATCGTCAACCAGCACGATGCGCTTGCCATGCACCAATGAACGATTAGCATTGTGTTTCATCTTCACGCCCAGATGGCGGATACGTTGCGTTGGCTCGATAAAAGTACGGCCAACATAATGATTGCGGATAATCCCAAGCTCGAATGGAATACCTGCCGCTTCTGCATAACCGATTGCTGCCGGCACGCCGGAATCAGGCACTGGCACGACAATATCGACATCGCAGGGATTTTCTTCGGCGAGTGTCGCGCCGATGCGCTTTCTCATTTCATAAACCGATTTACCGCCGATATCGGAATCAGGGCGTGCGAAATAAATATATTCAAAAATACAAAGGCGAGATTGCGCCACTTCCAGCGGGCGTAAGGATTTGACACCTTCTTTGGTAATCACCACCATTTCGCCCGGCTCTACATCGCGCACATAATCAGCGCCGATAATATCGAACGCGCAGGTCTCCGATGCCAGAATATACGCATCGCCGAGTTTACCGAGGGAAAGCGGACGGAAACCATGCGGATCGCGCACACCGATCAACTGATCCTTGGAAAAAGCGAGTAAAGAATAAGCACCTTCAATCCGTTGCAGCGCTTCGATGAAGCGGTCGACAACAGTTTCTTTTTTGGACAGAGCGACAAGATGAATAATAACTTCGGTATCTGTCGAGGATTGGAAAAGACTGCCGCGCCCGACAAGCTCTTCCTTGATCGTGAGGGCATTCGTTAGGTTGCCGTTATGCGCAACAGCAAAACCGCCGAAGGACAAATCGCCATAAAGCGGCTGTACGTTGCGGAGCCCGGCACCACCGGTTGTGGCATATCGGTTATGACCGATAGCGGCAGACCCTTTAAGCTTGGCAATCGTCGCGCTATCGCTGAAAATTTCATCGACCAGACCGATATCTCTATGCGCAAGGAAATTTTCGCCATCGAAGCTTACGATACCGGAGGCTTCCTGTCCGCGATGCTGAAGCGCGTGAAGCCCGAGTGCCGTCAAGGTGGAGGCGTCTTCGTGACCGAATATTCCAAAGATGCCGCATTCTTCTTTTAGTTTATCGTCATCAAACGGAATTGTGGTCAGATTATTCATTGGGCGGCGACCTTTCGGGCAGGGCAGGATCGTTATCAGTTTCAGTCTCGATAAGCTGGTTTAAACTTTTGCGTTCTTCGTCGCTATAGGCCGGAAGCTTGTCGGCAGCTTTTTTGAGTTCGTCGACTTGTTCTTGCGCACGGGTCGCGGCATCGCCGCCAATCGCCTGAATTTCGCGCAGCTTGTCACGCGCGGCGTTGCCGGTCGCATCGCCTGTCTCGTTATTGGGCATAAAGCCTTTCAGCCAATCGGACACCGCTTCGATGTAAACTATGGTTTTCGACTTGCCGAGAATTTCTTTTTTATTTTCATCCGGGATCAGGCTGCCCAGTACCATGTAAATAATGCCAAGGAATAACAAGGCGCGGGCAATCCCGAAAACAACACCAAGCGTGCGGTCGACCGGACCAAGGCCGATAGCGCGGATAGAGGCCGACATAAAATAACTAATGAGTTGCAGGATTAGAAATACGGCAATGAAAATACCGGCATAAGCGCAAATCTGTGCGGCGATATCATATGAAATCAAACCGAAAAGCTGGCCTTCTCCTTCGCCGAACCAGCCGCGAATGACCGGCGCAACTTTGCTGCCGAACAAATAAGCCGCCATCGCGCCGCCGATGACGCCAAAAATGGTCAAAACCTCGCGCACGAAGCCGCGGAAAAACGATATACCCGCCGAAACGAGGATAATCAGGACGATGCCGATATCTATTATCGAAGAAATGCTCATGAATAGGCACATTCTATAGGGAAAAGAGTATGTATTTGCAAGCTTCGAAGCTTTAGCCGGCGGCTTTTTTCAAAGCTTGTTTTTCTGGAACAAGCCCACCCTCGCGCATCATGCGCACAAGGTCGTCGAGATCGCCGATTTCATGCAGTTGCAGGCCGTCCGGCGCCGACACCCGCTTGTCTTTTTTATGTCGCTCGGCGCAGCACGCTTCTGTAAACCCAAGCTTGGCGGCCTCCTTCATGCGCAAATCCTGCTGGGCGACGGGACGCACCTCTCCCGACAGGCCGATCTCGCCGAAAAAAACATTCTGCGATGGCACGGGCGAATTTTGCAGCGAAGAGATCAAAGCCGCCGCTACGGCCAGATCTGCCGCCGGTTCGGTAATTTTAATCCCGCCCGCCATGTTAAGGTAAATTTCGGAGCCGGAAAATACGAGGCCGCAGCGCGCTTCCAAAACCGCAATCACCATGGCAAGGCGATTGGAATCCCAACCGACCACCGCGCGGCGCGGCGTCCCGTAAGGTGCGGGCGCGACCAAAGCCTGAACTTCGACAAGTATGGGACGCGTGCCTTCAAGACCCGCGAAGACTGCACTACCTGTCACATTTTGCTGACGCTGCGATAAAAACAACGCGGAGGGATTGGGCACTTCGGACAGACCGCTATCGCCCATTTCGAATACGCCAATTTCATCAGTAGGCCCAAAGCGGTTTTTAACGGTGCGCAGAATGCGGAAATGATGCCCGCGGTCACCTTCAAAATAGAGAACGGTATCGACCATATGTTCAAGGACCCGCGGGCCCGCAATCTGCCCGTCTTTCGTCACATGCCCGACAAAAAACACGGAAGTGCCAGTTTTTTTAGCAATGCGGATCAATTCCTGCGCAGCGGTCCGTACCTGTGACACAGTGCCCGGCGCGCTTTCAACCGTATCGACATACATTGTCTGGATGGAATCGATGATGAGAACATCGCAAGGATTCTCTTCAATCGTCGCCGCAATTTCACGAACATTTGTCGCACTCGCAAGTGCTACTGGCGCATTGGATAAGCCCAGTCTTGATGCGCGCAAGCGTACCTGATCGACTGCTTCTTCACCAGAGATGTAAACGCATTTCAAACCCTTGGTCGCCAGCGCACAAACGGCCTGTAATAATAAGGTCGACTTCCCGATACCGGGATCGCCACCGATTAGAACAGCCGAGCCCGGCACGATTCCGCCGCCCGTGACGCGGTCAAACTCTCCCATACCGGTTTTGGCGCGATTGATCTTTTTTTCATCCTGAACATGGAGGTCGGATAATTCCAACGTTTTTGATTTTTTCGTGGAGCCTAGGCTCTTGGGTGGACCTGCCTCGATAGTTTCCGCCGTAATGGAATTCCATTCGCCGCAACCCTCGCATTTCCCCGCCCAGCGCGAGGTAACGCTTCCACAATTTTGACAAACATAAGCGGTTTTCGACTTGGCCATGCCTGTATGATACCGATTCCTGATTTTAAATCAAGAACATTTAGAGAACAAATGCTTACTTAATTTTAAAGATATCTTCGTTATTATAGACAAATGAAATCACGCCAATCCGGCAATGTCCTTTTTTTAATACTGATAGCGGTGGCTTTATTCGCTGCGTTATCTTACGCCGTGACCTTATCCTCACGAGGCGGAGGAAATAATACCGCTAAGGAGTCTGCCAGCACTGGGGCAGCCAGAGTATTTAATTTTGAAACCGCGTTACGAGCTGCCATTACAAGATTAATGACCATCCACGGTATCGATATATTTTCGCTCTCATTCAATAATGATATTTATAAAAGCATCAATGGTACTTTAATATTTTCGGCTATGGGCACGCCCGTTAATCCTTCCTTCTATGTCTTCCATCCTCAAGGCGGCAGTGTTAGCCCGCAAATATTTCCAGATATTTCGATACCTTGCCCAACATGTGCCGCAGGCCTGATGGCACCCGGTCATTTAAATATCCAATTTATAAATGTACCCGATGTTGGAACAGCAACAGCGGATCTTAGCGCTGGAATTTTCAATTTAAATAAAGACGTTTGCTTGGCCTTGAACGAAAAGAATGGAATATCATTTATACCAGTTGCCAATGTGACATTCGCTAATTTTGAAGGCACTACATCTATACCTGCAGTGGCGCCTGCTTCAGGCGTAACTTCTGCAGACCTAGATGCTATTAAAGGAAAAACGTCCTTTTGCTTCCTAGAAAATACGTCTACAAATCGGTATATTTATCGAATGATTTTACAAGTTAATTAATTTAGATCTTTCCTGTTAATCCATAGTTTAACTTAAATCCCCTGCGTCAATACGCCTGGATAGCTCGCAAACACATTCTTGCGGTCGTTGAAAGTGACGCGCTCAACCACGATCGATAAATGCGGATAGCGGTCCCTGATTAATTCGACCCCGGGCTTTGTATCTTTCATATCAATCTTGACCATGTCACAAACCAAGGCCAGACCTGCAAGCCGGTCTTCCCCGTTTTCAAAATCATGATCATCGATGATCAATACATATCCTTCATCACCGATCAGTCGCGCGGAAACTTTTTCAAGGCAACGCGCCTGATCGCGGGTCGGCACATGCGGCTCGACAATCTCGAACATCACATCGCTTTTTTTTAGGTCCGTCGAAGAGATAACATCTTCGACCAATGTCAGAAATTCGCTATCGCATAAAGACGCCAGATGAACATTGACTGCCACCGGCAGGCGCTTCTTTTCCGCCGCGGCCTTGATAGCGAGCGGGACCAAGAATTTATCCGCCCTCACCTGCCAATCGGCAGGCATATCGCGCAGACGGTCGAAATAGATATTATTGGCCAGCGGCGTTCCATCGGCATTCTTCAATATCGCCAGCGCTTCATATGCGGTGATCTTGTTTTCATCGACATCGCGATATTGCTGAAACATAAAACCGGGTCTATGCGGATGATCCCAGATTTCCATCTGAATTTTGTCCTCGGTGTTTGAATGATCGAATTGTTGCTTAAGCATTTTTTATCCCTGTTGGGGGCCACTACATAGTATTTGGGATAAATCTGTCAAAGAAAAAAATTTCTTTTTTACAAATACTCTTTCTGTAACGCCCATTTAATCTGGGTAATTTCAGATTTGATGCAAGTGCTTAAAACCAATTGGCGCGTTTTAACCGGCTTGGCGCCAGAGCCAAGATAGACACTGTTTTCAAGGCTCAATTTTGCGCCAACGCATGAAAATCTCCATCCGGCTCCGGATGGCAGGCGTAAAATGACTTCCTCGCCATCGTTGAGGACGGTTGCCAAAACACGCGGATGCAGGTGAAAACGCGCGACCGCAGGCATCGCATGGGTCGGGATAATTTCTGCGGTCAGCGTATCCTCGCCGCGTAAATCCAGCCCCTGATCGCCCAAATACAACCGGCGACGATGGGAAATACCGTTGATCGACACATAAGCGTTATGCATCGCGTCTAGTAAGCAATGCTCGCGGCTCTCGGAACGCGTAACCTTAATCTTGCCATGACGTCGCGCGATATGACCGTCGGATTTAAAATCATGCGCCGGACGCTCATCGAGCGTCAGGGCCGTATGCGCCGCCGTATGACGCAAAACCTGTTGCCATTCAGGTGCAGATGGATGCCCGCCGCAATTGACGAAAATACGTTCTTTGCCATAGGCAAATTCGAACGACAGCGGCGATGAATGCATCGTCATGTCGCAAGGTGAATCCGCGATGCTCGCCGTATCCAGCATCAATAAAGAACGCCCGAGCTGTACGCGCTCAAACCCTGCTTCCGGCAAAGATTTCATCGCCTTGCCAGTGCTCGCGCTTTGCGTTTGAAGCGCATCCATCAAAAGGATATCGCCCTCTTGCCCGCCATGAAAAAGGCCAAGTTTTTTATCGGCGTAACGGAAGAAACGCAACGCCTGTCCGGCGCGGTCGATACCATGCTGGATAATTTCCGGGACTGGCAAATTGGCACGGTTCAATCCGCAGCGTAGATCAAGAAGAATTTGCAGACTATCTACCAGCGCTTTTGGTGAACGCGACGCATGTGAACCATCACTCAAAATTTGCTGCGGAATTTCCTGCAAAATAATCTCGAAAGCCTGCAATATCCAGCTCTCACGGCCCGGGAATGAAAATCCGGCGAACGCCAATCCCTTGGCGGCTTTCAACAGCGCAACGCCTTTTAAATGACCCGGCAGGGATCGTGATAAATGTTTTGCCTGTTTGGTGAGTGATGCATAGTAACGCGCCTGAAAATCTTCGTCGGCGCTGCCGCAAAAGAAATCATAAAAAGACAGCCAATAGGAAATACGCTCGCCGATAATATCCGCTCTCCAGATATCAGCATCCCAGCGATCATAATCGCCGATCCATCCATCGACCATGTGACGGGCGAGCTTTCTAGCAGACTCGCCTCCGGCAGCCCGCAAATCGCGCAGGAAAGAAAATTCATGGCATTTCAATCTGAGATGCGGATGATCTTCCGCCTCGAACCAGAAATCACCGGAGAATACTAATGTCGATCCCTCGCATTTGAACAGGCCGCGGCATAAAGCTCGCCCGTTTTCCGCATCGCCCGGCCACGGGTCGATCATCTTCACCGCCATTTCGGACGGCGCTTCGCCGGAAGACAAAAGCCAGTGATAGAATTTGGAGGAATGAGCGGCTGTCGATGTCGCGCGTTTTAAATCATGGATGAGGGCAATAGGCTTTTCCGCGATAGCGATCATCAGGTATCACCTCGAAGCGCTTTGATCGCCGATGCGTAATGATCGGCGCCGCCTTTAAACACAGCCGTTCCGGCGACCAGTACATCCGCGCCCGCCGCAATAACTTGCTTTGCTGTTTCAGGCGTAACACCGCCATCGACTTCCAGATCGATTGGACGGTTTTGCAAAGCAATCAGTTTTTTTGCTTCGGTAATTTTATCGAGGAGCGGAATAAAGCTCTGCCCGCCAAAGCCAGGATTGACCGTCATGATTAAAATCAGATCGACCAGGTCCATGACATGCTTGATCGCATCAATCGGTGTTGCCGGGTTGAGCGACACGCCAGCGCGTTTGCCCAGTGAACGAATGATCTGCAATGACCTGTGCAAATGCGTTGTACCTTCGGCATGAACAGTGATGATATCAGCGCCCGCATCGGCGTAATCTTTGAGGTAGGCATCGACCGGCGAGATCATCAAATGAACGTCGAAAATCTTTTTTGTGTGCGGGCGGATACATTTGATTACCGGCGGCCCGAAGGTCAGATTGGGAACGAAATGCCCGTCCATCACGTCGATATGAATATAGTCAGCCCCGGCGGCGTCAATGGCACGAACCTCTTCCCCAAGCTTGGAAAAATCGGCGGAAAGAATCGAGGGCGCGATCCGGATATTAGACATATTCATGGATTTCTAAAAATTGGGGGCGAATCAGGGGAAAACTCAGTTATCTATTTATAATATAAGGCGAATCGGCGTGTCGAGAGTTTTTTACGGAATAATTTATTTGCCCTATTATGTATAAAAGTGATATGTCGCTGCCATGAAATCTAATTCCAATTCCGCATTCCCGACAATCTTGGCTATTTTCACAATTGCCGCAGCAGCAGGCTATGGAGTCTTACAATTAACACCTGAGAAAACTCATACATATCCACATGAGCCTACACGCGAAGACGTGCTCCGAGCGAGTGGCTATAAAAATATCCAAATGGCCGATAAATCCAGATCAGACAACCATTGGATTTTCAGGGACTGCAATAAAGGTGAAACAAGCCAAAACTTTTATGCTGAGACCTCTGATGGAAGTTATGTAAGAGGCACAACTTGTAAAAGCTTATGGTCAAAAGAAATTAAAATTATTGGTATTGAGCCTGCCCAAAGGCCTTGATGCTAATTCACTCTCAGACGGCTAATAAAAAACCCGTCCATCCCACCGAGATTTGACAGATGCGAGGGGAAAATCCGTACATCGCCGTACTGGGTCAGGATATCGCCATAGCCGCCGATTTCCTGCGGTTGGATCGGCAGGCGCTGCGCCCGCCCTGACTGGACGACGCGGTCGATCTGGTATTCGCCTTCTTCTTTTTGCAAAGAGCAGGTGCAGTAAACAAGAATTCCCCCCGGGTTCATTATCGTCAGCGCATTATCCAAAAGCCGCGCCTGCAGATCGGCG
>CAZWGO010000013.1:0-53322 GCA_964633355.1 uncultured Micavibrio sp.
ACACCTGAATTGCCGCAAGACTGGGATGGTAGAAACACCTACGATCCGCAGGAAAAACCGCAAGATTGGGACGGCAAGAACAAGCCGGAAGCTTCTGCCGATCCGGTCCAACCTGTAACGCCGCCTTACACACCTGAACTGCCGCAAGATTGGGATGGTAGAAACACCTACGATCCGCAGGAAAGACCACAAGATTGGGACGGCAAGAACAAACCGGAAGCTTCTGTCGATATTTTGGATATGGATGACGATTCAATTGAACATTTATTGCAAAGCAATTTTGGTTCAGCGGAGCCGAAATCCCATGTATCCGGCGCAGAGGCTTCTGTTCATTCAGCTCCTAATATGATTGGATTTGACGATACGCATCTCCAGATTAAAGCTACAAACGGCGATTTTTAATCTGATATCGCAAATAAAAACCCGCCATATGGCGGGGTTTTTTATTCCTAAAACCGTCCAATATTCTAATTTGCCATGCGGCGTTTGGTTGTATTGTGTAAGCGCGGAACTTTAAAGCCTGTCCAAATGTTTGTGTAAGTCAGAAATGGAGACAACCAATGCAGCGCAAAAATTTGATACTAATAATAATCGGAGCTATTGCTTTGATCGCGGTTACCGCGGGGGCCAGCGCTTATGTCACTCGCGACGTCATGAAACCTGAGAAAAAAGTTGAAAAAGTGGCGACAAAGAAAACGACCTCCGAGCAAATTAGCTGGAACGAGTCGCGTCAACAAGCTCAGCCACAGCCGCAGCAAGTTAAAAAATGCGATGACGGTAATATCGTCGGCGCAGGTATCGGTGCCGCTGCTGGCGGACTCGTAGGAAACCAATTTGGCAAAGGTAAAGGAAATGACCTTGCCACGATCGGCGGTATTATCGTCGGCGGCACGGCAGGCCACCAGATGATCCCAACCCGCGGTGTTCTTTGCCGATAATTATTGAGATGGCGTAACACGCCAGATTATATTTCCGACATCATCGGCGACAAGCAAGTCACCGTTTTTGTTGACCTCAACACCGACCGGACGCCCTTGTGCATTACCTTCTTCATCTAAGAAGCCTGTCAAAATATCTTTTGGCATCCCAACGGGTTTCCCGTCTTTAAAGGCAATAAAGACAACTTTATAACCGCTAGGCGGATTGCGATTCCATGATCCGTGCTGGCCGATAAAAGCCCCATTCCGATACTCTTTTGGAAAAGCCTTGCCGTCATAAAACGTCAAACCAAGCGAAGCCGTGTGCGGGCCAAGCGCATAATCCGGCTTGATAGCCTTGGCGACCAGATCTGGATTTTGTGGCTTTACACGTTCATCGACATGCTGCCCCCAATAAGAGTAGGGCCAGCCATAAAAACCGTTTTCTTTTACCGATGTCATGTAATCAGGCACGAGATCGCTGCCCAGCTCATCGCGCTCGTTCACGACAGTCCATAATTCCTTACTACTGGGCTGAAAATCCATACCGACCGGATTGCGAAGGCCGGTTGCAAATAATTCTTTACTGCCTTTCGCAAGATCGACCCGCCAGATTGCCGCGCGCCCTTCTTCCTCTTTCATGCCGTTCTCTGCAACATTGCTGTTAGAGCCGACGGATACATAAAGATATTTACCATCCTCACTTGCGACGATATTTTTTGTCCAGTGATGATTACGCGGGCCGCCCGGAAGGTCCGTAACTTTAATGCCTGTTGCCTTGATTTCTGTTTCACCCTGATTGTAAGGAAATCTGACAATCGCATCCGCATTGGCGACATAGAAGTTATCGCCAACCAAAGCCATGCCAAATGGCGAATATAAATCTTTCAGAAAAATGGTCTTTGTTTCAGCAACGCCGTCCTTGTCGGCATCCCGAAGAAGCGTAATGCGGTTGGCGCTTTCCGTGCCCGCTCCTGCGCGCTTCATGACCTTGCCCTGAACAAAGCCTTTGATACTTCTTCCGTCTTCGCCCTTGGGAGGCTTGTTACTTTCAGCAACCAATACATCTCCATTCGGCAATGTATAAATCCATCTTGGGTGATCGAGGTCCTTGGCAAAGGCATTAATGGTAAAACCTTTAACAGCTTTAGGCTTTTCCCCGTTTTGCCAGCCGATGGCTTTGGCAATTTTAACAGTCGGAATTAAACTCTTTACAGGCTGCACGAGTTTTGGATTGGGTCCCGTGACATCTTCAACTGAAAGTGTCGCTTCTTCGGCCAACACAAGGCCGCCCATCGAAAAAGCCAGGATAGACGTGAATAATAAAATCTTTTTCATGCCATTTTCCAATCCGGACGCACCCAGTGGCAAGTATAGCCACTGGGATTTTTGATTAAATAATCCTGATGGTAATCTTCCGCTTCGTAAAATTTAGACGCAGGCGTCACTTCCGTGACAATTTTGCCCGGCCATTTGCCCGACGCATTCGCAGCCTCAATGACTTTCTCTGCCGTTTCTTTCTGCTCGTCGCTTAGATAAAAAATCGCCGAGCGATATTGGGACCCGATATCATTCCCTTGCCGGTTAGCCGTTGTCGGATCGTGGAGCTGAAAGAAGTAATGGAGAATTTTCTCGAAGCTGATTTTTTCCGGATCGAATGTAATTTCAATGGATTCCGCATGACCGGTTTTGCCGGTCGTCATGTCTTTATATGTCGGATCGGGAAAGTTACCGCCCGTATAGCCGACCCTCGTATCGATAACGCCCGGGATTTTGCGGATCAGATCTTCCATTCCCCAAAAACAGCCGCCGGCCAGAATTGCCTTTTCCATCTTTATTTCCCTTCGAATAATTCCAGATAATCACCATATCCTTCAGCTTCCAATTGATCGACAGGCACAAATTTCAGCGACGCCGAATTTATGCAATATCGAAGGCCGCCCGCATCGCGTGGGCCGTCCGGAAACACATGACCGAGATGGGAATCTGCATGTTGCGATCTGACCTCGATACGTTCCATGCCATGACTTCTATCTGCATGCTCGATAACGTTCTCCGACACCAATGGCTTGGTAAAGCTCGGCCAGCCGCAGCCGGAATCGAATTTATCCATGGACGTAAATAACGGCTCGCCGGAAACAATATCAACATACAGGCCTTTTTCGTGATGATCCCAGAATTCATTCCGGAACGGCGGCTCTGTCGCGCTTTCCTGCGTCACGCGGCGTTGTAATTCATTCAGTCCCTCGATAACGCTTTGGTCTTTGCAATAAGCTTTCATTATTCTCTCCGATGCTAAAGAGAAATAGATTTCTAAGCAGCTTTTTCCAGAGGTGGATTGGGCGTAATTAAAAGCAGGGTATCATCTTTTTGAATGACATAGCTGGTCCGTTCTGAAAACGGGATATCGATTCCCTTGCTATAAACATGAACGATGACTTCATGGGTAATTTGCGCCATGGTCTTGCCTACTTCCGCCGCATTTGCCCGCCGCTCGACCAGCTCCATATGTCCGCCCATCGACATGATGTCTGACAAAAACGGTGCGGCATGGTTCGTGCTGATGGCATTGGCCAACAGATACCCGCCCATAAGTGGCGGCGATATGATTGTATCGGCCCCACCCTGTTTGGCCAGCTTGATATTTTCTTCATTGCGGATGCTGGCAATAATCCTGATGCTGGACGACAAGCTACGCAGTGTCAGGACCACTAAAATCGTCGTATCGTCTCTTCCCGTGCTAACGATGACTGCTCTCGACTTTTGCACACAAGCTTTAACCAACAGCTCTTCGCTGGCAGCATCGCCAAGTAGTCCGATATAGCCGGTATCTGCCGCTAATTGTACACGCTCCTCTCGCGCATCAATGGCGACGATTTGCGATGGCGGTGTGCCCTTGGCCACGCTTTCCTGCGCGGCGATCCATCCGCTATGGCCGAAGCCGCATAAAACGACATGACCTTGCAGATTTTCCTGAAGCTTTCTCATACGGTAATCCTCCACGATTTTTTGAATAACAAATTCATAGGCGGTGCCTAGAAATATAAACCAGATAAAAAGCCGGATCGGCGTCACGGCGAATGCATCTATCAAACGGGCGCTATCGCTAACCGGAACGATGTCGCCATACCCTACCGTTGTGACCGTCACCATGGCAAAATAAATAATATCGGTAAATGTGATATGACCGTCGATATGATCGCGCAAGCCTTCACGGTCGATCCAGAAAATCGCCATGACGAATGCCAAGAGCGCCAATACGATAAAGCCACGCCATAAAAGAGTCTTTTTAACCGTATTGCCTGATCCAAAATAAAGAATACGCCCACTATGCGACAGCCTTATCATCTCATGATCCTTTCAACCATTGCGACAGGACGATCGTATAGAAAAGCGCCAAGCCGTTTTCACGACGTCCATTAACATGATCGTCATAAAAATCCTGTAATCTGGAGGAATCAAATATACCGCCGCTATTGGCAATCGCATCTTGCGCAAAACTCCCCAGACTTCCGCCCATCCATTTCGACACCGGCACGCTAAATCCACGCTTTTTCTCGGTGAATAAAAATTCAGGCAGACGTTCTTTTTGAGCGACGCGGATCATTTTTTTCTTCACATTCATAAAATCGAGCTTCAGGTGATCTGGCAGGCTGGCGGCAAAATCGACCATACGAATGTCAAGAAGCGGCGCCCGCGCTTCCAGCGAATTCGCCATCGTCGCGCGGTCGGCCTTGACCATTACGGAATCGACCAGCCATGTTTTGGTATCGACATACAAAGCGCGATAGAGAGCTGATAAATGTTTCGCTTTTTCAAAATGCGGCGCGAAATCGGCATAGACCTCTTCCCAGCTAAAACCCTCAGCAAACTCTTCCGAGAATAAATTCTGCCATGCCGTGTCCGCCATCGTCAGACGCCATGAAAAATGCGCACGGCCCTCATCGAGCGATACCCCGCGCAGAAATTGACGCAGCTTGAAAGAAAGACTCATGCGCTTTTGCCCGGCAGGAAGATTTCGATCCGCCGCCGTATAAATTTTCTTCCAGATCGAATTCGGCAAGGCCCAGTTGACGCCTCTGCGCATACGGTTGGCTACATAGGTTGGATATCCGGCAAATAATTCATCGCCGCCATCGCCCGTCAAAACCATTTTTACATGCTTGCGCGTTTCCTGCGCGAGCATATAGGTCGGGATAAAGGAGACATCCGCCAAAGGCTCCTGCCCCATTTTGGAAAGAATTTTACCGAGATCGAAAGTATCAGGATCGAGACGGAATGTCGTGTGATGCGTACCGAAATGCTTTGCACTGCGCGCTGCCAGACTTGACTCGTCGTATTCGGTTTCCTGAAAGCCGATACTGAATGTTTTTGTCTGCTCCGCACCAATGGCTTTCACCATCGACGCCAGCACAGAATTTGAATCCAGACCACCGCTTAAGAACAAACCATAGGGCACATCGGCGCGGCAGCGAATCTTCGTCGCATCGTCGAGAATTTTATTAAACTCATAAGAGGCTTCTTCGATGGAGGTAAAATGACGTTTATTCTCATAGGATTTAACAAGGTCTTTATAGCACCATGTTTTGACGCTGCCACCTTCAGTCACCACCATTGCATGCGCCGGTAAAAGACGTTTAATCCCCTTCCAGACCGTTTCCGCGCCTGTCGTATAACCGAGCACTAGAAATTTGCGGATAGAGGATTCATTACGCGATTTATCGACTTGCGGATTGCCGAGCAAACCCGACGGCTCTGACGCAAAAGCAAAACCATCCCCGCCAAGCATAGAATAGAACATTGGTTTTTTTCCAATCGGGTCGCGGGCCAGGAATAAATTTCTTTCCGTTTTGTCCCAAATGGCAAAGGCGAACATTCCGATAAATCTATTCAGGCAATCATGCCCCCATTGCTTATAGGATTCGATCACGACTTCCGTGTCGCCTTGCGTCTTAAATGAAACACCCTTGGCTTCCAGTTCGGCGCGAAGTTCGATGTAATTATAAATCTCGCCATTAAAGACAATCGTATATCGCCCTGACATGTCGTGGAGCGGCTGGTCGTTCTTCGGTGATAGATCGATAATGGCAAGACGGCGGTGACACAGGCCTATAGAACCGTCCTGCCAGACATCGTCCGCATCCGGCCCGCGATGGGCAATGCCGCTATTCATGGATCTCAGGACATTTAAATCCGTATTTCCTGAAAAATTAAGCCAGCCGGCAATTCCGCACATATTTCAAGCCTTTGATTACCTTGATATATAACGATTGGATCAGCGCTAAATCAAGCGAGATTTCAGTAGCAAGATTTTGAGCGCAGCTTTATAAAATCCTCATGAAAAAAAATATTTCTCTTTTGCTTGGCATTTTCGCGGCGATTGCCGTTATTACCCTACTTCTGGACTTCCAGATCAAACCGCGCGTCAGGACAATCGACGATATCGCAGATAATAATAGTCTGCCCGTCAGGATGGCGCCCGATTTTGAATTTACCGATATTAAAGGCCGCAAAAATAATCTGTCGGACTTTAAAGGCAAAATCGTCATTCTTCATTTCTGGGCGACCTGGTGCCCACCTTGCGTCAAGGAATTCCCGAAACTCGCCGCGATGGAAGATAACTTCGAGGACGATGTCATCGTTTTAGCCCTGTCATCAGATAAAAGCGAAGACATTATCAAGGCCTTCGTGACAGACTCCTCCCCTGCTTCGGAAAATCTGCCCGGCTTTTATACGATATGGGATAAAAGCCGCGCCATTACCCATGATCTTTACCAGACATTTTCCTATCCCGAGACGATCATCATCGACCGCAAAGGCGGCATGGTTCGTAAAATCGCCGGTGATGTCGACTGGACCTCGCCGGAAATGACGTCCTATTTACAGGACATCATGAAGTGAATGAGGCGATTACCATCGTGATCCCGGCTCTTAACGAAGAAGATAATATTGCTTCCTTGTTGAATGATATTCTTTTACTTCGTGATTGCCCGATCCATGAAATTATTGTCGTAGATGATGGAAGTACCGATCAAACCGCCGCAACCGTTCAGGCAATTAAATCCAGCGATACCCGCATTCGCCTGCTTCGCCATTCAAACCGTGCCGGTCAAAGCGCAAGCCTCTGGACAGGTATCGAAGCCGCCACATCTGCACTGATCGTAACCATGGATGGCGACGGTCAGAACGATCCCGCCGATATTCCTCTCCTCTATAAAAAATGGCAGCAAACGCCGACATCGGCAATGCTGCTTATCGCCGGACAACGTACAAAGCGCATGGATAATCTATTGAAGAAATTCACCTCCCGCACTGGCAATGCGATTCGTAACTTCCTCCTCAAGGACGGTGTCGGCGATACCGGCTGTAGCTTGAAACTATTCCGCCGCGAAGATTATCTGCGTCTGCCCTTTTTCAATCATATGCACCGCTTTCTGCCCGCCCTTTTTCTGCGCGAACAGGGGGAGATCATACTTGCAGAAGTCTCTCACCGTCCGCGTCGAAACGGCGTGTCGAAATATGGCTTTTGGGACCGGCTTTGGGCTGGAATTTTCGATGTTTTTGGTGTCTTATGGCTGAAAGCGCGCAGGCGCCGGAAAATTATAATCACGGAAGAATAATGTTTTCCCAGCATCTAATGAATATTTTCTCGTCTTTCGACACATGGGTTATGGTCGGTCTTTTTGGGCAATTCATGTTCACGATGCGCTTCGTCGTTCAATGGGTCGCTTCGGAAAAAGCGCGCAAAAGCGTTATCCCTATTTCTTTCTGGTTTTTTAGTCTCGCCGGCGGCTCTATCGTTTTTGCCTATGCCATCCATAAAGCCGATCCTGTTTTTATCATCGGGCAAGGCATGGGATTGTTGATATATTTACGCAATATCCACTTCATCATTGCCGAACGGCGCAAAGCGGTCTTTTCATCTATATGATGGACCTTATCCAGAAACCCCGTGTTTCCCTCCGCATCGCCGCATTTTTTTGCATTATTTTATATCTGGCTGGTATCTACTGCCGCCCGTTATTCCCTGTCGATGAAACGAGATATCTAAGCGTTGCCTGGGAAATGTATTCGGGCAAGAACTGGCTGGTTCCGCATTTAAATCTTCAGCCCTACGATCACAAACCGCCGCTGCTGTTTTGGTGCATCAATTTGTTATGGCACGCTTTTAGCGTATCGCAGGAAGTCGCCATGGCGTTGCCGTTTCTATGCGCATTTCTTCTGGTGATGTGTACGCAGCGCCTTGCCGGGAAATTAATGCCGGATGAAAAAGATATCGCGAGCGCAACCTATATCCTGATCGGCTTTCTGCCTTTCGTCGTCTACAGCAATATGATCATGTTCGATATATTGTTGTCGGTTTTTGTCATCATCGGCATTACATCTATATGGGACTATGCGAGAACATCGCATAACCGCCACCTGGTTATATTATCCGTCTGTGGCGGGCTCGGCCTTCTGACCAAAGGGCCGGTTATTTTATTGCATCTGGTACTTCCCGTTTTACTGGCCAGATTCTGGAATAAAGGCAGCGCCATTCCTCGCCGGAAATGGGTCAGCTATTTGGTATTATCGTTTTTAGTAAGCTTGTTGCTTGGATTGTGCTGGGCTATTCCAGCCTCGATCAAGGGCGGGCCTGATTTTTCCGACCGCATTTTCTGGGGCCAGACAGCCGGACGCATGGCTAATTCTTTCGATCATCAAAAACCGTTCTGGTGGTATCTGCCATTCATGCCTCTCTTCCTTGCCCCATGGATTTTCTCTCCCTATATCTGGAAAGGCCTGAAAAATCTTAAAGAAATTCAAACTCAAAAGTCTTTGCGCTTCCTGATCGTTTGGCTGGTTCCAGCTTTTATTTCCTTTAGTTTGATCAGTGGCAAACAGCTCCATTACCTGCTGCCGCTTCTTCCCTGTCTGGGGATTATCATGGCGATGGGTTTAAAAAATGTTACTTTTGATTCCTCTTCCCGCCTGAATGTTTTGCCTTTCTTGGTCTATGGAATCCTGATGATGATCCCACTCATCATTAAATTTACTTATAGTCTTTCTTCCAGCGAATTTGCTTTCGGACAGGATCTCCTGACACCGACCAGCTATCTGACCGGCCTATCAGCTTTAGCCATAATGACTGGCATTTTCACCATCGGGCACAAAAAACCACTGGCCTATATTCTGAGCATATCCTTGTCCTCGTTGATCCTGATGCTAAGCATGGAATTTCAGGCGAAAGACGGGTTTTTCAAAAGATATGATATTCGCCCGGTGGCAGAAGTTCTGGAGCGAAATCCCGGCCTTACTCTGGCTTTTACGCGCAATTATCATGGTGAATGGGGCTTTCTGGCGCGTCTGGACAGGCGGGTACGGCAGATGAAAGTCGAAAGCAAGGATTTATATCTGAAATACTTCCCCAATTCTTTAATCGTCGTGCGAACCGATGACCCTGCCGAAGTCGAAGCCTATGATATTATCTTTTCCATGCCGTATAAAATGCAGGACCGCTATTACATTATTGCCAAAAAAGGTCGCGGGCACCTTTATTCCAGATAGCAGGCATGCGCGAAACACATTTGCGTATGATATACGCCGCCCGTTTCTATCGCTGCGCACAAATCCTAAGTCATTTTATAACGGCTTTATATATTGACCTTATCGTTCAGATAATGTTTTCTCCACCGAAATATGGTATAGAGTGACGACAAACCAATCAGTGTGAGTTCATGCACAAGAATAAAAAAACGGCTTCCCCCAAAAAAGTAATTTCAAAAACGCCTAAATCCGTGTTTCAGAATTTTCAGCAACTCTATATCTCTGAAATTCCCGATGCCGATCTGGCCGAGATCAATCACAAGAGTCTCGAGCTTTTGATCAAGCGCCAATTCGATCTGGCCGACAAAAGAACGAAAAACAAAATATCGATTGAGGTCGATAACCCGACCTTAAAAACCTGGGGCTGGGATGGCTCGAACACTGTTATCAGCATTCTCTTCGATGACATGTCGTTTGTCATTGATTCCGTTACTGCCTTACTAACTCGTCACGGCTTTAACATCGCCAATACGTTCCACCCTCTCCTGTACACGCGTCGCGGCAAAAATCGTAAAATCGAAGATATCTCTATTGATGCAAAAGACGGTTACACGGGCGAAGGATTTTTATTTATTGAATTGAGCCGCCGCCTTACCAAACCGCAAATCGATATTCTTAAAACAGAAATTTCGGACGTCCTCTCTGATGTCCAATTGGCGACCGGCGACTGGCGCCAAATCAAGGAGCGCGTCAAGGCCGCTCATGAAGGCTTGAAAGAAGCGCCGGATCTCGATTTCGACGATCTTCAGGAATATCTTGAATTCATTAATTATATTCACGACGATAACTTTACGCTGCTTGGCTACAAATATTACAAGGCGTCAAAAAAAGGCGGCAAACTGATTTTTACGCCTGATCACGATAGTGGTCTTGGGCTTTTGTCAAAAAACCGTAAAAAACCATATCTGAACGGCGAAGAAAAAATTCTTTTCGAAGATACGAAAACAAAAGAAACACTGCCTGCCGTTTTCGTTCATAAGCTTGCCCTGAAATCATCCGTCCATCGCAGCGTACCGATGGATTCCATTCTGGTGCGCCAATACGATAAAAAAGGCAATGTCATCGGCGAGGCCCTGATTGTCGGCCTGTTCACCTCTGTCACCTATTCCCGCAGCATCCGCGGCGTTCCGTTCCTGCGTCACAAGGGAACCAAGATCATCAATATGGCGGGCTTCGATCCGCAAAGCCATGATTTGCGCGCGCTTCGCGACATCATTGAAAAATTCCCGCGCGATGAATTTATGCAGACCTCGCCAAAAGATTTATACGAGACCTCGCTTAAAATTCTGCGCCTGAAAGAACGCCCCCGCATTTCTCTTTTCCTGCGCGAAGACCCGTTTGGCCGCACTCTATCCGCGCTGATCTATATTCCCCGCGATCGTTTTGACACGCGCCTGCGCCTTAAATTCGAACGCATCCTGGAAGAAGAGCTGGAAGCAAGCTGTACGCGATTTACATCGACAGTGGACGATTCTCCTTTAGTTCGCATTATCTATAGTCTGCAATGGCAGCAAGGAAAGCGCGTCGAATACGACACATCGATGATCGAAGCGCGATTGCAGGAAGCCGGTCGCAGCTGGGATGAAGTTCTGTTCCAGACGCTCATGGAAAAATACCGCGATCACGACGACGCGGCGAGGATTTCCGATAAATATAATTCCGCTTTTCCGGTCTCCTATCAGGAAAGATACAGGGGCCGTCAGGCTTTGCATGATATCGCAAAGATCGAAGAAGTATTGACGACGCGCCAGATCGATCTCGATCTTTTCAAACCGCAAAACACGCCAAGCCGCCACCTGTCGCTTAAAGTCTATAGCCCGGGCGTTACCATTTCTCTCTCCGACATTCTTCCCGTACTGGAAAATATGGGTCTAAAAGTCATCGAAGAATATCCGTTCGAAGTGTTGATTCAGGGCCGCTCGGTCTGGATTCAGGATCTGGTTGTCGAAATTCCAGCGCAATTGCAAAGCCTTGATGTGAGCGCCATCCGTCATGCTTTCGAAGCCTGTTTCAAGCTGGTCTGGTCCGGTCATGTCGAAAACGATTCTCTAAACAAACTGATTGTTCTTGCCGCGCTAAATTCACGCGAGATTGCTATTTTGCGCAGCTATGTCCGCTATTTGCGCCAGACAACTTCTCCATATTCGCTATCTTACGTCGAACAGGCCCTGACAGATTATCCGTCGATAGCAAAACTCTTGACCGGATTATTCAAGGCGCATTTTGATCCCGATACGCAAGGTAAAGGCAAGGCCGTCGTGCCGGGCGTTCTGGCCGCCATAGATCAAAACCTGCAACATGTCAGCGCGCTTGATCAGGATAAAATTCTGCGAAGCCTGACAAGCCTTATTCAGGCGACATTGCGCACGAATTACTTCCAGAACAAACCCTGGATTTCCTTGAAATTCGATAGCGCCGCCGTTCCAGAGCTTCCCGATCCGCGCCCTTACCGCGAGATTTTCGTCTATTCTCCGCGCGTCGAGGGTATTCATTTGCGCGGCGACGTTATCGCTCGCGGCGGCCTGCGTTGGTCGGATCGCAACGAAGATTTCCGCACCGAGGTTCTGGGCCTCATGAAAGCCCAGCAAGTGAAAAACGCAATTATCATCCCGATGGGTGCCAAAGGCGGCTTTATCGTCAAGAAACCGCCGGTTATTGGCGGACGCGAAGCCTTCCTTGAAGAAGGCAAAGAATGTTACCGTACTTTCATTCGCGGCCTTCTCGATATCACTGATAATCAAAAAGGCGGCAAGATCATTCCTCCCAAAGACGTGGTTCGCCGCGATGATAACGATCCTTATCTCGTTGTCGCTGCCGATAAGGGGACCGCAACCTTCTCAGATATCGCCAATGCCTTGTCCGCAGAGTATGATTTCTGGCTTGGGGACGCTTTTGCTTCAGGCGGATCGCATGGTTACGACCATAAAGATATGGGCATCACGGCCCGTGGCGCTTGGGAATCCGTAAAACGCCATTTCCATGAGCTCGGGCTTGATACGCAAAAGCAAGAATTCGATATCATCGGCATCGGCGATATGGGCGGCGATGTATTCGGCAACGGCTTGCTTCAAACCAAGACAGCCCGCCTCGTTGGAGCTTTTAACCACCTGCATATTTTCTGCGATCCCAATCCGGATGCGGCAGCGACCTTTAAAGAGCGCGAACGATTGTTCAAAGAGGTTAAAGGCTGGGATCATTATAATGAAAAACTTTTATCCAAAGGCGGACGTATCTACAAACGCTCGGATAAATCATTGAAACTGACATCCGAGATTCAAAAACGCTTCGGCCTGTCAAAAAGCGAGGTTTCGCCGATTGAATTAATCCGCGCCATGCTCATGGCAAAGACAGATCTTCTCTTCTTCGGCGGTATCGGCACCTATGTGAAATCGACGAAAGAAGCCCATATCGATGCAGGTGATCGCAGCAATGATCCTCTTCGCGTTAACGGCAGCGAGCTTCGTGCCCGCGTGATCGGCGAAGGGGCAAATCTTGGCATGACGCAGCGCGGACGTATCGAATACGCCCAGCAAGGCGGACGCCTCAATACCGACTTTATCGACAACTCCGCAGGTGTCGATACATCCGACCATGAAGTGAATATCAAGATATTGCTATCTGATGTCATGGCGCAAAAGAACAGCAAGATGAACCTCAAATCCCGCGACAAGCTTTTGGAAAGCATGACAAAGGAAGTCGAGCAACTCGTCCTGCGCGACAATTATCAGCAGGCGCAGGCGTTGTCCCTGATCACATCCAAAGCAGCCGAGAATATTGTTTTCCATGCCAAGCTGATGACTTTGCTCGAGCATGACGGTCTTCTTCGCCGCGATATCGAATTCCTGCCGGATGACGAAGCGATTGAGAAGCGCCGCCTGTCCGGCCTTGGCCTGACACGTCCGGAATTGTGCGTTCTTTTCTCCTACAGCAAGATCGCCTTTACGAAGGATTTAATCGCCACGAAAATTCCAGATGATAAATCCATGCTGGATTGGGCCATTCGTTATTTCCCGGTCGCAATGCAAAAGAAATTTGCAGATGAGATTAAAAATCACCGATTGAAACGCAATATCATCGCGACGATGATTTCGAATGCGATCATTAACCGTATGGGGCCGAGCTTTATCCGCCTGACAATGGCGAAAACCGGCAAAAGCGTCGAAGAGATTACCCGCGCCTATATCAAAGTGCGCGATGAATACGATTTACGCGACCTATGGGAAGGTATCGAGGCGCTCGACAACAAAATCGATGCGGAAACGCAATTGAAAGCTCTGCGCGAAATTGCCGAGATTGCCGCCATGCAGGTTCTATCACTACTGAAAACAGGCAAGATCTCAACCAGAACCGCGCCTTTATCCGAAGCGCAGAACCGGTCAGACTGGATGAAAGCAGGCTTGCCGTCAGATCTCGCTACGAAAATGGCGCGACTGAAATCCTTAAACGTGGATTAATTTAAAACGAACGACTGCGGATTAGTGCTGTGTAATTTGCTGTATCGCTTTTCCAGATACTCATGAGCGCTCTGTAAAGCCGCAGTATTATTGATGACTGGTACAGCGCTGATTGCAGCATAATTTAAAGCTGCCTCAACATCGCATATCCAATTCTCAAAGAATTCTGTTGTTCTTCTAAGACCTTTTAAAGGAGAAGAAAATTTTGCTTCAGTTAACTTTTGAATATTGTCGTTTTTAGTAGGCACAAGATTCAATCTTTCCAGCGCCGCCTTTTTAAAATCTATTCTGAAGAATTGAGGATAGCTTTCAATAATTTTTGTGGCGGCCGTTAAAAGCTCATCGGTGCGTTCTTCCAGCTTTCTTTCTAAAGCGGGGTTTAGATAATCTTCATTTGGCTGCGTATATTTCTCTTCCATCTTTTTTATAAGATGGGGAAGCTGCCCTGGCAGAATATGCTGCTTATTTAACTCACTAAGATAAGGCATCAAACTGCTTTTTTCCATGCCTGCCCTTATTAAAATTATTGCATCGAGACCGGCCTCTATTTTATCTGGAACTTCATGTGAAAATTCTTCTATGAAATCTGCACTATCAGGCTTTTGATAAAAAGATTTGATAAATACTCGCCTGTAACTTAAAGCTGCCGCCTTCGTCGCCTCTGCCTGAAATTTTGGCGATAAGCTCAAAAAAGCATTCATACTCAATTCTCCTGTTCGTTTTTTCTTTCATGCTAATAAAAAAACTAAAAGGATGTCAATTTATGGATTCATCTATCCGCCATCAAATGCGAATAAAAGCCAGTGCCAGCGCCAACAGAACGAGCAAAGCAAAGTTACGATTGGAGCGGAAAATCGCCAGCGAGCTAGCCGGGTCGTTCATATTCCATGTGTGGAGCTGGATAATCAGGTGGAAACAGCATGCCGCCCAGCCGACAAAAAACGGCCATGCTGCGTTTAAAATAATCCCCACCATCAGGATGAGGAAAGCAGTTCCGGCGTAGAAACCAGTAATCCATTTATAACTGTCATTGCCGAATTTCAGCGCGGTGGATTTGACGCCGATCACCGCATCGTCTTCCTTATCCTGATGCGCATAAATGGTGTCATAGCCGAGCGTCCATGAAATGCCTGCCGCATATAAGAATAACGCTGGCCAAGTTAATTGCCCTGTTACCGCCGCCCAGCCCATCAAAGCCCCCATATTAAAGGTTAGGCCAAGAATAAACTGCGGATACCATGTGACCCGCTTGGCGAGCGGATAAAGCACGACCATGACGATTGCCATGACGCCAAGAAAAATCGCCGTTGGTGAAAGCTGCACTAAAATCAAAAGCCCAATCCAGAGCAGGGTAAACAAAAAGAAAATGCCTTGCGCCGGCGTGATATCCCCTGCGGCCAATGGTCTTGATTTTGTGCGCTCAACCTGAGCGTCGATCTTGCGGTCCCAAAGATCGTTGATCACGCAGCCCGCCGCGCGCATCACGAACGCACCGACGATAAAGAGAAAGAATAGATACCATTCATGAAAGCGGAAATTCTGAAAGCCTTTACCCGCCGCCGTAATCGACCACAACCCCGGCAATAGTAAAAGCCATGTCCCTACAGGGCGGTCCAGCCGTGCAAGACGCGCATAGGGCCAGCAGAAAGCAGGTAAGTGTTTTTCAACCCATCCGTCTTTTTGAATATCCGTATGGGAAATAGTATTTTCTATGCTATCAGGATGGGTCATGGGAAAAGAACAATATGATTACCGCAGCCCGCGGATTTTTGTTGAAAGCGATCTGGCAGAGAATAGCACAATTTCGCTCGATGATGACACTACTCATTACCTGAAGAATGTCTTGCGCCGTGCCGACGGCTCTGTGGTTCGTGTTTTTAACGGACGGGATGGCGAATATCTGGCCGCTTTTACGCCGCAAAGCAAAAAATCCTATGCGCTGGATATCCAAAACAGGCTCAGGGAACAAACCAGTACGTCAAAAGAGATTCATCTCGTTTTCGCGCCGATTAAAAAAGATCGTCAGGATTTTATGATCGAGAAAGCCGTTGAACTTGGCGCGACACATTTCCATCCGGTGCTGACACAGCAAACAATTATTCGTGATCTAAATGAAACGAGGGTAAAAAAACAAATTCAGGAAGCCGCCGAGCAATGCGAACGGCTTGATATTCCAAAACTGGAACCGCTTCTGAAACTTGACCAGTTTTTGCGTAACTGGAGTGATGGCATCCCGCTTTATGCCGCGCTAGAGCGTAGCGATAAAGAACCTTTATCTTCGGCCTCTTATTCATGCGCTATCTTGATCGGACCCGAAGGCGGGTTTTCCGACGATGAAAAAGAAATGCTTTTAAACAATCCCAAAGTAACAGCCGTAACTTTGGGCGAACGAATCTTACGCGCCGAAACTGCGGCGATCTTTTCGCTTTCTATCCTGTCTTCGAGGTAAGATAATAATTCTCGATTACAACGGCTGATAATAGAGTTGCTGCTGCGTAACCACCGACTGTTGACGATCAACATGAATACTAAGCGGCACATCAGACACTCCTTCCATTCGCGCAGATATATCGCTTACTTTCAGAGTCTCCAATATTGAGGCGTCTATGTCGCTTACAGCAAGTTCAGCATCTCTAATCTGAGGCCGCAGGTCATCCAGAACCGCTTTGACCAAATTAAAAATATCGATAATTTCCCGATCGGATGGAATTGCAAAACGCTCGAATTTTTCTACGCCATTACTTCCTGAAGGAAGAAAATTCTTCTCTGGATGAGCAGTGTCATATGAATAAATATGACCGTCAGGTGTTTCAACTTTCCACTCAGGATCAAACCAACCTTTGGTAACTTCAATTCCTCTGCTTTTTGCGTCTTCTATGATTTTGTTAAGGTCGAAACCGCTTGCAATACGTTGTTCTTCGATGCTCTGTCCGCTTTCCTGACCGATAAGCCATGAAAGGGTGCGGATTAAATTCTCGATATCTTCAAACATTTCTGCTTTCTCCTTTACCATCTCGGTAAATCCTTCCGCTGTCGCGAGATAAACAGGATCAGGAGTAAAGGAAGTCGGAGAATAAAGTGCGGCTTGAATAGTCGTGGTGAATGCTTCCGCTCTTGCATCGCCCTGATAATGGTAACCTTCATCAGGCAATTGATCGACGGCCAATGCAAAGATGACATGTGATATATCATGTGGATGCGCGGTCGCTTCTTCGCCAAACCAAAGCTTCACATGCACTTGGCTTGCTGCTTTCAGGGTTAGATCGTTTTTCTTCCAATCGGCGACCTCTTGGAAACTTCCCTCTGCAATCCGCGCCGATCCGGGACGCTGCATTATTTGTAAAGCGGCAGCCCTGTTATGATTGAGACTTAACGCTTCTTTTTCGTGTTTTACCATAAAGATATAATAGGTATAAAATATAAAGGTTTCACTAAAGCCATAATGAATTTGAAAAATGTAATAATATCAATTAGTTAAATAATAAATAATCAAGGCAAGCGAGCCGACGATAAGTAATAGAAAACTTATCATAATCCCTGTTTTACGCCCGAAACTTAAGTTTGGACTAGAAGTAATGCCATGCGCATGCAAAATCCGTGTTAGAACCAGCAATATTCCAAATATATGTAAATAAACGGTCCCGATTTGGTTCATCTCGAGTAAACTGAGCAAAATCAGAAGCATCGGCACCATTTCGGCAAAATTGCCATGCACTCTAATGGCCTGCCCCAGATCGGCAATTCCGCCATCGCCAAGCCCGACTTTATATTTACGGCGGCGAAGGGCTACCCGCAGGATAAGGACGACCATCATCAGCCCCATAAGACCGGCATAAAAACCTGTAACCATATTATTTTTCCCTATAATTTACGGCTTTCAGAATTATCAAAAATTTCTGAACCACTCTAGACTTATATTACAAAGGGCTGTATTAAATCGTCGAAGTGCGGCATAGTAACGCAACCTGACATCAAAGCGAAGTTCATTCAAAAATGACCAAAATTTTTACTCTCATTTCCGCCTTTATCCTTACTTTCGCAACTAGCGCTCTCGCCGACCAGCCGCGCCCGAAAGAAATCAATTTTCAGGAAGCCGTGACGCCCGTTATGGAGCGTATCACTGACTTCCATAACCTGTTGCTCTGGATCATCTCCGGCATCGTCCTTTTTGTGATGATCCTTCTTATATATGTGATGGTTCGCTTTAGTGCGAAAGCCAATCCGGAGCCATCGAAGACGACCCATAACGTGCCATTGGAAATCGTCTGGACACTCGTTCCTGTTCTTATTCTTCTGGTTATCGCCATCCCGTCTTTCCGCTTGCTGTTTTACAGTGGTATTACACCTGAAGCCGATATGACGATCAAAGCCATTGGAAACCAATGGAACTGGTCCTATGAATATCCGGATCACGGCGATATCTCGTTCACGTCCGTTATGGTCCCGACCAAAGATTTAAAAGACGGTCAGGTTCAGCTTCTCTCAACCGATAATGTTGTCGTTCTTCCTGTAGATACGGTTGTTCGTATTCAGGTTACAGCATCGGACGTTTTGCACTCTTTCGCCGTTCCTGCTTTCGGGATCAAGGTCGATGCCGTTCCGGGCCGCCTGAATGAAACATGGGCGGAAATTAAAAAGCCGGGCGTTTATTACGGCCAGTGTTCGGAGCTTTGCGGTAAGGATCACGGCTTTATGCCGATCGAAGTCCATGCCGTTTCCAAGGAAGATTTTGCGAAATGGGTTGTGGAAAAAGGCGGCAAGATGCCGGCTCCGGTAGATGCAGCTGTTTCAGGCGCAGATGCCAGCGGTCCGAAACCCGTTACATCTCCGGATGCGGTGACACGCCAATCGGAAGAATCTGAAAAAACCAATTCAGGCGCTGAAGTCCCCGCCAACACTGACAACAAAATTCAATCGCCGAAAGAAGAAGGCCAGCCTGTTGCCACACCAACAACCGAGGCGACACCTGCGACTTCCGGTGAAGACGGCCAATAAATAATTAAACTATCCAGACCAAAGACTTAAAAGGACTACACATGACTGCTGTTGCACATGCTCCCACGGCTGAAGATCATTCACATGACGATCACAAGCCGCCTTTCTTTACGCGTTGGTTTATGTCGACCAACCACAAGGATATCGGAACGCTTTATATCATCTTCTCGATCTTCGCCGGCTTGATCGGCGGTTTCTTTTCCGTTCTGATGCGCGCCGAGTTGCAGGAACCGGGAATGCAGATCCTGACCATGATGTCGGATAACCCGGGCCAGATGTGGAATGTCTGGATCACGGCGCACGGCCTGATCATGGTTTTCTTTGTCGTTATGCCGGGACTTATCGGCGGTTTCGGTAACTGGTTCGTGCCGCTGATGATCGGTGCGCCCGATATGGCCTTCCCGCGCCTCAACAACATCTCTTTCTGGCTGATCGTTCCGGCGTTCATGCTTTTGGTTGCTTCTACCATGATCGGCCCCGGCGCCGGTACTGGCTGGACGGTATATCCCCCGCTCTCTTCCAAACTCGGCCACCCTGATATGTCGGTCGATATGGCGATCTTCGCGCTTCACTTGGCGGGCGCTTCTTCTATCCTCGGCGCGGCCAACTTCATCACAACTATTTTCAACATGCGCGCACCCGGCATGACGCTGCACAAAATGCCTCTCTTCGTTTGGGGTATGCTGGTCACCGCTTTCTTGCTGGTTCTGTCGGTTCCTGTTCTCGGCGGCGCGATCACGATGTTGCTGACTGACCGTAATTTTGGCACAGCCTTCTTCAATCCTGAGGGCGGCGGCGACCCGATCCTGTATCAACATTTGTTCTGGTTCTTCGGTCACCCTGAAGTCTACATCATGATCTTACCGGCCTTCGGTATCATCTCCCATATCGTCTCGACCTTCTCGAAAAAACCGGTTTTCGGTTATCTTGGGATGGCTTATGCGATGGTCTCCATCGGCGTCGTCGGTTTCGTCGTCTGGGCTCACCATATGTACACAACTGGTATCTCCGTCGATACCCGCGCCTACTTCACAGCGGCCACTTTGATTATCGCAGTCCCGACAGGGATCAAGATCTTCTCATGGATCGCCACGATGTGGGGTGGCTCGATCGAGTTCAAAACACCGATGCTCTGGGCCATCGGCTTCATCTTCCTCTTCACCGTCGGCGGCGTCACAGGCGTTGTCTTGGCGAATGCAGGATCGGACGTTGCTTTCCATGACACTTACTATGTCGTCGCTCACTTCCACTATGTTCTGTCTTTGGGAGCCGTCTTCGCTCTCTTCGCAGGTTATTATTACTGGATCGGCAAAATCTCCGGTCGCCAGTATCCGGAATGGGCAGGCAAGCTTCACTTCTATTTAACCTTCATCGGCGTCAACCTGACCTTCTTCCCAATGCACTTTCTCGGGATGGCAGGCATGCCGCGCCGGATTCCGGATTACACGCCCGCCTATCATTTCTGGAATGAAATGGCGTCATGGGGAGCCTATATTTCCTTCGGCTCGACGATCTTCTTCGTGTTCCTCGCTTTCTACACGATGTTCTTCGGTCGCCGCGTCGGTGCCAATTACTGGAATGTCCGCCCGAATGTCATGACCTTGGAATGGACGGTCTCAAGCCCACCACCCTTCCACCAGTTCGATATTCAACCGAAAGTGAACTGACACTTCTTCGTCAGTTCATCCTGAGCGAAAGCGAAGGATCTCATCAGAATTACGAAAGGCCCCGAAAGGGGCCTTTCTTTATGCTGCTTACTATGGCTATAAAGAAACATGAG
Organism: uncultured Micavibrio sp.; assembly: GCA_964633355.1. Taxonomy (GTDB): domain Bacteria; phylum Pseudomonadota; class Alphaproteobacteria; order Micavibrionales; family Micavibrionaceae; genus Micavibrio_B. The sequence goes on from CAZWGO010000013.1 coordinate 20,733, forward strand.
CCAGACACTTAAGGAACAACTTTTCTCCGAAATTCTCCGCGCCCGGACCCGCGTATACCGCGTCGGACAGCCCACCCCTTTGCAGCAGATTAAAGTCCCGTCAGTCGAGGCCGAGATTTACATCAAGCGCGAAGACCTTTCGCCGATCAATGCCTATAAATGGCGCGGGGCTTATAATGCGACCGCCTATCTGAACGAAACCAAAGGCACGAAAACAGTGGTCGCGGCTTCCGCCGGAAACCATGCGCAAGGCGTGGCGCTTGCTGCCAAACTCTTAGGCATTTCGGCAAAAATCTTTATGCCGACCCCGACCCCGATGATGAAACAGAATGCGGTGAAACTACACGGCGGCGATAATGTTGAAATCGTTCTCGTCGGTGACACTTATGATCACGCCTCCGATGCCGCAAAAAAATATGTCGCCGAGACAGGGCATGATTACGTTCACCCTTTCGATGATGTTCGCACCATCGCCGGACAGGCGACGATTGCCGATGAACTGGTCCTTTCCGGTGAAGGCCCGTTCGATGTTGTCTTTATTCCAATTGGCGGCGGCGGTATGGCGGCGGCAGTATCGAGCTGGCTGAAGCTTCATCACCCGAATACAAAAATCATCGGCGTCGAAGGCGTCGATCAGGCGAGTATGAAAGCGGCAATTACTAATGGCGCTCCGGTGACGCTCGATAACATCGATTCTTTCTGTGACGGCACGGCTGTCAAACGCGTCGGCGATAAAACTTTCGAACTCTGCCGAGATAACATTGATGATTATATCACTGTCACCAACGAAGAAGTCTGCGCGGCAATACAACAATACTGGGAAACCAAGCGCGTCATCCCGGAACCGTCAGGCGCGATGGGACTTGCAGGCCTCATCAAATATGCCGCCGACCATCCTGAAATAAAGGACCAGAAACTTCTAACTATTCTTTGCGGCGCCAATATGGATTTCGGCAAGCTGGCCACCATCTCTTCGCAATCCGCCGTCGGCGCCCATCGCCGCCGCTATTTACGTTTTCATCTCGATGAAAAACACGGCTCGCTTCTCAATATCCTCGAACAGAAATTCCCCGACATCAATGTCACTGAATTTCAGTATGGCAAAACATCGAAGTCAAACGGCTATCCGGTGATCGCCTTCGAAGCCTCACCGGAAAAAATGTCCCATCTCGATGACGATCTGAAAAAAAGCGGTATTCTGTACGAAGACGTCACAGGCGATCCGGATGTGCGCTACCGTATCATCAATTACAACCCCGCCTTGTTCAGCCTGCCGGAATTGCTGCATGTCCATTTCCCCGAGCGCAAAGGCGCACTGCGTGATTTCATGCGCCGCATCTCATCGGTCTCTAACGTCGTCTATTTCAACTACGCCTATTCCGGTGAAAGCATAGGACGTGCGCTGATGGGTTTTGAATTCGCCAATGAAGCCGATAAGGCAAAATTCTTTGATCTGATCAAGGACACGCCGGTAGATTGCAAACCTGTCGATACAGAAACCCAAAAAAGAATATTGGCGTTTTAAAGCCTTCTCCCTTCGGGAGAAGGTTGGATGAGGGGCGATATTCCAACCTTAACAAAACTGCGGCATTGTCCCTCACCCCAACCCTCTCCCGAAGGGAGAGGGAGTAATAGAAAACTTCGTGTCTCTTTGTGTTCTTCGTGTACTTCGTGGTGAAAAATAAGTAAAACTAAGCCCATGGAAACGACCGAAATCACCGCCCAGAGAGACTCAAAAGTCCGCGATTTCTACGCCTTGCTTAAACCCAAGGTGATGAGTCTCGTCGTCTTTATCGGCTTTGCCGGATACTGGATCGCGCCGGGTCGGGAAGAGCTTCACCCTTTCCTCGCCGCTGTCGGCATCTTTGCGCTGGCTCTGGGCGCGGGCGCTTCCGGCGCTTTCAACATGTGGTTCGAGCGTGACATCGATATCCTGATGAACCGCACCAAAAACCGTCCGCTACCGCTCGGTAAAATCATGCCCGACGACGCGCTGGGCTTTTCGATTATTATGACGATTATCGCGGTGATGCTCATGGGGATGACCACCAACTGGGTGGCCGCCGGCATTCTCGCTTTCGCGTCTTTTTTCTATGTGATTATTTACACCGTCTGGCTCAAACGCATCACGCCGCAAAATATCGTCATCGGCGGCGCGGCAGGTGCCTTTCCCCCAATGGTCGGATGGGCGATGGTGACCGGTGATATTTCCCTCGCCAGCGTTATTTTATTCCTGATCGTCTTCCTGTGGACACCGCCGCATTTCTGGGCGCTCGCTCTATTCGCCAATGAAGATTACAAACGCGCGGGTATCCCGATGATGCCGGTCGTCGCCGGCGATAAGAAAACCAAGACCCAGATGCTAGTCTATACGATTATCCTGTTTCCGGTCGCGGTCGCACCTTATTTCCTCGGTTTTGCGGGATGGATCTACGGAATTACTTCCTCTGCCCTCGGTCTTTTCTTTATCTATACCTCCATCAGGGTTATAAAGGACGAGACGCTGAAATCGGCAAAACTGATGTTCGGCTTTAGCGTTTTCTATCTCTTCGCCATCTTTCTGGCGTTGATGATGGATTACAAATAATATGCTAGGGAATAAGACATGGCCGTCACGAAACTTCATAAAGAAAAACTGAAAAAAAATCTTGTCGTTCTGGCCATCGTGATCGGATTTATGGTCCTGATCTGGGCCATCACGATATTGAAGATCAAGGAATACGGAGTGATACCATGAAATATTTGGCTAAATATATGATCGCTGCCGCTTTGCTTTTCTGCGCCGCTCCAGCTTTGGCCGAAGGCCTAAATCTTTATCCGAAAAGCCGCGCTGCCTATCAGGATAAATTCGATACCGCGGCAGAGCGCTATGAAATCGACAAACGCGCCTATATCGACACGCTCTATGAGACCAAAGGCGAAGGCGACAAACCTGCCTCTGCGCGTGAACGCATGCTGCCCGAAGGGGAAGTCAACGCCATTTTGGACGCGCAAGGCCAGACATCCGGTAATAATATGTCTGCCGAACCGCCCCAGCCAAATAGTCAATGAGCAAAGAATTACAGGATAAAAACCGCCGCACGGGCCTTGCCGTTCTGGCTATAATTCTGGGCATGCTGGCTTTGTCCTATGCCTCGGTGCCGCTTTACCGCCTGTTTTGCCAAGTCACGGGCTTTGGCGGCAAGGCCGAACAAGTCTCAGCTACCAGCGGCGAGATTTTCGACCGCGAAATGACAATCCGCTTTAATTCCGATGTGAACTCTAATTTACCATGGGATTTCAAACCCGATACGCCGGAGGTAAAGGTTAAAGTCGGTCAGGAAATGCTGATTTCATTTACCGCGCGTAATTTAAGCCGCGAAGCCGTCGCTGGCACTGCTATGTATAATGTGACCCCGGGAGCCGCCGGAAAATATTTTAACAAGACCCAGTGCTTCTGTTTTAACTATCAATTGATCGCTCCGGGCAAAACGGTCCATTTTCCGGTTGTTTTCTATATCGACCCGAAAATCATGAAGGACCGCGAAAATGACGGCCTGAAAACCATCACCCTTTCCTATACTTTTTTCAAAGCGGATAGTCCGGAGCTTGAACAAGCGCTAGAAGCCTTTTACAATGATCCGAAATCAGCTAATAAAGCTATACCTGTTAATTAACCAGAACCTCAATTAAAGAGTCCCCTCCCATGTCCGACGAGATTGAATACGGCACAACCGGCAAACCCCATCCTTACCATTTGGTACGACCGAGCATCTGGCCGCTGGCCGCTTCTTTTGCCGCAGGCCTTATGGCGGTTGGCGCGGTTCTTTTCATGCATGACGCCAAAATCGGCGAAATAGAAATTGGTTATAAAGGACTGGTTGCGGGACTTCTTTGCGTTCTCGCCTGTATGTTCTTCTGGTGGAAAGACATCATCTACGAAACCGTTTATGAGACCGTTCACAATAAAATAACCGAAGTCGGCCTGCGCTATGGCATGGCATTGTTTATTGCTTCTGAAGTTATGTTCTTCGTCGCCTTCTTCTGGGCGTTTTTCGAAGCGAGTCTGTATCCAAACGAGGCGCATCAGGTCTTGCGCATGGATTACACAAAAGGCGTCTGGCCGCCGCCGCAATTTCTCGCCGTCCCGCCCTTCGATCTTCCCTTGATGATGACGCTGGTTCTGTTGCTGTCCGGTTGCACGACGACATGGGCGCACCACGCGATTTTGAAAAACGATCAAAAGGGCTTTATCGAGGCGCTGACATATACTGTCATTCTCGGCGTGATCTTCCTTGGTATTCAGGTTTTTGAATATACGCACACGACATTCGCCTTTAAAGACGGCATCTTCCCGTCGACCTTCTACATGGCAACCGGCTTCCACGGTTTCCACGTTTTCGTCGGGACGATCTTCCTGTTCGTCTGCTGGATGCGGGCAAAAAAAGGGCAATTCTCCGCCGAGAAACATTTCGGTTTCGAAGCTGCCGCCTGGTACTGGCACTTTGTTGACGTCGTCTGGCTGTTCCTCTTCGTTGCCATCTATTGGTGGGGTGGTACGATCGGCGTCGGTGACGTCGAAGCGGCCCGCGCCGCCAATGGTATCGTCCTCCCCGCAGGGCATTAATTAAAATCAAACTAGATGTCATCCCCGCGAAAGCGGGGATCTCTCTATCAGGAAGCCACCATGTCGGATCTTTCCAAGCTCATCACCCAATCCTTTAAATGCAAATGCCCCCGCTGCAGTCAGGGCGATTTGTTCAAATCCGGATTTTTAAATCTCAACCTAAACGAAACCTGTTCATCTTGCGGTCTCGATCTGGCGAAGAATGACAGCGCCGACGGCCCTGCCGTTTTCCTGATTTTCATTCTTGGCTTTCTAATCGTCCCCCTCGCCCTTTTAACGGATTCAATTTTCCAGCTGCCGATATGGGTTCACCTTTTTCTGTGGACGCCCATATGCCTCGGCATCATTTTCGGCCTCCTCAAACCGATCAAGGCGCTTGTGATTTCGCTGCAATGGAAACATAGAGCTTCGGATTGGGACACCCCCCTCCCAACCTCCCCCCTTGAAAGGGGGGAGGACAAAGGTGGGGGGTCTTAAATGTCCCGCACCTCGAAATCCTGTTTTTTATTTTTCATGCTCGCCTGTATTTCCATCTTCTGCGCGCTCGGGACGTGGCAGGTTAAAAGACTGCACTGGAAAGAAAACCTGATCGCCGAGCTGGATAAAGCCTATGTCGCTGAGCCAGAAGAAATAACGCCGGATCAAATATCAGATTTGAAAGAAAACCAGTTCTTGCGGGGCATTCTCAAAGGCCGTTTTTATTTCTCTAAAGCCTTCATGCTTATGGGCCAGATAGATGACGGCAAACAGACCAGCCATAGCCTTGTTCCGTTTGAAATATCCAAGGACCTGACGATCCTTGTCGATATGGGGCCGGATTTCGAAACGCCTCGTGACCAGATAGCGGAGGTAAGCGGACTTTTAAAGAATGCGCCAAAACCCAACCGCTTTACGCCCGAGAACATACCGGATCAAAACATCTGGTACAGGATCGACCCCAATCAGTTGAACATTAAAAACCTGAAGCCTTTTCTAGTGCTGCCCGAACATACGCCATGGAAAGACTATCCGGCGACAAAACCGGAACTGCGCAACAACCATCTCCAATACGCCATTTTCTGGTTTACACTGGCACTTGTAATTGCGGGGCTGACAATTTTCTATTTAAGAAAATCTTGAAATTTCATTCAAACGCCTTCATGCTCGTCAGGTTAGGCTTTACCCTGAAAAGCCACGCCGTTTTTCGGCCATCCCCAAGGAGCATCCGGCGGGGACCTGTATCCAACCCACTTTCCCTATTTCTCGCAGAAAAACTCCGCGCTCTCCGCGTGATGTTCTTAAGAAAAGCTCTCAAAATCGCAAAACGAACTATTAAGAACTCCCTCTCAAACGCTCCTTCCCGCTAGCAGGAGGAAGAGAACATTACTCTCAAAAAGCGACGAGCAAACTGAGAGACCCCCCTTTAACCCATTGAAATTACACTTTCGTCATGTCGACCGAGCGAAGGCCGAGCATTGAATACAAAATAAAAAACGAGCCTCAAAAGGCCCGTTCTTAAAATTCACTATTCTGCTTAAATCCTATTCGATCGACCCTGCATTGGTACCGCGGGCGGAAGCAAGGCGCGTGGTCGAAGTTTTGCGGACATATTCCTGATCGAAGCTGCGCACTTGCGCTTTGAATTTGCGCAGCTCTTCGCCTTTTAAGGATTTGTCTTCCGCGACGATCTTGACCGAGCGCGGATTTACCTGAACGCCATTGACGAATATTTCATAGTGAAGATGCGGCCCAGTCGAACGGCCTGTCGTGCCGACATAGGCAATGACCTGACCTTGTTTGACGCGAACGCCCGGGCGAATACCGGCAGCAAAGCGGCTGGTATGGGCATAGGCTGTAGCCAGCTTGGAATTGTGGCGAATTTTGACGTAGTTGCCGAAAGAGCTGAAACGACCGGCGCGCTCAACCTTGCCATCTGCCGCCGCATAAATCGGTGTGCCTGTCGGCGCGGCGAAGTCAATCCCTTTATGCATCTTGGTATAGCCAAGGATCGGATGTTTGCGATGACCGAAACCGGAGCTGACACGGCCGAAGGCGATCGGCGTTTTCATCAAGCCGCCGCCGCCTTTGCGCACGCTTTTACCGTCTGGCGTATAGTAATCTTCATTACCGTCTTTATCCTTGAAACGGTAGAGAGAGAATTCCTTGCCGCCGATGACCATGCGCGCATGGATGATATCGCCGGTCTTGGCAACGAAACCGTCTTTGGTTTCGACGCTGTTATAAAGAACCTCGAGCTTGTCGCCTTGTTTGATATCGCGCTGGAAGTCGACGGCGTAAGAGAACATTTTGATGGCGTTGGCGGTAATCGTGTCCGGCAGATTGGCTTTTTCAGCGCTGCCATAAAGAGAGCCATCGATCACGACACGCGCGGCGCGGCGGGTTTGGTTGACTTCCTTTTCATCAAGGCGCGAGTTGAGCTCGCCGTTTTCACTGCGCTCGACATGAAGCGTCTTTAAAGGATCGATGGTAAAGGAAACTTTGGAGAGATTGAGATTGGAACCTGAATTATCCGGTTCAAGGCGAAGATCGAGCTTCTGACCGGCACGGAGCTTTTTCATGTTGAAATGCTCGGAGACGGCTTCGACGACATTATGCGCTTCTTCGGTGGCAACGCCGGCATCGACCAGAACCGAGGAGAACGTATCGCCGCGGCCAACCTCGACCGATACATCGACCGGACCTGTTGGCTCGATCGGCTCGATTGGCTTGTCGTTGATCATAGCCGCCGATTCAATGGCTTTGGTCTCGCGGCGGATCTGGCCGTCCGAATCACGGAACGGATTGAGATCGGCCAAGACATTGCCTGCCGCAGGCTCGATGGCGGCCAGCTCTTCGGTGGAAGGTCCTGCCGTATATTCGAGGCGCAGCGCGGATGGCGCGCTGACAGCACCGATGACCGCCAAAACGGCAACACTCGATACGACATAGCGCAACCGAAGACGATTGCTGCGTGTCAGAATATGGCGTGTTTTAAAGGGAATTACGCGATTGATCGTACCAAGCAAGGTAGAAGCAGAAAACGCACGGAATAGGTTAGGCAGTTGTTTGATTGTCATGATGTCTTAATTTGATCGGTATGGATGAGGACGTGGTTTAAATTCGTCTTGGTTTCCTGATATCCGTTTTGGTTAAGCAAATGACATGCTCGACGCGATTGACACTAAATAAGTGCATCCTGTTTAGCATGTCCGGGCCTTTTTTCAAAGCCCAACTCTCTATTGTCCACATGACCGGCTTTACGCCTTAAATTCGTCTGTGGAGCGGTCATAAGGTCTACAGACACTCCCCTCACGAGTCAAACAATTAGGGAAAAGCTATGTGATTGAAAATAAAGGTATTTTCCAATTAATCGGGCTTTTTTCCACCGTTCATTCGGTAGAATCCATGGAAAGAAGGAGCAATTCCCTCCGTCGGCCCGCCGGCGCGGACCGGCCTTGGGGCGAATTTGCCCAGCGAAATCAGGCGATCATACATGACCAGCGCCCCGGCCACGCCGACATTGATACAGAATTTCATTGGGATTTTGATCGTGAAGTCGCATTTTTCCAGCATGGCGGGCGAGACATTGCCCATCTCCGGACCCAGTATATAGGCCGCTCTCAACGGATGACGAAAGCTTGGCAGTTCGATGGCGTCTTCGACCAGTTCGACGGCGACAAGCTGGCAACCTAGCGGCAGATCGAACGTGCTTACTGAATCATACTCATAGTATGGAACGTGATCGAAGGAGCCGGACGTGTCGGTTTGCTGAATGCCGCGTATGTCTGTATTGGGCGAGACAGTAAAGAAGAAGCTCGCACCGAACGCATGGGCAGACCTGACAAGGCTGCCGACATTCTGGGGCTTATGAATTCCTTCTACTCCGATACCGAAAAATCCGCGCATACGGTGGTCTAGCAGATTACAAATTTATTGCAAAGTTCAGCATGCAATCTCAAAGGCAGGCTGGCCCTTTTTAGCTTTTTCAAAAGCTACTTCCGCTTTCAGGACTTCATTGCCTGCGTAAAAATACCCATAATTCGAATAAGCAAAATAAAATTGTAATCGTCTTGGATTCGAACAAGCATCCCGATTATCTCCAATAATGCCTTTAATATGATCAGAAGTAAGGGCCATAGTAGTTTGAGTTTTATTTTTAAAAATCGCGTATATTTCTTGCGTTTTCTCCCCGTCGGAGGAGACTCCGATATCAGTTTTATCAAAAAGATAAGCTTTGGAAATTTTTCTTCGGGCTTCTCTGTCGAGTCGATGCGCCGCTAATTCGCAACCATTTGCCAAGGCTTTTGTAAATTCTTTGGTTGTAAAAACAAATTCCGGAACGCTTATGCCATCTTTAAGTTTCTTAAATGTATGCCATTTACGATCAGGATCGGCCGCAGCGGAAGGATCTTTGCTTAATAAGCTTTCGATTGTTTTATAGCTGAAAAATCTTCCCGGTGTACGGCCGTCACTAAGCTGACCTTTGAACCAGGCACCTTGCTCACCCTTGTGAATTCCATGACGACAATATTTAATAATAATAGGCATACGCATAGCTCCCATGTGTTTTTTGCATGAGCGTATGCTTATCTTCTAATATAGGCAAGAAAAAATTCTATTTGTTCAGGAAAGTCTCGATCCTGTCCAGCGCGTCATTGATTTTGGCCGTCGACGCCCCGAAACACATGCGCAGATAATCGCCGCAGCCGGAGCCGAAGGAACAGCCCGGGGCCATGGATACACCCGCCTCGTCGATCAGGCGCTTGGCGAGTGACAGGGAATCCGGCTCACCGTCGATCCGGAAGAACGTATAGAAACTGGCCGGCGGCGGATTGAAAATAATGCGCTCCATCTTGCCGAAACGCTCGGTGATCAGATCCAGATTGGTCCGCCAGTGCAGGCTCTGGTTTTTGATAAAAGCCTCGCCATGGCGAAGCGCGGCGATTCCGCCATACTGAGTAAACATCGGCGGCGCCATATATTCATAGAGCGCCATATCGTAAATCTTGCTCTCCACCCGCGCCGGACCGATGAGCCAGCCAAGCCGCCAGCCGGTCATCGCCCAGCTTTTCGAGAAACTGTTGACGATAAAGAGTTTATCGTCGGGCTCGGACACATCGAGAAAGCTTGGCGCGCGCAACGTATTATAGGTCGTACGGGCGTAAATCTCGTCGGAGACGATCCAGATACCGCGCGCTCTAGCAAATTCCATCACCTCTTCCATGTCTTCTTTTGACATGACCCAGCCGGTCGGATTGGATGGCGTCACCAAAAGGATAGCCTTGGTGCGCTCGGTGCAGGCGTCAAATAGCTCATTGAGATCGAGCTGCCATTCTCCGTCCCGCTCGCTCATGCAGACTTCCTTGAACGACGCGCCCGTCATCTCGATAATCCCGACCAAATTCTTCCAGATCGGGGTGACCGCGAGAACCTCGTCGCCTTCATCGAGAATAGACGTCAGGGCCAGATGGACCGCTGTCGTGCCGGAAGCCGTCACGAAAATACGGTTGGTCGGAATATTGAGATTGAAAATCTGGGAGTAATAAGTGGCGATCTCCTGACGAAATTCAGGAATGCCGAGCGGCGGCGCATAAAATGTCTTGCCCTCCTGCATCGCTTTAGTTGCCGCTTCGATAATGAAATCAGGCGTCGGCGCTTCACCCTCGCCTTGCGCCAGCGAAATCGTATCCGGGCGCTGCTTGCCATAGCGAAGCAATTCCGCCGCCACGTTTGGCGAAAGCTTTTCGAGGCATTTGCGAAAGGCGCGGTTTTCAGGCTTTAAAAGCGGTTCCGGTGAAGATGGAGGGTTCGTCGACATGGGAGAAGTCATTAACATATTTGCAGCCCCTGAAAAGGGTCCTTATTCAGTTTTTTGATTTTATTTTCGGTGAGGATCGGATGCCAGTAGCATCCCGGGGGGAAATTTGAGCGGGCTAAGCCGCCGCACATGCGGCCGCCGCCGCTGCGGGTGCAGGGGCTAAAATGGCAGCAAATTGTTGTGCGTTACGAAGCATGTATTAATTAAAACGTATATGTACCAAAAAGGCAAATAGTTTAAATTTAGCCATGCAAAAATCGGCTACGTGCTATGCGTTTTTATTTGACTGAATATGCAAAAAACGGATAACTACAAATTATGCATTGCGTACAAAATATTAATGAAGCTGAAGATTTCGCCAAGATGTCGTTTCCAGACTTGGCAAGATCTCATTTCGCCGTTGCTTCGCAGGGGTATCACAGTTTTACTTTTCTAGTTGGTGAAAAGGATGTTGTTCGAATAGCGCGAGAACCATGGATAGCTCAAGCCATGGTTACAGAAGCTGCTATTTTAGAAAACATCTTTGGCAAATTAAGTCTACCTACCCCAAAACTTCACTCTTCATCACAACCTGAGCGAGGTATATTAAGAATGTCCAAATTACCTGGTGAAATGTTGGTGAATGAAGTTCTTGAATCACTGCCTAAAAAAGAACAACTTCGCTTGGCAAAACTTCTTGGTAAATTTATTGCTAATCTCCATACACATTTAAAAGCAGACAGATCTTTATTGAAGGGAGCTTTTGTGGAAGATCGCAAAAAAGCTCATAATATTCTTGAAACTTTGTCGCAACGGGAAACGGCTTTTTCTTTAAAGCCAATCTTTGATAATGCCCTTAATTATTTATCCACTTATGAACACGATCAGGTTGATGATGTATCTCTCATACATAACGACTTAAAAGGACAGAATATTTTATATGATAGATCAACTGGACAACTCAGTATAATTGACTGGACATTAATTCAGCCGGGTCGCCGACATCAAGAATTTATAAAATTCATTACAGAATATCCAAAATCTTTCGGGAGATGGGTTATGGCTTCGTATGAAAGAGAAACAAAAAGCAAAATCAAAAGCAAAGCCGAAACTTGGACTATTATCGCCGAAGCTGCAGGCTGGGCTCTAGGGAGACAAAACCCGAGCTTTCATCCTGTAATTCAAACTAAGTTTGCAGAGCTTGCACATTTTTATAAAGCTCCAACGCTTCAGGATTTGCCAGCGACTCGATATTTTTAACCGGCCTGCCGTGGATCACTTCACGCACCGCTAATTCGACGATTTTATTGCTTTTTGTCCGTGGAATATCAGTGACTTGGATTACCTTCGCCGGAACGTGGCGCGGGGAAGCGCCGTCCTTGATTTGCTTCTTAATCCTTGAAATCAAATCGTCATTAAGCTGTTTACCCTCTTTGAGGCGCACAAACAAAACAATCCGTTCGTCATCGTGAATCGTCTGACCGACGGCAATCGATTCCTCGACTTCCGGCACTTGCTCGACCTGGCGGTAAATCTCCGCTGTGCCGATACGCACGCCGCCCGGATTGAGTGTGGCATCCGATCTGCCGTGGATGATAAACCCGTCATGTTTGGTGCGCTCAATCCAGTCGCCATGGCACCAAATATTATCGAAGCGTTCGAAATAGGCTGCGTGATATCTTTTGCCGTCTTCGTCGTTCCAGAAATAAACCGGCATTGACGGAAAAGGTTTCGTGCAAACCATTTCGCCCGAACCTGCGCCCGGAGGGATAGGCTTCCCTGCATCATCAAAAGCATCCATGGCATAACCCATGCCCGCGCCCTGAATTTCGCCGCGCCAGACGGGCGAGATTGGATTTCCAATGACGAAACAGGAAATGATATCCGTGCCTCCCGAAAATGAGGATAAATGCACGTCTTTCTTGATCGCGTCATACACATAGTCAAAACTTTCATGCACCAATGGCGAACCCGTGGAGGTAATCGTTTTTAAATCCGACAGGTCATGATTATCGATAGGCCGCACGCCATGTGATTTCAAAGCGTCGATATATTTTGCACCAGTGCCGAAGAGCGTACATTTATATTTAGACGTATATTCCCACATGGAATCCGGCTTCGGATAAAAAGGCGAGCCGTCATAAACCAGAAGCGTGGCACCGCTTGCCATCGCCGATATCTGCCAGTTCCACATCATCCAGCCGCAGGTCGTAAAATGAAAGACGCGGTCGTTTTCTTTTACGTCGCATTGCAGTTGATGTTCTTTCAAATGCGTCAGCAACGTGCCGCCATGCCCGTGCACGATGCATTTCGGAATGCCGGTCGTACCGGATGAAAACATAATGAATAAAGGATGATTGAATTCGACGCGCAGGAATTCGGGTTCTGTCGCCGGATTTGATTTTAGAATATCGCTATATAAAACTGCGTTTTCTATACCCGATACATCCGGCGTGTCATTGACAAAAGAAACGACGATCGTTTTTTCGATGCTCGAGATTTTCGGAACGACGTCTTTGATTTTGGGTAAACATTCGATAGTTTTGCCGCCGTAATAATATCCGTCAACCGCGATCAATATTTTCGGCTCGATCTGACCGAAGCGATCGACGATTCCCTGCACCCCGAAATCCGGCGAAGCGGACGCCCATATCGCGCCGAGAGAAGATACGGCCACCGCCGCGATAATAGTTTCCGGCATATGCGGCATATAGCCTGCGACGCGATCGCCTTTTTGAATGCCTTGCGCTTTCAAATATTGCTGCAAGCTACTAACCTGATCGGCAATCTCTTTAAAGGTAAGAGTCCGCTCCGTGCCTTTCTCATTGCGGAAGATAATGCCTGTCCCATCATCGCGGCGGCGCAGCATATTCTCCGCCCAATTTAATTTTGCCTCGGGGAAAAACTCCGCGCCGCCTGATTTACCGGGCATTTTGTCACCGTCTTTAAGGATGACATTGCCCTTATCGCCAATGACTTTTGCGTAATCCCAAAACGCCGACCAGAAATCTTCCATATGATCGCACGACCATTGCCATAGATTATGGTAGGAGTCCGTATCCTGCCCGTTCGCCTTGGCAAAGGCGTAAAGATGGGACGATTTTTTGCGTTCATCGGACGGGATCCATGACGGTGTATCGGTATTTAGGGCCGTATTTGGAAATGGGACAGGTTGGGACATCATGTAACCTTATTGCGTTGGATGTCGAATTTACCGGAATAGATACAGTTTGCACAAGCCAGCTTCATCAATTTTTGATAGAAATATGACCATGAAAAAGATTTTGACCCTTCTGGCCCTCCTTCCCGTTCTAAACTTAACTCAATCTTTACCGGCACAGGCCCAAACACCCGACCTCGCCCCTAAAGTTACGGTTCGCATCCTGCCAGAATTTGATGCAGTCAAGCCGGGACAGACTATGGCGGTGGCCGTCGAGCAGACTATCGAAGATCACTGGCATGTTTATTGGAAAAACCCGGGTGATTCCGGTGAAGCAACGCGCATCCGCTGGGTTTTACCAGAGGGCGTTACGGCAGGCGATATTCAATGGCCGGTGCCCGAGCGCATCGCCTTTGGCCCACTTCTGAACTTTGGCTATAACAAACAGGCCACTTATCTCGTCGATCTGACCGTTCCGTCCGACTATAAGGAGAAAAGCATTTCCGGCACTGCCGATATCGAGCTTTTAGTCTGTAACGAAATCTGTATCCCCGAAACCAAGGAAATCAAATTCGATATACCTGTCGTAACCAGCGAACCCTCTCCAACAGATGCACAATTATTTGCAAATGCCCGCGCCAAAATCCCGGAAAATGTTGCCTGGCAAGGCCTCGTTGAAGAAGCTAATAATGCGCTGATGCTGTCATTTAAGGCAGACTCCGAAGTATTGCCGCTTCTGTCAACTGCGAAAAGCGTCGAATTTTATCCGGAAGAATGGGGCATTATTCAAAACCCTGCGCCGCAAATTGCCAAAGTCGAAAACGGCCAAATCACTCTTACTATTCCACGCGATACACGCCCTTTAACCGAGATCAAGGAAATCAGAGGCGTTCTCGTATATGAAACTCAAGACGGTGTTCGTAAAGGCTATAATGTTCAGACGCCAATCGCCGCACTGCCACAGGAAAATTCTACCGCCGCCATCGCAACCGCCACCGATGACGATACAGCCCCAGCAGTTTTCGTGCCCGAAGACGCGCCTGTCACAGTAGGAACATCGACGACATTAGCGCAAGCCTTGCTCTTCGCTTTCTTCGGCGGTTTGATTTTAAATTTGATGCCCTGCGTGTTCCCGATTTTATCGATGAAAGCCTTAAGCCTTGTCCGCATGTCTGATAAAGAGCAGCATCAAGCCGTCTTTTCCGGTATCGCTTATACGCTCGGCGTTCTGGCCTGTTTTGCTTTAATCGCAGGTGTTTTGATCGTGTTGCAAAAAACAGGCGAAAATATAGGCTGGGGCTTCCAGTTGCAAAACCCAGTTGTGGTTTTGCTGCTCTCTTATATCCTGTTTATCGTCGGACTTAATCTCTCCGGCATGTTCGAATTCACAGGCCGCCTCGCAAATATCGGTCAGGATCTGACACAGAAAAAAGGATATACAGGCTCGTTCTTTACCGGCGCGCTGGCAACGATTGTCGCAACGCCTTGTACAGCGCCCTTTATGGGCATCGCGCTCGGCTATGCGCTTTTGCAACCGCCTGTCGTTTCTCTCGCAATTTTCCTCGCCCTCGGTTTCGGCCTTGCCCTTCCCTATCTTTTGCTGTGCGTTGTTCCAGCTTTAAGAAAAGCTTTGCCGCGCCCGGGACTATGGATGGAAACTTTCCGCCAGTTCCTCGCCTTCCCCATGTTCGCGTCCGCCGCATGGCTTTTATGGGTCTATGGCCAGCAAGTCGAAGGCTATTACGCAGGATTGATGGCCCTTCTCGGCGCGGTCTTTATCGCCATGGGAATTTGGATGTGGAAACGCGCCCCGTCCCATCAGCCGGCCCGCAGCTTTATTCATGTTATAGCCGCCTTGTTTATCATTATCGCCGTATCTATCGCCTCAATCAGCATGGCAAAAATGCCAATGACGGTTGCAAAAATCGAAGAAAATATTGAGGCTATAGCCGCCAAACACGAGACGATTCCTTTTTCTCCGGCAACATTGGAAAATCTTCTTGCTGGCAAAGACCCTGTCTTTGTTGAAATGACCGCTTCATGGTGCATCACCTGTAAAGTAAATGAGCGGATTGCCCTGGCCACCGAAGCCACGCAAAAACTATTCAAGGAACACAACGTCGCCTATATCCAAGGCGACTGGACCAACCAGAATCCCGAAATTACGAATTTTCTCAAATCGCATGGACGCAATGGCGTTCCGCTCTATGTCTTTTATGGCGAGCGCGATCCAACCACGAATACGCGTCCGGATCCGGTGGTCCTGCCGCAATTACTGACCAACGGTCTGGTCGCCGATATCGTTATCAACCAATAAGGAGAGACTTTGATGAAAACACTGATATTGCCTGCTTTAGCGCTACTCGCTTTTGCGCTTCCTGCAAAAGCTGAAACACCAGCCGCACCGGCCGTTGTCGGCCAGATGGCGCCGGAATTTACCGCCACAGACACGAACGGCAAGGAACATAAATTATCCGATTTCAAAGGTAAAACCGTTGTTCTCGAATGGACCAATCCGGATTGCCCTTATGTCATCAAACATTATGATAGCGGCAATATGCAGGCGCTGCAAAAAGAAGCTACTGCCGATAACGTGATTTGGCTCTCCATCGCCTCCTCTGCGCAAGGCAAGGAAGGTTATTATGATGGCGCGACTTCTAATAAATACATGACCGAGAAAAACTCTGCGCCGACCGCGCGCATTCTCGACCCGTCCGGCAAGATCGGTCATCTCTACGGCGCGAAAACCACGCCGCATATGTTTGTGATCGATTCGAAAGGAATGCTGGTTTATGCCGGAGCCATCGACGACAATGATAGTTTCAAACCTGAAACCATCGCAGGGGCAAAAAACTATGTGCGTGATGCGCTGAAATCAGTCAAAGCGGGCACAGCTGTCGAAGTTGCAACATCCAAACCCTATGGCTGCTCGGTCAAATACGCGAATTAATATTTAAGTAATTCAGGCGGCCCGGGACATAATGTTTCGGGCCGTTTTTTATGCCTTGCATACGGAAGTACCCAAATAATTACTATCGTTTGGCAGATCAAATATGTAATATCGGAAGACTTGATTCGTAATTCAGGATCTTCATGCCCGCCCGCTTAAAACGTAAACCCGTTGCTAAAGTAAAACCAATCGCTGCAAAGCCCAAAAAGGCAATTGCTGTAAAATCGCGTGCCAAGGCGAAGGCGCCTAATATAAAATCCGAAACGAAGCCTGCCCGTCTGGTCATTCATGAGAACGGGACGATCATTTTTGCCTCGCCGGAAATTTTCGGCCTTGATGCGCAAGGCGCCAAAGCACAAGATTTATTTTCTTTTACAGACCCTGAAGACGCGCTCAGCGACCGTCCATTGATGAACGGTGCCGAGGGCAGCGATGCATGGGTTGGCGCCATTCTCGACGGCGATCACGAAATTAAAGTCACGAACAGCAAGTCGAAGCCGGTTTCAATGCGCTTCGACCGCATCAGCCTGCCTGACGGCAGAACCTATCTCGTGGCGGCAACGAACCTGCCGAAAAAAACCAAAAACGAAGATTTGAAGTCCTTTGTTTCCTCCATCATCAAACCTGTCGAAACAAATTCACAAGACAACAAAACACAAGCGCCTTATGAAACCGACACTTTCCTGAATATGACGCATGATCTGATCGTGCTGATGGATAAAGACGGTACGCTTATTCATGCGAACGATACGTTCCGCGATATTCTCGGCTATGAAGCGGATGAATTGAAAGATTTAACCTTTGTCGAATTGATTCACCCCGATGACCGTTCTCATATCCGTCCGACTTTTAAAAGCATGATGCAGGATGAGATGGCAAAAGATGGTCGCCTGATCGCTTTTGAATGCCGCGTGCTCGACAAGGATGGCAATGCCCACTGGCTGGAATGGCGTCAAAAACGTCAGGGTGATAAAATTTATGCGGTCTGCCGTGACCTGACCGGCGCTAAATCGCATGAAGAAGAATTGATCCGCCACCAGCAGCAGCTCTCCGAAGCGCAGGCCATCGGTCATATGGGCCACTGGCGCTGGGAAGTCGGCACTGACAATATTACATTCTCCGACGAGATTTACCGAATTTTCGGCGTAAGCCCTGAGAAATTCATCCCCACTCTTCAAAGTGTTAATTCGGTTCTGCACCGCCGCGATATCGGCCGCATGGGACAAGCTTTCCAGCGCGCGATGATCGAGCAGAAGAATTACGAAATGGAATTCCGCATCATTCGCCCAGACGGCAAATCTCGCTTTATTCAGTTGCAGGGAAGATGCGAAATGGACGCCGAAGGCGATGTCGGCGCGCTGTTCGGTATTATGCAGGATGTCACCGAACGCATTCAGCATGAGCGCGAAATGCGCGATGCCAAGGAGGCCGCAGAACGCGCCTATGCCGCCAAGTCGCAGTTCCTCGCCAACATGTCACACGAGCTGCGCACGCCGCTCAATGCCATTATCGGTTTTTCCGAGATGATGCAGCGCCAGCTTTTGGGTCCCATTGGCACCGAAAAATATCTCGACTATATCGGCAATATCCGCGAGAGCGGCGAGCATTTGCTGGACCTCATTACCGATATTCTCGATATGTCCAAAATAGAAGCGGGCAAATACGAGCTTGATCTGGAAGAGTTTAATCTGCTCAAAGTCCTGCGCCTTGGCTGTCACATGATCGAAGGCCGCGCTCTGGATGCACAAGTCAAAATTATCTGCGAAATTCGAGAAGAAGACTTTGTCGATGTCATGGCCGACCGCCGTGCCGTGATGCAGATCATGCTTAATCTGTTATCTAACGCCGTAAAGTTTACGGAACCCGGCGGACAAGTAAAAGCCGAATATTTTATCACCGATGACAATGTATCGATAAAAGTTACCGATACAGGCATCGGCATTCCGGCAAGCAAGCTCCGCTATGTGACAGAACCCTTCGAACAGGCCGCCAATCATTTTACGCGAAATCATGAAGGCTCTGGCCTTGGTCTTGCCATCACCAAAGACCTCATAGAACTTCATGGCGGAAATCTACAGATCGAATCAACCGTCGGCGTCGGCACATCAGTGACATTTACGCTGCCGAAAGATTGTGCCGCTTCCCGCCGTGATGGCAAAGCCGGTGAAAATTCTTCACCATCGAATATTATCAGCGCAAAATTTGCTTAAACCTGACTAGCCGTCTCTGAAATCTGCAAAGCCCATGGCGGCGCATCGTCGCCCACATCTTCTTCCGCTTTCAAGCAAGCTTCCAGACCGGCGCGATAATTCGGATAACGCAATTGAACGCCAAGTTTTTGTTTGATCTTGTCGTTTCTGACGCGCTTGTTTTCTGAATAGAAACTCAATGACATCGGCGATAGATTGGCTTCGTCGAAGGGCACTAGAGGCGGCGGATCGCGACCTAATAAACGGCAAGCATAGGCGATAACTTCATGGCTTGGCGCAGCCTCGTCATCGACGACATTATAAATTTCGCCGGGCGTTGGATTTTTGAAAGACGCAAGTAGCGTTTCGACGACATCTTCGACATGAATACGCGAAAACGCGTGACCCGGTTTTAAAATACGCCGCGCGATGCCGGCTTTGACACTATCGATCGCCGAGCGCCCGGGTCCATAAATACCGGCAAGGCGGAAAATATGCACGGGCAGGCCGTAATCTTTGAACATGCTAAGCCAGTCGCCTTCGGCGCGCGCGCGCCGAGATCCGCGAATCGAGCTTGGACGAAGCTCCGTCGTTTCATCGACAATCGCCCCGTCGCGATCGCCATAAACGCCAAGGGTTGAAAGATAGCCGACCCATTCAAGTTTTGGCATGCGCGCCAAATCGTTTTCATGAATGCGGTAGACGAGATCGCCGTCCTGATCGGTCGGCGTCGAGATCAATAAATGCGTGGTGTCCTTCATCATCAGCTGCGGATCGTGCAGCGGGCGATAGGTATCGAAGATATAGGCATCGATTCCGGATTCGCGCAGCGCCTGACGTTTTGGAATCGTGCGCGTCGTACCCGCAAGCGACCAATCGCCGCCCTGCTGTTTCAAGCTGCGTCCTAGAAAATCGGCTGTATAACCGTATCCAAAACAGAAAAGTCGTTTTTGAGTCATATCATTACGGGAATGTTAAAAATCTACATTCTCATAATGTCCGGCAGGAATAAAGCCCGGAATGCGCTCTTCGAGTAATGGACGGAAACTCGGACGCGATTTAACCCGGCTATACCATTCATGCGCGGCCTTATGGTCGTCCCACGGCACATCACCGATATAATCGACCGCTGAGATATGCGACGCCGCCGCAATATCCGCGAGCGAGAAATCATTCCCTGCCAGCCAGTTACGTTTTTCGGTCAAAAAGCCGATATAATCGAGATGATAATGGATATTGGCATGACCGGCGCGGATCGAAGGGCCATGAGGCTCACCGAGTTTCAGGAAACGCTTCATCAGTTTCTCACCGACAAGGTTTTCCGTGACTTCGCGGTTGAACTTAACATCGAACCAGCTCACCAGACGACGGGTTTCGGCTTTTTGAACCGGATCTTTGCCCAGCAAATTTATCTTGTCGTATACCTCTTCAAGATATTCGCAAATAACGGATGAATTGGCCAAATTTGTGCCATCCGGCTCGACCAGAACCGGTACATCTCCGGCAGGATTCAAAGCAAGGAATTCGGTGCGGCGCTCCCAGACCTTTTCCAATTTAAGATCATATTCCAGACCCTTCTCGGACAGGACGATCCTGACTTTACGGGAAAACGGATGCAGCCAAAGGTGGAAAAGTGTGCGCATGGTCGTAGAGTAATGGAAAAATCCGTTTTCTTCCAGCCACAATCGACAAGATTAAGGACAGGTTTCGAAATTGTAACTTCTTTACATTATCCCCGAATGGGCCATATGCTTTGGAATAATTTATTTAACTGAAATTCATTGGGAGAAACTAAATGTCTTTATCCAAAATCCTGCTTACGACCGCCCTTTTATTGACGGCAGCGCCTGCGATGGCGCAAATGCCCGCCCCTACAGTTATCAAAGATGCGAGCAAGCAGCCTCAAGGCATCTATAAAATCGATCCAAGACATACAAGCGTTATCTGGAAAGTCATGCATATGGGCATTTCAGATTATACGGCAAAATTCTCCAAAGTGGATGGCGAACTGGTATTCGACCCTAATGACGTTACCAAAAGTAAAGTTTCTATCACCATTCCCGCGTCATCCGTTGAAACCGGCCTGCCTGATTTCGACAAGGAAATTGCCGGTGAGAAATTCTTTGGTGGTGATAAAAATCCTAACATCACTTTCGTTTCCACTTCTGTCAAAAAAACCGATGACGATGAAGGCGAAGTCACGGGCAATCTGACATTGAACGGCATTACCAAACCGGTCACGCTGGATGTTGAATTTTACGGCGGGATAGATCACCCGATGATGAAAGGCCGTGCCCTTGGCTTCTCGGCAGAAACCACCATCAAGCGTTCTGATTTCGGCGTTAGCTACGGTATCCCAATGGTCGGCGATGAAGTAAAAATCGAGATCGAAACCGAGTTTCATCAAGCGGCGACACAGCCATCAGATAAAAAAGCAAACTAATCGATGCCTGCCGATCGTTATACAAAAGTTGCAATTACCCTTCATTGGGTGATTGCTTTAATGATTATAGGCCAACTCGGCACCGGTATTATCATGGGATATAATCTTGTCGATAAATCCGTTCTTTATCCGATGTATCAGTTTCACAAATCTCTCGGTTTAAGCATTCTTGTACTTTCCATTCTCAGGCTGCTTTGGCGCCTCGGCCACAGGCCGCCTGCGCTGCCGTCGCACATGCCCGTTTGGGAAAAATGGGCCGCAAGACTTTCTCATTACGCGTTTTATTTCTTTATGATTTTCGTGCCGCTGAGCGGCTGGGCACTTGTATCTACATCGTCGTTCGGTCTGCCGACTTCATGGTTTAATCTTTTTATCTGGCCTCATATCCCGGGCCTTGAAACCTTGCCGGAGACGACCAAGACCCAGGTCAATCAATGGTCTGAAACCTTCCATGTCTACATGGCCTATGCTATGCTTTGCCTGTTATTTCTTCATATTGCCGCCGCGCTCAAGCATCATTTCATCGATAAGGATAACGTCATGCATCACATGATTCCCCTGATAAAACCAAAATCCAAATTACCTTTAGCTCTGATATTTTTATCCCTGTTTTCCTTTCCGGCACAGGCCGCGACATGGAAAGTCGATCACCTGACAAGCTTTATTTCCTTTGAAGGCAAAAACTCCGGCGAGGATTTTTCAGGTAAGTTTTTAAAATGGGAAGCCGATATAGATTTCGACCCGGCGAAACCGGAAGACGCCAAAATACTGGTCACGATCAAGACCGCGTCTGCCAAGACATTGAATCTGATTTATAATCAAACCTTGGCAAAAGAAGAATGGTTCAATGCCGAAGAGATGCCGGATGCGGTTTTTGAATCAAACTCTGTCAAATCATTGGGCGGCGATAAATATGAAGCCAAGGGCAAACTGACGATCAAGAAAATTACAAAAGATATCGTTTTGCCATTTACCTTGAAAATCGATGACGATGAAGCCGTGATGTCCGCTAATACCAAGATCAATCGCCTTGATTTTGATATAGGTAGAAAAGCCGATCCGAGTGCAGATTTTGTCTCTAAAGATATAGCGCTGGAAATCTTCGTCGAAGCGGATCAGGAATAATTAAATTCTTCCAATTAAAATCTTCGTGTCGCCATAGATTTTCTCTACTTCGATAGGGAAATCCGGCAGTACATAATCGGCTTCCATTTCCGCCACGATCCAGCAATTTTCTGCCAGCCAGTTATTTTCTTTTAAAGATGAAATAACTTTCGGCAAAATTTCTTTCCTATACGGCGGATCGAGAAAACACAAAGTCGCCGCTTGTTGCGAAGACGGACGCAGGCCGATCTTTGTCGCATCCTTCAAAAAGAACTGACAATTTTTTTCCTCTTTCAACGTCGCGGCATTTTTCTTGGCGAGGTCCAGAGACTTCTTATCCTGATCGATTAAAACCGCCTGCGCTGCGCCTTGCGATAAAGCCTCTAATGATAATGCTCCCGTTCCACAAAACGCATCGAGGACGATAGAATCTACCACCGCCCCGCGCGAATTGAGCATATTGAAAACGGCAAGGCGCACCTTATCGGAGGTGGGGCGAATAGCGTTGTCCTTCGGAGAGTCCAGAACACGACCGCGATGTTGCCCGGCAACGATACGCATTAACCGAAGATTTTTTTCGCGATGTCTTTTGGCAAATTCTTGCGGACCATATCCGGGCGGATCTCGATAATCTCGCCGCGGCCCAATTTACCGAGTTTGAAGGGGCCATAGGACAGGCGAATCAGGCGATTGACCGTCAAGCCGACCGCATCCATCACTTTTCTGATCTCGCGGTTCTTCCCTTCGGTGAGAGAGACGATCAACCATGTATTCGCGCTGGATTGTTCTTTTTCAAGACGCACTTCCATCGGTCCGTATTTAATGCCGTCGATAGTAATTCCGCGGCGGACGCGCTCCAGGCGATCCTGAAAAATCGCGCCCATCACACGCACGCGATAGGTCCGCACCCATCCGGTTTCCGGCAGCTCCATATATCTTTTCAGCTCGCCGTCATTGGTCAGCAGCAAAAGCCCTTCAGTGTTCAAATCCAGACGACCGACGCTCAAGACTCGCGGCATCGTGCGCGGCAAAGCCTCAAACACGGTCGGGCGGCCTTTCGGGTCGTTGGTGGTTGTAATCAACCCAACCGGCTTATTGAACAGAAAAAGGCGCGGCGGGACTTTCTTGCCAACCTTGCCATTATCGACCTTAATGACATTGGCCTCGGTGACGAATGTCGCCGGATTGGTGACGATCTCGCCATCGACCCGCACGCGGCCTTCATCAATTAAGCGCTCCGCCTCGCGGCGCGAGCAAATGCCCGCCCGTGACAGGTATTTGGCGATGCGCTCGCCGTTTTCTTCCATAAGATCTTGTGTTTTCTTGCCCATAATGGTTTAGAAAATACCTATGCTTGAGGGAAAAGACCAATACTTTATGCAAGAAGCGCTTTTAGAGGCTCAAAAAGCCGCTTTGCGCGACGAAGTGCCGATCGGCGCCGTCTTGGTTGACAGCCGAACCGGCGAAATTGCGGCGCGGGCCAGCAATATGACGATCGAGCATTGCGACCCGACCTCCCATGCCGAAATACTTGTCATCCGCGAGATGTGCCGACAACTTGGGGTTCAGCGCCTGCCCGAATATGATCTCTATATTACGCTAGAGCCCTGCCCGATGTGCGCAGCCGCGGTCTCTTTTGCCCGCATCCGCAAACTTGTCTTCGCCGCGTCCGACCCAAAAAGCGGCGGCGTTTTGTCCGGTCCGGCCCTGTACACCCATGCCCAGCTTCATCACAAACCGCAAATCGATCACGGATTGATGGCAGAAGAAAGTTCCGCCATCCTCAAGGAATTTTTTAAACTCAAGCGAAGTTGAAAAGCTTTGACCACGGCATATTCTCATTCTCCTATTTTACAATGAATGAATTTAAGCCGTGACAAATAAGAAGAAAAAAATTGCCCTCATCGGCGGCGGCCCGAGCGCCCTGTATACGTTCAAGCATATCGTGGATTCCGGCGCGACTGGAATATCGGTCGATATTTTCGAAGCCAAAGAAAAACTCGGCCATGGTTTTCCTTATTCGCCGGAAGGCGCCCTGCCCGAACATGTAACCAATATCTCGGCCAATGAAACGCCGCCGCTTGAAACTTCCCTGAAAGAATGGGCGCAGTCTCTGCCCGATGAAAATTTAAAGAAATACGGGCTATCTACCGATCATTTCAACGAAAACAAAGTCGTACCGCGCTTATTCTTTGGTGATTATCTCGAAGCGGAATTCGACCTTTTGCTGACAAAAGCCAAAGACCTTAAAATCGAAACAAATATTCATCTAAAAAGCCTTGTGACCGATATCACCGATTATCCCAATAAAAAATCAATGGCAGTTCATGTAGGCGATATATTATTTGATAATTTCGATCACGTCGTCCTATGCTCGGGCCATAACTGGCCGACGCCGCATGAAGTCAAATTCTCCGGCTATTTCGACTCGCCCTACCCACCGTCCAAGCTGGCTCATCGTACCAATCATCCTGTTGCTATTCGCGGAAGTTCTCTGACCGCCATCGATGCCGTGCGCACGCTTTCGCGCCAAAACGGCGAATTTTATACAAGCGAGCAGGGCATTCTAGCCTATCGCCTTGATGAAAGCAGCCCCGATTTCCGTCTGGTTCTGCATTCAAAACACGGCCTCCTGCCTTGTATTCGCATTTATCTGGAAGATCCCTTGGTCACCACCAGCGACACTCTGACCGAAGAAGAAATCGCGGCGCATATTGCCGAAAATGACGGTTTTCTGTCCCTCGATTTTATTTTCGACGGCAATTTCAAAAAACCACTCAAAGATAAAGATCCGCTTTTCTATGAAACGATCAAGAATATGCGCATGGAAGAATTCGTCGAGACGATGATGAATATGCGCGAAAACGCCGATCCTTTTGTCCTTTTGGCGATGGAATACAACGAAGCTAAAAAATCGATCCGCAACAAGCAAGCCATTCACTGGAAGGAAATGCTGGCTACTTTAAGCTTTGCCATGAACTATCCGGCGAAACATTTTTCGGCTGAGGATATGTTGCGCCTGAAAACCCATTTATTACCTTTGATCGCGGTGGTTATTGCGTTCATCCCGCAAAACTCTTGCGAGGAGATTATGGCTCTGCATGCCGCTGGTATTTTAGACCTCATTTCCGTCGATGATAAAAGCCGTGTTGAACCGTTGAAGAGCGGCGGTATTATGTATCATTTGGACGATAATACGAAAGTCGGATACAAAACCTTCGTCGATAGTATCGGCCAGCCGCGCCTGTCTTTAGAAGACCTTCCCTTCAAAGGCTTGATTGAAAGCGGCGCGGTTAGTCAGGCCTATATAGGTTTTCGCTCGGAAGATGCTGCAAAAGAACTAAGCGACAATAAAGATATCGAACAACATAACGGTAAATTCTATTTGAAAGTTTCCGGTCTTGCGATCAATGACGACTTCCAGAGCATTGATAAAAACGGCGAGCCAAATCCACGCTTCTATGTAATGGCCGTTCCCTATATCGGCGGCTTCAATCCTGACTATTCCGGCTTTGATTTTTGTGAAGAAGCGTCGAAAACGATTATTGGTAAAATCTTATCCTAAAGCCCTCCAAGCGATGTCCTTACGACAGAAACCATCTTCCCAGTCAATCTTGTCGATAGCTTGATAAGCCAAATCGCGCGCGTCTTTCAATGTTTTCTCAACGGCGCATACACCCAGCACGCGTCCGCCGGTGGCAACGATATTCCCGTCCAGCACCGATGTTCCGGCATGGAAAATCTGGACTTTTGGCACTTGTGCCGCCGCGTCCAGATTGCGGATCAGCGTATTTTTTTTATACGCGCCCGGATAACCATCCGCCGCCATGACGACGCAAATCGCCGGCTCGTCCGACCATGTCAGGCTCAGCATGTTGAGCTGTCCTGTCGCCGCAGCTTCCAAAACATTCACCAGATCGGATTGCAACCGCAGCATCAAAGTCTGGCATTCCGGATCGCCAAAACGCGCATTATATTCAATTAGTTTCGGCTCTCCATCGACGATCATAAGCCCTGCGAATAAGACACCGGCGAAAGGACAACCTTCCGCTTTCATCGCCTCAACGGTCGGATGGATAATTCGCTCCATGATCTTATCTTTAAGCTCGGGCGTCATCAGCCGCGCCGGAGAATACGCGCCCATCCCGCCGGTATTCGGCCCCTTATCGCCATCGAATACGCGTTTGTGATCTTGCGCCGATGACATGGCGAGAACATGTTCGCCGTCACAAATGGCAAAGAAACTAACCTCTTCGCCTTCCATAAATTCCTCGACGACGATGGATGCGCCTGCATTGCCAAAAACATTGCCGGATAGCATATCCTTCGCCGCATCTTTCGCATCTTGCAAAGTCTCGGCGACGATCACACCTTTGCCCGCCGCCAAACCATCGGCCTTAATCACGATCGGCGCACCTTCGCGCTCGATATAGGCGAGCGCTTTTTCAAGATTGGTAAAGCGCTCATAGGAAGCAGTTGGAATATTATATTTTTTGCAGAGGTCTTTCATAAAACCCTTTGAGCC
Source organism: uncultured Micavibrio sp. (assembly GCA_964633355.1). Taxonomy (GTDB): domain Bacteria; phylum Pseudomonadota; class Alphaproteobacteria; order Micavibrionales; family Micavibrionaceae; genus Micavibrio_B. The sequence goes on from CAZWGO010000013.1 coordinate 47,486, forward strand.
TTCAAGCTGCGCCGCTTTCTGGCTAGGACCGAAAACCGGAATACCTGCCGTTTTTATTTTATCGGCCAGACCCATTACCAGCGGACCCTCCGGCCCCACAACGACGAGACCTATATCGTTGCCTTTGGCAAACTCCACCAGCGCGTCGATCTCTTCGACCTTGATCGGCACACATTCGGCAATTTGCGCGATACCGGCATTTCCCGGCGCGACATATAAATGATCGCAGCGCTCGGATTGTAAAATTTTCCATGCCAGCGCATGTTCGCGCCCGCCAGAGCCTACCAGTAAAATTTTCATCGTTTAATCATCCTCTAACGAAATCAGCTCCAGATTGCCGCCTGTCGCCGTGGTATTTATAGAGATTGTTTTCTCGGTTGCAAAGCGGTGAAGATAATATGGCCCGCCCGCTTTCGGCCCCGTGCCCGACAATCCCATGCCGCCAAAAGGTTGGACACCGACGACTGCGCCAATCATCGAGCGATTGATGTAAATATTTCCGGCATTGATCTGATCCGAAGTTTTGCCAAAGCGGTTTGACAAACGGCTGTGTAAACCAAAGGTCAGCCCGTAACCTGTCGAATTAATCTCATCGATAATCTTGGCGCGGTTTTTCGATTTAAATCGAATAACATGCAGAATCGGACCGAAGACCTCGCTTTTCAATTGCGAAATAGTATCGATCTCATAGGCCTCCGGCGCGAAATAATAACCGCTTAAATTTTCCGGCTGTTTTGCCGACGCGATCAATTTTGCAAAACCTCTTAGATATTCCTGATGCGCCTGCAGATTGCGCAAGGCTTCCGCATCTATTACCGGCCCGATATCGCTGGATATATTGCGGCTATCGCCAACGCGCAATTCTGCAATTGCGCCTTTAAGTACTTCGCAAAACCGTTCATAGATATCATCCTGAACATAGACGATGCGTAGCGCCGAACATCTTTGTCCTGCCGAGCCGAAAGCGGAGATTAAAACATCGTCGATCACCTGTTCGATCAAGGCAGAACTTTCGACAATCATCGCATTCTGCCCGCCGGTCTCAGCAATAAGCGGCACGATCGCGCCATCTTTATTGGCCAGTGACCGGTTGATTGACTTCGCCACCTCCGTCGATCCGGTGAAAACGACTCCTGCCACATCTTTATGCCCGACGAGCACCGAGCCGATTTTGCCGTCGCCGAGAACTAAATTCAGCGCATCTTTCGGAATACCCGCCTCATGCATTAATCTTATAATTTGATAGGCGATTTTCGGCGTCTGCTCAGCTGGCTTTGCGATCACGCTATTGCCCGCCATAAGAGCGGCGACGATCTGGCCGGTAAAAATCGCCGCCGGAAAATTCCACGGGCTGATGCAAATAAATGTCCCGCGCGCCGCCATATACAGGCGATTGCTTTCACCGGTCGGACCTTTCATCTCTTCGCCATTTTCATCGAAGATGTTTTCACCCAGCGCTGCATAATAACGGCAGAAATCTACCGCTTCACGAATTTCAGACAAGGAATCGACAAGCGTGCGCCCGCCTTCACTGCGCAATAGGGCGATCAACTCCTCGCGGTTTCGCTCTAAAATATCCGCAATCCGCCGCAATATATCGGCACGTTTTTTAGCCGATGTTTTCGACCAACTTGAAAAGCCTGCGCGCGCCGCCGTAAAAACGCTTTCGATTTGATGCGGAGATATCTCCCACACTTCACCAGAATTCTCAGAGATGCTCGAAGGGTAGGGAATATGAACCGGCGCTTGCGCTCTCTGGCTTTCGCCAGAAATAATGGATGAAACCGGTGCAAGCTTGGCAAAACTTGTCTGGAAATTTTGCCGTGTTTCCGCTGCCGAAAAATCCATGCCCGATGAGTTGATACGGTCTGGGTAAATATAGCGAGGCAAAGGAATCTTTAGATGGTTATGCGACGTGCGTTTTTTTAAATCGGCGATAAAATCATGTGACAATTCATCATTTGCTTTGGCTTCACGAAGCTGATGGATAAACGATGTATTGGCGCCGTTTTCCAGCATACGCCGTACCAGATAAGGCAGCAAATCTTCATGGCTGCCGACCGGCGCATAAATACAAACGCGCACGCCCGTTTCCGCCAGCACCAGATCGTGCAGGGATTCGCCCATGCCGTAGAGCCGCTGAAATTCAAACCCGCTTCTTTCCTCACCAGCCAGATCGAGTACCCCCGCCACGGTCTGCGCGTTATGCGTCGCAAACATCGGATAGATATGGTCACGGTATTTTAGAAGTTTCTGCGCACATGCCAAATAAGACAGATCGGTATTGGCTTTGCGCGTAAACAGCGGATACTCGGGCAAGCCCGCCATTTGTGATTTCTTGATCTCGCTATCCCAATACGCACCCTTCACGAGACGGATTTGCAATTTACGGCCATGCGCTTTGGCCATTTCATACAGATCGTCGATGAGACGGAAACATCGTTTATCATAGGCCTGTATCGCGACCCCAAAGCCACCCCATCCTTGTAAATCAGGATCGCCGCACACCTGTTCGATAATCTTTAAAGATAATTCCAGACGATCCGCTTCTTCAGCATCAACGGTCAAACCCATATTATAGCTCTTTGCAATCAGGCAGAGCGCTTTGAGCTTCGCCGCAATTTCAGGCACGCAAATTTCGTCTTGTGTCCAGACATATCGCGGATGCAGCGCCGATAATTTAACCGACATACCGCTGCGCGTATCCGGATCGCCTTGAGCCGACTTGCCTATTGCATGGGCGGCATTCTGATAAGACTGAAAATATCTTTCAGCGTCGATCCGTGTTCTCGCACCTTCCCCGAGCATATCGTAAGACAGGCGATAACTTTTTTGCTCTGCTTCCCGCGCATTTTTAATTGCCTGAGAGATGGTCTCGCCGATAACGAATTGCTGGCCGATGCGCCTCACCGCTTCTTCCAGACTTTTGCGAATGACCGGCTTGCCGATAGAACCTAGGAACGAGCCAAGTGTTTTTTGCGCCAAGGATAAACCGGCACCTGCGGCTTTTAAAAACATATCGCCGCCGCTTTGGCTCCAGTCGGCGCCGGTGATTTTTTCCTCGATCAGATCATCCTTGGTGTCCGTATCGGGAATGCGAAGAAGTGCCTCGGCCAGCGTCATCAGCGCCAGCCCGCCTTCGCTTTGCAGCGGGAAATGCTCAAGAAAATGCTCGATCTCGCTCGCGCTGCTTTTGCGTGATTTTATTTTGCCGATCAAAAGGGAAGAAAAATTCTCGACTCTTTTAGAACGTGCGCTGTCCCAGACCAGCTTTTCAAGAAGGGATTTGACGAGCTTTGTTTCATCTTGGAGATGAGCTTTGGCAAATGAAAAATTCATCTTAAATAGATAGCATAATATTCCTTTATGTCGAGCAGAGTCGCTCATTTACGTCATCCCGATGTTTGCAGCAGCTTCTGGATTCCGGCTTTCGCCGGAATGACGAGTTCTATAAGATGTCGCCATGCAAGCCATCTCGAACGTTCCCGAACTATCCGTCTCCGAATTGTCCTTTTCCCTGAAAAAGACTCTGGAGGACAGCTTTGGCCGCGTGCGCGTGCGCGGTGAATTATCGAAGGTCAAAATCCACACCTCCGGCCATATGTATTCCGACCTTAAAGATGCCGATTGCCTGATCAATATCGTCTGCTGGAAGGCAACCGTGGCCCGCCTCTCAGTACGGCCCGAAGAAGGGCTGGAAGTCATCGTCACTGGCCGCGTCACCACCTATCCGTCGCGCTCCAATTACCAATTGGTTGTAGAAAATATCGAGCTCGCCGGTGAAGGCGCTCTGCTGAAAATGTTAGAGGACCGCCGCAAACGCCTCGCGGCTGAAGGCTTGTTCGACGAAAGCCGCAAGAAAAAACTCCCGTTCCTGCCGGACGTGATCGGTGTTGTGACCTCGCCGACCGGCGCGGTCATTCGTGATATTTTGCACCGCCTCGAAGACCGTTTCCCGCGCCGCGTCATTGTCTGGCCGGTCAAAGTGCAAGGGGCAGGCGCTGCGGAGGAAATAGCCGCCGCAATCAATGGCTTTAACGCCCTGCCGGATCAAGGCCCGACCCCGCGCCCCGATCTCTTGATCGTCGCGCGCGGCGGCGGCTCACTCGAAGACTTGATGCCGTTCAATGAAGAAATCGTGGTTCGGGCGGCGGCCAATTGTTCGATTCCTTTAATCTCCGCAGTCGGCCATGAAACCGACACGACCCTCATAGATTATGTGTCCGACCACCGCGCCCCGACCCCGACCGCCGCCGCCGAAAGGGCCGTACCGGAACGGCTCGGCATTTTGGGCTGGCTGCAGGAAAACCAGCATCGCCTGACCACGACCATGTCGCGCTGGATTAAGTCCCATCGACAAGAACTGGCCGCGCTTCATGCTCATTTAAAAGACCCAAAGCGGCTTTTGGAGCTGAAAATCCAGTCGCTCGACCGTGCTTCCGATAAACTCTCCCATTGTCTCGAGCGTCAGGTGTCGCAGAAAAACCAGTCCTTGCAACAAATCTCGAGCCGCTTGCCTCATCCTCGCCAACATCTGGAGCAGGCAGGTCAGAATTTGTCATTTCAACGGAAAAACCTCGACCGCCTCGGCTCGAAACTGCTGGAACAGCCGTCGCGCCAATTGTCTCAAACCGGCCAGATGCTCGAGCTTCTGTCCTTTAAAAACATCCTGAAACGCGGCTATGCCGTCATACGCTCGCCCGAAGGCCATGTGATTTCCAGCGCAAAGGCAGGGATATCTCATCCTGAATTGACGATCGAGTTTGCCGAAGACAAGCTGAACGTGACACTCAAAAAATAAGTTTGCATAACTCTAAATATTCACTTATGGTCCGGTCCAATATGGAGAATGCGTATGTTGAGTAAATTTTTTAACAAAATGGTATCCCTCTTTCAGCCAGCCAAGCTGGAACCGCTCTGGACAAGATCTTTTGACGCCAGGGCCGGCGGCGGCAATTTGATACAGCGCTATCATCTAAAAGAGAATGAAAACGGATCTATCTCCTTGAAACGGGATATTATTGCCGTTGAAACGGCCTTTATCGCCAATTATGGCATTGGCTATGTCCGCAGCAGCATAATCGGCTCCATCCCATATAAAACAGAAAAACTCCTTGATACAGAAATGCTTTATTCTAGCGCATCGCAAGCCCGGATCGTAAACTACCTGGATAACCATTTGTTATTTTCCCCTATTGGAGATGATAATCTGGTTAAATATGTGAGCTGGAAATCGCGTGTGCGCGAAGAATGGCAAGACAAGATCAACGCCATATCCCCGCAACCTTAAATTTCACCGGAAAAACGTATCTTCTTGCTACAACGGTTTTGTAAGGTTAAAACAAAACCATGCGCGCCAAATTAGACGAAGTGATGGAGAAATTAGGGGTTGGCTATATGCTCTCTCCTTATGAGACCTGCCCATGGGCGGCGTCCGACCTGATGACTGGCGCCACCTTTAGCGGCGAAGTCCGTATGTCTCCTGATGGCAACGAAATAGAATGCGAGCTTCAGTTATTAAACGACAATCCCGAAGCCGGAAAACCGCCGGTCGAACATCTATTCTGGATGCAGATAACGCCGTTTACCGGCGATATCTGGACGGTCAAAAACCTGCGCGTCAGAAATGAAGTATGGAATAACAAGGTCTATAACTGGGAAGAAAAAGCCTGCAATACGTTCCGCGCCTGTATTAGCGAAATAAATCTCGGTAATGTGCCTGATTTCGACGAAATCCTCGATCGCGAATTCCTGAGCAAGGAACGCTTCGGCGACCAGCGCGGCGGCGGCTCCGGTAAATCCCCGAAAATCCGCCCGGGCCAGCTTTTGAATATGAA
>CAZWGO010000014.1:0-51737 GCA_964633355.1 uncultured Micavibrio sp.
AATTCCAAAGACAATTGATAACGATATCGGTGAGACAGAGACTTCCATCGGCTTTGATACGGCTGTTTCTGTTGCAACTGAAGCGCTTGATCGTTTGCAGCCGACCGCAGCATCACATGACCGCGTCATGGTTTTGGAAGTTATGGGCCGCGATGCGGGGCATATTGCATTGGCGACAGGTATTTCCGGCGGAGCTGATGTAATTCTCATTCCTGAAATTCCTTACCGCATTGCCAGCGTGGCCAAGAAAATTAAAGCCGTTAAAGACGGTGGGCGCAACTTCGCACTCGTCGTCGTTTCCGAGGCGGTCAAGACATTGGATGGCGAAGGCATTATGGCGGAGTTTACCGATGGTCAAAAACGTTACGGTGGTATTGGTCATTACGTTGGCGACCAGATTTTCAAAGCTACGGGTTCTGAAACACGCGTAACCGTTCTCGGCCACGTTCAACGCGGATCGTCACCGACATATAACGACCGCTTGCTGGCATCGGCCTTCGGTGTTCGTGCCGTTGATTTGATCGCGCAAGGCAAATTCGACCGCATGGTGGCATGGAAAAATCGTCAGGTTGTCGATGTGCCGATCGAAGCGGCGATTGCGGCTTATCAGGCTGTCGATATCAACAGCTCGATGGTTCACACGGCGCGCGCGCTAGGCATCTCACTCGGAGACGATTAACTATATGCTATATGTGCAGCAATCCCTGGCGCCGGATGAAAAACTGGTCCATATCGGCCAATTTCACTGGTTCTATGATGTTCAGGCTTTTATGAGCATTGCATGGGGATTGTTTTTTGCAATTTCTCTGCTCATTGCGGCGATAAATCTCGAGCCATATCTTCCGGGCAAGCTGACTATCATGTCGGTTGCGGTCGAGCAGGGCGATAGCTGGCTTACGCAGCTTCGGAAAATCCATCCCGGTATAAAACTGTTTGCTCTTTTGCTTTTTCTTTTCGGTGTGTTTCGTTTCGCGCAGATGCTTGTCGTCAAAGCGACAACTGAAATTGCGGTAACAACTTCGCGCCTTATCTACAAACGCGGGCTCGTGGCGCGTTTTGTTGGCGAGATAAATATCGACCGGATCGAAGGCGTGTCCGTTGCCCAAAGTTTTTGGGGGAGGATTTTCAATTTCGGACGTTTGTTAGTGCGTGGTATGGGCGTGGGTGAAATGATACTCCCCTCTATTGCCAATCCATTGGCTTTCCGCCGCGCGATCGAAAAAGCGCGAAATGTGTATGAGCACGACAAAAGGGAGATCTAGATGGATGCAAAAGCTGCTCTTTTATCAAGGGACAGAGCGCTTCCCGGGCTAAGGGATGGCGAGAATGTATTGATCAGCACGATTATCTCGGATGCCATTTATTGGAAAGGTATAGCAGTTCTTATCGTCGCTATTCTGTTTCTACTGATAGCTTATCAATTGACATTGTTCTTAGCATTTGTTGCGGCATTGACGCTTGGGTTCGAGTGGCTTCTTCAGAAATATCTTCTTTTGGTCGTAACCAATCAGCGGGTCCTGATACGCCGTGGCTTTTTGTTAACTGATATGATCCAGCTTCAATACAGCAGGATTGAAAGTGTCGAGGTTCAAACAACTTTAATCGGCACGTTCCTCGGTTATAGTACTTTAATGGTGAGTGGCACCGGCAGCCGGATGGGGTACATACCCTATGTCGCCAATGCCATGGCAATTCAAGAAATAATAAATGAAATCTTGCAACGCCGCGACACATCGTCAAATGAATATTTGGATAAACAGGCACGCGCCCAAGCCGAGGCATTGGCCGATGTGCTGGACGAACATGAAGAAAAGAAAATATGACTTGGGATAAATCGAAACTGCCGAGCCGCCATGTTTCCGTGGGGCCAAAATCTGCACCGCACCGCGCTATGTATTATGCGATGGGCATGACTGAAGAAGAGATTGCGCAGCCTTTTGTTGGTGTCGCAACCTGCTGGAATGAAGCCGCGCCGTGTAATATCGCGCTGAACCGCCAGGCATTGTCCGTTAAGAAAGGCGTGATCGCTTCGGGTGCAACCCCGCGGCAGTTTACAACGATTACCGTGACGGACGGTATCGCCATGGGTCATGAAGGTATGCGGTCTTCTTTGCCGTCTCGCGATGTCATTGCCGATTCAGTTGAACTCACGATGCGCGGGCATTGTTATGATGCGCTCGTTGGTCTTGCAGGCTGCGATAAATCCCTGCCGGGGATGATGATGGTGATGCTTCGGTTGAACGTGCCGAGCGTCTTTATGTATGGCGGATCGATTTTACCTGGCCAGTTCCGCGGTAAAGACGTTACGATCATCGATGTCTTTGAAGGTGTCGGCAAACACGCAACCGGAGAATTCTCCGATGAAGATCTGCATGAAATGGAATGTCATGCCTGTCCGTCTGCCGGAGCTTGCGGGGGCCAGTTTACGGCCAATACGATGGCCTGTGTGTCTGAAGCGATCGGTCTGGCGTTGCCGGGCTCAGCAGGAGCACCTGCGCCATATGAAACGCGCGATGAATATGCTTATGCGTCAGGGCAGGCCATCGTTGAGCTGATCAAAAAAAATCTCCGTCCTCGCGATATTGTTACGCGTAAAGCCTTAGAGAATGCGGCAATGGTTGTCGCGGCTACTGGCGGCTCCACAAATGCCGCATTGCATCTGCCAGCCATGGCGCATGAAGCAGGGATTGATTTCGATCTGCATGCCGTTACCGATATTATGCGCAAAACGCCTTATATTGCGTCTCTTAAACCCGGCGGTAAATATGTTGCCAAGGATTTGTTTCAGATCGGCGGCGTGTCGGTTGTGTTGAGTGAGCTTCTCAAAGGCGGGTATCTGCACGGCGACTGTATCACCGTTACCGGCAAGACAATCGAAGAAAATTTAAAAGGTACGCAATTCCCTGAAAATCAAGACGTTGTCTATCGCATCGAAACGCCGATCTCGGCCACAGGCGGCGTCGTCGGATTGAGGGGCTCTCTGGCTCCGGAAGGCGCGATTGTAAAAATCGCGGGCATGGAAAATATTGTCTTTGAAGGTCCGGCGCGTTGCTTTGATTCCGAAGATGAATGTCTGCAGGCCGTTCTGGATCGTAAGTATAAAGAAGGCGAAGTTCTGGTTATCCGTTACGAAGGGCCTAAAGGCGGTCCGGGCATGCGCGAAATGTTATCAACAACCGGCGCGCTATATGGGCAGGGCATGGGCGATAAAGTTGCGCTTATTACGGACGGTCGTTTCTCCGGCGGTACGCGCGGTTTCTGTATCGGTCATATCGGTCCGGAAGCTGCTGTCGGCGGGCCAATCGCGTTGTTGCGCGACGGTGATATTATCCGCATCGACGCAGAAAAAGGCATGATCGACCATAAGCTGTCAGATGAAGTTCTGGAATCTCGCCGCAAGGAATGGAAGCCGAAGGTTCATGGATATCAATCCGGCGCGATTTGGAAGTATACTCAGACGGTTGGCCCTGCGGCACAAGGAGCAGTAACGCATCCGGGCGGGGCTGCCGAAACGCATTGTTTCGCGGATCAATAAATGGTGGATTCTTTTAGAAAGAAACTTCTTCTTACATCAGTGGTTTTGGCATTTATGGCTCAACCTGTGTTGGCTGAACAGCTTGAGCCTTTAGCAGAGGAAGCAGCGTCTGCCGCCGCGCAGTCGAATACGTCTCTAGCCTCGCAGGCCATCGTGATCGAAAAGCAGCCCTTGGTCGATCTTTTGCAAAGTGGCAAGGTTGACGGTGTCTCCCTGCAAGACCCCGAAGGCATTTATAATTTTTATAAAGCGCAGAATTTTGATTATTTCTGGACCGATGGCGAAAAGCCGGAAAATAATTCCAAGAAGGCTTTGGAGCTATTAAAAGATTCCTGGCAGCACGGACTTAATCCGGCAAATTATCATATTCAAACGTTGGGACAACGTATGGAGCAGGATGAGTTTACAAATTCTATTTCGTTTGAAATTCTGATGTCTGATGCAATGGCGCGTTATGCGAAAGATATGACCGGCATGCGCGTAACGGCACGGAGCATCGGCGAAGATGCAAGATCGTGGAGAAGGGGGTTGGGCGCGGAAACTGCTCTCAAGCTTCTAACGACAAACAGCAATCCGCAAAAAGCCTACGAAGAACTCGTGCCTGCCGGAAAACTATATCCGATATTGCAGGCGGAACTGAAGGCCTTGCTCGAAGATATGGAGAAGAATCCGCAAGCTGCCAATAAGCAAATCGCTTTTCCGGGGCTTATTTATCCGGGCCATACGCATCCTGCCGTGGCGTTAATCCGCGCGCGCTTTGAGATTGAAGCCGATAAAAAGAACCCGCCTGAATTTTACGACGAGAAACTGATCGAAAGAATTAAATCGTTTCAGAAAGCAAATGGGCTGAAACCTGACGGGATTATCGGCCAGCGTACGATCGAGGCGATTAATCAGGGACGCCGCGACAAGCTTGTCAAAATTCTAGCCAATCTTGAACGCCTTCGTTGGATGAATCCGGCTTTGCCTGACAAATATATTCTGGTGAATGTTCCGGCGATGACGCTATGGGCGTTCGAAGATAACAAGATTGCATTTGAAATGCCGATCATTGTCGGTAAACCCAGCTGGCCGACCAATAGTTTCAAAACCGATGTGACCGGCATCCGCTTTAATCCGTCATGGTATGTGCCGCCGTCGATCAAGACTAAGGATTTACTGCCTGAGCTGCAAAAAGATCCTGATTATCTGGCCAAGAAAAATCTGCAGCTTTTGTATTATACGTCTGACGGCGCAAAAGAGATTTCAGCGCGTGATGTTAAATGGGCCGAAGTGACAGAAGCCGATCTTAAAAACATGGCTATGATACAAAATCCGGGCAATGAAAATCCACTAGGTAAGATACGCGTCCTGATGCCGAACCAGTATAATATCTATCTGCATGATACGAATTCACCGGAACTCTTCACTAAGGATTTCCGCGCACTTAGTCATGGTTGTATCCGCCTTGCCGAGCCGCGCCGGGTAGCTAATTTCATTCTTGACCGCAATGGTGACTGGAGCGAAGAGCGACTCAACAATATTCTCTCCAAGAAAAATACGATTGAAGTAATGTCCTCACAAACCATTCCTGTTTTCATATTGTATCAAACCATATGGCAGGACGGAAAAGGCGACCTTATTTTCGGTCAGGATATTTATAAAAATGATGAAAAATTGGTCGCCGAATTAGCCAAGAAAAACAAGCTTCCGGTCCTGATTAACTAAAAATCCGTGATTTTTACTATGGCGTTTAAGGTGAAGCTTAATAAAGCTCATTAAATCAATGATTTATTATTTATCTTTGGTTTTACTGAAATGCATGTTTCCTTATCCAAAGTAATAAATATTTAACTTTAAGTATTTATAAATAAAATCTGTAACATTTATAATAAATTTTGTATCAATTTGGTAATCCACAATTATCTTGAAACCATATTCAGGTTTCTTTAGACTTGAATAGTCAGTGGATAAGCCTCCTTACATGTTCAATTCCTTTTTCAATTAACAATTTTTTTTATTACAACTTGCCATACTGACGCGAGAGCTGCTGAGTACTTGATTTTGTGTAAACCACTTTTCTTCGGAAAAGTTCTAACAAGAAGGTAATCGATGACGTCTTTTTTTGAATCAGTGGAACAAACCATGGAACGCCGTGGCTTCCTCAAAGCAGGGCTAACTCTTTCTGCAGTCGGATTCTTGTCTGCGACATGTGCCAAGCCAGCGCTTGCCCTGCCTGAGGGCGGTGCTTATTCCGTCGCTTTCCGCAACGAACACACCAATGAAACTTTTTCCGGCGTTTACCGGGTCGGCAATCGTTATCTACCGGAAGCGTTCGAACGTATTAACTATGTGCTGCGCGATTTCCGTCAGAACGAGGTATTCCCGATCGATCCGCGCGTGGTCGATATAGTAGCAATCGTTCATAAAGCGACAGGGTCACCACAGCCATATTCTGTGTTGTCAGGCTATCGCTCGCCAAAAACCAATGCGATGCTGCGCCATGAGAGTGGCGGCGTTGCCAAACGTTCCTTGCATATGGCAGGTCAGGCGATCGATGTTCGTATGCCAAATATCAAAACCAAGCGTATTCATGATCTAGCGACCAAGCTTCACGCGGGCGGCGTGGGTTATTATTCACGCAGCAACTTTGTCCATATGGATTCCGGCGTTTACCGTACCTGGGGCGCATAATAAAATAGAAAAATGTTTTGGAATATGTGAGAAAGAGCAGCTAGATAGGCTGCTCTTTTCGTATTTAGGAATAGCAAAAGAATGATTTTAATCGCGATAGGCGCTAATTTGCCCAGCCGTTTCGGCACGCCAGAAGAAACAATTCAGGCGGCCATCGAAGCTTTGAACGAAGCGGACATTATGACGGTCAAGACATCAAGGATCTGGCTGACCGCGCCGGTGCCGGTGTCCGATCAGCCATGGTATCGGAATGCGGTTGTATCTGTGCGGACCGATCTTGACGCTTTTCAATTACTTTCCGTTCTTCACAAAATAGAAGCCAATTTTGGCCGCGTGCGATATGAGCGGAACGAGCCGCGCGTGCTCGATCTCGACTTGGTTGCCTATAATGATGAAATTATCGAGCGCCCATCTTTGATCGTGCCGCATCCGCGCATGCATGAACGGGCTTTTGTTCTCATGCCTTTACAGGATATCGCGCCGGATTGGAAACATCCTATCAATAACAAAACCCTGCCTGAACTTATCAAGCTGGTCCCGCCTGAGCAGATGGCCAAGCCTCATGAATAAGCCGCTCATTATGGGTATCGTCAATATTACGCCCGATAGTTTTTCAGACGGCGGAAAATATTTCGATCCCAAAGCGGCGATTGAACATGGGTTGCAGCTTATCAAAGAAGGTGCCGATATTCTCGATATAGGCGGTGAGTCAACGCGGCCCGATGCAAAGCCTGTCAGCATTGAAGATGAAATATCCCGTGTCGTGCCTGTGATTGCAGAATTAGCAAAAACCGGAAAAACGATTTCAGTCGATACGCGTAATACCAAAACAATGACAGCGGCGACAGAGGTAGGGGCAAGCTTTATTAATGATGTTACTGCGCTTCAGGATAGAGGGGCGATTGAACTGGCCGTACAAAAAAACTTCGATATTTGCCTGATGCATATGCAAGGCACGCCGCAGACAATGCAAACCAATCCTGAATATCAAAATGTCGTGCAGGAAGTTTTCGATTTCCTACAGACGAGAATAAATGCCTGTGTGAATGCGGGTATAAAAAAAGAAAAAATCTATGCTGATATTGGTGTCGGCTTTGGAAAAACGCTCGAGCATAATCTTGAGTTGCTGCGCAATCTAGATCACTTTCATGACCTTGGCGTAAAGCTTTTGCTCGGCACGTCGCGTAAGAAATTTATTGAAAGGATTATGGGCGGCGACATACCGGCAGATCAACGGCTGGGCGGTTCTTTATCGACGGCGCTTTGGGGAATGGAGAAGGGCGTTCATATCGTGCGCGTGCATGATGTCGCCCAGACGAGGCAGGCTCTTATGGTATGGGAGAGTTTGTCATCCTGAACGAAGGTGATGAAAGATTCTTCGCTACGCTCAGAATGACGATTTATTGGAAGAACAAAATTCTGACTTACACTCGCGTAAATCAATTCCTGCCACGTTATATTCAAATACTTTGAACGGGAAGGCTGTTAGATCAGGCGATGGATCAAAGCGGTGCAACTGGCAATTCTGGACACGGCGTATTTCCCAACTATAAAGATGGCCGATTGCGCGAAACGTGCCGCCATGTGCAACAATCAAGGGGGGCGTTTCATATTGTTGTTCAAGAATAGGCGTTAAAACACGTTTGACACGCTCGGCATATTGTTCGTAATTTTCGCCGCCGGGTGGGATTTCTCCGGCGATCATCTTAGGACCAATAATCCCCCAAGGCTGGCCTTCCCATTCGCCGACATGATGTTCTTCGAGATGCTCTTCGATAGTTAAAGGAAGATTTAGTCCTTCATTGACAATCTCCGCCGTGCGCCGCGCCCGTTTCATGGGGCTGGTAAAAATCATCGACGGTTTTACGGCCAGATTGTGAATGACCTCGGCAAGATCGCGCGCTTGGCTTTCACCTTTTGGTGTTAGAAGGGAATCGACACCGCCGCCAGCCGCCTTTCCGGCGAGATTGGCTTCACTCTCGCCGTGGCGCAGCAGATAAAAAGATGTTTGTGGGATCATTCAGCGCATTATTCAGTGTGGGCAAAATTTTCAGATACCTGTTTCCAGTTTACAACTTTCCACCAGTTCTTCAAATAGTCAGCTCGCTTGTTTTGATATTTCAAATAATAAGCATGTTCCCAGATATCATTGCCAAGGATTGGGGTGCCTTTGACTTTGGCATCATCCATCAACGGGTTGTCTTGATTAGGTGTCGAAGTAATTTCTAACTCACCTAATTTGTTTTTAACCAGCCAGACCCATCCGGAGCCAAATTGGCCAACGCCGGCATTTTCAAATTCGATTTTGAAATTGTCCATTGTGGCAAATTTCTTTTCAATCGCGGTTTTGAGTTCAGGAGAAGGTTCTCCGCTATCTTTCGCGGGACCCATTAAATTCCAAAAGAAGCTATGGTTCCAGTGACCACCGGCATTGTTGCGGACGACTGGTTCATACTTCGATACGTTTCCGATAATCTGTTCAATCGTGCGACCTTTCAAGCCGGATGTCTTTGCGACTTCTGCATTCAATTTATCGATATAAGCCTGATGGTGTTTCGTCAGGTGAAGTTCCATGGTTTTGGCATCAATGACAGGCTCAAGCGCACCATAGGCATAAGGAAGCTTTGGCAGCGTAAAAGGTCCGACCGGTCTTGCTTCCGTAGCAAGGGAAGAGACGGATGTCGTGCCCAAAACAATCGATGTGGCGGCAATAGTTTTAATAAAATTTCGTCTTGATGCGGTTAATTGCATGAAATGATCTCCTTGTTTGCTAATGAGATAGTATTTGTATTATTAAATTCAAACATTAATGTCATCCCGAGCGAAGCCGAGGGATCATGGTCGTGCCATATTATGTTTATTTTATAACTAATACTCTAAATACCGTCCTTTATACCGGAATGACCAACGATCTAGCTAGAAGAGTGTACGAGCACGAGTCCGGCGAAGTGGAAGGATTTAGTAAAAAATATAATCTATATAAACTTGTCTATTATGAATCTCATGATAATGCGGAATCGGCTATTTTGCGTGAAAAGCAGATCAAAAGATGGGCACGGAAAAAGAAGAACGAATTGGTTTTAATTAAAAATCCTGCCTGGATTAATCTGAAATCTGAGATCAATAATTAATTATTGATATGCCAAGATCCCTCGGCTTCGCTCGGGATGACGTGACTCTTTTATTGGTCTTATTCATATTGCCGTGCCATACTCTGCCCATGGAAGAATGGTCCGATCAGGCAATCATACTATCTGCACGTCCGCATGGAGAAAATGGGGCGGTTGTCTCCGTCATGACGGAAAATCACGGGCGGCATAATGGTTATGTTCATGCTGCGCGGTCTTCGCGCAATCGCGGTTCGCTGGAGCCGGGGACATTGGCGCATATCGAATGGAAAGCCAAAGTCGAGGGCCAGCTTGGAACGATGTCTATCGATAACGGCAAAAATCTGGCTGCTTTTATCATGTGGGACCATCTGAAATTATCGGCGCTGCTCTCGGCCTGCGCTTTGTGCGATGCGTCCTTGCCGGAGCGGGAAAATCATCCGGCTGTTTTTTATGGCATGAGTGCACTTCTCGATACATTGCAAAGCGATGTCTGGGGTGCGGTTTATGTTTTGTGGGAAATTGCTTTTTTGAAAGAGCTTGGCTTTGGGCTGGATTTCACGCGCTGCGTGGCAAATGGCGATGCCTCGACCTTGGCTTATATCTCGCCGAAATCCGGCTGTGCCGTAAGCCGGGCGGCAGCCGAGCCATATAAAGATAAATTATTGCCCCTGCCGGAATTCCTGAAACCCGGAGGGATTCGCGACGGCGAGCCATCGGAAGTCCTCAAAGGTCTTAAAATGACGGCTCATTTTCTACAAAACTGGGTTTTTGCACATCATAGCAAGGGTGTTCCTGAAGCGCGCTTGCGTTTTGAAAGCCTTTTTGCCAAAACAGTAGAAGATCAAATCATTTCAGCCGCTTAATGCGCTTATTCTATTTTAGGAATTATTATGGCCAAAAAAGGCAGCACCCCGACAAAGACAGTCGAACATAAAGTCCTCGATATGCCGATGACGCAGCTTTTATCAGAGCGTTATCTTTCTTATGCGTTATCGACAATTATGGCGCGGTCCTTGCCAGATGTGCGCGACGGCTTGAAACCTGTTCACCGCCGCTTACTGTTCGCGATGTACCAATTGAAATTATCGCCAAATCTTATGCCGAAAAAATCGGCGAGGGTGGTCGGTGACGTCATCGGTAAATTCCACCCGCATGGCGATCAATCCGTTTATGATGCCCTCGTTCGTTTGGCTCAGGATTTTGCGGTTCGCTATCCACTCGTCGATGGCCATGGAAATTTCGGCAATATTGACGGCGATAACGCGGCGGCGATGCGATATACGGAATCGCGCCTGACGATGACGGCGATGAATTTGCTGGAAGGCATAGACGAAGACGCTGTAGATTTCCGAGCAACCTATGACGGCGACACGATGGAGCCTGTCGTGTTTCCATCGAACTTCCCGAACCTTTTGGCCAACGGTGCATCTGGTATCGCTGTCGGTATGGCAACCAGTATTCCGCCGCATAATATTCTTGAGCTTTGCGAGGCTATGGAAGCCATTCTTGAAAATGACGCCAGCCTCGAAGAATTATGCCGCATTGTCAAAGGTCCGGATTTTCCGACCGGCGGCACTTTGGTTGAATCGAAAGAATCGATTGCTGAATCGTACCGCACAGGCCGCGGCTCTTTCCGCGTTCGCGCCCGATGGGCGAAAGAACAGGTCAAAGGCGATAGCTGGCAAATCGTTATCACCGAAATCCCGTACATGGTTCAAAAGGCCAAACTGGTTGAGAAAATTGCCGAGCTGATCAACGATAAAAAAATCCCGATGCTCGACGATGTTCGCGACGAGAGCGCAGAAGATATCCGCCTGATCCTTGTGCCAAAAAATAATACATTCGAGCCTGAGCTTCTCATGGAAGCCTTGTTCCGCGCTACCGATCTCGAAAGCCGTTTTCCGCTCAATATGAACGTTCTTGATAAAGGCGTGACGCCGAAAGTCATGAACATCAAGGAAGTGTTACGCGCTTTCCTTGATCACCGTCAGGAAGTATTGGTCCGCCGTTCGAATAACCGTTTGAACGAAGTTAATCACCGCCTTGAGGTCTTGGCTGGCTACATTATTGTTTTTCTGAATATCGATGAAGTCATCGCGATCATTCGCGAGAATGATGAGCCGAAGCCTTTATTGATAAAACGCTTTGTCTTAAGTGATGTGCAGGCGGAAGCGATCCTGAATATGCGCCTGCGTTCCTTGCGTAAGCTTGAAGAGATGGAATTGAAGCGCGAGCATGACAAATTGTCGAAAGAAAAAGACGCGCTTGAGAAATTATTGAAGTCAGAAGCGCGTCAATGGTCCGAAATTAAAAAACAGGTAGGTCAGCTTCGCGAAGCTTATGAGAATGTTCCGGCAATCAGCAAGCGCCGCTCGGCGATTGGCAAACCACCTGCGCCGGTTGCGATCGATCTGCAAGCGGCGATGATTGAAAAAGAGCCGATCACGGTAATCTGCTCGGCAAAAGGCTGGATACGGGCTGCAAAAGGCCATGAAGTCAATATCGCCGATATTAAATACAAGGAAGGTGACCGTGAACAATTTGTCGTGCAGGGGCAGACGACGGATAAATTTATTGCCTTCGCCAGCAACGGACGTTTCTATACTTTGGCGGGCGACAAGCTGCCGTCGGGCAGAGGCTTTGGAGAACCGGTCCGCCTGATCGTCGATATTCCAAACGACGCCGATATCGTGTCGTTGATGGTTTATGAACCGGATCAGAAATTCCTGCTGGCAGCGCGTGACGGTCGCGGCTTTATCGTTTCGTCAAACGATATTCTGGCCCAGACCAAAAACGGCAAGCAGATTATGGGTGTTGATGACAATGGCGATGCCGTGTTTTGCCAGATGCTCAATGAGAAAGATAATCACCTCGCTATTATCGGCAAGAACAGGAAAATGCTGGTGTTTAAGCTTGATCAAGTGCCTGAGCTTGCCAAAGGCAAAGGCGTTATCCTGCAAAAATATAAAGACGGCGAATTTTCGGATGCTAAAACATTCAACCTGAAAGAAGGGTTGACGTTCAAATCCGGTACGAAAGATGTTCCGGTTTCAAACGTCAAGGAATGGATCGGCGAACGTGCGCAGGCCGGCAAATTGCCGCCAAACGGTTTTCCAAGATCGAATAAATTTGGTTAAGAAAAAAAAGGAGCTGAATGGCTCCCTTTTAAATTTACGCGGCAAATTCTAGTAAATAGACCGGACGTCCCACATGAGGAACATCATATCCTGCAGGAGTTTCAGCTGGTCTTTCGCGCACGGTCGCAATCATGGGAACCGTGCCTCCTGAAACTTTAGAGCTGGAATTGCGTGCAATGACATTTTCGCCGAGTGGAGCATTGAATAAAGTCGGGCGTACAAGCGCATTGAATGTACGATTGATTTTAGGTGGGGTGGTGCTGAATTCGATCGACTCATGCCCGAAATGAAAGGTCGCAAAGTCATTAGAACTGAGAAAGTCTCTATCCTGCCTAGATGGGAAAAATTTTACATTATCGAAATTGTCAACTTCTACGACGTGAGAGCAGTCAGGAATATCTCTAACGATATTATCGATATTTTCAATTCTTGCAAACGTACCTGAAGCAATTAAAGCTTCACGTTGCTCCGGAACGCTAAAGCGTACCAAATGTTCTGGAAGAATTTGTAGGGATCGGAATTGGCTACCTAACGAGTTGGTGGATGTCAGGCGAAATAATTCTTTTATCCTGCCTTTAAGATAAGAAAGCTCCAAGCCATTAATAGTGCCTCCTGTAAAAACGCCATCCCCTAGATCTGCCATAAAAAAATCATTCCTGGCATTGTCAGTCGTTCCTTCTTCTTTATCAGGCGGAGCACAATTAAGGGCTAATAAAAGTCTATCAGGACGTTCGCTGTTATGAACTAGTTCAGAGGCTTTTACCCCAATGCTAAGAGTATTCGTGGCAGGGGTGACGTCAACAAAAGCATCTCGTATTCCATTTAAGCCAAGATGCTTTGCATAAGCAGAGCGAATCTTTAAGCATGCATTTTCATCGGTTGTGTCAGTAATTTGTACTACATGAGTACTTGAATAAGATGTGGTCATGGTTTTATTCCTAGAAATTCTGTAATTAAAATTATTTGCTGATATGGCGCATAACGCAGCCCTTGCGGACAGAGAGCTATTTCTCTGTCCTAACGCATTATGTTGAAAAAAATTAAAGTTAGACTCATAGCGTTTATTCCTTAAGTTTTTAATTTTTAGGCTAGAAACCGGCTGCTGAAAAAGCAGCACTTGGGGCGGTAAAGTTTAGGCTTTACCGCTACGCATTGACATTCGGAATGTGTTTCCTGTGGTCGTCATAGGAAACAATATGGTCTGGGATTTCTATATTGTCAAGTTTAGGGGAATTGGACTTTTCCCTGAGATGGACGATAGGCCGGAGGCGCCGTGGCCGGGGCGGTCTTGTCCATTGAATTTGCTGTGCCTTTTTCCTTTGTTAGGCTCTCATGTAAGAGAACGATACTAATCCTGCGGTTTTGCGCATCAAGCGCATCGGTCTTAACATAATGGTCGGTATCGGCTTTGCCGACGACGTTGGCAACTTTCGCAGCGGGTATGCCATTCGCCAATAGAACGCGGCGGCTGGCATTGGCGCGGTCGCTTGATAATTCCCAGTTGGTATAATTCGCGCCTTCGGAATACGGCGCTCCATCGGTATGGCCGCGAACAGATAATTGGTTGGGCAGCGTGGCGATAATTCCGGCAACCTTGGCCAATAGTTTTTCAGTTTTGGCGAAAGGTGTTGCGCTTCCAATCGGAAACATGGATGCGCCTTCCTGATCGACGATCTGAATACGCAGACCTTCCGGTGTCATATCGACTTTTATATTCTTCTCAAGATTTTTTAGGTCTGAATTCTGAATGGCTTCTTCGATTTGTTTCTTGGCATTGTCGAATTGTTGCGCCTCACGTTTTTTCTTTTCAGCTTCCAGCTCGGCGTCCGACATATCTTTTGCAGATTTTTTCGGCTGGGAAGGTGCCACATTGCTCGGTGTCATTGGCTGTGTGTCTGCCATACGCGCACCTTCCGGTGAAATCGTAAGGCCGCCCATAACACCACCGGCTCCGCTTTGTGATTGGGAAACGATTGTAGGTGTCGGATCAAAATATTCAGCAATGCCTTCTTTTTGCTCTTTCGATGTGGAATTCAAAAGCCACATCAAAAGAAAGAAAGCCATCATTGCGGTTACAAAATCGGCATAGGCAACTTTCCAAGCACCACCATGGTGACCGCCGCCGCCTTTTTTAATCTTCTTGATAACGATAATCGGGGCTTTATCGCCGCTACCTGATGATTTATCCGCCATGGGCTATTTCCTTAGGTCGGAGGCGTAACGGAGTTCAGCTTTTCTTCCAGTTCCTGGAATGTCGGCTGGATGTCATGCGGCAGGAATTTACGGGCGAATTCAACGGCCACTTGCGGCGCGGCACCTTGCAGGAAGGAAAGAATGCCGACACGAATGCACTTATAATACATGACTTCGGTTGAGGCGCGGGAATTCATCGCACCTGCAATTGGTCCGACCATACCGTAAGCAAGCCACACACCGAGAAAGGTTCCGACCAGCGCGCCGCCGATCATCGCGCCGAGTACTTCCGGAGGCTCCGTAATCGAGGCCATGGTTTTAATAACGCCGAGAACGGCGGCAACAATACCAAGTGCCGGAATACCGTCTGCCATTGTCTGCATGGCATGCCCCGGGTGCCCGTGATGCTCCTGAATAGTTTCGATCTCAAGATCCATTAGGCTTTCGATAATCATAGGGTTTTCGTTACCAAGGGAAATAATACGCAAATAATCTGAAATGAAAGTCACGGCGTGGTGATTGTGGGCGACACTCGGATAAGCATTGAACAAGGCGCTGTCATGCGGATTTTCAATATGCGCTTCGATGGCGAGCCAGCCTTTGGAGCGAATGAGTTTAAAAGTTGCGAACATAAAGCTTAAGAGCTCCATGTAATCTTCTTTTGAGTAAGCGGCTGGTTTGGCAAGACAGCGAAAATATCCGAGCGTATCCTTAACGACATGCATCGGATTGGATGTCAGAAACGCGGCCACCGCACAGCCGAAAATAATCGTAAATTCACCTGGCAGGGCCTTCAAAATAACCATCAAGACTCCCATAAAGTGATGGAAGTCGAAATGCATGGCGATGATAAGGCCGCCGAACGTGAAGACAAAAATAAGCGCTAAACCAAGAAACTTCATGATGCCCTTCTGGCGATACTTATGAATCGGGACTGTGACTTTTCATCACTAGGTGATTTTGCCATTTGCCGCTTAATAACGCATTAATGAATTATGAGAATTGTAGATAAAAGAACGCCGGAACTGGCATTTGTGATTGTCACTGATATAAAGGATTCTTTCAACCCTGCTGGGGGATTGTCGTGACAAATATTATCTTCAATCGGCGTGATGATATCGAGATTATTACCCTTGATAGGCCGGAAGCGCTGAATGCACTGAACAGTGAGATGGTCGATGCATTGTTAGAGCGAATCGCCGAGCTAGAAAAGAATCCGCCAAAAGCCGTTTTTATCGAGGGGGCGGGGGATCGCGCTTTTTGTGCCGGGGGAGATATCAAGGCAGCAAGGCTTGGCGCGATCGCTGTCAGGGAAGGTAAGATTCCTCTGTCGTCGGTCGTCGATTTTTTCGTGCGCGAATACCACATGAATAAGGCTTTGTTCCATGCATCTTTTCCGACTATTTCCTTTATGGGCGGTATTACTATGGGCGGCGGGGTTGGTATCGCCGGCGCCTGTAAATATAAGATTGCTACGGAAAAAACGGTATGGGCGATGCCGGAAGTGACAATAGGTTTTTTCCCCGATGTCGGCGCGGCGTATTATCTTTCTCGCGCACCCCATCATGTTGGTAACTATCTGGCTCTAACTGGCGGACATCTGACAAATCCGGCGGATTTGATTAAATGCGGTCTGGCCACGCATTTTATACCGTCCGATAAAAAAGACGATTTGATCGCCGCCTTGGAAACCGAAAATATCGAACCTGTACTGGCAGAATTTTCGTCAGATACCGATACTGGCATATTGCCCTATGAAAAGATTGATAATTGCTTCTCAGCATCCAGTGTCGAGGAAATTCTGGATAGATTGGAAAATGAGGGTAGTGATTGGGCGATATCAACGCGTGATACTATTCTGTCAAAATCTCCGACCAGCCTGAAAGTGGCCTTAAAGCATGTCAAAATGGCGGGCGAAGAAAGCTTTGATGCTGTTGTTTCCCGCGATTTGAAGCTGGCGGAATTTTTCTTGGCTGGCGATGACCTGATCGAAGGGGTGAGGGCGGCTGTCGTTGACAAGGATAAATCACCCAAATGGAACCCGCAGAGGCTAGAAGATGTTGGGATGAAGCAAATTGAAGACATATTTAATTAAAATTTAGGATTGGTGCTTTAGGCTCGTTAGGTTAGAATTTATTAGTACCGTCTCAAGTTTTTCATATTCCTTTCAGGAGCTTACCAGTGACTTCAGCCTATTATGACACCATTCAACTGATTGAACGCCTGCACCGTTATTTTCTGGATGTGGTCAAAACCGAGATCGACCGCAAAGGAATTCAGGACATCAACAACATTCAAGCGATGATCTTGCACAATGTCGGCAGTGACGAGATGACCGTCGGCGAATTGACATTGCGCGGTTATTATCTCGGCTCCAACGTTTCTTATAACGTCAAAAAAATGACTGAAAATGGCTACATTGCCCAGGAACGTTCCGTACATGACAAACGTTCCATTCGCGTCAAGCTGACAGATAAAGGCCGTGACTTGCACAAACTTCTTGATGAGGTTTTCAAAAAACACGAAACGAAACTGGCCGAGCAAAAAATCGAAAACGCCGATCTGGTCGATCTCAATCATACGATGAAACAACTGGAACGCTTCTGGGCAAGCCAGACATCCTTCAGCGGTATGACGCCGAGCGATCTGGAAGATTTTTAAATACAGCTAGTGCGATATTTTTGTATGGGCGTTTTCAAAACGCTGCAAATCCTGTTTGGGCGCGGCCTAAGATCAGTCCGTGAATATCGTAGGTTCCTTCATATGTATTGACGGCTTCCAAATTCATCATATGGCGAATGACATGATATTCATCAGAAATGCCGTTGCCGCCAAGCATGTCGCGGGCGGTGCGCGCAATCTCCAGAGACTTGCTACAATTATTACGTTTCAGAAGAGATACCATTTCTGGCGCGAGGCGTTTTTGATCCATCAATTGCCCGAGGCGATAAACAGCCTGCAATCCTAATGTAATTTCCGTCTGCATGTTGGCCAGCTTGGTCTGGATGAGTTGCTGTGCGGCTAGAGGCTTACCATAGATCACGCGATCCATCGTATATTGTCGTGCGATATGCCAGCAATTTTCAGCCGCGCCAAGGACGCCCCAGGAAATACCATATCGGGCTTTGTTGAGGCACATCAGCGCCGATTTCAATCCTTCGACTTTAGGTAATTTATTTTCTTCGGGCACGAAAACATCATCCATCATAATGCCGCCGGTCACGGAAGCGCGAAGCGAGAACTTGCCATTTATTTTTGGCGCTTCCAGCCCTTTCATGCCTTTTTCTAAAATATAGCCTGTAAACTTGCCGTCATCATCGGCGGCCCAGACAACAAAGACATCGGCGACAGGTGAATTGGTGATCCATTGTTTGGCACCGGAAATTTTATAGCCGCCATCAACTTTGCGCGCGCGGGTTTTTAAATTGGACGGATCTGATCCGCCATCAGGCTCGGTCAAACCGAAGCAGCCGATTAACTCACCCATGGCAAGGCCGGGCAGGTATTTATCTTTTTGCTCTTCTGAGCCAAACATATAAATCGGGTACATTACGAGCGAAGACTGAACAGAAAATGCCGAGCGATAGCTTGAATCCACGCGCTCCAGTTCGCGGGCGATAAGGCCATAAGAAACTTCGGAAACGCCCGCGCAGCCATAACCTTGCAATGTTGGTCCAAGAAAACCGAGAGCGCCCATTTCTTTCATTAGAGCTGGATCGAATTTCTCATGGCGGTTGGCTTCTATAATCCCCGGCAAAAGGCGGTCTTGCGCGAAATCATGAGCCGAAGTCTGGATCATGCGCTCGTCATCGGTTAGCTCTTCATTGAGAAGGAGCGGATCTGCCCATTGGAATTGAGGTTTGGTCATTGTCGCCTCCGGTGTTTGCCGCTACAACTATACTATGACCGACAAGCTCTTAAAAGGCCGTGAAGTTTTCCTTGAGTTCATACCGATGGGTTCCATTGTCAAGGTTACTGCTATGGACACGCAAAGCATGACGGAAATCTCCATTCAAGGGCCAAGGACTGCTGGTGAAGAAGCCTTGAAACACAATGCTTTGCGCCGTTTGGAATATGTCATGAAAAAGAAGGGGATTTTGCCTGCCTAAAAGCATGATTTAGGTTGATATTGGGGTGCCTGACCCTCTATACCCTAAGCATGCTTTGGACCAATCCGTTATCGAAAAAACTCCCGGATTACGGGAATATATCAAATCTTGAAGAAAAGAAGGCTGTAGCGCAAAAGCTGGCCGGAGAGGTCAAAGACGGGCAAGTCATTGGCGTTGGCTCAGGCTCGACTTCCTTTCTGGCGCTACAGGCGATTGCGCAAGTCGTCAAAGACAAGAAATCTACCTGTCAATTTATTCCTTCATCGCGTGAAATTCACATGACTTGTCTTGCTTTAGGGCTACAGGTTTCGTCGCTACTCGATGCGCGCCCCGACTGGTATTTTGATGGAGCCGATGAAGTCGATGCTTCCGGCAATCTGATCAAAGGCCGTGGTGGAGCTATGACCCGCGAGAAGATGGTCATGGTGGCTGCGCCGAAAACATTCATCCTTGTCGATCAGAGCAAATTCGTGGAACAATTGGGTCAGAAATTTGCAGTGCCGGTCGAGGTCAATCAGGAAAGCGCTAATTATGTTGAAGAGCAGCTCTTAAAGCTCGGTGCGGCTGAAACAATGGTTCGTCCTGCCAAGGGCAAAGATGGTGCAATCGTAACGGAATCCGGGCATTTTATCCTCGATGCTAAATTCGATACGATCGGCGCAAGCCTTGAGAAAGATATCAAATCCATTACAGGCGTCATCGAAAGCGGCCTGTTCTGGGGTTATAAACCGGAAATTTTAACCAGCTGAAAAGGGAACGCACAATGTCGCAAGCACTGAAGAAAGAAACCGAAATGACCAACCCATATTTTTCCGCTCCGCTATCTCAAATCGATCCTGAAGTTTTCAAATCCATGCAGGGCGAATTCAAACGCCAGCAAGATCAAATCGAATTGATCGCATCTGAGAACATAGTCTCTTACGCCGTTCTGCAAGCGCAAGGTTCGGTGCTCACCAACAAATACGCCGAAGGATATCCGGGTAAGCGTTACTATCAGGGCTGCGAATTCGTTGACCAGACAGAGCAATTGGCAATCGACCGCGCGAAAAAACTTTTCAATTGCGAATTTGCCAATGTTCAGCCGAATTCCGGTTCACAGGCCAATCAGGGCGTCTTCATGGCTTTGCTGCAGCCAGGCGATACAATTCTCGGAATGTCGCTGGCTTCCGGCGGCCACTTAACCCATGGCGCGGCGCCGAACCAATCCGGCAAATGGTTCAAGGCTGTTCAATACGGCGTGAAAAAAGAAGACGGTTTGATCGATTACGCCGAAGTCGAAGCCTTGGCGATGGAGCATAAACCGAAAATGATCGTCTGCGGTGCGTCTGCTTACCCACGAGTGATCGACTTCAAAAAATTCCGTGAAATCGCAGATAAAGTCAGCGCGTTATTATTCGCTGATATTGCGCACTACGCGGGCTTAATTGCTGGTGGCTCTTATCCATCGGCATTCCCGCATGCCCATGTTGCGACCACGACAACGCATAAGACGCTACGCGGACCTCGCGGCGGCATGATCATGACGAATGACGAAGCCATTGCAAAGAAAATTAACTCGGCTATTTTCCCGGGTATTCAGGGCGGCCCGCTTGAGCATGTCATTGCCGGTAAAGCTGTTTGTTTCCTTGAAGCATCCAAGCCTGAATTCAAACAATACGCGGCGGATATCGTATCGAATGCAAAAATCCTTGCGCAGACTTTAATCGATGGCGGTCTGGATATCGTCTCCGGCGGTACGGATTCTCACATCGTGCTTGTCGATCTGCGCCCTAAGAACCTGACCGGCAAAGTCGTCGATCTGGCTCTGGAACATGCCGGTATTACCTGTAACAAAAACGCCGTTCCTTATGATCCGGCGCCGCCGATGGTGACCTCCGGTATCCGTCTTGGAACTCCAGCTGGTACAACACGCGGCTTCGGTCCTACAGAGTGGAAAGAGATTGGCAAATTGATCTTGGAAGTCGTTGATGGTCTAGCCGTTAACGGTGATGAAGGCAACGCGGATGTCGAAAAAGCCGTTCGCGTAAAAGTAAAAGCGCTATGCGATAAATTCCCGATTTACGCAGATGCGATTAGCGGCTAATGCATTGCCCGTTCTGTTCATTCGAGGAAACGCAAGTCAAAGACTCCCGTCCGACTGAGGACGGGACGTCGATCCGTCGCCGCCGCGCCTGTCCTGATTGCGGGGCGCGTTTCACGACATTCGAGCGTATCCAGCTTCGTGATTTGACGGTGATTAAAGCAGGCGGGCGCAAGCAAATGTTCGACCGCGATAAAGTCACACGCTCCATGGAAGTCGCTCTTCGCAAGCGTCCGGTCGGACCGGAGCAAATAGAGAAATCGGTGAATTCGATCGTGCGTCAATTGGAGACCAGCGGCGAGAGCGAAATTACGACCGAGCAAATTGGCGAGCTTGTGATGCGTGCGCTGATCCAGCTAGATAATGTTGGCTACATTCGCTATGCCTCGGTTTATAAAGATTTTAGCAAGGCTGATGATTTCAAAACCTTTGTCAAAGACTTGAGTGAGTTGCAAATCAAGCGCAACGAAACAGCGGCTGAATAATTCTAATCCATCATCCGTGCGACATAGCGTGCCAACATATCAATCTCCATATTGAGTTTGTCGCCGACTTTACGTTGGCCAAGCGTCGTGACCGCCAAAGTGTGCGGAATGATGTTGATGTCGAAAACATTTCCTTCAACATGATTGACGGTGAGGGATATACCGTCCAGCGCGACCGATCCCTTGGCAGCGACGAATTTTTCCAGTGTCTTCGGCGTTTCGATTTTAAATCGCCATGACTCGCCCTCGGTCTCGATGGATTTGACTATCGCTAGTCCATCGACATGGCCGCTGACAATATGTCCGCCCATTTCGTCGCCTAGGCGAAGTGAACGTTCCAGATTAATCTCTGTGCCTTCAACCCAATCACCGAGATTGGTTTTCGACAAGGTTTCGCCGGACACGTAAACCGTGAACCAGTCGGTTCCTTTTTCTGTCACTGTCAAGCAGCAGCCGGAGCAGGCGATAGACGCGCCGAGATCGACGGATGTCATTTCGAATGGCGTTTGAATTTTAAAAATCCTGTCCGTTTCCTGTGTGGTGACAGAAAGGATTTTCCCTTTGCCTATTATTATCCCTGTAAACATTAAGCTGCTTTCAATTGCGTTTTGAGCTGTCTCATATTCTCCAATGTCTTCAACGCCGCTGCCGCTAATTCCTGGCCCTTCTTTTTAAAATGATTGAAGAAATAAGTTTGATGTTCTTCGTGCTCATGAAAATTCTTCGGTGTCAGGATCATCGATAGAACGGGAATTTCTGTATCGAGGCTGACGCGCATGATGCCGTCGATGACTGCCGTCGTCACAAATTCATGACGATAAATGCCGCCGTCGACAATAAGTCCACCACAAGCGATCAGGGAATAGCGTCCGCTTTTAGCAAGTAATTGCGACTGCAGCGGAATTTCCAGACTGCCGGGCACTTCATAGATATCTATATTGTTTTTTGGGAAACCTGCTTTTTCAAGCTCTGAGATGAAGCTTTCGCGGCCTTGGCCGACAATGTCCGAATGCCATCCGGCTTGAATAAATGCGATACGATCTTTAGTCATTTTACTTTACCCTTTCAAAATACAAACAGGGCATCGCAAAATGAACGCGCGTTCGCACATCACATGCAAACGTGAATTTATCCTGCTCTCTTTCATCCAGACTTTAACTGTCGGCTCTGGAATTACACCAGATCTGCTGACACTTCTCACATGAGAAGCCGCTCGCGGGCTTTACCGCCGGTGGGGAATTACGCCCCGCCCTGAGAACAGGCTTAATATAGATATCTACTTTTCGTTTAGCAAGCTTGACGAAGCTTCACCGGATATCGTAATGAACAGGACTATACAAAAGGGTTCTTGAAAATGTCCGGTTCAAAAAAAGCGCGTTCGACTTCCGCAAGGTTATTTTCGGTTCAGGCCGTTTATCAGGCTTTGCAAACCGAGAAATCTCCTATTTCCCTTGTAAATGAATATCTTCAGCACAATGTCGGCATGGACCTCGAAGACGGGGAAATGGTCACGCCGGATGAAAGCCTCTTTAAAAGCATTCTCTCTGGTGTCAGCAACCGTTCGGAAGAACTCTCAGACATACTAAAGGCACGGCTTGCAACGCCAGAAATCGACTCTCTCTTAAAAGCGATCCTTCTTTGCGGTATTTACGAGCTTTTGGCCCATACAGATATCGATGCACCAATCATTATTGCCGATTACCTGAATGTCACCCATGGATTTTATGCCGGCTCCGAAGCCAAGCTCGTCAATGGTATCCTTGACGCAGTTGCGAAGAATTCCCGTAACTAAATTTCTAAGTCATTGTTTTTTCACATAAAACAAATATTAGTTTTATGTAATCCTTACGAGTTCTTAAGATTCGGTGTTGTATTCTAGTTAGTGGGTTAAGACTAAAAGGGTTTAGGGACTTTCAATGAAAAAAGCCGTAATTGCGATTATTGCTGTTTTGCTGCTCGGTGGCGGTGGTTTTGGTGCGTATACATTCTTCAACAAACCAGCCGAAGCGACTGAAACAAAAGAAGCTGCAAAAGCAGCCGAGGACGCACAAGCGGCCAAGGAAGCAGCCGTGCCGACTTTTGTCGAGCTAAAACCGCTTGTCCTTCCTGTGGTTGACCGCGATGGCGTATCCCAGATTATCAGCATCGTTATCTCTATTGAAACCGACGATCCTGCCAAGGCCGCCGAGGTCGAATTGATGCGTCCGCGCCTGACCGATGCTTATATTCAGGGCATGTATGGTGTCTTGAGTTCCAAGTCCGTGATGGAAGGCGGCATTTTGCAAGTCGGCTATATTAAGAGCAGGCTGCAAAACATCACCAATAAGGTCATGGGCAAGGACAAAGTAAAAGACGTTCTTTTACAAGTCGTCCAGCAGCGCCAAGTTTAGTTATTAATATTATTGCTGCGCCGCGACTTGCCCGACTCCCGATAGTTAGGCATCCTCTCTGACATATCACTCATGTCTTCGGGAGAAAGTCATGCCTCAGATCTACCTTATGATCGCTGCTTGTGCAGTATTAGCCCTTATTTACGGTATTGTTGCTTATCGACAAGTTGTAAGCAAAAGCCCCGGCAATGCCCGAATGCAGGAAATCGCCGCCGCCATTCAGGAAGGTGCGAAAGCCTATCTCGACAGGCAATATAAAACGATTGGCATCGTCGGTATTGTCGTCACCATTGGCCTTTTTCTACTACTCGGATGGCATAGCGCTATCGGTTTCGTAATCGGGGCTGTTGCATCAGGCCTTGCCGGATATGTCGGCATGAATGTCTCGGTGCGTGCCAATGTCCGCGTGGCGCAAGCCGCGACCGAAGGTATGAACCCTGCGCTCGCCATCGCATTTAAATCAGGCGCGATTACCGGCATGCTGGTTGTCGGCCTCGGTCTTTTATCCGTTGCCGGATATTATTATGTGCTAACCGAACATACAGCGCTTGAAACACGCCAAGTCCTCGAAGGGTTGGTCGGTCTTGGCTTTGGCGCTTCGTTGATTTCAATCTTCGCACGTCTCGGCGGCGGTATATTTACCAAGGGCGCCGATGTCGGTGCTGATCTCGTCGGCAAAGTCGAAGCCGGCATTCCCGAAGATGATCCAAGAAATCCGGCGGTCATCGCGGATAACGTGGGCGATAATGTTGGCGACTGCGCAGGTATGGCTGCTGATTTGTTCGAGACCTATGCGGTAACGATTGTCGCGGCGATGTTGATTGCCTTCAGCGTTTTCACGCCTGAATGGTCGACACAATTGATGATCCTGCCATTGATGATTGGGAGCCTTTGCATCGTCGGCTCTATCATCGGTACCTTTTTTGTCAGACTTGTAAAACCGACCAGCTCCATCATGAGCGCGCTTTATCGCGGCTTTATCGCCAGCGCGGTCGTGTCGGCAGCGTTGATTTTATATCCGATTACCGAATATATCGGCGTCGATACCAAGTTAGTATTGAAAGCGGGTGTTTACATTACCGGTATGGATTTGCTGATCTGCGCGGCGGTCGGGCTTGGTGTGACGGCGTTATTGGTTGTCATTACCGAATATTATACATCGACGGAATATCGTCCGGTTCGGGCGATTGCGAAAGCATCTGAAACCGGTCATGGCACGAATGTTATTCAAGGTCTGGCGGTGTCACTTGAGTCAACGGCTTTACCTGTAATCGTGATTTGTATCGGCATCTTCCTTTCTTACGATCACGGTGGCCTATACGGTATCGCAATATCGGCGACGACGATGTTGTCACTGGCTGGTATGGTTGTGGCACTCGATGCGTTCGGTCCGGTGACGGATAACGCAGGTGGTATTGCCGAGATGTCGAACCTGCCGCCGGAAGTGCGCGTCACAACTGATGCACTTGATGCTGTCGGCAACACGACGAAAGCGGTTACAAAAGGCTATGCAATTGGCTCGGCGGGACTTGCTTCACTTGTTTTGTTTGCAGCCTATACAGAAGAGATCAAACATTATTTCCCGGAGATCGGGAATATCACTTTTGCGCTTCAAAATCCTTTCGTCGTGATCGGACTTTTCCTTGGCGGTATGTTGCCGTTCCTGTTTAGTGCGATGTCGATGACAGCCGTAGGACGCGCTGCGTCCAGCGTCGTGATCGAAGTGCGCCGCCAGTTCCGCGAAATTCCAGGCATCATGGAGGGAACAGCCAAACCGGAATACGGCAAGGCGGTCGATCTTCTGACCAAGGCTGCGATCAAGGAAATGGTCGTTCCGTCTTTGTTGCCTGTCGCTGCGCCTGTTCTGATCTTTATGATTATTCATTGGATCGGCGGTTTGCTCGCTGCGTTTCAGACGTTGGGCGGTGTTTTAATGGGTACGATTGTCACAGGCCTGTTCGTCGCAATCTCGATGACATCGGGCGGCGGGGCATGGGATAACGCCAAGAAGTATATCGAAGAGGGCCATCACGGCGGCAAGGGATCCGATGCTCACAAGGCGGCAGTGACCGGCGATACGGTTGGCGATCCTTATAAAGATACGGCAGGACCGGCGGTTAACCCATTGATCAAGATTATCAATATCGTTGCCATTATTTTGGTGGCAGTCGCGGCGAAATTCCTCGCCGGTTGATAGTAAAATTTCCCCTAGAGAGAAAGCCCTTCGCAAGAGGGGCTTTTTTCTTGACTAAATCCATGCTATTGCCATAAACATGTCTCATGCGTGATTTAAAAGTTCCTTTCGCCATTGGGGCGGGTTTGACGTTTCTTGCGGCAGTATCTCAATGCGGGCCTAAAGCGAGCAGTACTGAATTGAGTGATAAGCCTACTGGAAGTAATGCCAGAGTTGAAGTCGCGCCGTCCATTGGGTATGAATTGAAAAAATAACTTTGGGAGAGTTAAATGAAATCAAGAAATAACTGGGACATGAAAGGTTATGTTATCGCTTTTACACTCGCTGCGGGTGCTATGGCATCAGGTGCAACAGCTATTGCATTGGGAAATGCAGAGAAGGTTCGTAAAGAGCAACTCAATCAGGCCAGAATTGAAAATGCCGGTTCACAAATGACGATGCTTGATTCAACCGGTTCAATGCCGAAATCTCCTTCCATTCCTTAAACCATTGCCCTTTGAGACTGTCATGATAGGTTATTGTCATGACAGAATTTCGTGGCAAGATTTATAATTCCATCCTTGATACAATTGGCGCGACGCCATTGGTGCGTATCCCCAGAATTTCCAAAGCGGAAAATCTTCAGGCCGATCTGGTTTTAAAACTTGAATTCTTCAATCCCCTGGCGTCTGTCAAAGACCGCATTGGTCTTGCGATGATTGATGACGCAGAGCGCAATGGCAAAATTACCGCAGGAAAAACGACGATCGTTGAGCCGACTTCGGGCAATACCGGCATTGCCCTCGCCATGGTCGCGGCTGCCAAAGGGTATAAACTTATTCTCACGATGCCGGAGAGTATGTCGATTGAGCGTCGCAAGATGCTGGCGCTGCTCGGCGCTGAGCTTATATTGACGCCTAAAGAGCAGGGCATGAAAGGCGCGATTGCCAAGGCCGAAGAAATCGCGGCCTCGATGCCGGATTCATTTATTCCCGGGCAATTCGACAACCCTGCCAATCCCGAAATCCACCGCAATACCACAGCCGAAGAAATCTGGAATGATACGAACGGCAAAGCGGATATATTGGTTTCCGGTGTCGGTACGGGCGGGACGCTCACCGGCGTTTCACAAATCCTCAAAAAGCGTAAGCCGGAATTCATAACCGTTGCGGTCGAGCCGAAAGACTCACCCGTTCTCTCCGGTGGTTCTCCGTCACCGCATAAAATTCAGGGTATCGGGGCAGGCTTTGTGCCGAGTATTTTAGAGACCGATTTGATCGATGAAATCATCCAGATCGATAACGACACGGCTTTTGAATTTGCCCGCCGCATCGCAAGAGAAGAGGGTATTCCTGTCGGTATTTCCTCTGGCGCAGCTCTAGCGGCAGGGATAGAGCTTGCCAAGCGTACCGAGAATAAGGGCAAGATGGTTGTCGTGATTATCCCGTCCTTTGCCGAAAGGTATCTGTCTACGGCGCTTTTTGACGGTTTATAGTTAATCTTTATCTAGTTTGAACGTCATTCTAACTAGTTTGAATGTCAGGTTTTTAGAGAGGGTTGGCTTTTTTGCCTCTCATTCATTTCCGTACTGTCAGCGAAATCCCTTCTGGATTTCCTCCGGGATGGCCGAAAAACGGCATGGCTTTTCACGTTAAAGCCTAACAAACGCAGCATGACAGGGTTTTTGCAGAAAAGGAATGATTTTCCATGCCAATCCGGTTAGAACATCCCTCATGTTCGATCTTATAAAATCCATTCAATCCCGCGATCCGGCGAAGCCGACCACTATGGAAGTTATCCTGGCCTATCCGGGTTTTCATGTTCTGGGCTTTCACGCGCTTGCCTCAGCGCTGTGGCACAAGGAGCTTCGGGCGCTTGGGCGCTTCGTGTCTCATGTCGGCAGATTGTTCACGGGCATTGAAATTCACCCCGGCGCACAGCTTGGCAAAAACCTGTTTATCGATCACGGTATGGGAACGGTCATCGGCGAGACGGCGATTGTCGGAGATAATGTGACGCTGTATCAAAATGTTACCTTGGGTGGACGCGGCGGCATGACGAATGGCAAGCGTCATCCAACCTTGAAAGATAATGTGATGGTCGGGTCGGGTGCGGTCGTGCTCGGTGATATTACCATCGGCGAGAATGCGCGGATCGGCGCCAATGCGATTGTTACCAAGGATATGCCGGACGGCGCAACAGCGATTAATGCGGCTGCCGAAATCAAAACATTCGAATGTCAGGAATGTTCCTATGGTCTTCCGGTTGAGGATTTGTGATGTCGGAAATCCTGACCATTAAATCCATCGGCCCGAAAGGCGACGGTATCGCAGAACTGAACGGTCAACCTGTATATATTGCCCGCACGTCAAGAGGCGATCAGGTCAATGTCGAGATCAAGGAAACCAATGATGGTGTCCTTCGCGGCAAGGTCGTCGAATATATTTCTCATGGCGAAGATAGAGTTTTGCCGCCTTGCGTATATTACGATTCATGTGGCGGTTGTCAGGTCCAGCATATATCTGACGAGCAATATAGAATCTGGAAGATTGAAAGCGTGCAGGCAGCTCTGACAAGAGCGCAAATCTTGCCGGAAATCATGGGCGAGCCTGTGTTTATTTCAAACGCTACAAGACGTCGTGCGACTTTGGCGGCTTTTAAAGAAGGCAAGAATGTCACGCTGGGTTTCCATCAGTCGAAATCCCATGACGTTCAGCCAATTGAAAAATGCCTGTTGCTGACGCCGTCATTGAATAATCTGGTCGAGAATATCAAACCGTTTCTGGCGCGGTTTCTAAAAGAACAGACGCCGACCGATATCATGATTCAGGATGTCGACAACGCGATCGAGATGATTATCGTCGGCCCCTTAAGTCGTAGCGGTGAGGCCGATACCAGCCAGCGCAAGATCATCGCGGAAATGTGCGAAACGCTGGGTATCGCCCGCGTCGGCTGGCAGAAAAAAGAATATGCACCTATTGAACCGGTTATCTCGATCACGCCAGTCAGCAAAAAATATGGCGATATGATCGTCGATATCTCGATGGGCTCTTTCCTGCAGCCGAGCAGCGAAGGCGAGGCGGCTCTCGTGTCGCTGGTCGTCGATGCCATGCCGAAAATCAAGAAGATGAAGATTGCCGATTTGTTTTCGGGATGCGGAACTTTCACAGGTCCTGCGCTGAAATTCGGACAGGTACATGCTGTGGAAGAAAATGCCGCTGCCACGGAAGCTTTGCAAACAGGCATGAAGCGTGTGCAAGGATTGACAGTCGAAAAAAGAAATCTGGCGGCAGAGCCTTTAACCTTGCGTGAATTAAAAAATTATAACGTCGTTATTTTCGATCCGCCGCGCGCCGGTGCGAAAGAACAATGCGAGAAGCTGGCGAAGTCGATAGTGAAAACCGTGATCGCGGTTTCGTGCAATCCGTCAACTTTCGCGCGCGATGCCAAGATACTGATCGACGGCGGATATCGTTTCAAGAAAATGACGATGGTCGACCAGTTTATATGGTCGTCTCACACGGAAGTCGTCGGGATATTCGAAAGGCCGTAATTTAGCGATTGCCGCCGCCGACTGTGCCGGTTCCGGCTGTCTGCGCGGCGTTAGTTGTATCCTGTTTGTTGAACTTGCCAAGATTGCCGAGCATTTGCTGAACGAATGTAATTTCGTTACCTGAAGTCGGTGTCGTGCGTTTGACGATGGCGACATCTTCACGTCCGTCGCGGCGCTCGACCATTGAGTCGACAAATCCATCTTGAGCAAAGGTGACGACCACAACGCGTTCATCCGTAACCTTGGCATCGAAAATGCCTTTTTTCTCGGTTTTCTGGCCGAGATAATACCAGACATTGTCATCGAATGGAGAAATCGAAGTTGGGGAGCCGATTTTGCGGATAACCTCATCGCGGCTGTCTTGCCCGGCAACCACTTCCTTCATCTGGTATTCATCAAGGAAATTACCGCGATTGGCCGTTATCGGCGTGCAAGCGGCTAAAGTGGAAAGGGACAAAGCAAGGGCAATGAGGTTTTTCATGGAGAGAGACTATGAAATATAGCCTGCTTTTTCAATAGTGTTGGAAAAACTGGCGCAATTTGTTAAGTCTTTTCTCATGTTCTTTTTCCCGATCCTTTCCCATCAGCGAGCCAGCCGCAAAGCGGCGAGGCAATTATTCCAGATTGTCATGCAAAGATCGCGTGAACCTGTCTTTTTTGCCGAACTGGACGTGCCTGATACGTTCAGCGGACGGTTCGAAATGATTGCCCTGCATAACGGGTTACTCATCAACCGCGTGCGCGGCGAAGGGAAGGCGGGTCATTATCTGGCGCAGGCCCTGTTCGACGAGATGTTTTTGAATATGGAGATTGCCTGTCGTCAGGCCGGGATAGGTGATTTAGGCGTCCCAAAGCAGATCAAGAAGATGATGAAGGCCTTGCAGGGCAGGGCAATGGTTTATGAAGAGGCGGCGGAAGTGGGGACTTTACAAGATGCTTTAGCCAAGAATTTATATGCCACGGTGGAGCGCCCATCGGATCAGGTTTTAACTATGATGTCGGATTATATAATAGCGTGTCGCAAGGATTTCGACGTGCAAAATCTGGCCGATATGCTCAATGGCCAATTATCTTTCACACATTTACCTGCAGGAGATCATGATGCCCAAATCAGCAAAATTGCCTGAGATTGCATGGTCGCTTCCGGTCAAGGCAGAAGACGTTCCCCAATCGGGAAAGAAAATGGAGATCTCGCCGGATGCCGACCGGCGCAAAGCGCTTGCGAAGCAGCTTGAGATTGCCGAGCTGAAAGACCTGAAAGCGACGCTGCATTTAAGTCGTAAAATCGCTCATATCGTTCATATTAAAGGCCAATTGGAAGCCAAGATTAAACAGGCTTGCGTCATTACCTTGGAGCCTGTCGAAACAGAGATAAAAGATGAATTCGAAGCCTGGTATGCCGATGAAAATCAGGCGATTTCGTTTAAAAAAGCCCAGTATGAAGCGCAAAGTAAAAAAGAGTTGATGGATATTCCGATGCTCGATGAATCCGAAGACCCTGAGCCGATGATCAATGGCGCGGTGGATGTAGCGGATTTGGTGACGCAATATCTGTCACTGGCCATTCCCCCTTATCCGACGAAAGAGGGGATTACTTACAGCGTGCAGGTCGAAGAGCCAAAAGAAGCCAAGAATCCAATGAAGCTCAATCCGTTTGCGGCGCTTAAAGATTGGCGGCCTAAGGATTAGGACTTTATTTATATCCCTCTCCCTCCGGGAGAGGGTAGGGTGAGGGACGATGGTCAAGCCTCGCACAAGTTTCAGTATCGCCCCTCATCCAACCTTCTCCCGAGGGGAGAAGGCTTTAAGGAGCTGGCGTTTTAATATCTTTTACTTCTACAGGTGCGGAACATTGTCCCGGAAAATCGGCGCATGTTTTAACGATTTCGGTATTTGAAGATTCTATCTTGCTTTGTAGATCGGCGGCAGAGACAGTACCTATCGCAGCTGAAGAAAGCATTAAGCCTATATTGGCCCACATATTGGTTTTGTTGCCCCGGTCGGCGGCCCAGCAAGCCATAATGCCGCCGCTGCCTGCTGCTGCGAACATAGTTGCTATTCCTACGATTTGTTGTGTTGTACTCATTATTTCTTCCCTCAGAATTAAAATTTGTACATTTTTAGACTAAATATTTTATTATGTCAAACAATTAATTTACTAATATTCTTGCCTTTCAAAAGCGATTCCTATAGAAACTGCCCACAATAACAAGAATTAAAGGTGCCCTATGGCTGTTCCAAAGAAGAAAACATCGAAATCAAAGCGCGATATGCGCCGCGCTCACCACGCTCTGACCCCATATAACTGGTCGGAAGACAAGACAACAGGCGAACCATCCCGCCGTCACCATGTCGATCTGAAAACCGGCATGTACCGTGGCAAGCAAGTCATCGAAGTTAAAGACTAAATTTATCTCCCATAAAATCAGGGCTGTATTACTTGTGCAGCCCTATTTTTATTTTTTGACGCCAAGCCTATAATCGCGCCAAATTCCTTTCCGGTAAGAAGGCAGTCATCCCTTGAATAAATCAGTCACGATAGCTTTAGACGCCATGGGTGGCGATTTCGGTCCCGAAGTCGTCGTGCCGGGTGCCGCGCTCGCCCTGAAAGATCGCCCGATGGCGAGCTTTATATTTTTCGGCGACCAGACAAAAATTCAGCCATGCCTCGATAAATATCCGCAGCTTGCCCGAGTCTCCACAATTTCCCATACGGACAAAGCGGTCTCTGCCGATGAAAAACCTGGTCAGGCTTTAAGGTCGGGCAGGGATTCCAGTATGCGGCTTGCGATTAATGCCGTGTCCGAAGGCCGCGCCGATTGTATCGTCTCCGGTGGTAACACAGGCGCGCTGATGGCGATGGCGAAAATGGTTTTGCGTACGCTGCCCGGTATTCACCGTCCGGCGATTGCCAGCGTATTCCCGACGATTAAAGGCCAAACGGTCGTTCTCGATCTTGGGGCCAATCTCGAATGCGATTCTGAAATTCTCGTGCAATTCGCGGTCCTCGGTTCCGTCTATGCGCGCGTCGTTGAAAATATTCCAAACCCGACGGTCGGGCTTTTGAATGTCGGTTCCGAAGATATGAAGGGCCACGAAGAAATCCGCGCAGCGCAGGCCGTTCTTCAGCAGGTAAAATTCCCAGGGAAATATTACGGCTTCGTTGAAGGTAACGATATCACCGCGGGCACTGTCGATGTCGTCGTCACTGACGGCTTTACTGGCAATGTTGCGCTCAAAGTCGCCGAAGGCGTTGGCAAGCTTGCCAGCTTTATTCTGAAATCATCTTTAAAATCATCGCCGCTCTCTTTCGTCGGCGCGATACTCGCTTCCGGCGCGTTGAAGAAAGTAAAAAACCGCATGGACCCGCGTTTGTATAATGGCGGCATGTTTCTGGGCCTGAGCGGAATTTGCGTGAAATCACACGGCAGCATGGACGCGGTAGGTTTTGCCAATGCGATCAAGGTCGCTGCCGATCTTTCCACCAATGGATTTAACAAGCGCGTGGCGGAAGAAATTCAGCAGGTCATGACGCAAGAATCCTTTATCGCGCCTCCATCATCTGTTGGCGAAGTAACGAAAGCCTCGTAAATGATCCGTTCAATTATTGCGGCAACTGGCTCTTATCTGCCGGAGCGCATCGTCACCAATAAAGATTTAGAAAGCATCGTCGAGACAACCGATGAATGGATCGTCCAGCGCTCCGGTATCCGCGAGCGCCGCGTCGCCGCCGAAGGTCAGGCAACCAGCGATCTCGCTATCCGCGCAGCGAAACGCGCGCTTGAAGCTTCCGGTCTACAAGCCTCGGATATCGATGCCGTGATTGTTGCGACGACAACGCCGGACCAGACATTTCCATCCGTTGCCGTGCGCGTACAGACAGGCCTTGGCATGAATACGGGCGGTATCGCCTTTGACGTTCAGGCGGTGTGTACAGGTTTCGTTTACGCTATGGCTGTCGCTGACAATTTTATCCGTTTGGGCCAAGCCAAGCGCATCATGGTCATAGGCGCCGAGAAAATGTCGGCAATCCTCAACTGGTCCGACCGGACGACCTGTGTTCTCTTCGGAGACGGAGCAGGGGCGGTTATTCTGGAAGCCTCCGAAGAAAAAGGCGGCAAGGACGATCGCGGCGTTTTATCGACTCACCTTCATGCCAACGGCACGCTGACCGATATTCTCTACACCGATGGCGGACCTTCGACCACGGGGCAAGCGGGCAAGATCGTCATGCAGGGCAAGGAAGTTTTTAAGAATGCTGTCAATCTGATGGCCGAAGTTGTTAATGAAACACTTGAACATAATGGGATTTCCGCAGCGGAAATTGACTGGCTCGTTCCGCATCAGGCCAATATCCGGATTATTCAATCCACGGCTGAAAAGTTAAACATGGATATCAGCAAAGTCGTTTTAACCGTTGAAAAACATGGAAATACCTCTGCTGCCTCTATTCCATTGGCGTTGGATGAGGCGGTCCGTGACGGACGCATCAAACGCGGTCAGTTATTACTGATGGAAGCCTTAGGGGGCGGGCTGACTTGGGGCGCGGCTCTGGTTAGATTCTGAGAATATTCCCAAGGCCTGCTTAGCAGCTTCGCGTGCTTGTCTCTCCGCTAATGACCGCGCTCTATTTTTTTGCATTTTCTCGTTGAGAGCAAGTTGTTCAGTAACACAAAGTGCAGAGGAAATTCCCATCAAGGATATACGAACATCTGCAATTTCGCCGGCAGGATGTTGAATTTCACCTTGGGACTTCTCCCAGGCATGTCTTACAACGCTTATAACCTGTTCCAGCTCTAGCCTCGTGCCTATGCTTACAGTCAGTTCGGTCGCTTCTTCATATAGCTGCTTGAGGCGTCTTTCCATGCTCGCGCCCGGGTAGCTCTCGGTTATATAGTCATTTACGCTGTTTTGAGTTTCATCCATAAGGCTGTTTAGTCAATCTTATGGCTAATTGCAAGTTTATTAGCAAAAGCTGTTAATACTTTGATTTGAATCGCTTTTTCGGTAATTGACGCTCCCCAAATGAATCGCTAGGCTCTTATCATTTCAATTGAACAGGATAGGCGTATGAGCACAAAAACCATCACGCGGGCAGATTTAGCGGAGTCGATCTATCAACAGATCGGGCTTTCGCGCAATGAATCGGCGGCCCTAGTCGAAACCGTACTGGATGAAATCGCCAATGCCTTGATCAAAGGCAGCACGGTTAAAATTTCTTCTTTCGGAAGTTTCTCCCTCCGCCAAAAAGGCGAACGTATCGGGCGCAACCCGAAAACAGGGATCGAAGTGCCGATTACCCCGCGCAAAGTTCTGGTCTTCCGCGCCTCCCATGTTCTCAAAGACCGTATGAACGGCATCACCCCGACAATTTCCGACGAAGACGAGTTTAAATAATGGCAACAGAAGATAAAAAAGCGCAAAACGCATTCCGTACCATCAGCGAAGTCGCCGACGATTTAGGCGTCCAGCAGCATGTGCTTCGTTTCTGGGAGACAAAGTTTTCCAGCATCAAGCCGATGAAACGCGGCGGCGGACGCCGTTACTATCGTCCGGAAGATGTGGCGCTTTTGAAAAAAATCCACCACCTGCTTTATTCTGACGGCTACACCATCAAGGGCGTTCAGAAGCTTCTTAAAGGCGTTTCCAAGAATGCGGTTCTTGCTGAGCAGAGAAAAGAGCAGTCGGCGCAGGTTCATGGTGTCGCTTCGCAGGTTAAAGTCGAAGCCTCCCAGCCAGCCGCCAATCAGGCTCCGGCAAAGATCGTTCTGAACGAAGATCAGAAAGTTGTTCTGCAATCACTTTTAGATGATCTCGTTGAAATGCGTGATCTCTTGAGCGAAGATCAAAAAGACGCGGCCTGATTTAGCTATTTGCTTTTGGGCGGAACAAATTAACGTAAACCAAGTTTGTAAGCCATGTCAGCTGCCGTCCCATCCAATGTCGCCTATGGTCTATCTCTCGCCTCCTGCTTTATGGGCGCAGTGATCGGTATCCCTGTCGGCGGTGAACTCATCGGCGGTACATTCGGTCAAGTCGTGGGTGGTGTCGGCGGATTTGTCGCTGGCGGCATGGCAGCCAATGTCATCATCCCGCGCTGATACAAGTCTTGCGCCCTTACAAAAACCTCCCTATAAATCCCACACCGGAATGTAGCGCAGCCTGGTAGCGCACTTGCCTGGGGGGCAAGGGGTCGCAGGTTCAAATCCTGTCATTCCGACCATTTTCCCCACACCTTGAAATAATAGTCTTCGAACCTATATATCGAGCAACATTTTTTGAAAGGAATTTGAATGCCACTATTAGTGTCTCCGATTGATGGGTCTCCCATGAAACAGATCAACCGTTATGGGATCGAAATTGATGTCTGTCCGACAACGGGCGGCGTCTGGCTCGATAAAGGAGAGCTGGAAAAGCTGATGGCTTACGTCAAGGACGCCGTCGATGACAGTGATGACGATTTCGATCGTTTCAAGCAAGCCAAGGCGCAAAACCGTTTGCCCAAAGATTATTATGAAGACGAGCCGCGTCATGCGTTGCCGCCGACTTATGCGAGATCATATAAGAAATACGAAGATCATGATTATGATGATTACCACAAATATAAGTACAAAAAGAAAAGCAAGATGAAGTCCATTCTGGACTTATTCGATTAAAATAAAAAAGCCGCAGATCATTCTGCGGCTTTTAATTTTTTATGGCTCTAGATATTAGCCGTTTTGGCAAACATAGGCTTTGCCGTTTGTGATGGTCGTATTACCATTTTCAATTGCCGGTTCTAAAACGATATGCGTTGCGCCGAGATTATAGCCGGATTTCTTGGCGTTTTTCAGGCGGTGTTCGTTGGCCGTTTCATTAAAGAAACCGTAGTTTTGCGAGCTGCTGGATATATTGCCGATATATTTACATCCGGCCACAACGTTGGGCGTAACGATCTTTGTTTTGTAATAAGGATCATCGTTGCTGGCGCAAGATGCAAGAACGAGCGTGGCGAGTGAAGCGGTGATGAGTGCGGCTTTCATATTTTCCTCTTATAGTTTTAAAGATAATTCGGCAGATAGATTTTTTTCGATACGTTCTAAAATAGGCGTATCGGAGGCAGAATCAACAAATTCTTCACCGGTTATAAGTTTATATAATTCCGCATATTTACGGCTGAACATGTCGTTATCGGTATCGGTGATATCAGGAATAGGCGAGGTGTAGGCGTCTTCCATTCTCTCGACCAGCCATCTGCGGACGAATTCCTTGTCGAGGCCTTCCGGTTCCTGGCCGCTCTCAAAACGGTCTTTGTAAGTGGCGGCGATCCAATAGCGACTGGAATCCGGCGTATGGATTTCGTCGGCGATGTGAAGAGCGCCGTTTTCGTCCGTGCCGAATTCGTATTTTGTATCGACGAGGATCAGGCCTTGTTTGGTGGCGATTTCCTGACCGCGGGCGAAGAGGGCGAGGGCGGCTTTTTCTGTTTGCTCCCAGAGCTCTTTTGTAACGAGGCCGGTTTTTACGATATCTTCTCCCGAGATCGGATCGTCAGTTTTTCCCTTAGTTGTTGGCGTCAGGATGGTTTTTTCCAGCTCCTGATTTTTTACCATGTCTTCGGGGAAGCGATGGCCGTACATGTCACGCTCGCCATTTTTATACTTGGTCCAGATCGATGTGCCGGTTGTGCCTGTCATATAACGGCGCACCACGACTTCGACGGGCAGCATATTGAGTTTTTTGACGATCATCACGTTGGGGTCGGGAATCGAAATAATATGATTGGGCAGGATATCTTTTGTTCGATCAAACCAGAACTGGGCGATCCCGTTTAAAATCGCGCCCTTGTGCGGGACGGCGGTAATCGCGCGGTCAAAAGCACTGAGGCGGTCCGAGGTGACAAAAGCCATTCGCCCGTCGCCTAGGTCAAACGTATCGCGGACTTTGCCTTTATAATGATTGGGTAAACAAGAGGGGATGTCGGAGAGAATTTTGTCTTTCATAAGGTTTTTAACCACAGATGAACACGGATTAACACAGATTATATCCGTGTCTATCTATGTCCATCTGTGGTTTTTTAGTATTTTACAGGTATAATAATACCATATATAAAAAGTCATTGTTTTTATTGACTTGGGGCGGCGTGTCAGGCATAACACCGCATCGAATTAACACTAGACAAGGAACATAAGGCGATGAAAACTTACTCCGCCAAGCCTTCAGAGATTGAGAAAAAATGGTTCGTCGTAGATGCTGAGGGCGTAGTCCTCGGTCGTCTGGCAACAGTCATTGCAATGCGTCTCCGCGGCAAGCACAAACCGATCTTCACTCCGCATATGGACACAGGTGATAACATCATCGTGATCAATGCAGAGAAAGTCAAAATTACAGGTAAAAAAGGCGATCAATCGATCTTCTACTGGCACACAGGTTATGTCGGCGGGATCAAAGAGCGCACACAGAACGAAATCTTGAACGGTCGCTTCCCGAACCGCGTTCTTGAAAATGCCGTTCGCCGTATGTTGCCTAAGAATACAATGGGTCGCGATATTTTGAAAAACCTGAAAGTATATGCAGGTTCCGAACATCCTCACGCTTCACAAAATCCAACTGTTTTGGATGTTGCCGGCATGAACGCAAAGAATAAGAGGTAATCACCATGGCACCACGTAAACCAAAAACAGAAGCCCCAGAAACTAAAATCTCGGATCTGAAAGATCTGGCTCAAGCTTCCACAACCTCTGCGACTCCAGCGGCTAAGGCAGCTCCATCCGGCCAGACAAACGCGCAAGCGGCTGCCGACGGTACGCCACGTCAGCCAAAGAAAGATGCTCAAGGTCGTTCCTATGCAACAGGTCGTCGTAAAGACGCAACTGCCCGCGTATGGATCAAGCCAGGCTCCGGTAAAGTTGTCGTCAACGGCAAAACACAGGAAGCATATTTCGGTCGTCCGACTCACTTGCTCGTTTTGAAC
Organism: uncultured Micavibrio sp.; assembly: GCA_964633355.1. Lineage (GTDB taxonomy): Bacteria > Pseudomonadota > Alphaproteobacteria > Micavibrionales > Micavibrionaceae > Micavibrio_B. Next base: position 38,392 of record CAZWGO010000014.1, read on the forward strand.
CAGCCATTCTTCATCTCCGGTCAGGTAAACCGTTTCGATGTAATGTGCACGGTCAAAGGCGGCGGTCTGTCAGGCCAAGCCGGTGCGATCCGTCACGGTATCTCCCAAGCCCTGCAACTTTTCGATCCTGCACTGCGCAGCCCGTTGAAAGCTGCCGGTATGCTGACGCGTGATGCCCGTGCCGTCGAACGTAAAAAAGTCGGTCTCCACGGAGCCCGTCGCGCGAAACAATGGGTCAAGCGTTAATTACAAATTTTGCTTCCCCCGTGCAAACGGGGGACTCGAGATCCCCGCTTTCGCGGGGAAAGCAGAAAGAGAAAAAAGGCTCCAGTTTGGAGCCTTTTTTATTTGGTTCTATCTGCCAAAATGGAAATGCTTGAAGGCTTCATGATTGCTGTCGTAAGCATTTCCGCATTGTTCGAAAGTCCTTGTAACAGTTTTTTGATCAGGCCATTGATGGATGAGAGTGGCCCGCTTGCCATTTATGCCGTCTGTTAATGCGAGTGTAATGGAAACACTGTCTTCAATCGTTTGATATATGCCGGGTATTTCTGTCTCATAAACATCGTAGAATGGATCTACAACATCTAGTAATCCATAGTTCTCATTGGCGTATGAATATCCTTTGTTTGTAACAATCTCGCTAACATTTACGCTCTTGAAGTTTTCACCCTGACGTAGCAAGTCGTGAGCGATATAAGCATCACAGCTTACATGGAATGGTTTGTCAGGGGAATATCCAGATAGGCTTCAGACAAGGGTGATGTGTTTTCTAACTGGTGTACCTGTAGAAAGCTGATCGTTAAGGATTTTTGAGAAATAGCATGGGTCATTTTTAGTCTCCTTTAAGCAATAAGATTGGGAGACATAAAAAATGCAGGCCCCAACCATGGTTATGGGTCTGCAGTTACGCAGTGCTTTAGCTTTATTAACGCGGTGCAAGCTACCCTTCAAATGCCGCGGAAAGTAAAAACTTTCACTGTCATGGTAATGAATTTTGGTTTTTAATGTCAACTGTCATGATTAAAAGATTCAAAAATATTCTTCCTGCTATAGACGAAACAACTTTTATCGCCGAAAACGCCGTTATTATCGGTGACGTCGAAATCGGCGCGGAAAGCAGTGTCTGGTATAATTGCATTTTGCGCGGGGACGTCAACAATATCAAAATAGGCGCGCGGACGAATATTCAGGACGGAACGATCATTCATGTCTCATCGAAAACGCAAGGGACCTATATCGGCGATGATGTAACGGTCGGACATTGCGCATTGCTCCATGCGTGTACGATCGGCAATCGCGCTTTTATCGGTATGCAGGCTTGTGTGATGGATGACGCAATTGTTGAAGACGAAGCGATGGTGGCGGCGGGGGCGTTGGTAACCCCGGGGAAAAGAATTCCGTCGCATCAACTTTGGGGCGGACGTCCAGCAAAATTTATGCGCGACCTCACTATGGAAGAAATTGAGTTTTTAAAATTCTCGGCGGATAGGTATGTGAAACTTTCAAGAGAATATCTCTAAGACGCTTTCATCCTGACATAACTTCCCGGGGCGTCTTCAATCGCGTTTTGCGGTATTCGCGCCTTTACTTTTTTATCTGAAAATTGTTCCAGCCATTTCGCCCAATGTGGCCACCAGGAGCCATCGCTTAGGGAGGCTCTTTCCAGCCAGTCATCCGGCTTATCTTTATTATCTATATGGGATGTCCAGTATTGGTATTTTTGTGCGGCAGGCGGATTGACGACACCGGCGACATGACCTGAAGAGGATAGCGTAAATGTTTTATCGCCGCCAAGGCTGCGCATGCCTTCGAAGGTCGATTTCCATGGCGCGATGTGGTCTTCTTTTGTCGAAAGAAAATAAGATGGTACATTTACTTTGCGAAGATCGACAGGCGTATCGTTGAGCGTCATCGCGTCCGGTTTGCAAAGTAAATTCTCGCGGTACATTTTGCGCAAATAGAAACTATGCATGGCCGCGGGCATATTGGTTGAATCGTCGTTCCAGTAAAGAAGGTCGAACTGGAATGGTTCTTTGCCAAGCATGTAATTATTGACGACATATGACCAGATCAGATCATTGGCGCGCAGCAAGCTAAAGGTGTTGCGCAGCTCGGCGCCTTCCAGATAGCCTTTTTCCGACATTTTTTTGTCGAGCGCATCGAGTTGTTCGTCGTCGATAAAGACAGCCAAATCGCCGGCGTCGGAAAAATCAATAAGAGTTGTCAGAAACGTCGCCGAGGCAATGCGCTCCTGATTGTCTTTCTTTGCCATATAGCCAAGAGCGGAAGCAAGCAACGTACCGCCGATGCAATACCCGACGACATTGGTTTTGTTTTGATCGGTGATTTTTTCTATTTCCGTCAGCGCGGAAAGAATTCCTTCTTCGATATAGGAATAAAAATTTTTCTTGGCGAGTTTTTGGCCCGGATTGACCCATGAAACAACAAAGACCGTATGACCTTGATCGACCGCCCATTTAATAAAAGAATTATCGGGGCGCATATCGAGAATGTAATATTTATTGATCCATGGCGGGACGATCAAAAGCGGTGTTTCAAAAACTTCTTCTGTGCTGGGTGTATATTGAATAAGCTGCATCAGGTCGTTTTGATAGACCACTTTACCAGCGGTGACGGCAAGATTTTTGCCAACTTCGAAGGCGTCGTAATTGGTTTTCTTAATCTGCAATTCGCCGTTGCCACGTTCCAGATCGGCAATCAGGTTTTCAAAACCTTTCATCAGGTTCTGGCCTTTGGAATCCAGCGTTTCTTTTAAAACGACCGGATTGGTCAGGGCGAAATTGGTCGGGGCCATGGAGTCGACAAATTGGCGTGTGTAAAAATCAAGTTTGGCCTTTTCTTTTTTATCAAGGCCTTCGCTGCTATGGACATATTTCTTTAGCATCTGGGATGTCAGCAGATAGGATTGCTTGATAAAATCAAATCCGGCATTCTCATTCCAGAGAGGGTCTTTGAATCTCTTGTCGCCGATATCAGGCTTGATAACTTCCTCGCTCTGTTCGCCGAGGAATTTTTTACTGGTTTCCTGCCATAGCTGATAAAGGCTTTGCATGTATTCAATTTGCAAGTCCATCAGGGCTTGAGGATTTTGCAGGGCATTCTCATACAGTTTCAAAAAGGCAGGCTGGATATTGAGCGGGTCGGGGGCAGATTCCGGCACCGGTTTCTTATCCTGATATTCCTTGACCAAAGGGGCTAGGCGATCAAAAAGCTCTGTCATCTGGTGCGAAAACGCCACAGGGTCGAGTTTATACGATTTAGAATTTGCCGATTTTTCGGAAGGTTTTTTAGAGGTCATTAGATTTGATACCAGCTTTCCCCCAATTTGTCATTCCGTTAAGAGAATGGGCTTGCCAATAAAACGCAGTTGCGCCACGATAGCGCAATTCTTAGTCCATTTCGGGCCATTCTTGGGAGGCTCCATGAAACCGCTTTTTTCTTTATTTATTTTACTGGCATTGACGGCTTGTCAAACTGCCGAAACCGCACAACCAAAATCTGCACCCGTTAAGCAGGACTTTCTGACAACCGGGCGCGGGCTTTCCGATGGCGCGGTTGATCTTTACCAGCCGGGAACCGATTTCCTACCGACGGCAGAATATCCAACCACGGGCCGCGCTTTGTCGCCGATACCGGGCAATCCAAATGTCATCGTCAACGATCCAAGTGTAACGATCTATAGTCTCGACACGATGGAAGTGAACGAAGTTCAATCCATGCCGTTGCCACCTCTGCAACCGCCGACAAATCTGCAAGGAAATTATCCATCGCCTTTCGATAAAAACGGTAATCCAGCAAAATGAGTAATCTAAAGATTGCCATTGCCGGTCTGGGTACAGTCGGTGCAGGGGTTGTAAAGCTTCTGAAAGAGAATAAAATTGAGATCGAAGCACATACAGGCAGGGTCATCGAAATTATTGCCGTTTCGGCAAAGAATAAAAATAAAGACCGCGGCGTCGATCTATCCGGCCTGCAATGGTTTGAAAATCCTGCTGATCTTATAAATACTGAAGCCGATGTCATTGTCGAATTGATGGGCGGCGAGGGTGATCCTGCTTATAGCCTTGTCAAAAAATCTCTCGAAAGCGGCAAGGCGGTTGTCACGGCGAATAAAGCTTTGCTTGCCTGCTGCGGCAAGGAATTGGCGCAAATCAGCGAAGCGAATAATGCGCCGTTGATGTTTGAAGCTTCTATTGCAGGCGGTATTCCGATCGTCAAAATGCTGCGCGAAGGTTTGGCCGCCAATAAAATCACTAAACTTTACGGCATATTGAACGGCACTTGTAATTACATCCTCAGTACGATGGAAGAGACAGGCCGCGATTTCGGCGATGTCTTGAAAGAAGCGCAAGAAAAAGGCTATGCCGAAGCCGATCCTACGCTGGATGTCGATGGCGGCGATACGGCGCATAAATTAAGTTTACTGACGGCATTGGCCTTTGGCATAGAGCCGGACCTGAAAACAATGAGCGTTTCGGGTATTCGCATGATTACCGCGCAGGATATTCAATCCGCCGATGAGCTGGGTTATCGTATCAAACTTCTCGGGCAATCGGAAATGGACGAACAAGGTCGTATTGTTCAAGTCGTCGAGCCTTGTCTTATTCCCAAAACAGCATCGCTCGCCAACGTTCACGGCGTATTGAACGCTGTCTATACGAACGGCAATCATGTCGGGTCGAGCTTTATAGAAGGACGCGGCGCAGGCGCAGGACCAACCGCTTCTGCCGTTGTTGCCGATCTGATCGATCTCGCGCGTGATAACACGACAGCCCCGTTTGGCAGACCAAGTCGCCATCTTAAAAAAGCAGACATGCTGAACCCTGAAGAAAAGACAGGCGAGTTTTATATTCGACTGGATGTGCTCGATCAGCCGGGCGTTATCGCCGATGTCGCCGCCGTCTTGCGCGATTACAAAATTTCGATTGAAAGCCTGATCCAGCGCGGGCGTGATCCAGACCAGCCGGTGACGGTCGTGCTGACAACGCATGAGGCCAAGCGCAAAAATATCAATGAAGCCGCAATAGTCATTGAAGCTTTGAAGAGCGTTTCCAAACCGCCAGTTATTTTGCAGCGAATTTCTCTATAATATGTGAATTCTAACTTTATTTAGTAGAAACGGGACCGTCTTGTTTCTATGATGTTCTCATGATTCCCACCATGAAAGACCATCTCTCGATGCCCGTTTATCCCGAAACGATGGACCGCAACCTTGCGCTCGAAGCCATTCGGGTTACCGAAGCTGCGGCGCTTGCCGCCAGCATGCAAGTCGGGCGCGGGGATGAGAAGGCTGCCGATGCCGCCGCCGTCGATGCGATGCGCCTTACTTTGAATTCCTTGTCCATAGCGGGCCGCGTCGTTATCGGCGAAGGCGAACGTGACGAAGCGCCGATGCTTTATATCGGTGAAGAAGTCGGCAACCGCCAAGGACCGCATGTCGATATCGCGCTTGATCCGCTGGAAGGCACGACGATTTGTGCTTGCGGCGGTCAGAACGCGCTCGCTGTTTTAGCACTTGCAGATGAAGGAGGATTTCTCAATGCACCGGACGTATACATGCAGAAGCTTGCGGTTGGACCGGGGATTGACCTGGAGCCGGATGATTTGGATGCGCCGCCACAGCAAGTTCTCCGTAAAATCGCAAAGTTAAAAGGCGCCGCCATTGAAGAATTGCTGGTTTGTATTCTGGATCGCCCGCGTCACGCGGAGCTGATCAAAGCTGTTCGAGATGCTGGATCGCGCATCATGCTGATACAGGATGGTGACGTGTCCGGCGTTATTGCGACGACTGATCCCGATAAAGGCATCGATGTATATATGGGCACCGGCGGCGCACCGGAAGGTGTATTGGCAGCAGCGGCGTTGCAATGTGTCGGCGGCTCTATTCTTGGACGCCTGATATTCCGAAATGACGGCGAGAAAGAACGCGCGCGTAAAGTCGGCATTACTGATTTCAACCGCATTTATACGACCAATGATCTGGCAAAACCGGATAACGTCATGTTCGCGGCAACCGGCGTTACCGATGGCACGATGCTGAAAGGTGTGCGGCGTTTTCCCGGCGGCGCAACGACGCAATCTATCGTTATGCGCTCTAAATCAGGCACGATCCGTTACATTGATTCAACGCATAATTTTAATAAGAATCTAAACCTGAAATGAGCGTTCTTCGTATCCATCAATCCGTGATGCAATCGCGTTGGGTATTCCCTGCGGCGAATGACGAAATGATTCAGCGCATGATGAGCGACTACAAATTGCCCGAGATCGTCGCGCGTCTTTTGGTGTCGCGTAATGTTGAGCATGAGAAAGTCGATAATTATTTAAATCCGAAACTGGCGCGGGATTTTCCTGATCCTTTTTGCCTGAAGGGCATGAGAGAATTTGCCGATTGCATATCTGATGAAATCATCAAAGGCACCAAGATCGCTGCGTTTTGCGATTTTGATGTCGATGGCTCTACCTCTGCCGCTATCCTGAAAAAATTCTTTCGCCATTTAGGTCGTGACTTGACGATTTATATTCCCTGCCGGATGAGCGAAGGCTATGGCCCGAACATTAAGGCACTGTATGGTTTGAAAGAGCAGGGTCATGACATGATCCTGATGGCCGATTGCGGCACGACATCTTTCGACGTTATTGAGCAGGCGAATAACGCCGGCCTCAAGGTCTGTATTCTCGATCACCATGAGCCGGGCGAGGCGATGGCGCCGGCGCTTCATCTAATCAATCCAAAGCGTGCCGATTGCGACAGCGGTCTTGATATGCTGGCCGCCTGCGGTGTGACGTTTTTGGCCTGCGTGGCAATTAATACGAAGCTGCGTGAAAAGAATTTTTATAAAGATAACAATCTGGCCGAACCCCCGCTTAAAAACTGGCTCGATCTTGTCGCGCTTGGCACGGTTTGCGATATGGTTCCTTTGACCGGTCCGAACCGTTTATTCGTCAAGGTTGGTTTCGAGCAAATGGGCATTCATAACAATGTGGGCTTAAAAGCGCTGTGCGAAGTCGGCAATATCAAGAAAACGCCGACACCGACCGATGCGGGTTTTATTCTAGGGCCTCGCATCAATGCCGGAAGCCGCGTGCATAAGTCCGATCTCGGTGCGCTTTTACTATCTTGCGAGGACGCGGAAGAAGCAAAAAATTTGGCGTGGCTTTTGAACGATTGCAATACCAAACGCCGCGACATTCAAAAAGACATGATGCGCGAAGCCGTTAATATGGTCGAAAAAAACGGATTGAAAGACGATCCAATTATTATGATCCATGATGAAGGATGGCATGTAGGCTTAAACGGTCTTGTCGCCGGACAAATTAAAGAACGCTATGGCAAGCCTGCTTGCGCAATTGCCTTCGCGCCCGGGATGGATGGTCGGCTGGAAGGTCGCGGCTCGGGTCGCTCGGTTCCGGGCTTTAACATGGCGGCATTGTTTATGGCGGCAAAAGAAGCGGGGCTTGTGACGAAAGGCGGCGGTCACGCGATGGCGGCGGGCTTTACGGTTTATCCTGAAAATCTCGATGCGCTGCATGCTTTTTTTCGTGAACATGCGCGGAAAATCATGGAAGGCAAGGAAGTCTTGCTGTCCGAAGAAGCAGTCGATGGCATCGCGAGCATTCGCGGCCTGCGGCCTGATTTCGTACGACTTCTCGAAAATAATGTGGGCCCGTTCGGGCAAGCCAATCCAGAGCCGCGCTTTGTTTTGTCGCATGTCAAAATCGTGAATGTCGATATCGTTGGAACCGACCATGTCAGATTGCAATTATCCGACATGGAAGGTGGAACCAGAATGAAGGCTATGGCGTTTAAATCTGCAGACACACCGCTCGGTGAAGCACTGCTAAAAGGCAAAGGTCAGAGCATTCATTTAATGGGGCAATTCAAGATCAATGAATGGAACGGAAGCGAATCCGTCGAATTTCATGTCTCGGATGCCGCCCATGTTCTGGAAGTTGCCGAATAACCATTGCCTCGGCGCGTTTACAATATAAGTTAACTCAATGAATTTTACCGCCCTAAAACAAAAATTTTCAAAGTCCATTGAGCTTTATAATAATATCAATGAAGACTATCTTGGTCTTCTGGCGGCGGGCATCGCGTTTTATTTCCTGATGGCGGCGTTTCCGGCATTGGCTGCGGCAATTTCTCTCTACGGTATTTTTTCCGATCCGCATTTTATCGAAGACCAGATCAATCTTCTGTCGCGTTTTTTACCACCGGAAGCCCTGTCGATTTTCACAAAGCAAATCACTGTTCTTTTAAAAACCAGCGGCAGTGCACTTGGTCTTAGTTTTGTGATTAGTACGCTCTTTGCAGTTTACAGCGCTACCAAAGGCGTCGGGGCCCTTATCAAAGGTTTGAATATTGCCTATAACCGCAAGGAAACGCGCGGCGTTATTCAGTTGACGCTGACTGGATTTATCCTGACGCTTGGCCTCATGATTTTTTTATTGGCAGCTCTGTCGGTAATCGCCATTCTTCCGGTATTTTTTAATATCGTTGAAATCCCGGGGCTGACACCTGACATTTACTTACAACTCAGATGGCCGCTATTGTTCTTTACGGCGCTACTGGGTTTGGAAGTTTTATATTCTTTTGCTCCATGCCACCCGAAATTTAAATGGCGGTGGATGAGCAGGGGGTCTTTTTATGCAACCTTGATCTGGGTTACGGCGTCGAGCTTTTTTTCATTGTTCGTGACTAATTTTGGTAGCTACAATGAAACATACGGCTCAATCAGTGCAATTATTATTTTACTGTTATGGTTCTGGATGAGCGCGATGATTATCCTGCTGGGAGCAGAAATAAACCATGTGTTTAAGAAATCTGCACAAGACGATAGTCAAGACGAGGTTTCACTGAAAGCAGGATCTGAGTCTGTTGACGAGGCGCAGAAAATCTAAATACTTTTTAAGATCTCGTCTTTGCTAATCGGCTTCTGGACGACGACACCATACCAGCCGAGGCCGTCATATTCCTCATAGCCGAGCGTTCTGGCGTAGGCGACCGTATTTCCCTGGTCATCGATATAGGCGCGTTTGCTGCCTTCGACGGCGAGTGGGAAAGTTTTATAGATGTCCATATTGTCCGATGCGGCAATGATTCTGAAGTTTTTATCTAAAAGCATGACGCGCGTTCTTTTCCATTCTTCGTCGCTCAATGTAGGTTCTTTTGACACGATGGATTCCGACTGTGGACCCCAATCGAAAAACACGCCGAGGACACCAAGCGTTTCACCATCAAGATCGCCGCCGCGCCGTACCGTTGCTCCATAAACGGCGACTGGATCGTGATTATGAATAGAGGAATTGTGAATATCATCGACGACATATTGATCGCCGCGTGTCGTCATCATTCCATCCCTGAACCATTTTTCATTGGCTACACTCATGCCGGTAATATTCGGGTAGGCCCCTTCATTCGATATTGCGATAATCTTGCCACTTTTATCAGCCAAAATTAAATTCATATAAACAGTATAAAAAAGATTTATCATATTAAGGCGTTTGGCGGCCCAAGTCGCATTTTCTTCTGTCGGATTTTCAAGGCATTTATAAAAAGCGTCGTCAGTTGCCCACCATCGGCAATCGGCGGTTCTTTCAAAGAGATTCCGGACGATAATCTGAACCAATGTCTGGGCCATATCCATAAGTCTGGTGCCCTCGACTTCGCCTACAAGTTTGTCCGCCATGTTCAGACCGTTTGAAATACGGCCCAATATGATGTTTCTAAACGAATCAGAATTATCCTTTGCCTGCTTGGCCAGTGATTTAACTTCATGCGCGACAACGGTAAAGCCCCTGCCAGCTTCGCCAGACCGTGCCGCTTCTATTGTAGCGTTCATGGCAAGAAAGTTTGTTTGGGAGGCAATACTTTCATTATGCTTGGAAAATTTAATGACTTCCTGCTGAACGATTTCCATCAAAGCTTTGAGACGGCGAGGCATTATTTAAAGTCCTTAATAAGTTGTTTTTTGCACATTTACATGGGCATGCGATTATTGCAATATAGCCAGCGATTTAGGTCATATCTATTTCATATGTATTTTACAACGTCTCAATTTTTCATTCTAGGGAGAAAAAAATGAACAAATTAAAAGTCCTAAGTGGCTTGTTTGTGATGCTTTTGGCTTTAACGCCATTTGCGTCATTTGCACAGGACGCGACAGGTCCTGAGCTGAATTCAGGCGATACAGCCTGGATGCTGACATCATCGCTTCTTGTTTTGATGATGAGTATTCCCGGTCTAGCCCTGTTTTATGGTGGTCTGGTTAAAAGAAACAATGTTCTTGCGACCCTTATGCAAACGGTTGCCGTTTGTGCGGTCGTTTCCCTTTTGTGGCCGATCATCGGTTATACTTTGGTGTTTACAGAGGGCTCTAATGCTTTTGTCGGCAGCCTGGATAAATTACTTCTCAAGGGAATCAGTGCGACCACACTAAGTGGTACTATTCCAGAAACAGTGTTTGTCATGTTCCAGATGACATTCGCGATCATCACGGCAGCCCTTCTACTGGGCTCTGTTGCCGATCGTATCAAATTCTCATCCGTTCTGGTTTTCGTTCCGTTGTGGATGCTGGCTGTCTATGCGCCGGTTGCTCACTGGGTATGGGGTCCCGGCGGTTTCATCGGCGGTATCGGTGCGGCTGAAGGCTCGACAGGTCTGTTGGGCTTCGGTTTCGCTCTCGATTTCGCGGGCGGTACTGTCGTTCACATCGCTTCCGGTGTTGCCGGTCTTGTCGCGGCGCTCGTCCTTGGCAAAGCCTATGACTTCCATGATCGTACACCAACGCCTGCCAACCTTGTCATGTCTTTGATTGGTACAGGGCTTCTCTGGGTGGGCTGGTTCGGCTTTAACGCCGGTTCGGCTCTTTCAGCTGGCACCAGCGCGGGTATGGCGATGCTGGTGACAAACACGGCAGCTGCGACGGCATGTCTTGCATGGATTTTCGCTGAATGGTTCCACCGCGGCAAGCCTAGCGTCGTCGGCGCTCTTTCCGGTGTGGTTGCAGGTCTTGTTGCCATTACGCCAGCTGCTGGTTTTGTTGGTTTTGGTGCATCTCTCGTGATCGGCTTCGCGGCTGGTATCGTTTGTTTCCTTGCCTGTACATACCTGAAAAAATGGCTGAAATACGATGACTCACTGGATGTCTTCGGCATCCATGGTATGGGCGGGATCGTCGGTTGCATTCTGACTGGCGTATTTGCATCTTCTTCTATCGCAGCCCCGACAGGCCTTGTTGAAGGAAATGCGAACCAGTTAGTTGCTCAGTTGATCTCGATTGTTATCGTTGCGGCTTATGTTGCGGTTGTTACATTCATCCTGATCAAAATCGTTCAGAAAGTAATGGGTCTTCGTGTTCCGCAAATCGCGGAAGAAGAGGGACTTGATATGTTCCTGCACGGCGAAACATATAAATAACTAAATTCAGATTTTTTGAAAAAGCCGCCCGAATGAGGCGGCTTTTTTATTAGCAAATAAAACTTAAAAAACGCGTTAAAAGTTCCCATAAAAATGAGAGGCACTGCTATGCAAAATCTCTATGACTCCTGCGGTTAAATTTATGAGACCATTAATTATAAGAATTCAATAAACACAGAACCGAGGATTTTAAAATGACAGCTCAAACACTCAATGAAATGAACCACAACGATTTCGTCTGGCAAATCAAGCGCTTGCAGAAAAATGCACGCTTGAAAAATGTGATCCGTTCCGTCGTGAACCAGAGATCCTGCCACTAATAATTAATTTCTCCTTAATGTTTTAAAGCCGGCCCAGCCTTAATACTGGTCCGGCTTTTTTTATGTTTTGATGAGCTGACGTAAATTTTCAATCGTATCGGCTTCTTTAGCCGGCTTGTCCCAGCGGATGCGATTGATACGCGGGAAACGCATGGCAACGCCGGATTTATGCCGCGCACTTTCATGAATAGAGTCAAACGCCACTTCGAACACCATGGCAAGTTCAACCTGGCGCACGGGACCGAAACGCTCCGTCGTATGGCCTCGCACCCATTTATCGAGCTGAACCAGCTCCAAATCCGTAAAGCCGAAATAGGCTTTGCCGACAGGCACGATTTGATCCTTATCCCAAACCCCGAATGTGTAATCCGAATAAAAGGAAGACCGTTTGCCGTGACCGCGCTGCGCGTACATTAAAACGGCATCGACCAAACAAGGATTGCGTTTCCATTTATACCATTCACCTTTGGGGCGTCCGGCAACGTAAGAGCTGTCCTTACGCTTAATCATAATGCCTTCATGGTCGAGATCTTCTGCGCCTTTGACACGTACCTCACCCAGTTCATCCCATGAAGTGAAATTAATAATGGGGGAGATATCCAGTTTCGAATTCTTATTCTTACCCACCCATTCTTCAAGGCGAATACGACGTTCGGACAGCGGCAAAGCGCGGATATCTTCTTCGCCATCGAATAAAATATCATAGACGCGGATAAAGGCAGGATAATCCTGCATCATTTTCATACTAACTGTTTTACGGTTCAGGCGTTGTTGCAGGGCGTTGAATGAAGCAGCGGAAAAATTGTTTCCGACCAGAAGTTCGCCATCCAAAACTCCTTGACCGGTCAAGCTTTCAGTCAGATCTGGGAATGATTTTGAAATATCGTCGCCGGTGCGGGAATAAAGTTTCTTTGAGTCGCCATCGATGGCGAGTTGAATGCGGATTCCGTCCCATTTCCATTCCGCCTGAAAATCATTCGGTGCCATTTTGACAAAGTCTTTTTCCTCGTCGATGGGATTGGAGAGCATCATCGGATGGAATGTCTGAAAGCTTTCAATCTGCGGGGCGTCTGCCTTGCCATCAAGCCAGGCGAACATATCTAGATAAGGCGTCGATAACCCGTGCCAGATATGCTCAATCTCGTCGATATCTTTGCTACCCATTTCCGCCAAGGCTGTCTTCGCCAGACGTGCCGACACACCGACGCGCAAATTTCCGGTGACCATTTTAATTAAGGCCCAGCGCTGCGTTGCCGTACCCGACGATAAATAATCCATGACCTTCTTTTGAATTTCGGCAGGCTTAAGCGTATCCATCTCATGCACGATATGCGACAGGGAAGGCAGATCATCATTATTTTCTTCCGGCCAAAGAAGCGCAATCGTTTCGGCCAGATCGCCGACATAATCGTATGACATGTCAAAAAGAACAGGGTCGACTTTCTCCAAGACTATTTTCTTTAGGAAAGCGGGCTTGACCTGATTGAAGGAAAGTTCGCCGGTCAGGATAGATAAGGCATAACCGCGATCCGGATCGGGCGTTTCTTTAAAATACTGCGTCATCAAGGTAAGCTTTTGGT
>CAZWGO010000015.1:0-44400 GCA_964633355.1 uncultured Micavibrio sp.
CCGCCATAAACAATCCGGCGATGGTGTTGGGCAAAAGCCCGAAAATCTTTTCGAGACGTAAGATAAAATCGCCAAAATTTTTGGAATAGCCTTCCTTCGATAACGCCCAAGCTGCGCAGGCCATACCCGCATATAGGTATGCCAAAGGCAGGCCGCCGATCAGATACCAGAAAATCGGCGCGACCAATCCTTTATCGAAAGCTTTGGGCATATAGGCAACGCCTACCCGTGTAATGCCGTAATCGTCGGTCGTGTTTAAATTCTTACGCGCCGAAATCGCAATCGGGCGATAACTGCCCTTTTCCAGTTTCGATCCTTCTTTCAACGCTTGGTGAAGTTTGGATAAAGCCAGCCAAACCGCGCCGCCGGTCATGGTAAATGACAAAAGCAAAATCTCCAGCGCAAGCGAGGGATAATAATGCGTCAGCCCATACCACGCCCCAAAGCCGATTGCACCAGAAGTAATGATATACATCAGCCCGAACAACACGCCGCGGAAGGACAGAGAAGCCGAAGACCGTTCGACCTTGTACGATTTACGGGCAAAACCGAAGAGCTTGTCCAGAATGCTCCAAAGCCATGGATTAGCATTGCCGGAGATTGGCCCGATTATATATCCGATGACGGAAACAAAAAGGATTGCGCCAAGGCATACGATAATACGGTCCGGATCGGCCATATCTTGAAAAATCTTATAGAAATTAATGGAGTACATGGGAATCAGGCCTGATGTGGTATAAGATAATCAAATCTACCACTTCCCGCCTTTGTGTTCACATCATTTTCTAGAAATTAACCATTACGGGTATATATTGCGTATATATTAGGAAAAGAGGATATTTCCAGTGCTTTACAAATTACACGATCTTCAGCATGCCGTTCTCACCCCCGCCCGTTTCGGTGCCGAGATGACCAAGATGCTGTTCAACAATCCGTTCAATCCATTGTCTTATACCAATTTGGGCCGGACAATTGCTGCCTCCTCCGAAATGTTCGAGCGCCTGACGCGCCGTTTTGGCAAGCCTGAATTCGATCTTCCCTTTACGACCATCAACGGCAAGCAAGTCGCTATTACCGAAGAAGTCATCGCCGAAAAACCTTTCGGCTCTCTTTTGCATTTTAAACGTGCCACGAAACGTAAAGACCCAAAAGTCCTGATCGTCGCACCAATGTCCGGCCACTATGCCACACTGCTACGCGGTACGGTCGACGCGCTCCTTCCCCATCACGATGTCTACATTACGGACTGGGAAGATGCGCGGATGGTCCCGATGAAAGAAGGCCGCTTCAATCTCGATGACTCCATTAATTATATTCGCCAGTTTTTGTCCCTGCTCGGCCCTGATACACATGTAATCGCGGTTTGCCAGCCAGCGCCGATTGTCTTTGCCTCCGTCGCCTTGATGGCCGGTGAAAAAGATCCGAACCAGCCTTTGTCGATGACATTGATGGGCGGGCCAATCGATACGCGTATTTCAAAAACTGCCGTGACGGAAACCGCTGAAAAGCGCCCTCTTTCATGGTTTAAAAACACAGTTATCGATGAAGTACCTGTTTATTATCCTGGCGCGCATCGCAAAGTCTATCCAGGCTTTTTGCAACTCTCCGGCTTTATGTCGATGAATCTCGACCGTCATGTCGGCTCCCATCTCGACTTTTTCAAACATGTCGTGCAAGGCGATGGCGACAGCGCCGAAGCGCACCGTAAATTCTACAATGAATATAATGCGGTTATGGATCTGGATGCCGACTTCTATCTGCAAACCGTCGATGTCATCTTCCAGCGCCAGCTATTGCCAAAGAGCCAGATGAAATGGCGCGATCCTCTGACAGAGCAATTGCATGACGTTTTGCCGAAGAATATCAAGCATACAGCTATCCTGACCGTCGAAGGCGAACTGGATGATATTTCCGCGCGGGGCCAGACAACGGCAGCGCACGAATTGGCCTTTAACTTGCCGCAAGCAAAGCAATTCCACCATTTCCAATTAGGCTGTGGCCATTACGGCATTTTCAATGGCCGCAAATGGCGTAACGACATCATGCCGCGTTTGCGTCATTTCATGCGCCAGCAGGCTGAATATGATCCGATTCCGGAAGCCGATTTAAAACTGATCCCCGATCTGGCGCCGGAGCGTTACAACCGCGACAAGCACGGCATCGCCGCGACGCGCCGCTGGCTCAAGGAACAGGAAGCCCTCGCCGTTAAAGAAGGCCGCAAGTCAAAGTTTTTTGAAGGTAGTGAGAGCTGATTTGAGTTATAGCTCATATTGGTTGAATACAAATAATAAATGCATCATGCTATAAGCGTTAGGCTTTCCCATGAAAAGCCACGCCGTCTTTCGGCCATCCCCAAGGAGCAACCGGCGGGGACCTGATCCCATCATTATTCACAAACGAAGTATTATAACCTCTGCCAATTGGCCAAAATCGCCATTCGAACTAAAGGATTTTTCACCAGAAAGTCACGCAAAGCGTAAAAACCAAAAAAATGGTACATCAAACTGATAGCCTCGGCGCAGAGCGGACGGTCAAAAAACCGGCGAGCAAACTTAGAGACCCTTCTCAAGTCGTTGTTTTCATTGTCGCATAAACATTAAAAAACCCTCTGATTGGAGGGTTTTTAATTCACTTCAATTATTTCGCGTCGGCGCGGATTATTTAAAATCGAAACCTGCTATTGGCGCAATGCGTTTCGCAAACTCGACGAAGTATTCCGCGCCAACTTCTTGGTCATTTACAGAGCCGTGCATATTAAGAGGCGGCTCAGCTCCATTATTTTTTACTTTGTAGTCGTTCTCGGACCAGTAACGTTTAGCTGCCATAGTAAAACAGTGAAATACTGTTGCCTTTGCTAATTCTTCAACGGAAATGCCCATTTTGTCAGAAACAATTCGGAATTGCTGCTTCAAGCGATCAGGATCTGTCAAAAATTCAAGATTTGTTTTCCAGTCTAGATCCAGATTATATGGGTTTGTGAGGATAAAGGCGCAATCATAAGCACGAGGCCCCGTTACAGATGCTGAAGCCTGAAGCGTCCATTCATTTTCATCGGACTCTGAACGTACAACATTATAATGATGTACCACGCCTGCCAGAATCGTATTTTCGGTTGCAGGATCATTGAGATATTCGTCTTGAAGATCTGCTGCCCGCTCAAACGTATTTCTTAAGGGTTCCGGAACGAGGTTTAGATTACCGCGTAAAGGTTTTACTCTGGCGGATACATGAGGCAAATTTTCTGCGTCATTGGCTGCATCATAAAATCTTAATGTTGCGTCACAAATATGGTGCGTTGCTGTGGCGTCAAAGCCATTCCATGCCATTTGTACTAACTCAGCTTCAGATGCAATCATTGTCATTTCTTAAAATCCCATTTTGTTAATTGCCGTGAATATAAGCATTCATCGGCCTCAATGCAACAAATATTACGGAAATAATTTCTTGCGCTATTTGGCTGATTTAGATAACATTGACACAATTCTGACAAAATTGGTGCGTTGCGCATAGTTTAGAACACTCTAATAGGCCAATATGTCCGCGTTTGAGTAATATGAGTGTGTGGAGTTTGAGTTGCTTAACTTTCAAAGAGATGACTTTGTCACTGATGAACTGGCTCAGCCAGCCACAAACCAAAAGACGGTAGAGCTTATCCTGCCCGATGGTTTTGTCCGCGGCGCTTATCAGGCTGGCGTCTTAAAAGTTTTAGTTCCCCACCTTCTCAATGAAGGCGTCGCCATTACACATATATCTGCCAGAAGCATTGGTTCATTGAATGCGGTTATTCTGGCAGGACTGCTCAATTCCAATCAGTCAGAAAAAATACCTGAAATATTAGGTAACGTTTGGCAAGATTTAGGAAAAATCGGCGATACCCCATTAATTCCTCTGCGCAGCCTTCATAAAGTCACTGACTTAGTTAGAACTTTTAATCATCATTCAAAATCATCTTGGTTTTTTCCGCACATGCCGGGCCTCGCTCAATTATACTTTTTGGGCATTACAAAAAAATATAACCCTCTTAGTAAACTCGCAGAAATACTCGATAAACATGTAACACAAGAAATGTGGGATGCCATTCGCCACGGTGAGATCGACACATCATTAAGAGTTTCAAAATTAAACGTTGGCTTAACCAAGGCCCAAGGTCAGGATGTCTTTGAACCGGTAGACGTTTCCGGCAGCCGTATGAATAAAGATGCGGTATTATCTTCATGTGCCGCAAAAGTATTCGGCCCTCATAACGGCTTTTGGGATGGAACCTATACTCGCAAGAGTCTCTATCCCGCAAAAGCTAGGACGGATATAATTATTTCTATTCCATGCATACCTGACAACGAAGTGCTTACTAAAAGGGAAATGCAAGCCGAGGACGACCGCAGAAGACTTTCTTCTGAAGAAAATCGTACTGTGCTCAGACTTGATCCGCCTTCGAATTATAGCAAAAGCAGTTCTTACAATTTTACATCGCGTCATATAGAATATCTTTATGCAAAGGGTCAGGAAAAAGGGCACTCATGTATCGAAAATGAAGCCGCCAATCTTGTTTCTTCGCCTTGTCCTGCATATCCTATACAAGCTCTCGGCTAATTTCCGTTTATCTGCTAAAACATCCCTATGCCGGATTTTGCATCCATTTCCCCTCACCTGAATGTCAGGATTTCGCCGCGCGCGCGTAAGCTTATGCTGCGCCTCGATGCAACCGAGCGTAAAATCCACCTGATCGTGCCCAAGCGTGCCAGCTTAAAATCCGCTTATGAATTCGCCCGCCAGAACCAGAGCTGGATCCATGAAAAGCTGGCCACGCTGCCCGATGCCGTTCCTTATCATGATGGCGTTCTGATACCGGTCCTAGGGAAACAATTGCGCCTCACTATCGACCATGACGATATCTACAAACTGACCAAGGTTTTTATCGAGGATGACCGTTTGGTCGTGCGCACCAGCCTTGATAATCCGTCAGGGCGAATTTCGCGTTTTTTGAAAAAGATGGCAGAAGCTGAATTTAAAACCATCGCCGATCAAAAAGCGGCGCGAATTGGTAAAAAAATTAAAGTTCTCACTTTGCGTGACATGAAAACACGTTGGGGCAGTTGCTCAACAGATGGCCGTATGTCTTTGAATTGGCGTCTTATTTTTGCTCCACTTGAGACTTACGATTATGTGATCGCGCATGAAGCCGCCCATCTGATCCACGCTAATCACGGTCCACAATTTTGGAAACTATGTCAGGAATTATCATCTGACTTTTCCACCGGCAGTTCATGGATTGCAGAAAATGCCAATGAACTCATGAGGTTCGGGGCGTTATTTCATCCAAAAAAGAACGAAGAATAACCATAGCCGCATGGTTATCCACCTTCTTTCCTATTAATTTCCGACTACTTATACCGATTTCTTCCACCAAGTTATTCGCAACGGCTGTGGATAACCTTTCATCCCAAAAAACGAATTTGGCTGATTGAAGCGTCTTTTGCAGCTCGAGAACTGTATCGCGTACGGCCTGACAGCGTTTGCCTTCGCTTCCATCCATATTAAGCGGCCAGCCGACAATCAGGCTTTTGGTGTCATATTCAGCCATGAGCTTTGAGAGTTTTTCGGCGTCATCTTTAAGGCGCTTGCGCTCGATGATCGTCACCGGCGTCACGATCCCTGTTCCGATATCCGCAAATGCAATACCGATCGATACCTTACTGATATCCAGCCCCAAAAGCTTTATGCCGGGCTTCAAGGAGGATTTAAATTGGTCTGCAGGAATAATTGGCATTGTTTCCAAAGGTTTAAATTGTTAAATCGTAGGTAACAAGCAAAAACAGAGAGATTATATGACCATTGACCGCGCCACCGTCAAAAAGATCGCCACGCTATCCCGTTTAGAAGTGACCGAGAGCGACCTTGAATATTTTGCCCCGCAAATGGAAGGCCTGATGAAATGGATCGACCAGCTTCAGGAAGTGAATACGGATAATGTCGAGCCGCTGGCATCCGTGTCCGAGATTAACCTGATCTGGCGCAAGGATGAAGTGACCGACGGTGAAAAAGCCGCCGATGTCCTTGCCAATGCGCCTGAAGCGCTTGAAAATTTCTTCGTTGTCCCGAAAATCGTTGAGTAATCAAATATGACATCCTCCATGCTAAACATGACCATTGCCGAAGCGGCAAAAGCTCTTAAAAACAAAGAATTCACCTCAAAGGAATTGACGCAGGCGCATATTGGCCAGATGGAGAAAATGCGCCATCTGAATGCCTATATCACCGAGACACCAGATCTCGCGCTTAAAGCCGCTGAATCGTCTGATGCCCTCCTGCAAAAAGGCGAAGGCCGCGCACTGGAAGGAATCCCGCTCGGTAATAAGGATTTGTTCTGCTCTTACGATGTACAGACAACAGCCGCGAGTAAAATCCTCGAAGGCTTCAAGCCGAAATATGAATCGACTGTCTTCCAGAATTTGATGAATGCCGGAACGTTTTCCCTCGGCAAACTTAATCTTGATGAATTCGCCATGGGGTCCGCCAACACAACAAGCGCCTATGGCAACGTCATCTCGCCATGGAAACGCAATAACGGCGATAACCGCGACTTAACCCCGGGTGGTTCGTCTGGCGGCTCGGCTGCGGCTGTCGCTGCCGGTATGTGCATGGGCGCAACGGCAACCGATACTGGCGGCTCTATCCGTCAACCCGCAGCCTTTACCGGCACAGTCGGCATTAAACCAACCTATGGACGCTGTTCCCGCTGGGGTATCGTCGCCTTCGCCTCTTCCTTGGATCAGGCCGGACCGATTGCCCGTAATGTCGAAGACTGCGCGCTGATGCTCAACCACATGGCCGGATACGATCCGAAAGATTCAACATCGGCCAATATTCCCGTGCCGGATTTTACTTCTGCCCTTACCGGCAATGTAAAAGGTCTTCGCGTCGGCATTCCAAAAGAATACCGGATGGATGGCATGCCTGCGGAAATCCTGAAAGTTTGGGATGATGGTATTCAATGGCTCAAAGATGCCGGCGCGGAAATTGTCGAAGTTTCATTGCCGAATACAAAATACGCCTTGCCGGTTTATTACATTATCGCGCCTGCGGAAGCGTCTTCCAATCTCGCCCGTTATGACGGCGTTCGCTATGGCCTGCGCGTCGAAGGCAAAGACCTGACCGAAACCTATGAAAAAACGCGCGCCCAAGGCTTTGGCAAGGAAGTTAAACGCCGTATCATGATCGGCACCTATGTTCTGTCATCCGGTTATTATGATGCCTATTATACCAAGGCCCAAAAAATCCGCCGCCTGATCCTGAACGACTTCAAAGCCGCATACGAGAAATGCGATGTGCTTTTAACACCGGCAACACCGTCAGCGGCTTTTGCGATTGGTGAGAATGAAGACGATCCGTTGAAAATGTATCTGAACGATGTGTTCACGGTCACAGTCAATCTGGCAGGACTTCCGGGCATGTCGGTTCCGGTCGGCTTATCTTCGGACGGCTTACCGCTCGGGCTTCAGTTGATTGGCAGAGCCTTCGACGAAGAAACCGTCTTCCGTGCCGGCCATGTTATAGAGAAAGCGGCGCAGTTCAATGCTCTGCCATTGATCGGTAACAAAGCAGCTTAATGAAATGAAGCTGGCCCTGTTCATTTGCCTGATATGGATGACAAGTCTTTCGGGACTTGCTCATGCATCGGCAAATTCAGCGCCGGCGCCGAAGCTAACCGTAGAGAATGAAGAGACGGGGCCGATCTCGATAGAGCTTGCCAACAAGGTTTATGAGAATTGCCTTTTTCACATTCCCTCGCGCTTTACACCGGAAGCCCGCGAATATTACTGCGCCTGTAATGCGGCAGCTTTGCGCGGCAATTTTAAAATGGATGAATATCGGGATTTACAGCGTCAATCCAACCGCAAACCCGGCAATAAAACATTCGACAAGTATATCCATACTGCTGTAGCGCCGTGCCTCGACATGCCGGTGGAACAGATTGAATATCTCGCATGTTTGCTTGATATGTCCAATGATGTCAGGGTAGGATATATTCCTGGGTTTTGCGGATGTGTTGCAAAGAAAATGAAAACCCATGCTAAAGCTTTAGGCGAAGCGGAAATCATGGAAAGACTGGCTTCCGATCCGAACTATAAAGATCCGGTAGATGCGCTTTGGAATAACATGACCTATCTGCGTACCAAATACAGCTCGCGCAACGAATGCCTTTTAGAAGGCAAGTAAGGAAAACTTCTGATGAAATATTTTATTCCACTCTTCCTTCTGCTTATTTCTTCTCAGGCATTAGCTACGCCCATCACGCCGCAGCAAGGCGAAGTTTTTTACAAGAGCTGTCTTTCACAACCCGACCCGCGCATGCTCCCCGGCAGCCAAGAAGTTTTTTGCAAATGCACGACACAAAACCTTGTACGCAATATGACGTTCGAAGACGCGCAAGCCTATGTGAAGCAGGATCGCAATGCCGTGAACAAATACCTTATCACCGCCTATGCGCCTTGTATGGAAGTACCCGTTCATGACGATGTGCTAGCGGCCTGCCAAAAACAGAATGTTCCGAGCGCGCAATGCAGCTGCCTTGCTTCCGGTATTGGCAAATACACAACAAACGAAGCGCAGCGTCTTTTAGGATCGGTTCTCGAGAAATATCCGAACGCGTTCGACCCGATCGCCGCGATCAAACAAACCCCTGAATTTGAAGCACAACTGGAAAACATCGCCAGGCAGTGCGGCAATACGACACGATAAGAGGAAAAAAATGGCTGAGTTACTACAAGGACGCACAGGCGAATGGGAAATCGTAATCGGGCTTGAGGTTCATGCCCAGATCATCGCGAAGTCAAAACTGTTTTCAGGTTCGTCCTGCGAATTTGGAGCCGCGCCAAACACGCATGTGTCGCTTGTGGATGCCGCGATGCCCGGCATGCTGCCCGTCCTGAATGAATACTGCGTTGAACAAGCCGTTCGCACGGGACTTGGCCTGAACGCAGCTATCAACAACCGCTCCGTTTTCGAACGTAAGAATTATTTTTATCCTGACTTGCCGCAAGGCTACCAGATATCCCAATTCCTGCACCCGATCGTCGGCAAAGGAGAGATCGAGGTTGACCTAGCTGACGGCACGACAAAGAAAATAGGTGTCACACGCTTGCACCTTGAACAGGATGCCGGAAAATCCATTCACGACCAGCACCCGAATAAAAGCTTTGTCGACCTTAACCGCTCCGGCTGCGCTCTCATGGAAATCGTTTCCGAGCCCGATATGCGCAGCGCCGAAGAAGCGACCGCTTATGTTTCCAAGCTTCGCATGATTATGCGTTATCTTGAGACCTGCGACGGCAATCTGGAAGAAGGCTCCATGCGCGCCGACGTCAATGTCTCCGTCCGCAAACCGGGCGAAGGTTTCGGCACGCGAACAGAAACAAAGAACGTTAACTCTTTAAAAGCCATTCAAATGGCAATCGATTACGAAGCGCGTCGTCAGATTGAAATTCTGGAAGACGGCGGCACGATCAAACAGGAAACGCGCCTATGGGACCCTGCGAAGAACGAAACACGCTCCATGCGCTCCAAAGAAGAAGCGCATGACTATCGTTACTTCCCCGACCCCGATCTTCTTCCGGTCGTTTTGGAAGATAAATGGGTTCTGCAGATCAAAGAGACCTTGCCCGAACTGCCTGACCAGAAGAAGCATCGCTTTATGAATGAATACGGCCTAAGCGCTTACGACTCCTCGGTCCTGATCGCCGAGCGGTCCCGCGCCTTATTCTATGAAACAGCGGCCAAAGGACATGATCCAAAAATTACCGCCAACTGGGTTATCAATGAATTCCTTGGCTCGCTGAACAAGCAAAGCAAAACGCTCGATCAATCTCCGATCACGGCGGAGCAGCTTGGCGGCTTGGTCGCGCTCATCACCGACAACACTATCTCGGGCAAGATCGCGAAAGATGTATTCGCCGATATGATGGAAAGCGGTA
The DNA here is from genome assembly GCA_964633355.1 of uncultured Micavibrio sp. Classification (GTDB taxonomy): domain Bacteria; phylum Pseudomonadota; class Alphaproteobacteria; order Micavibrionales; family Micavibrionaceae; genus Micavibrio_B. Next base: position 9,972 of record CAZWGO010000015.1, read on the forward strand.
AAAACGCCGCCGACATCGTTGAAGAAAAAGGTTTGAAGCAAGTCACAGATACCGGCGCAATCGAGAAGATCGTTGACGAAGTCATCGCTGAAAATCCTGACAATGTCGCCGCATACAAAAGCGGCAAGGACAAGCTGTTCGGTTTCTTTGTCGGCTCCGTCATGAAGAAATCGCAAGGCAAAGCCAATCCGGATATCGTCAACGAATTACTGAAAAAGAAATTGTCATGATTTTACGTTTTTTCTCACTGACTATTCTGTCTGTTTTATTTTCATCTCACGCCTTCGCTCAAAGCACGACGAATGATTTTTGCGACCGCGTTAATTTAAAACGCCAGACATGCCAGTTGATAAAAGTTGATTGCACACCAATCATACAAAGCGCCGACCCTGCAATGGTTGAACAAATCAAACAATGCGCAACAAAAACGCCAAAACCGACCTTATCGTCGGAAAAAGATTTGGGTGATCTTGGCTATCTTCCTTGCTGCATTTTAAGCCCGTCATCCAGAAAATAGGACTTCACATGACTACCGGAAAAAAATTCCTTCTTCTATCTTGTCTGACAGCTCTCGCTTTCACGACATCTTGCAAAATATCTGATGATAAAATGACTTTTTGCGAGGCCGTAAACAGGAAACGTGAAGAATGCCCGAAATTGCAAATCAAATGCGACGCCGTCATGGCCACAACTAAATCAGAAGTCGCCGCAAAAGTAAGCCAGTGTCCGGTCGCCCCGACCTCCGGCGAGTTTATTCTCATGCCAAGCTTTACAGAGATCGGAGCTTCACCTTGCTGCGTAATGGCCCGGCCTTCACCTCAACGCAAATAGATAATTTTACAATTATCCGTGATGATGTTTTGCCCGGCGGCACGAAACGCCGCGCACTCATTAAATGGTTGCCGCAACTCAACACTGATCATTTCATCTATGCCGGCAGTGTCTACGGTTCCGGTGGCTGGGCTTTAGCCGAAGCCTGCCGCGATCTGGGATTTAAATATACCCTCGCATTGTCGAATTCGGATTATCGTCCTCATTGGCTCGATTTGATTGATGGCGAAATCATCTGGCATGACCCGCAGCCTGTCGAGCAGATTTATCAATTATACGCAGGCCACAAAGGTCTCCTGCCCTTAGGTTATGATAACCCATTATTCAAAACCTGCCTTGCCGATATTTTTCGCGAGACAGATATCGATGCATCGGAAATCTGGCTACCTTGCGTCAGCGGTGTATTATTAAAAGCAGCCCAAATCGCATGGCCGGATAAAAAAATTAATGCAGTCTGTGTTGCTAAAAATCATGGCGATATCGGGAACGCAATCAAATATCAGGCATTAGAGAAATACCATCAGCCAGCCAGAAATCCGCCGCCCTATCCAGCTAATGCTTTCAGTGACGCAAAACTCTGGCAATTTGTACGACAATTTGCTTTAAAGAACGCCCTGATATGGAATACGAGTAACTAGTAATTTGAAAAATAATTTCTTTAAAAAATTCATCGAATTGAACCCGCCCGAAGGCCTGCCATCGTTTTTTCCATCGACGGTCATGCAAACCATTTGGCAAATTTATAAACTCGATAAATGGCGCTGGAACACGCTTCTGTTTTTTGCAACCATTGCGGCCTGCATCGAGCCGGGAATTATCTGGTTGCTTGGTCATTTTATAGATTCAATTTCCAACGGCCAGATTAAGCCTGAAGAGTCCCTTTTTCACCCTTATTTGATCACTATAATTATCCTGTTTTTGATCGTTCTGCCCGGGTTCGATTCAATGGAGAATGTGACCCAGAACCTCTTGATCAATGCCAGGGTCGCGCAGCGTACGCGTTTCCGTGCCATGAATTACCTGACCCATCAATCGATGAATTTCTTTTCAAATGAAATGGCAGGCCGCTTGGCCGCTAAAGCTTTTGAATTCAGCCGCTCCGCCGTCGATATGATGGTAACGGCAACGACGCAAACCTGGTACGTCATCACTTTCTTTGTCGCAACGCTCGCTTTTTGTATTCACGCTCACTGGATGCTTGCCACGACGCTGGTCGTGTGGGGTGTAATAAGCATCGTTATACTATATTATTTTACACCCGTTATCGCTCGTCGCGCGGATCGCATGACAGAAAGCTATTCCAATGCTATCGGGCGCTCCGTCGATATTCTATCCAACATCACGCTGGCCAAGCTTTTTTCGAAACCGGAAAGCGAGAATATCGGCTTTATGGGCCTTTTGAATGATCACCTGTTCAATTCGTATCAGAAGAATAAAATAGTTACCTTGTCGGTCGCCACGATTTATTTCTGGAACGGTATTTGCGTCGCTTTCATTATATTTCTATCGATCTGGCTATGGACGCGTAATGAAATTCAATCCGGAATTCTGATTTCCCTTTTTCCCTTGGTCTTGCGCATCCGCCTTCAAACCGATTGGCTGTTTATGCAGGCTTCCATGTTGTCGGAACAATATGGCTCTGTTTTGAACGGCATCGATATTTTCCGCCGCCCAGTTGAATTGCTTGATGCACAAGACGCCGCTGACCTGCCGCATGTCAAAGGTCATATTTCCTTTAAAGACGTACGCTTTCATTATTCCAGCGGACGCCAGATTTTTGACGGCTTGAATTTGGACATCCTCGCCGGACAGAAAGTCGGCCTTGTCGGCCCGAGCGGCGCAGGTAAAACCACCTTGGTCAGCCTTCTTTTGCGTTTCTACGATATCCAGTCCGGCGCGATTAAAATTGACGGTCACAATATTTCACAAGTCACGCAAAATTCCCTGCGTTCTCAAATTGCCATGGTGACGCAGGAGCCGTCTTTGCTCAATCGCTCCATTCTCGAGAACCTGCGCTATGGGCGTCAGGACGCTACTCAGGAAGAAATAGAAGCCGCCATTAAACAGGCTGCCGCGGACGAATTTATTCCCCACCTGCAAGATAAAATGGGCAATACCGGCTATAACGCCCAAGTTGGCGAACGCGGCGTTAAACTTTCCGGCGGACAGCGTCAGCGCATCTCTATTGCGCGTCTCATTCTAAAGGACGCACCGATTATGCTGCTAGATGAAGCGACCTCCGCGCTGGATAGTGAAGTCGAAGCGGTTGTGCAGGAACAGATTTACCCATTGATGGAAAACCGTACCGTTATCGCCATCGCCCATCGCTTGTCCACGCTGATCCGCATGGACCGAATTTTGGTGATGGATCAAGGCAAGATCATCGAAGACGGCACTCATAGCGAATTATTGGCCAAAAACGGCCTCTATGCGCGCCTCTGGCATCGTCAATCTCAAGGTTTTTTACCTGAGGATTGATGTTCTGATTGCAATATCTAAGATAAATATGCTTATTCCCTTATATGCGTAAAAATCTGAATGAACCTGACATCTTTAGTATCGACGGCATTACGGTGGTTGATGATTCAAAAGTCGGCACAAAAATCCGGATTGCTTGGGCGATCACTCAAAACTTTTTAAACCGTGAGTTTTTCTATGCTACAACGCCCGATGGCGCAGGCGCTGCAGCCTTCGCTGAGGTTTGCCATCAGGCAGGAAGAAAACTAACGCTTATCAGCAGCCTCTCACCTTTTGAAGGCCTTAGCCCTTCCCTGTTAAAAGCTCAAAGCCTTGGCGCCAAAGTTGAAATCATTCCGGTTTCATCTGACCAGTTTCATATCGTTCAAGCCGAAGCCAAAAGCCGCGCAAAAAAAGCAAAGGGCTTATATGTAGATTTTGATAACGATATCGCGATTAGAATCGTTGCTGACGAAGCAAAAAAATTAAATTTAAACCCCGGGCAAGTGTGGTCGGCCTCCGCCCGCGGTGCAATGGCCAGAGCTTATCAAATCGCATGGCCAAATGCAGAGCATTATTCAATTGTTATCGTACCCGACGTACCGGAAGCCAATTTTGGTAAGGCGAAATGCATTGCTTTAAAAGATGTATGGGCCAAAGTAGCGGGAAGCGAGCCTATTTTCGCATGTAACTCATATTATGAAGCGCGGGCATGGCCCGGGGTCAGGATGCTTGCAAACAGGGATAAAAACCCTCTTTTCTGGAATCCGGCAGGCCCAAATTAGCTTATTGATTTCTTAATGTTAATCCTCTAGTTTCGGCCTCATTGGTACGGAGCTGTGGCCGAGAGGCTGAAGGCAACGGTTTGCTAAATCGTCATACGGGTTATACCGTATCGAGGGTTCGAATCCCTCCGGCTCCGCCATTTCTTCTTTTTTTAGCCATTTTTAATATATTAATTATAGAAATTATGCTAACCTGCTGGGCTAAATACTAACACTACGGACTGCATGACAGATTCTATGTTTCCTGACGATCCCTGCGGCGTGGATGACGATTCATTCAACGAAGTTCTTTCGAAGAAGATCATTACCGATGCGGTAATCGACGATGCTTTGCTTGTCGACGATAAGCAGCTCAGCGAGCTGATCAAGCTTATCGGCCTCGACACTTTCAACGCCATCATGGAAGATTTTAAAACTGAAATTACCCAGCGTTTCGACACGCTTTTGGCACTGGAGGATAACCCTCAGGAAATGGCACGCGAGCTACATATCATTACCTCATGTGGTGGCAATCTCGGTATGTCTAAATTCTCGTTACTGGCCCGTCAGACCATGAATAGAATCGATAATTCAGAAGAAATTAACGTTCCTCTGACCGTTCAACGCCTGAAGGATATGTACGAAGATAGCCTAAAAATGTTCATGATGAGATCCAGATCTTAAAAAGTTCCCTAAAAAAACTCGGATATATTCTTAAATATTATCACTTCGGGCCTTTTTTATTTCCCTATTCTGTTCTATTTTCTTCGTTCATAAATTCAACAACAAGGATATTAAAATGAAAAAGAATTTTGCTCTGATAGCTATGGCTGTTTTGGCTTTGGGCCTGACAGCTTGTAAAGACGAAAAGAAAACCGAAACGACAGAGACATCTGAAGTTAACGGCGTCACCACAGAAACAACGACAACGCGCGAAACAGCAACTGACGGCGAAGGTAATAATTCAACAGAAGTTACAAAAGAAACAACAGTCGATCCTGAAGGCGTGAACAACTCCACAGTGACTGAAGAAACAAAGTCGACTGAAACAACGACAGATGGCGACGGTGAAACTTCTTCTGAAGTAAAAACCGAAACGACAACTGATCCGGCTGGCCTTGGCAACAAAGAGACCACTGAAGAAAAAACAACAACTGAAACAAACCAGTAATTCAGTTTTGATATAACAAGAAAAGCCTGCGAGAAATCGCAGGCTTTTTTATTGACCTAATTGTGCCGCATGGAAATCTATATGATCGCCGATTACGGAAGCTATAAAATAATAGCTGTGGTCGTAACCACTTTGCATACGGAGATTGAGCGCTACACCTGCACCCTTGCAAGCGCTGGCGAATAATTCCGGCCTTAATTGCATATCTAAAAATTCGTCATTCGTGCCTTGATCGATCAGGATCGGTTTTTTCCATGCACCTGCTTTCATCAATTCGCAAGCATCATATTTCAACCAATCATGCCTATCCTCGCCAAGGTAAGAAGTGAATGCTTTCTGCCCCCAGGGCACCTGACTGGGCGCAACGATCGGCGCAATCGCCGATAAGGATGCATATTTATCCGGATTACGGATAGCTGAAATCAACGCACCATGCCCGCCCATCGAATGACCACATATTCCTCGTTTGGCCGGATCAATTGGCACTACCCCGGCAATCACATCGAAAAGCTCTTTATTGATATAGCTCCACATCTTGAAATTCTTATCCCATGGCCCTTGCGTCGCATCGATATAAAAACCTGCGCCCTGCCCCATATCATAAGCATCGTCATTGGGCACATCCGCACCGCGCGGGGAGGTGTCGGGCATAATCAACACCATTTTATGCGCCGCCGCATATCTCTGCGCCCCCGCTTTGGTCGTAAAATTCTCCCAAGTACAGGTAAGCCCCGACAGGAAAGTCAAAGATGATAGTTTATCCCCCTCTTCATGAGCAGGAATAAAAACGGCAAACTCCATATCAGTGCCGGTCGATTGCGATGCATGGCGATAGACATTTTGTATCCCGCCGAAACACTTCCATGATTTAATGAGATCAAGCATCAAAATTTCACCACGGTGCGGATCGACTCTCCCTTATGCATTTTTTCAAATCCTTCATTGATCTGATCGAGCGGGATAACATCCGTAATAAGATCGTCGATATTGATCTTACCGTCCATATACCAGTCGACGATCTTCGGCACGTCTGTGCGTCCGCGCGCGCCGCCGAAAGCGGAGCCTTGCCAAACGCGGCCCGTAACAAGCTGAAACGGCCTCGTAGAAATTTCCTGCCCAGCTCCCGCCACGCCGATGATGGTGGATTTACCCCAGCCCTTGTGGCAGCACTCCAAAGCCTGACGCATCAATGTCGTATTGCCGACACATTCAAAACTGTGATCGGCGCCACCTTTGGTCAAATTGACAAGGTAAGGGACAATGTCTTCGCCGATCTCGGTCGGATTGACGAAATGCGTCATGCCGAATTTCTTCGCCATTTCCTCGCGCTTGTTATTGATATCGACGCCAATGATCATATTGGCACCCGCAATCCGCGCGCCCTGGATAACGTTCAAGCCAATGCCGCCAAGGCCGAAGACAACGACATTATCTCCCGGCTGCACTTTAGCTGTAAAAATCACCGCGCCGATACCGGTCGTCACGCCGCAGCCGATATAGCAGATCTTATCGAAGGGCGCATCTTCGCGAACTTTCGCAACCGCGATCTCGGGCAATACTGTAAAATTGGCGAAGGTCGACGTGCCCATATAGTGATGCAGTTTTTTACCGCCGATAGAAAAACGGCTCGTGCCGTCCGGCATCAATCCCTGCCCTTGCGTCGACCTGATTTTCTGGCACAGATTTGTTTTCTGGCTCAAACAATAATCACATTCGCGGCATTCCGGCGTATAAAGCGGAATAACATGATCACCCGGCTTTACGCTGGTAACGCCCTTACCGATTTCGCGAACGATCCCTGCCCCTTCATGACCAAGAATCGCCGGGAATAAACCTTCAGGGTCCGCGCCGGATAAAGTATAGGCATCCGTATGGCACAAACCCGTTGCCATTACTTCAACCAGAACTTCGCCTTCTCTCGGCCCATCCAGTTGAACGGTTTCAATGGAGAGCGGCTTTCCGGCTTCCCATGCAACAGCGGCGCGTACATCCATCATATTTCTCCTTATTTTAACTGGTATATTTCTAATACATTTCCTATATTTTGAATAATGAAAATCCCGTCTATCGAACCTGTAATTTTATTCTCACTGATACTGATCTGCGCACTTGTCGGGGGCTTTTGGGAAATCGCCGAAGACGTGTCAGAAGGCGATACACATTCTATCGACAGCGCCATACTCCTGATGATGCGAAATGCGGGTAATCAGGAACTGGCTTGGGGGCCTTCGTGGTTTGCCGAAATGATGCGCGATATCTCAAGCCTTGGCAGTACTTTCGTGCTTTCCCTATTTACGCTTTGCTCCGCCATTTACCTTTACATGATAAAACATGCCAAAAGAGCCGTTTACCTGATATCTGCGATTATTATCGGCACCATCCTCTCAAACTCGTTGAAGCTTGGTTTCGCCCGACCGCGCCCTGACCTTGTCCCGCATGCGACGGAAACCTTTACATCCAGCTTCCCAAGCTCTCATTCGATGATGTCGGCGATTGTCTATTTGATCCTCGGCGCTCTACTTGCACAGGCACAAACCAGCCGCAAACTCAAAATCTATTTCCTGGGTATCGCGGCATTCCTGACTTTCATAATCGGCATGAGCCGAATTTATCTCGGCGTCCATTGGCCAAGCGATGTCCTTGCCGGATGGCTTGCAGGCCTTGTATTTGCCATGTTGTTCTGGACAGGCGAAAGAGGGCTTCAGAAAATTAAATAATTCTTTTTTCCTTATAAAATAGGAAATTCGATATTTTTGTTAAAACAAAATAAGTGATCACAATAGATATAAGATTAAACATCCATATTCTTAAATACCAATTTAATATCTCTGTAATTCCAGATGTTTTAAAACCTGTATCAAACAATGAAGAAATCAAAGTAATATTGCATGCTGGTAATGCAACTATAGTGACAGGGATTAAAGTTGGGAAGAAAAGAAATGTTCCAAGAATTCTAAAAACCATTCTTTTAATCAGAACGGACAACGAAGAAAACTTTAAAATTGCGACTAGTAATACAAACGATGCTACAGGAAGAATGAATAATACTATTAGGGCATAAAACATCTAGACCGCACTTAATGCCACGATCCAGCATAAAATAGCCAGTAATCGGCTGACGAGAACAGCGGCACTGCCAATGTCTTTGGCTTTCATCGCAAGTTTACTACGCTCAGGACTGGCTTTATCAGTTACGGCCTCAATAGAGCTGTTCACGGTTTCAACAATGACCATTGGAAACAAACTCGCCACCATTAATAGCCACATGAATATGGTTTCATCGCTGACAAAATATATAATCGTCGCAATGATCGAACCGATACAAAACTGCCAGAACGTATTGCGCCATGACTGGTCTTCGGCAAAAGCCAATTTCAGCCCGTTACAGGAATTTTTAAACGCGCGAACGGGATGAATCATTGCTTATCGCCTTTATGGTGCTCTGCATAATCTGCGGGAAAACAAAGATCGGCGATCTTGATATCAGGACAATTAATATCGGTTCCGCCATGATTCAACCGTTCCTTGGCATTCTTTGCAATCGTATCATACATACGGCGAAATGCCTGAAACTCGTCTTCATCAAGTTTTTCAATATCGATCAATGCTAAATGCGCACCTTCGGTTGCGCGGATCAGTTCATCAAGTTTTAGATGCAGAGCTTCAGAGTCCCTGTTCTGCGTGCTCTGGATGAGGAAAACCATCAGGAAAGTAATGATAGTGGTACTGGTATTGACAATAAGTTGCCATGTATCGGAAAACCCGAATATTGGCCCTGACGCCCCCCAAAGGACAATTAGAGAAACAGCGCCTATAAATACAGCAGGATGACCCGCCGCTTCTGCGATGCGCTGCGAAATCCTGACGAATAAATCTTTTACTTTCATATCTTTAAATCCTTTGATAAGCCCTATCATGTAGGGGAACAAATACCATATTCAATTGTTTATATAGGCAAATTTTATTTTGAAAGGTAATTTATATGAAAAAGTATATTCTCCCCCTTGCTATCGTCGGCATTAGCCTTGCTTCCGCTGCTCAAGCTGAAACAACTGTTACAAAAACCGTCGATCCTTCGACAGGCACCGTAACGACAACAACCTTTACTCGCCAGACCGATACAGACCCTCGCGTTAAAACCGTTCGTACCGAACAGCAATTCGTGACCTATGCTTATGATCGCTGGGATCAAAACGGAGATGGTTATGTGACACCTGATGAATGGGACAGCAATGTCACGACATGGTACGGACCGGGTGTTACGACTTACAAAACCTATGCCGACTGGGATCGCAATCATAACGGTAAGCTCGATCAGCAGGAATTCAATCGCGTTATAAACGAAACCAATCTTTACAAGACATGGAATGTTGAAACCGTTACGACACCAGCCGCAACGACTATTGATTCAAGTTTTGCCACATATGACTTAAATGGCGATGGCTCCATCACACCAAGCGAGTGGTCCCAAGTCCACGGCAAGTAATCAAGTAATATCGAATAATAAAAACCCCGCTATTAAGCGGGGTTTTTGTGTTTCAAAAGAAACGGGCAGATTACTTGCCGACTGCTTCTTTCAATTCTTTCGCTGCGCGGAAAGCAATTTTCTTTTTCGCAGGGATTTTGATCTGTTCGCCAGTTGCTGGGTTACGGCCCATGCGAGCTGCGCGTTTTTTAACTTGAAGAATACCAAGACCGGCCATACGGATACGGTTGCCTTTTTTCAGATTCTTAACAATCAAAGCAACCAGTTCATCAGAAATCAGGTTAGCTTGCTTTTTTGTCAGTTCGTGCTTTTCAGCAACTTCAGCAGAGATTTGCTTCAGTGTCACTGTTGGGCTTGTAGGTGTTTTAGCTGTTGCTGCCGCTTTCGCTGGAGCTTTTTTTGCTGCTGTAGCCATGTTCTATAGTCTCACTTTTGAGGTTAGAAGTTGTTTAAACAGGTACGCAAAAGTGCCGGAAATAAAGCGGTTTTAAAAGCCGCTTACGAATCAGATAACCTTGCGTATGGATGATTCATGCCAGAATAAAAGAGCTCCGTCGAATATAAAATGCATGAAAAACCTTATTTTACAGGGTTTTTCCACTCTTTTAGCTGTGAAAAGCCTTATTTTTAACCTTGCAACCACATCAAACGTCTAATATGCGGACGTTCAAAGAATATATACAGTGTTTTTAAAACATGATAAAAACGACATGTTTCTGAAGGTGACAGCCGTTACTTATATATAAGTAGGCAAGCTTTTGGGGGACTATACACTCAACTGAACTAAAAGGTGATCTAATGGCTAAAGGTAAAGTAAAATGGTTTAATACTCAAAAAGGTTTTGGGTTCATCGTTCCTGACGATGGTGGTAAAGACGTCTTCGTCCATATCTCGGCAGTTGAGCGTTCAGGCTTGAAAGGCCTGGCTGAAAATCAGGACATAGAATACGACCTTCAGACAGAAAAAGGCAAAACAGCCGCTGTTAATCTGAAAGTTTAATTAACCGTACTTTCCCTTAAACTCCATCCGGTTTATGCTCATCACATAAATGGATGGAGTTTTTTAATGCCTAAAGCCAAGCCTGTTACCAATACTTTCTCATCTCTTCAATATCCACAAGTTCTGGTTACGAAAGCCAAGACGAAAGCCGTCCCTGTCTATCTGGTTTACGAGCGCGACTTTGATAAATGGTTCAAATCCCAACCAAAAGCCACGCAAAGCTCCCTTCTCGCCCAAGGTTTCAAAGGCGGTGCGAACCATGTCAGCCTTTCTTACAAAGACGCATCCATAGAAGCCGTTTATGTCGGTGTGGGATCGTCCATCGGCCTGTACAGTTTCGCTTATGTCGTCGATCAGATCATGAAATCGGCCGCGCAGGAAAGTTACGATACCGAATTTTCCATCGATGATAATTCTCTCTCAGCTGAAGACTTGGAAAAAGCTTGCATCGGCTGGTCGCTCGCCGCGTATAAATTCGATGCCTACAAGAAGAACACCAAGAAATACCCGCGCCTTGTCTGGCCGAAATCTGTCGACAAGAAACGTACCGAGGCATTTATCCAGTCGATCTCCCTGATCCGCAACCTGATCAATCTACCGGCGAATGATTTAGGACCGGAAGAATTGGCAAATGCCGCGCGGCAAATTGCGGTAGCGCAAAAGGCGACATTCAAAGTTACTGAAGACAAGAAACTGCTCACCTCCAACTTCCCGATGGTCTATGCAGTGGGAGACGGCTCCCAGCGCCGCCCGCGACTTATAGATATGACATGGGGCAAAGCGAGTGATCCGAAGCTAACCATCGTCGGTAAAGGCGTTGTCTTCGATACCGGCGGGCTTGATATCAAACCAAGCTCGGCCATGCTGCTAATGAAGAAAGACATGGGCGGCTCCGCTATGGCGCTCGGTCTTGCATGGATGATCATGTCGTTGAACCTTCCTGTACGTCTGCGTGTTCTTATTCCGGCGGTTGAGAACTCGATCTCCGGTATCGCGTACCGCCCGGGCGATGTCCTGCGCTCGCGTCAGGGCTTGACGGTAGAGATCGGCAATACTGATGCCGAAGGACGGCTTGTTATGGCGGATTGCCTGACGCTCGCCTGCGAAGAAAAGCCCGACCTCTTGATGGATTTCTCGACCCTGACCGGCGCTGCCAGAACCGCCCTCGGTTTCGACATTCCCGCCATGTTCTCGAATAACGACGAGATCGCAGCCGAGTTGCAAAAGATGTCGCTAAACGTAGAAGATCCGCTCTGGCAGCTTCCTCTATGGGCGCCGTACAAGAATGATATCTCGTCCAGCATTGCTGACCTCAACAATGCCGGAAACAATCCGGCAGGCTCGATTACTGCAGCCTTGTTTTTGCAGAACTTCGTCACAGATAATACGAAATGGGTCCATATCGATCATTACGCATGGGAAGCATCCGGCAAGCCAGGCCGTCCGCGCGGCGGTGCTGATACGGGTATGCGTGCTTCGTTCGCGTTTTTAGAGAAGAGATATAGGAAGAATAAGAGATGACCAAACCATCGGCGCATCCCTGCGAAAGCAGGGATCATGTTACAGCAACAGATTCCTGCTTTCGCAGGAATGCGAATTTCTTTTTGTCTCTAATTATACTATCCCTTGCCGCTTGCGCGTCGCCGACATTCCAGATGTCGCCTGCGCAAGTGGCAAGCCTGTCCGACGATCAACTCTGCAAATACAAGAACAATTACCGCGACGAGACGAAACTCGAACTTGAAATCTCGAAACGTAACCTCAATTGCGACCGTTTTTACAGGGCATGTCTCGCGCAAGGTAATCAGCCCGGCACCAAAGCCATGGATTTTTGTCAGGACGTCTTGAGAGAAAACGAGCGGCTGCGATACGATAACGACCGCCCATGGCACCGTGAAAGCGGGATCGGGATTTACAATAGCTTCCCGCTAGGCCGTCTCTAGATTTTTTAAAACCTCTCTCGCAAATTCGGGCAGCGTGTCATCACGCGCGCCCATGACGATGATGCGGTCACCTGCTTCCGCCACATCGCATATAGCCTGAACGATCTCTGCGCGGTTTTCGAACCAGTTGGCATTCATGCCATTTGCATTCAAGTCTTCAACAAAGATTTGCGACGTATAGCTGCGGTCGACCGTGCCGCCCAGATATAAAACTTCCGGCATAAATATACCGTCTTCGGGCGACAGGTATTTTCTAAAGCTCTCAATCAATTCACGGCGCATCAGTTTCAGCGGTCCATAGCCATGCATTTGGAACATGATCAGCAAACGCCCGGGGAAGCTTTTGAGCGATCTTAAACTGGCATCGATCTTGTCAGGGTTATGCGCGAAATCATCGATGACCGTAATGTCATTCCTTGTGCCGATAATCTCCATGCGGCGTTTGACGCCTTTGAATCCGGACAGGATATCGCAAGCCTGTTTTACATCGAGCTTCAATGCATGGATAATCGAGATTGCCGCCAAGGCATTCGACAGATTATGCAGTCCGGGCACATTCAGCCTTAAAGGGATCGCATCGTTCAAAACCGCATCGACACCATCGGGGCGCAAGCTGATATCACTGGCGAAGAAGGTCGCATCCTTATCTCCCAGTGAATAGGTAATGGCTTTATCAACATGCATCAAACCAAGCTCAGCCACTTCTTCATTATCGGCATTCAATACGGCAATATCCGCCTTCGTTATGAAGTTGCCAAAGAGAACGCGCAGCTCTTCGACGCTTTTATGATCGAGCGAGATATTGTTCAAAACCGAAATCGTTGGATTGTAAAGCTCGATAGAGCCATCGCTTTCATCAGCTTCGATGACGAATAAGTTTTTGTCCCCTGAGAGCGCCGTTGCATACGGATTTTCGTCGCTGGCGAAGTTGCGGAACACAGCGCCATTCATCACGGTGGGGTTCTTGGCCATTTCATGCAGGATAAATCCGGTCATGCCGGTAACGGTAGATTTACCGGACGTTCCCGCAATGGCGATGCGGTCTTTGGCCTGATTGAAAAACTGCGCCAGTAATTCAGCGCGTTTCAGGATCGGGATGTTTCTTTCAAGCGCAACTTTAACTTCGGGAATGGTGTTTTCAATCGCGGAGGAGACGACCAGAACCATGTCGTCTTTCAAGCCGCTGCCGTCCTGCGGTGACAGGTGAATATTTTTCGATTTTATATAGTCGAATTTTTCCGGCGTGCGGCCCTGATCGTAAGAGCGGTCGGAGCCGTAAATTTCATAGCCCTGCCCTTGCAGAATGATAGCCAATGGCAGCATCCCGCTCCCGCCGATACCGCAGAAAAAATACTTTTGGGCTGGAGACATTTTTACTTTTTAACGCCGGGATCGTAAGCAGATTTACGCTCTTCACGCTCGGCTTCGAATTCCTGTTCGCGGTCAAATTCTTCAAAAGCGCGTTTGCGTCTGGCATTGGCGTCAGCCTCGCCCGGCAGCGCGTTTGTTTTCGGCCCCATATATTCGACACCGGCAGTTTTCGGATCGAGACCGCCGCCTGTTTCATAACCCGGTGGCAGGCTCTCCTTGGCAACCGTGTCCGACATGTCGATCGTAATCACGTCAGGATATTTAAAGAAGGCTCTCGAATAGGCGTCATACGTCACGCCCGGCGCAACGCCGTTCGTTACGTTGGCCGCCACATAAGGCTCGACGCCTGTGACAATCTCGAATTTTTTGTGGCGGTTGCCCGGCGCATAACAATCCGCTTCCAGATTAAGGCGCGAACGTTTCATCCAGACGCGCTGCGGCGGGTAAACCTTGTAAGATAATTCTTCGCTTTTCAGCATACACATAACATCCGTTGCGCCCACCGCTTCGAATGTGACTTCTTGGGACGATCCTTCCAGCAAGGTGGCACAGGATACGAGTCCGGTTGCTGCGAAAGCCGCAAGCAGCACTCTGGACTTTTTGAACGATTTTTTGAACATGGACGGACCTATTGTGAAAAAAGGCGGCGGGATTGATCTGGTTATATTTATACAGGAATCCGGTAAAACAATCCAGCCCCGGCCCCTTAAGCCGCGATTTCTTCATACGGAAGCCTCCGCATTGACGGAAAAGAAGGATTTTTCATGTTTTTACCGTGCGAAGGCGGGGATCTAGGTCCGCCAATCCCGCGAGATCCCCGCTTCCGAAGGAAAAGCATGCATTCTGGAGTGCGGTTTGGCCGATTCTCTCATTTCGTTCGTATAATTTTTTATAGTTTTCGACTGTAATCCCATGACGGAGCATATCGAGAACCGCCCGGCGCTTGATCCGCTCGATCCGCTCCCATGCTTTGTATTTCTTCAGCATCTGCGCCTGCATGCGCAGGAGTCTTTTGAAATCCTTGATATCCGCCGAGCGCATGCCGTTGCGCGCATTCTGCGATGAACGCTTTTTACCTTCTATGGTTTTGGGACCTGTGGCTTTAAGCCAAATCTTTTGGGCGCGGCATTTGGCACTTTGATCCTGACGCTCCACGGGCGTCCAGTTGCGTAGTTTAGAGGAAGAAGATGATGATTTTGGGAGCATAGAGGATTTTAGGACTAAATTCCCTACAATGTCAAGGAATTAATGCCTAGATTATATTTTTTACAAAAAACCTCCCTCCCATAGGAAGGGATTAAGGGAGGGGTTAGAATGGGTCGCTATTAAGAACCGATTTATTTAACCCCTCTCCCAACCCTCTCCCTATGGGAGAGGGCTTGAAATTAAGCCGCTTTTTGCGATGACGATGGACCGACTTTAAAAGACAATCCGTCTTTCGCCGCGCCGACTTCGATTTTTGAACCGTTTGGAATCTGCCCGCGCAGGATCATCTCCGCCAGTTCGTTTTGCAGATAAGTCTGGATAGCTCTCTTTAAGGGACGCGCGCCATAGACAGGATCGTAACCGCGCTCGGCGAGCCAGAGCTTGGCTTTTTGATCGAGATCGAGCGTGATCTGGCGATCTACAAGAAGCTTTTGCAGATAGATCAGCTGGATATCGACGATACCCGCCATCTGTTCGCGGCCCAAGCGGCGGAACAAGAGGATTTCATCGAGACGGTTGAGGAATTCAGGACGGAAGAATTTACGCACATTTTCCATGACGAGCGGACGCACCTTCTCGATATCTTCGCCTTCTTTCTGATTGGCGATATGTTCGGCACCTAAATTCGACGTCATGATCAAAACTGTATTCGAGAAATCGACGGTGCGGCCCTGCCCGTCGGTCAAGCGTCCGTCATCTAATACCTGCAGCAGGATATTGAAAACGTCCGGATGCGCTTTTTCAATTTCGTCAAAGAGGATGACCTGATACGGACGACGGCGAACGGCTTCGGTCAGCGCGCCGCCTTCTTCATAACCGACATAGCCCGGGGGTGCGCCGATCAAACGCGCAACAGAATGTTTCTCCATATATTCGGACATATCGATGCGGACCATGGCAGTATCATCATCGAACATGAATTCAGCAAGAGCCTTTGTCAGTTCGGTTTTACCAACGCCTGTCGGGCCGAGGAAAAGGAACGAGCCAATCGGGCGACGCGGATCCTGAAGGCCCGCACGGGAACGACGAATGGCAGAAGCAACGGCCTTGACCGCTTCCGTTTGACCGACGACACGCGCATTGAGCTTGTCTTCCATCTTCAGAAGTTTTTCATTCTCCCCTTGCATCATCTTATCCATCGGGATGCCGGTCCAGCGGCTGACGATAGAGGCAATGTCATCAGCGGTGACTTCTTCATTGATCAGGTTTTTGCTCGAATGCTGGGCGGCCTCTTCCAGCGATTTTTGTAAATCCGGAATCTTGCCGTATTTAAGCTCCGACGCTTTTGACCAGTTGCCTTCACGCTCGGCCTGCTCCAGTTCAATCCGCGCACGGTCGAGCTCTTCGGTGACTTTCTGTCCTTTATTGACTTTTTCTTTTTCGGCCTGCCATTGCGCGGTCATCTGCGCCGACTTGCCTTCTAAATCCTTTAGCTCGATATCGATTTTACCGAGACGGTCTTTCGACGCGGAGTCGGATTCTTTTTTCAGTGCTTCGCGTTCGATCTTCAATTGAATGATACGGCGGTCCAGCTCGTCAATCGCTTCGGGTTTGCTGTCGACCTGAATGCGCAGGCGCGACGACGCTTCGTCGATAAGATCGATAGCCTTATCCGGCAGGAAACGATCGGTAATATAGCGGTTGGACATTTGCGCGGCGGCGACAATCGCGCCATCGGTAATGCGTACGCCATGATGGACTTCGTATTTTTCTTTCAGCCCGCGCAGGATTGATATCGTATCTTCAACGGTCGGCTCGGATACGAAGACGGATTGAAAACGCCGTGCGAGGGCCGCATCTTTTTCGATATATTTCCGGTATTCATCAAGCGTGGTCGCGCCGACCATATGCAGTTCACCACGCGCCAAAGCAGGTTTGAGCATATTCGACGCATCCATCGCACCATCGGATTTTCCGGCCCCGACCAATGTATGCAACTCATCGAGAAACAAAACGATTTCGCCTGCGGCTGAACGAATTTCGTCCAGAACGGATTTCAACCGTTCTTCAAACTCACCGCGGAATTTAGCCCCCGCCACCAGCGCGCCGAGATCGAGCGACATCAGGCGTTTATTGCGCAAGGATTCCGGCACGTCGCCATTGACGATACGCTGGGCAAGCCCTTCGATAATCGCTGTTTTTCCAACGCCGGGCTCACCAATTAAAACCGGATTATTTTTCGTGCGGCGGGATAGAACCTGAATCGTGCGGCGTATTTCTTCGTCACGTCCGATGACCGGATCGAGCTTGCCTTCCCTCGCCATCGCGGTGACATCGCGTGAATATTTCGTCAGCGCATCGAAATTGTCTTCGGCATTCGCGGTATCCGCCGTGCGGCCTTTACGCATATCGTTAATCGCCTGATTCATTTTAACGGCGGTTGCGCCAGAGCCTTCAATCGCACCTTCGATATCAGTCGCTTTCGCAAGAGACATCGCCTGCATGATGCGCTCGGACGTTAAAAATTTATCGCCTGCCTTTTCAGACAGCTCAATCGCGTTATCGAGAATTTTATTGAGGTCGTTCGACAATCGTAAACCGCCCGCACCTGAACCTGTCACTTGCGGCAGTTTTGAGAGAGACACTTCAAGATCGCGTTTGAGTTTCGTCGCGTTGCCGCCCGCCGCCTGCACAAGACGCTCGGTCTGGCCGTCTTCATCCTCCAGCATCACTTTCAATAGATGCTCCGGCTCCAGAGACTGGTGCTTGGACCGCGAGGCCAAGGTTTGGGCCTTTTGCAAAAGGGATTTAACTTTTTCGCTTAATTTCTCGAAGTCCATATGATTTAATCCTTATCAAATAATTATAGGACGATTCAAAACAATCGCAACAGGGCTGGATGGATAACTCCATTATAGATTTTGAATCTGCACGCTCCCATTTCCCCCGGCCAAAACGTGCTTTTGACCTGGCCTCCAGCACAGCCTTGTCATCCGGCAATATAATCGATCTGGCAGGCGATCCCTTGTCTTTAATCAAGAATATGAAACTTACCGGAACGGACGGCGCAAAAAACTGGCGCTCCCTTATTCGCCTTGCAGAAAGAGCCGGATTTAGCGAAACCGATTTCCGGGGCCGCCTGAATGCGTCGAAAAATATGGTCCGCTTCTGGAGCCGAGGCATAGACCCGCCGCCCGAAATTAAGAGGTTCGAATTTCAACGTATTATAACAGGCGTTCTGGAAGCCAGAAGAACAGGTCATCATCCGCGCACCCCGTAGACGCGCCCAATAGGGCGCTCTATTGCCCCACTGCAGCAAATTATAATATAATCAATCATGAAATCAGATTCCGGAAATGTTCTTTTCTTAATTCTAGTAGCGATAGCCTTGTTCATAGCCCTTTCCTATGCAGTAACAGGCTCCATGAGAACGGGCGGAAGCAATGAAAAAACCGAGGCAACAAATGCAGCTGCAGCTGCCCTGATCCAGTATGCATCATCCTTAAGTCAATCCGTCCTGCGCCTAAGAATGAGCGGCAATTGCAGCGAGACAACACTTGATTTTAGCAATTCAATTTTCAAAAAATCTGACGGAACTCCGTACAACACGGCAAACAGCAATGCGCCCTCGAATAAAAGCTGCCATTTATTTGATGCCGCCGGCGCCGGAGCAATTCCAGTCCCTATGCCTGTAGGGATTCGAGAAACTCCATTAGACAACGCAGTACAAGGTTCTTTCAGGGTAGCCCAGGTTAAAAATTTGGGAACGGATGGTGTCTCAGGCACGCAATCCGCAAATGATATAATTTATTTCATCGGCGGAATAAGTCGCAAAGGCTGTATCGCTATCAATGACGTGCTGAAAGTGAATAATCCTTCATCAGAACCGCCTGTCGTAACCTTTTCAGGTTGTTCCGATATGAGCGGCGGATCTTACACGAACGGTTCTTTAGCGGGGTCCTGTATTGTTTCCGAAGCTAATATAGATGGAAAGAATGCTTTTTGTTACAAGCTCAACACGGGCAATTACTATCAATTCATTTACGCGCTGATTGAGCGATAACGCGAACACCACAAAAAAAACGGACCCTTTCGGGCCCGCTTCTCAGAATTTCAAATTTGTAGCGATTACGCGTCGGCCAGTTCGGTTCTTGGCGCACCAAGAATGCTCGATGGCAGACCGAGGTCTTCCTGCTGTTTCATGGCAGGCTGTGGACCGGCACCCGGGACAACCGCGAAACGGTCAAAACCAGATGTGTCTTCATCGGCGTTATTGCTTTGTTGTTCTTGCGCTTCATCGATGCCCCATTCGGAGATCATGCGCTGGTAGTGCTCGGCATGTTGCAGATAGCTTTCTGCCAGAACCCAGTCGCCGGTCGCATGCGCGTCCTTGGCAAGAGTTGCGTATTTCTCGACGATCTGGAACGCCGTGCCGCGAATGCGGACATCCGGACCGTTGCTGTCGAATACGCGATTTTTATTCTGGAAACCACGGCGCTGGCCGTTTTGTCCGTGATTATGGTTGTTGTTATTGCGTCCGCCCCGCATACGGCGGGCCTGTGTGTTATGTCTCATGTGCTTCTCCTATACCTGTCTTTCCTTTGATTCGGTCAAACATACCCACAGCTTACCCGAGATGTGGATAAGTTGCAAAGTCCTTTGAATCGCAAGGACTACCGCCTGTAGCTTTTTGAACCTGACTGCACCGCAACATCTTGTGTTGAACTGGTTAACAACAGCCTGATGCGACATTGGCCGACCGTCCGGCCAAACGCAATACACCCGTCAAGGCTTTTCTAATTTATCCCCAAATGAGATTTTGACCACCCGCTCGACCCCGCCAAGATCGCTATACACCGCGTGCAGAGTCGCACCATGTGCCGCAGCGATTTCTTCTATGTCGGGTACCTGCCCTTTACCAAGCTCAAAGAAAATCACGCCCCCCTCGGCAAGAACATTCTTTAGAGTCCCTAACAGATTCCTGTAGGGGTCCAGACCGTCTTTTCCGCCGTCCAAAGCAAGGCGCGGATCGAAATCTTTCACATTCGACTCAAGATTCTCTACATCTTCGCTTGTGATGTAAGGCGGATTCGACACGATCAAATCGAATTTGCCTTCGACATTCTCCAGCCAGTCGCTTTGTATAAAAGATACACGATCGTCCACACCTTGCGCTTTCGCGTTTTGTTTTGCAGTTTCGCAGGCTTCAAGAGAGAGATCGACTCCGATTCCGGTCGCACCCGGAATTTCGTGAAGAAGTGTTAGCAAGATACAGCCGGTGCCCGTGCCGAGATCGAGAATCGTTTTCGGTTTTTTATTTTCTTTAAGCACCGCTTCGATGAGAGTCTCGGTATCGGGCCTCGGCTCGAGCGTCGCGGGTGACAAATAAAATTTTCGCCCCCAGAATTCGCGACAACCCAAAATGCGGCCCATCGGTTCGCCCGCAATGCGGCGGCTTAGAGCTTCGTTGAGTTTGGTTTGATCGAAATCAGGAATATGGCCGATTAAAATATCGGTGTCGGTGACGTTTGCGAATTCACGCAGCAAGATACGCGCTTCTAGTTCGGGAAGTTCGATGCCTGCGGATTTGAGTTGGGTTTTAAGGGTGGAGTAAATCATGTGCTTTTGACGATTACATGTACTTCATCATGATCCAAGGCTTCAAATTCAGCCTTAAGTTTCTCAAAGGCATTTTCGTCAACAAACAAAGCACCTTTCTCTTTTCTTTCTGTTCGCAACAATGTTCTTTTTTTAGCGACATCCATATCAATAACGACTGAATAAAGAATAACTTCAGCGCCATGACTTCTGCCTAATTCTCTATATTCATCCCGCTCTTTTCTAGACCAAAAACCATAATCTAGGATCAAATCCTTAGCAGGGAAATTTTTCTGAACTTCCAAAGACAGTCTAGTCTTAGTTTTTGCCTCACTCCCCGGAAAATCCAATGGATTATCACCAAACATGTCTATCATCCATTCATCAAATGTATAACGAGTAGCACCCGTTTCTGCTTCGAGCTTCTTAGCAAAAGTGGTTTTTCCTGCACCAATATAGCCATGAATTAAATGTAATATCGCCATTATTCTCTCCGTCATTGCGAGGAGGCCTTAAGGCCGACGTGGCAATCCAGCTAGTTCTGATAGATCTGGATTGCTTCGCTGCGCTCGCAATGACGCAGCGGGTAACTATAAATTCAAACTCGCCAAACGCTCCGCCTGATCATGCGTGACCAGCGCATCGACGATCTCGTCCAGCGCTTTGCCGGTCATCACGTTCTCGATGTTATAAACGGTCAGATTAATGCGGTGATCGCTCACCCGCCCTTGCGGGAAATTATAGGTACGGATGCGCTCGGAGCGGTCGCCGGAACCGACTTGAGATTTACGGTCGGCGGCGCGTTCCTGATCGAGCTTTTGACGCTGCAGATCATAGAGCTTGGTTTTGAGGAGCGAGATGGCGCGAGCCTTGTTCTTGTGCTGGGATTTTTCTTCCTGAATCGCAATCGCAATACCCGTCGGGATATGCGTAACGCGCACGGCGGAATCCGTTGTATTGACCGATTGCCCGCCCGACCCTTGGGAGCGGAACACGTCGAATTTCAAATCTTTGTCGCTCAGAACAATATCGACCTCTTCAGCTTCGGGCATCACGGCAACGGTAGCCGCCGACGTATGAACACGGCCTTGCGTTTCCGTGGCGGGGACGCGCTGCACGCGGTGAACGCCGCTCTCAAATTTCAGTTTGGAGAAAACATCAGAGCCAGAGACTTCGACGATGACTTCCTTATACCCGCCAAGATCGCTTTGCGCCGATTCCGCGATCACAAATTTCCAGCCCATCTGCTGGGCATAGCCATGATACATGCCGAGTAAATCGCCCGCGAATAAGGCCGCTTCGTCGCCGCCGGTTCCAGCGCGGATTTCGAGAATGGCATTCTTTGTGTCGTCCGTATCGCGCGGGATAAGCGCCAGTTTCAACTGGTGCTCCAGCTCCGGCAGTTTCTCTTTCAGTTCGTAATATTCCGCTTGCGCCAGCTCCTTCATTTCCGGATCGGACATCAGGACTTCGGCCTCTTCGAATTGCCGAACCGCCGCCTTGTAATTATTGATGGTTTCCATGACGGGACCGAGCGACGCATATTCGCGCATCATCTTAACGTATTTATCGCCAGACGCCCCGTCCGCCAAAAGCGCGGAGAGTTCTTCATATCGCGCCTCAACAGGCGCCAGTTTGGGAAGGAGATTGGACATGACTGGCTCTTACATACAAAAAGGCCGAGCATTTGCCCAGCGCAATCAACTATTTTCGTAACTACTCCGCTGCTTCTGAAACAACATGCGCCTGAATTTGCGCGGCTTTTTCTTCGATCAAGGCGACGATATGATCGACGATGGATTTATCGCCCGCATTGAAACGGTGAGCTTTGTCGCCGCCGATATAAATCTGGTGATTGTCCTGCCCGCCGCCAGTTAAGCCAATATCAGTCATCATAGCCTCTCCCGGACCGTTCACCACACAGCCGATAATCGAAACCGTCATCGGCGTCGTGATATGGGCGACGCGTTGCTCAAGCTCAGCCACCGTATCGATCACTTGAAATTGTTGACGGGCGCAACTTGGGCAGGAGATCACATTCACGCCGCGATGACGCAGGCCTAATGATTTCAGAATATCAAAGCCCACCTTAATCTCTTCAACCGGATCGGCGGAAAGTGACACGCGGATTGTGTCCCCTATTCCGGCCCATAGCAGATTGCCCATGCCGATAGCGGATTTAATCGTGCCCGAACGCAGGCCTCCCGCTTCGGTGATGCCAAGATGGATTGGATAGTCGCAGACATCGGCCAGTTGCTGATACGCCGCCATCGCCATAAAGACGTCAGAGGCTTTGCAGGAAATCTTGAAATTATAAAAATCATGATCTTCGAGAATTCGAATATGGCGCTGCGCGGATTCCACCATCGCGTCCGGGCAAGGCTCGCCGTATTTTTCCAAGAGATCGCGCTCTAACGATCCAGCATTGACGCCAATACGGATAGAGCAATTATGATCCTTGGCGGCCTGAATGACTTCTTTGACCTTGGCTTCGTTCCCGATATTTCCCGGGTTGATGCGAAGACAGGCTGCACCGTTTTGCGCGGCTTCGATGGCGCGTTTATAATGGAAATGAATATCGGCGACGATCGGCACGGTGACTTCCGGCACGATCTGTTTCAGCGCTGCAGATGACTCTTCATCCGGACAGGAAATACGGACGATATCCGCCCCCGCCACTTCCAGCGCGCGAACCTGCGCAATCGTCGCCTCGACGTCATGCGTCAAGGTATTGGTCATCGATTGAACTGTAATTGGAGAATCGCCGCCGACAGGCACATTACCAACCCAGATTTTACGGGAAGCCCTGCGGGTAATCATACGCCATGGGCGAACGGAATTGTGATCGGATGCCATGCCCTGTAATAGAGGGTTTTATGGTGCGTTTTCAATGAAAATGTTAGGAAGAAAAAAAGAAAGAGTTTTTACCGCGGAGGCGCAGAGGACACGGAGTTTAGAGGAGAAGAGTATTTAATATCCTTTTAACTCAGCGCCTCTGCGGTTAATTCTTTATAAAGGCAGCACCCAAGAAAGATGTTGCGTTTATCTATGGGGTTTGAGATGGCAAAGCAGACGCGAATTGGGCTTTTAAATCAGCCGGATTGAGGGAAATATTGCGGCGGACCTCGCCTTTCCTGCCCATGGCGGGATAGGCATTGCCTTCGACGATCATTTCCAGGCCGCCCGCATTACCTGTGGTCATCTTATAGCCTTGCGCCTCTTCAGGAACCCAGTATTCCTCACCTAGTTTTAACACACGGGAAAATATCGGCTGTCCCGCGCCATCTCGGATTTCCAGCCAGACATCCTGCACGGCTTTCAAGACGACCGGATGGGCTTTCTTTTCCGGCTCCGCTGCCGCGACTTCCTGCTCAGGAGCCTGTTCCGGTTTTTGCGGCGCTGTTAACTGCTGCGTCAATTCTTCTGGCACGGCAGGAATATCGTCATTTCTTAAGCCCGGGGTATTCAGCGTCCAGACAAGGATAATCAAAACAAGCAAAGCCACCGATATGAGGATTACTTTAGGGCCTGGGACTTTCTGCTCTTCATTCGCCACAGGAAAAATCTGCGCCGGCTTGCTGACCTGATGCCCTGTCTGTTTTTTAAGAAGCTGGACCATCTTATCGGAATCAAGCCCGAGATAATCCGAATAAACTTTGACAAAACCGGTCACATAGACTTTGCCGGGCAGAATTTCGTAATCCCCGACTTCCAGGGCCTCCAGATAAACGGATTTTATCCTTGTATTTTCTTCGACCTGCGCAAGGCTCAAATTATATTGAAAACGTACCCGCCGCAGGATTTCGCCAACGGGAAGACTGGTATAATTTTCAACGTTTTCAGACATAAGTTATCAGGCCGCGTTTGCATCCAGATCGAACGCCGTATGCAAAGCGCGGACGCCCAGTTCGACATATTCGTCCGAGACCAGAACGCTGACTTTAATTTCCGACGTTGTGATGACGAGGATATTGATGTTCTTTTCCGCCAGCGCGCGAAACATTTTTTGCGCCACGCCCGAATGTGACCGCATACCGATCCCGACGACGGACAGTTTTGCAACCGTTGCGTCGGATTCAATTTCAATGCCGTTTAAGGCCGGAATTTTTTTCAGGATCTCGATGGCTTTTTGCAAATCTTCACGCGAGACGGTGAAGGTCATATCGGTGCTTTTACCGTCGGAGGAAATATTCTGAACGATCATATCGACATTCAGGCTGGCCTCGGCAAGCGGGCCGAAAATATTTGCAGCGACACCCGGCACATCCGGCACGTTGCGCATTGTTACCTTGGCTTCATTGCGGGTAAAAGCCACCCCGTTTACGATCATCTGTTCCACGATATCTTCTTCCTTCGTCACTAAAGTGCCCGGCAAATCGCTGCCGATGGCGTCATCAAAACTGGATAAAACCTGAACCGGCACTTGCTTTGCCATTGCCAGCTCAACAGAACGCGTATGCAAAACTTTTGCGCCCAAAGAGGCAAGCTCCAGCATTTCCTCATATGAAATGCGGTCAATTTTATGCGCTTGCGGAGTCACACGCGGATCGGTCGTATAGACGCCGTCGACATCCGTATAGATATCGCAACGATCCGCTTTCAGCGCGGCAGCAATTGCCACAGCGGTCGTATCCGACCCGCCGCGACCGAGCGTCGTAATATCGCTTTCTGCCGTTACGCCCTGAAATCCGGCAATGACCGGCATGCTGCCCATGGCAAATTCCGCCTCTATATTGGCGGTCGGAATATCGATGATGCGCGCACGCCTGTGATTGAAATCGCATAGGATCGGCACTTGCCATCCCTGAAACGATCTCGCGGTCACGCCATGCTTGCGCAGGGCCATCGCCATCAATCCGGCGACGATCTGTTCACCGGCAGCAACAACCGCGTCATGTTCGGACTCGTCGTAATCCGGCGTAATCTGCTTGCAGTAATCGATTAGCTGGTTCGTCATCCCCGCCATGGCAGATACGACGACGGCGACCTGATGGCCGCGCTTGACCTCGGCAGCCACTTTCATGGCTGCTTTTTCAATTCTTTCGGGATTAGCGACGGATGTGCCGCCGAATTTGACAACGATTCTGGACATGTTGGGGCGGAGTTTAGCGGACGATTTTGCTTATGACTAGTGGAAATGGTAGTTACAGGTTACGAGTTACAGGTTACAAGATATTCGTTATCCTCTCTCGTAACTTGTAACCCGAAACTTGTAACTATCTTGTAACTATGAACACTCTTGATCTCAAAGAAATCGATCATTTTTCAAAGGATTCAGCCGATTGGTGGAATCCCGACGGCCCTTTCAAGCCATTGCATCGGCTGAACCCTGCCCGGATTGGCTTTCTTCGTGAAAGCATCGTTTCGCATTTCGGCCTCGACGATACGCCGATCAAGGCGCTGAAAGGTATTTCCATTCTCGATATCGGCTGCGGCGGCGGGCTTGTATCCGAACCGCTTGCCCGTATCGGCGCGAGCGTTACGGGGCTTGATGCGGACGCTATCGGTATCAAAACCGCCAAGGCCCATGCGGAATCCGAAAATTTGAGCATCGATTATATATGCGGTGCAGCAGAAGATCTCGCAGCGCAGAATAAAAAATTCGATTGCGTGCTCGCGCTTGAAATTATTGAACATACGTCATCGCCGGAAGATTTCGTCGCGCTCTGCTCCAAGCTCGTACGCAAAGGCGGTATCGTGATTTTCTCGACGCTCAACCGCACAGCCAAATCCTATGCTTTGGGTATTATAGCTGCGGAATATGTGCTGCGCTGGGTGCCGACCGGCACGCATCAGTGGAATAAATTCGTCAAGCCGTCCGAACTGGCTGAATTGGTCGAAAATTCGGGCCTTACCCTCAAAGACGTCAAAGGCATGATGTATAATCCCCTCAAAAACCAGTTTTCCATTCATCCGCATGATGTGGATGTGAATTATTTTCTGGTTGCAGAAAAACTTTAACCGCCTACATTAGTCTTATGAATTCAATTCTCACCATCATGATCGCTATCGCGATGCTCAGCGTTCTCGGCGTTCTGGCCATCGGTATCGCCGGATTTATCCAAGGCGGCGAATTTAACAAAAAATACGGCAATAAATTGATGCAGGCCCGCGTCGTCCTTCAAGGCGTCGCCCTCGCATTAATCGCCCTCACGTTTTTCCTTTCTCAAAAATAAGGCTATAGAATGAAGATACTCGTCCCCATCAAACGCGTCGTTGATTACAACGTCAAAATCCGCGTCAAATCCGACAATAGCGGCGTCGAGCTTGCCAATGTCAAAATGTCGATGAACCCGTTCGACGAGATTGCGGTTGAAGAAGCCGTGCGCCTGAAAGAAAAAAACATCGCCAAGGAAATCGTCGTCGTCACGATCGGCCCTGCCGTTGCGCAAGATGTATGCCGCACCGCCATGGCGATTGGCGCCGACCGCGGTATTTTAGTTCAAACAGATCAGCCGATCGATCTTGGCGGCGTAGAGCCCCTCGCCGTTGCCAAGCTGCTAAAAGCCATCGTCGATAAAGAACAGCCAAACCTCGTTATCATGGGTAAGCAATCCATCGATGATGACAGCAACCAGACAGGGCAAATGCTCGCCGGAATGCTGAACTGGCCGCAAGCGACATTTGCTTCCAAGGTCGAAATCGTCGGCGACTCCTCCGCCAAGGTCACACGCGAAATCGATGGCGGCTTAGAGACCGTCGAAATCAAACTGCCGGGTATTATCACGACCGATCTTCGTTTGAACGAGCCGCGCTATGCCGCCTTGCCGAATATCATGAAGGCGAAATCGAAACCGCTGGAAAATATCAAACCGGAAGATTTGGGCGTTGAAATATCTCCGCGTCTGAAAATTATCTCGGTCAACGAACCGGCGAAACGCAGCGGCGGCGTCAAAGTTGCCAGCGTAGATGAACTTATTTCAAAATTAAAAACAGAAGCGAAGGTAATCTAATGCCTATTCTCGTCATTGCAGAACACGACCACGCAGAAATCAAATCCTCGACGCTGAACACGATCACCGCCGCGACAAAGCTCGGCTCCGACATCCATGTTCTCGTCGCCGGTCAAGGCTCATCCGCCGCCTCTACGGCAGCCGCCGCTATTGCCGGCATCACGAAAGTCTTTCATGCCGAAGGCGCGGAATTCGAACATCAATTGCCGGAAACATTGGCACCTTTGGTTGCGGGAATTGCCGATCAGTATTCGCATATCCTCGCCGCGGGCACGACCTTTGGTAAAAACCTTCTGCCACGCGTCGCTGGCATCAAGGATTTGCAGCAAATCTCCGATGTCATCGAAGTGATCGACGCCTCGACATTCAAGCGCCCTGTCTATGCAGGCAATGCGATTGCAACCGTTCAATCATCCGATGCGATCAAGTTATTAACTATCCGGACAACGGGTTTCGATCCGGCAGCCACCAGCGGCGGCTCTGCTTCGGTTGAAAACCTCGCTGGCAGCGGCGCGAATGAGGCATCGAAATTTGTCGGACAGGAGTTGACCAAATCCGAACGCCCTGACCTCACCGCCGCCAAAGTCGTCGTTTCCGGCGGTCGCGGCGTCGGCTCCGCCGAAAACTTCAAAATCATTGAAACTCTTGCTGATAAAATCGGTGCGGCGGTCGGCGCGTCACGTGCCGCTGTTGACTCAGGGTACGCACCTAACGATTACCAAGTCGGCCAAACCGGTAAAGTCGTCGCGCCGCAGCTTTATGTGGCTATCGGTATCTCCGGCGCGATCCAGCATTTAGCAGGTATGAAGGACTCAAAAGTCATCGTCGCCATTAACAAAGACCCCGAAGCGCCGATATTTCAGATCGCCGATTACGGATTGGTCGCGGACTTGTTCGACGCGACAAAGGAATTGACGGAAAAGCTATAGACTCTCATCTTTCGATAAAGACCCGAGTGCGAAAGCGCGGCCCATTTTAGCGCCTTCCATGATCGCGCCTTCGGTCAGGGCATCGTCAAGAATCGTACCTTCGAGATTGGCGCCTGATAAATCGGCTTCGCGTAAATCCGCGCCGCGCAAATTGGCGAAAGATAAATCCGCGCTCTTTAAATTGACGTTTCTGAAATTCGCATCCTGAAGATCGGCATAGCGAAAAATACCCGACATCATATTGGTCGGCGCAAAACGTTTTTGCGGGCCGGAACCGAACATGAGGGGCGAGGCATTAACACCGCGCATCTTGGCATGACTGAAAATCCCGCCGACAATGCTTGAGCCGCGAAGATCGGCCTCTTCCATATCGCAATTCCTGAAATCGGACCCATCGAGAACCGCGCTTTGCAACTCGGCCTTGTACAGGTTCAAGCCAATGAATTTTGCCTGACGCGCCTTGAGAGCTGTCAATTTCTCTTTTTTAAGAGATATAGCTTCGCGCAGATCATAAAAACTTAAATCAAGCTGGCGGCCATTTACCCCACCGGACATAACCCAGCCTTTATGGGCCTCAAGTAATGTCGCAAGAGGCGCTTTTAACTCATTGAGTGACAAACCAACATTCTGGTCTGTGACGGCTGTCGAAATATCGTAATCACTGTCCCTGATCGAACCCAGATTTGCGCCAATTAGAATCGTATTGGAAAGGCTAGCGCCGCTAAGCTGCGTGCCGGATAAATCCGCGCCACTTAAATCGGCATTCATGAGCCGCGCCCCGCGTAAATCGGCTTGCTGCATCTGGGCATTGGCAAGGATTGCATCAGAAAAATCCGCCTGATGCGCCAGCGCTCCGATGAGCCGCGCCCCCGATAAATTCGCACCACGAAAGTTAACGACTTGCGGAGAGACATAGATGCCGTCCGAGGCAAGAGCCCCTGCCCGCATATCGGCGCGTTCCAAATCCGCCCCCGTCAAATCTGCGCTTTCAATACGAACGCCACGCAAATCTGCGCGAATAAAATTGGCTTCCCGCAAATCAGACAGGCTGAGATCACAGGCATAGAGACATGCCTCCTGAAAATTTGTGGCGACGAGATTCATGTTGCGCATAACGCAACCTGAAAAATCCGCCTGGCGCAGATTGCGTCCCTTTAGGCTGAGATTGGAAATATCGGTGCGCTTCAAACTCGCCCGGCGCCCGCCAACGCGGCCTAGCAAGAATCTTTCATGTAAGGACACAAGCGCATCAAGCTGGTCTTGCGTGATGGATATCAGTTTTTCTTCTGTGGCTTGGGACATATTCTTAAGATGACACGCTGGGGTTAAGATTTACTAAGCAGATATTTTGCAAAACCTGAAGCATCCAATGAGCTCCAGTCGCTAGGCCCTTGGAGAATATAGATAATTCGACCTTCTTTATCCAGAATGTAAGTTGAGGGATACACCGAAAGATTGAGTTGTTTTCTTAGAGCACCAGAATCGTCATAAAACCAGCGCAATTCCTTCACGTCATTGCCTTTGAAAAAACCGGCCAGTTCCGGCATGGTTTTATTCATATCGAGAGAGATCGGCATCATCAGGATATCGGGATTATCTAGCTGAAATTTTGCCAAAGATGGCAGTTCTTCTATACAGGGCGCGCACCATGTAGCCCAGAAATTGATAATTGTTACACGGCCCTTTGTAATAGATTTAAGATCGACCTTGCGCTCTTCCGATGACAGGATCGTCACTTCGGGCAAAGTCTTCCCGCCCTTTTTAAACTCCTGCACATCATGAAAGCTTTTCAGGAACCGCCCGACAGGAACCGCATAAGCCTGATCGCGCATGTCTTCCGGCCCGGGCAGCATCAGGAAACCGCCCGCAATGGCGATAAAGGTCAGCATCATAGCTAAAAGCCTGATTAAATCTGATTTTTGAGATGATTTTTCTATTTCCGGCATTGCGAAAATAATGGTACGTCTAGCTCATGAAGTCCAGAGCCAAACTTGCCATTACGATCCTTATCACTGCGGCGGCGCTTAGCGCCTGCGGCATTAAACCGGGCAACCTGACGCCGCCTAAAAACGTGGAAAGCGAAGGCCAAAAGGAAGCCCAAAAACCGGATCTTTTCCCGCACGCCTATCCCAAAGACCCCGAGCAAGAACAAATCAAAAGTAAAAATAGATGACCTATCAATACAAAAACGGGGCGCTGCATGTCGAAGACGTGGCCCTTGCGCATATTGCCGCTAAAATCCCCACGCCATGTTATATCTACTCCGCAGGCATTATCCGCGACCGCGTGACGCGCCTGATGGATGCCGTGACCACGCCGTGGCCAGACGGCAAAAAACCCTTTATCGCTTTCGCGTGCAAATCGAACAGCAATCTGGCAATTTTGAATTACCTTGGGAAGCTTGGCACGGGCATGGATATCGTCTCCGGCGGTGAACTCATCCGCTGCCTTGCCGCCGGTATTCCCGCCGATAAGATTATTTTCTCTGGCGTTGGCAAAACCGATCACGAACTTCGCCTCGCACTGGAAAAGAACATTCACCAAATCAACGTGGAATCCGAAGCCGAGCTGGCCCGCCTCGACGAAATTTCCCGCGACTTCAAGAAAACCGTTCATATCGCCCTGCGTTTTACGCCCGATGTCGATAGCGGCGCACATGAAAAAACGAGTACCGGCGAAGAAGAAAATAAATTCGGCCTTATGGAAGACGAAGTTTTTCGCCTGTTCAAGGAATATGAAGAACACCCCTATTTACGCCTGAACGCGATCAGCATGCATATCGGCTCCGGTGTTCCGTCGCTCGAGCCTTTCCGCGAAGCCTTTCTGAAAATGTCAGACCTTGTGCAGAAACTGCGCTATCACGGTGCAACCATTACCCAGGTCGATCTTGGCGGCGGTTTGTGGATCCCTTACCAAGACGAGCCCTTCCCGAACCTTCAGGAATACGGCCAGATGATTTACGATATTTTCTCGCCGCTCGATGTCAAAATCGCGCTCGAACCGGGACGTATTCTCATCGCTGAATCCGGCTGCCTGCTGACCAGCGTTATCTTCAACAAGCCCCGCACATCGAAACGTTTCGTCATCGTCGATGCCGCCATGAACGATTTAATCCGCCCGACTTTATATGACGCCTATCACAAGATCGTGCCTGCCATTGAAACGGATGCGGCCACCTCGCCTTGCGATATTGTCGGCCCGGTCTGCGAGACAGGCGACTATCTTGCGCTGGATCGTGAATTACCGGAATTCGAACGCGGTGATTTGCTCGCCATCATGAATGCCGGCGCTTATGGGTCGGTTATGTCCAGCACCTATAATTCGCGCCCCCTCGTTGCGGAAATTCTGGTCGATGGCGGGGATTTCCATGTCATTCGCGAGGCGCAAAAGCTCGAAGATTGCTGGGCAAACGAAAAAATCCCAACAGGCCTGAAATAAACTGCTAATCTGCCGCCATGGAGAAAATCGCGGCAGTTTTTCAAAAACTATCCCTGTACGCAAAAATTGCGACGGCGGCGTTTTCGCTGTTTCTTGAAAATTTCGTTGGGGCTTTTTTCTGGTTGCTTATATGGCTCGCCGCTTTCATTTGTCTCTTACTGGCGGGCTTCTCTTCTTATCTTATAACGGCGGTTTTCTGGCTCGGCGTTACAGGCCTTGGCCTGTGGGGATTGTATAAAATCCCGCTGCCGTCGCGCAAACAAATCATTCATCGCGTTGAAACATCTTCCGCTTTAAAGCATCGCCCTTTATCGGGGCTGACAGATATTCCGGCGACAAGAGGCAAAGAGGATTTCTGGCAACTTGAAAAAATCCGCCAGAGAAATCTTTTAAAAGATCTTCGTCATTCCAGGCCGGATCTGGAATTATCAAAGCGCGATCCGTATGCGCTGCGCGTTGCGTTTATCCTGATGATCGCCTGTGCCTTCTTTATTGCGCCCCAAGAGTCAGCCGAAAAAATCCGCAGCGGCTTTATCCTTCCTGACATCATAAGCGAAAAAGAAGC
Source organism: uncultured Micavibrio sp. (assembly GCA_964633355.1). Taxonomy (GTDB): domain Bacteria; phylum Pseudomonadota; class Alphaproteobacteria; order Micavibrionales; family Micavibrionaceae; genus Micavibrio_B. The sequence goes on from CAZWGO010000015.1 coordinate 42,623, forward strand.
CGAGCCTCCTTTCGCGCAAATTCGTATTACGCCGCCTGCCTATTCAGGAATGCCCCCTGTTGTCCTTACAACGCCGTCTTCGGAAGAAATCAAAGTATTGGCTGGCAGTAAAATCTCCGCCGAGGTTTACACCACATGGGGACATCCGGTTCTTAAATTAGGCGATGAAGAAACTGCCCTGACCAGAAAGAAAGACAGCGATAGCTGGACCACCGAGCGTAATCTTTCCGCCGCCGATAAAATATCCATCACAAGTTTTGGCATTCCGCGTTTTAGCCAGAAAATAAAATTCACCGAGGATAGCGCACCAATGATCGGCTGGAACGGCGAGATTAAGATTTTACCGACCGGGGAAATGAAACTGCCGTTGAAAATCGCCGATGATTTCGGCATTCACAAATTAACCTTGCGCGGTATTCTTGCCCCGATGCAGCCACCTGCATATTTCGGCTCCGCTATCGCCATCGAAAAGAAAATGAATATTTCCATCCGCAATTCATCGGCGGAGATCAATACGGTCTTCGATACGACAGGCCATCCATGGGCGGGTCGTAAAGTGTCGCTGATGGTCGAAGCCGAAGATTATGCCGGTAATATCTCGGAAACTGCGCCGCTGGATTTCGAACTACCGATCCGCAGTTTTCACAATCCGGTTTCCATTCATTTAAGCTCGCTTCGCAACAGCCTTCTTAACCTGCGCGGCGATGCACGCGATATCGTGTCTGGTGTAGAAGAAATTCTCTACCGCCCAGATCTCTACCATTGGGATAATATGATGACGCTCGGCCTGCGCAGCATCGACAGCCGCCTCACCTACGATCAAAGCAAGGAAAGCCTGGAGTCGATTGCCGCCATGATGTGGCAACTGGCCATGCGCATGGAAGACGGTAACATAGCCGAAACGCAAACTTCGCTCAAAGAAGCGCTCGACAATTTGCAGGAAGCCCTGCAACGTAATGCCGATAAATCCGAAATTGCCGATTTGACGCAAAAGGTGCAGCAGGCTTTGATACGCCATTTACAAACGCTGGCCCAGAAAATGGCGCAAAACGGCGCGATGCCGCAGCAGCCTTCATCGGATCAGAATATGAATTTAGGCGATCTTGGAAACTTCATGCAGGATTTGCAGCGCCAGTTAATGGGCGACGATAAACAAGGTGCGATGGACAAATTAAACCAGCTTCAGCAACTTGCCGACATGCTCGGCTCTTCCGCCGCGCAAGGCATGCCCAAAGACATGCAGCAACAAATGCAAGATTTACAGGAACTGCAGAAAATTATCGCCGACCAAAAGAAACTGATGGATGAGACACGCGCGGGCGATGACCAAAAACTCAAATCTCTTGCCTCTGCGCAGAAAGCCTTGCATGAGCGAATTTCGTCGATAGTAGAAAAAACCGGCGGGAAGATGAAACCATTGAGCGAAGCGGCGACTGAAATGACTTTATCCGCCAGTGCGCTTCAAACGGGCGATAAGAAAATGTCGCTGGCTCACCAGCAAAAAGCGCTCGATCTTTTGCAGCAATCGCAAAAACAAATGCAGCAGCAGCTTCAGGAGCGGATGAAAAGCATGATGATGATTTCCATCGGTGGCGCACAGCCCGACAATCAGGACCCTTTGGGTCGTTCTCAAGGACCGATTACCAGCGGCGATGCCGAAGTGCCGGAAGGCAGCACGCAAAAGAAATCGGACCAGATTATCAAAACCTTGCGCGAGCGCGAAGGCGATATGACCCGCCCGCTGGAAGAGCGGAATTATTATCAGCGCCTGTTGAAAC
>CAZWGO010000015.1:44410-46887 GCA_964633355.1 uncultured Micavibrio sp.
GGTAAACTACTGAACGAGTTTGATGCGGACCGATACCGCATCTTTCGGCGGTTCATCGACAAAGAATTCGACCGCTTCCGAGCTTTCCGCTTTCAACGTCGCCGATGTCATTTTGATATCCAAAGTTTTAACGACGTTGTCGCTTAAATCGAGAAGATCGACAGTCATATAATTCAGCGGTTGATCCTCGCTGGTCAGGTTGACGATCAACCCGCTGCCTTTGATCTTGTTTCCTTCTCGGCTCAGTCTCAACCGCTCGAAAGCGATCTGTTTCTTGGCCTGCGGCATCGGCCAGCCCATTTTTTCATAGGCCGCCGCCATAAACGGCACGGCGCGGCCAATTGATTTATACGGGGCGACCAGAGCATAAAAAATAACCGAGGCAACAGCCAAAGCAACCATAATACCGGCGATCTGCTTTTGGCGTTTCGTGGCTTCTTTCACCGTTTTGACTTTTGCAGGTTCGTCGGCTTTGGGTTTCAATATTTCAGGTATCGCTTCCGGCTTATCGACATGCGTTTCGAAACTTATGTCATCATCGGAGGATTTATCGGTGGAATAATCATGATCATCAAGGCCGATATTTAATTCATCAAGGCTGTCGCGCTCTGGCGGCTGAAACCATACATGCCCGCATTTGCCGCAGCGAACGTCCCGGCCCTGGTCACCCAGCGCTTCGCTGGATACCATGAATTTAGCCGAGCAGGATGGGCAGTTTAGAATCATGTTAACAAACCGAATTTGTCGTTAAATTCTTTTATATAAGCCAGAATCTGTTAATACAATAGGTTATGATCAAGTTTGAACATGTTGGCCTGCGTTATGGGATTGGCCCCGAAGTTTTGAGCGATGTGAATTTCACGCTTCAACCCGGATCATTCCATTTTCTGTGCGGCCCGAGCGGTGCCGGCAAGACCTCTTTGATGAGCCTTCTTTATCTGGGGCGTAAAAGCACGCGCGGTTTGATTTCCATGTTCGGCGAAAATACGGGAAGTCTCAGCCGCGAGGCATTGATGCCGCTGCGCCAGAAAATCGGTGTTATCTTTCAGGATTTCCGCCTGCTCAATCATCTTTCCGCTTTTGACAATGTCGCCCTGCCGATGAGGATCAGCGGCCAGAGCGAACAGGAAATAAAGACCCATGTCACCGAGCTTCTCGAATGGGTCGGCCTTGGCGATTGCATGCACCGTCTGCCCAAAACCCTTTCCGGCGGCCAGCAGCAACGCATCGCCATTGCGCGCGCCGTAATTGTTCAGCCGAAACTGCTTCTCGCCGATGAACCGACGGGCAATCTCGACGACGAGATCGGCTATAAGCTCATGAGTCTTTTCGAACAGCTCAACAAAATGGGCACGACGGTCGTGATCGCGACGCACTCGCTCGCCATATTGGAAAGCTTCAACCATCCGCGCCTTATCCTCGACAAAGGGCATGTCAGCATATTCGATCCTGCCAACACAAAGGCCGCGTCATGAAGAAAAACCAGAACCCCGTTTTCAATATGCCGGGAAAGAATATGCGTTTCGATATTCCGCTGCATGCGCGGGTCGGCACGGAATTTCTGGCGCTTCTTATGGCGCTGATGACTTTCCTTTGCATTCTGGCCGGTTGCATCAGTATTTCGCTCAACCACATGGCAAGCGCCTGGAGCACAGGCCTAGCCGATACCGTGACGATAGAGGTTCCCTTCTCCAGCAGCACCGAACGCAAGCTGGGTGATGTGGTCGATAAACTCGTCACTGTCAGGGACATCAAGGATGCCCGCGTCGTGGAAGAAGAAGAGCTGCAGGAATTGGTCGAGCCATGGCTTGGTAAAGGAACCAACGCTTTGAAAGATTTGCCAGTGCCTTCCTTGATTACGATAAAATTATCGGAGCGCACACCTCAGGCCCTGCAGGAAATCAATTCGATTGTAACGGATATTTTCCCTGACGCGAAAATCGACGCGCATGATAACTGGCTCGACGATATTTTGAAACTGTCCAAGGGTTTGCAAATCGCGGGCACAGCACTGATCGTGATCATAGCGATTGTCACCGCCCTCACCGTCAGCGGCGCCGTGCGTTCACGCATGGCTATCCACCATATGGAGCTTGAGCTATTGCACATTATGGGTGCATCGGACAAATACATCACGCGCCAGTTCCAGAAATACATCCTCTTTCTATCCGGTAAAGGCATTTTGCTCGGACTCATGCTTTCTGCGCTTACTTTAATCACCGCGCATCTTCTTGCTTTGAATTTGCCGGACACGCTGCCGCGTTTTGATTTGCTCGACCTGCATTTTTACGTTCTTCCCTTCATCTGCTTGATGCTGCTCTTGATCAGCACGAGCGCCGCCTATCGTACGGTGATGAAAGTTCTCAAGGAAATGCCCTGACCATGTTTAAACTTTTCAAATGGTTTACAGGTTTTCTGGCCGGCATGATCGCGCTCGGCTTCGTCATCTGGATCGGCGGGTTTATCATGTTCACGGG
>CAZWGO010000016.1:0-46198 GCA_964633355.1 uncultured Micavibrio sp.
ATAACGCGTTCTGCATTTCTTCCAGTTCCAGCCAGCGCATTTCACGCCGCTCGAGCTCTATTTTTGCATCAGCATAGCGCTTGGTTGCGTCCATAAATTCGTCGGGGCTATTCTTGTAAAAATCTGTATCGGCAAGTTTAACAGAGAGCGCCTTAATCTCTTCTTCAAGGGCGGCGATTTTATCCGGCAATTGCTTTAATTCGTATTCGAATTTATAGGAAAGTTTTTTAGCAGGTTTTGGCACTACGGTGATTTGAACCGGCTTTTCTTTTGCCGGCTCCTGTTTTTCTTTCTTTGCCGGCTTTTCTTCCAGCATTTTTCGCGCTTCCAGATAATCGGAATAACCGCCGATATATTGCTGAACTTTACCATCGCCTTCAAAGGCCAATATCTGGCTGACGGTCTGATCAAGAAAATCACGATCATGCGAGACGATAAATAAAGTGCCTGTATAGCTCTCAAGAATTTCCTCGATCATGTCGAGCGTATCCATATCCAGATCGTTTGTCGGCTCATCGAGAATAAGCAAACTGCCCGGATTGGCGAGTACTTTTGCCAGCATCAAACGGTTTTTTTGACCGCCGGAGAGGTTTTTCACCGGATTTGTCGCCAGCGACGGGTCAAACATAAAGTCTTTGAGATAGCCATAAACATGACGTTGTTTGCCCATGACATCGACATAGTCGCCGCCACTCGGCACCAACACACGCCACAGAGAATCCTCTTCTTTCAAGCCTCTACGCTGCTGGTCGAAATATGAGACTTCGATTTCATGCGCGAGCTTTACGGTCCCGGCGTCAGGCTTTAATTCTTTCATCAGAAGTTTCAGGAAAGTCGTTTTACCAGACCCGTTCTTCCCTAAAAGTCCGATCCGGTCGCCTCGCTGGAAACGCATACTGAAGCCGTCGAGAACGGTCTTTTTAACACCTTCTTCGGATGTAAAATGTTTCCCGACTTTAATAAACTCAGTAATGATTTTTGAAGAAAATTCTTCAACTTTCATTTCACCGACTTTAATTTTCGATACAACGCGGTTATAGGAATGTTGATCGCGCAGCAGCTTGTCGCGGGCTTCCTTCATCAATTGCAGCCGGCGCACATTGCGTTTGCGTCTTGCAGGAACGCCGCGACTGGCCCAATCAACTTCAATATTTACAAGATTTTTACGGTTTTGCAGTTCTCTTGCTTCCTGCTCCAGCAATCCCGATGACCATTCATCAAAAAATTTAAACCCGCGTGAGCAGACGCGTAAATTGCCACGATCCAGCCAGAAAATTTTATCCGTGATATTGGCAAGAAAAGTTCTATCGTGACTCACGCAGACAATCGCGCCGCGGAAGCCTTTCAGGTAATTTTCCAGCCATTCGATGATTTCAAGATCAAGGTGGTTGGTCGGCTCATCGAGAAGCAAAATATCGGGGTCTTCGACAAGCGCCCTCGCAATCGCGGCGCGGCGGAGCTGGCCACCAGATAAAGTCGTCATCAACGCTTTCGGATCGAGATCAAGTGGTTCCAGGACCAGCTCGACTTTATATTCGAGCAAGTGCTTATCTTCTTCAGATAATTGTTCGAACACATAGGCGTAAACAGTCTGACCTTCTTTAGCTTTGATCTGCTGCTGGAGATACCCGATAGTGACACCCTGCATCTGGATGCGTTTGCCTTCATCCAGCTCACGATTGCCAGTGACGATATTCATCAATGTACTCTTGCCGCAGCCATTTCGGCCTACGAGCGCAATTTTCTGGCCATGATGGACGTTAAAAGTCAGGTTTTCGAACAGCACATGATTGCCGAATGAAATTTTTGCATCCTGCACGCTGAGGAGTAGTTCTGAAGCCAAATTGAAATCCTTTACCGATCTGGCTTCTTAAGGTATTTGGCACAGAAAATCAAAACCAAATTATGCAAATAACCAGTCACGGACAAATGGAGCAATTTTCAACGACTTAAGGGGGAGTCTCTCAGTTTGCTCGTATATTTTAAGGAACATCACACAGACGACGCGGAGTAGAGAACACTCTGAAACTCCACGTTGAAAATTAACTTTTATATAGTTTGAACGTCATTCTAACTAGTTTGAACGCTACGTTTTTTAGACAGGGGAGCTTTTTGCCGCAGAGACGCAGAGACCGCGGAGTTTATTAGAGGATAGTTTGCGAACTTCCTGAATTTTAACGGGGGCGGATGCATGCCTTTTCAACGTGCCATAGCGCGCAAGCCCGAAGGCGGGCGCAGGCATGCGAGGAGTGGGGGTTTGATGGTGATTGTCCCCTCTGGTTTTCCTTGGGGATGACCGAAAAACGGCGTGGCTTTTCTCGGTGAAGCCTAACAAAAAAATTATGGGACAGTTTTCGTCTTATTTCAAGGTAAAAGCGCGTCAAAGTGTCGCTTGTTCTCATGGGCTAAAAAGGAGTATGCCGGACAGACATGAAAACACCATACGAAGATCATTTTCAGGAAAAGATTCAAGCGCTTAAAGACAAGGGCAATTATCGTAAATTTGCCGATCTTGAGCGCGTGGTCGGCAGTTACCCGAAAGCCGTGCACCGCCCCTGCGATTACGCGGAAAGCAATGTCACGATTTGGTGCAGCAACGACTATCTCGGCATGGGTCATCATCCGGATGTGATTGAGGCGATGCGTGAAGCCACGAGAACCTATGGCACGGGCGCAGGCGGCACGCGAAATATTTCCGGCACAACGCATGAGCATATATTGCTTGAAAAAGAGATCGCCGATCTGCACGGCAAGGAAGCAGCTCTAGTTTTCTCCTCCGGCTATGTCGCCAACCAGACCTCGCTGGCGACGCTCGGCCAGTTATTACCGGATGCAATTTATTTCTCCGACGAAAAAAATCATGCCTCGATCATTCAGGGCATTCGGCAAAGTGGATGCGAGAAGAGAATTTTTAAACACAACAACGTGGCGCATTTAAAATCATTGCTGATCGATGCCGATCCGTCCAAGCCTAAAATAATCGTCTTTGAATCCGTGTATTCCATGGATGGTGATATCAGCCCGATCAAGGAAATCTGTGATCTGGCGGACCAATTCGGATGCCTCACCTATCTCGACGAAGTGCATGCCGTCGGCATGTATGGACCTCGCGGCGGCGGTGTAGCAGAACGCGATGAGTTAAGCCATCGCATCAGCATTATTAACGGCACGTTGGGCAAGGCGTTCGGCGTGGTCGGCGGTTACATCGCCGCCTCAAACGATATTGTCGATTGTATCCGTAGTTACGGCTCCGGTTTTATTTTTACAACTTCAATCCCTCCCGCCATCTGTGCAGCGGCGAAAATAAGCATCCGTATTTTAAAACAGGATCAGGATATTCGCACACTTCACCAACACCGCGCCGCACGGTTAAAAGCAAAATTGAAGGACGCTGGCATTCCTATTCTTGATACGCAGACACACATTGTTCCCGTTATGGTGAATGACGCAAATTTATGCCGCAAGATGACGGAAATGCTTCTTTACACCCATAATATATATGTTCAGCCGCTGAATTATCCGACCGTCGATTGGGGAACGGAGCGCATGCGCCTCACCCCTTCCCCTTATCACACGGATCACGACATGGACGAACTTGTCCGTGCTTTGGTCAATGTTTTTGAAACTTTATCTCCCCATTCCCTGCAACTTATTCCTGCCCCGAAAATGGCAGCGAGCGCTTAGAATTTCATGAAAATACGCATTGGTACCCGCACTTCCCTGATGGCCATGGCTCAGGCAAAAACCGTCGCAAGGCTTTTAAAAGAACATTATCCTGACATTGAGACAGAGATGGTCGGCATTGTGCCTATCGGCGATAAGGATAAGACGACACCTTTGCCACAGATGAACACGATCGGGATTTTTAGCAAGGAAATTGACGATCATTTACTGGAAGGTAAGATTGATTGCGCGGTTCATTCGCTCAAAGATCTCGGCACGCAGCGCCCCGATGGTATTTCCCGCGCTGCGCTTTTACCACGCGATGATATTCATGACATCGTTCTTTTCCATCCCGATATAGAAGAACGATTAAAAACAGGACAAAAAATTGTTATCGGTACCTCTGCGCCGCGCCGCGCCGAACTTCTCCCGTCATTCCTGCAAAAAGCATTGCCACTATTGGGGCCCATACCAGAGATTGAATTGGTTGCCATTCGCGGCAACGCCAATACGCGTATTTCAAAACTTTTGAACCCAGAGCAAAATCTTGACGGGATTGTCTTGGCACTGGCAGGCCTAGAGCGCCTGTATAATGACAATGAAGCGCATGAAGAAATTACGCGCTTTTTGAATGGCCTCAAGCGCATGATCGTACCTGTCACTGTTTGCCCGCCCGCGCCGGGTCAGGGAACGGTTTGCATCGAGACACTATCTGCGCGGAAAGACATATTAGATATTTTTAAATCCCTCAATCATGTCGCAACGGAAAAAGCCGTCGATGCGGAATATGAAATCCTGACCATGAATGGCGGCGGGTGTCATCAGCGTTTTGGCGTTGTGTCTTTGAAGCTACCGAATATCGACGAAAATATTCTCCTGATCAAAGGCAAGAACAAAGACGGCAAGGATATATCCGGCCTGCACTGGATGCCGCCTGTTTACAAAGGACAAAAAGAAATCTGGAACGGCCATGATTTTGCCGATGGCATCTTCGTGCATGAAGATATCAAGCATGAACCCGTCAAATCATCCGCCGTCTTCGTTGCGCATACGCGCGCCTTTCCAAAGGGCGTTGCAAAGGACAAACATATCTGGGTTAGCGGCGTCAAAAGCTGGTTCAAGCTGGCCTCGAAAGGCTATTGGATAGAAGGCTGCGCGGATAGTTTCGGATTTGAATTTATCGTACCGACATTAACGTCCCGCGTGCTCGAATTACCGCCGCTCAAGTCTTGGGACATATTGTCGCACGAACATGCTGAAGATACATGGAATGAAGGAAATTTCATTGCGACTTATTCGCATCAAGGCAAGGAATTATCGCCAAATCTCGTCAAAACCCTGCAAAATGCCGATATTATATGGTGGGCGAGCGCCAGCCAGTATGAAGCCCTGCACCATGTACTACCAGTCGCCTATCCACAAATGCATGCCTGCGGCCCCGGTAAGACGGCAGAAATACTTGCTGCACAAGGCGTGGAGCCGTTATATGTTTTTCCGAATATAGACGCGATGTACAGGTGGATCGATGATGGCACAAAACAAAATTCACGCCCTTCCAACAGACGAAAAAATTAAAGCAGATTTCGTTCTTCCAAACCGTATGCGCCGTCTTCGCACGTCGGAAAACATGCGCCGCCTCGTGCGTGAAACCCAGCTTGCACCCGAGCATTTAACCTTACCGATTTTTGTCGAAGAAGGTCTGGACGAGCGTACGCCCGTATCTTCTATGCCCGGCGTTTACCGCGAAACAGAACAATCGATGGAAGCGGTCATCAGGCAATCGGACCAACTCGGTATTGGTTCTGTCATGTTATTCGGCGTATCGCGCAACAAGGACAATACTGGTTCGGACTCGATGAAAAAAGGCGGCCTTCTCGACCGTATGATCAAACGCGCCAAAGATACTTCGCCGGACCTTTTGATCATGGCCGATTTATGTTTTTGCGAATATACAGATCATGGGCATTGCGGGCCGATCGATAATCATGGTCATGTCGATAACGACGCAACGATCGAAAATATTGCTCGTCAGGCCATTATCGCAGCCGATGCCGGAGCCGACATCCTCGCGCCATCCGGAATGATGGACGGACAAGTCGGCGCAATCCGACAAGCTCTCGACCAGTCAGGGCATAAACACGCCGCCATCCTCGCCTATGCCGCTAAATACGCTTCCGTCTTTTACGGCCCGTTTCGTCAGGCGGCAGGCTGTAGCTTGCAAAAAGGCGATCGTAAAACTTATCAGATGGACCCTGCCAATTCAGATGAAGCGATGCGTGAAGTAGCGCAGGATATTAACGAAGGCGCCGACATGGTCATGGTCAAGCCGGGCCTGCCTTATCTCGATATCGTCTCCCGCGTGAAGCGTGAATTCGCCTTGCCGACTTTTGCTTATAATGTCAGCGGCGAATACGCGATGTTGAAATATGCAGCGCAGGCCGGTGCTCTTGACTACGATAAAGCCGTGATGGAAATGATGATGTGTTTCCGCCGCGCTGGCGCCGATGGAATTTTAACTTATGCTGCGTTGGAAGTGGCCGAAAAACTGAATGCCCAATAATTTCTTAAAAGCACTTAAACGCGAAAATGATGGAACGCCGCCCGTATGGATGATGCGCCAAGCTGGTCGTTACCATTCCCATTATCAGGGTATGAAACAAACGCATACATTCGAAGAGTTATGCAAGGACCCGAAACTGGCGGCGGAAGTTGCGATGGGGCCGATCAACGATTTCGACTTAGATGCAGCCATTTTATTTTCGGACATTTTATTCCCGCTTGAAGTCATGGGCACGCCACTGGAATTCGCACCGGGGCCAAAACTTGGTTTTCACCTAAAAACGCTGGATGATCTTAATCGCTATATCAAGCCGGATATTTCGAAACTTGATTTTCAGGCCGAGGCGTTGACGCTGACACGTGCAGTCTTACCAAAAACCAAAAGCCTGATCGGGTTTGTCGGCTCACCGCTGACATTATATGTCTTTGCCGTACATGGAACGCATAAAACTGATTTGACCGATGCCCGCCTAGGTTTGAAAGACGGACGCTTTGCCGGATTCATGGATCAGCTACTGCCGGTTCTTACCGCCAATATGATTTCGCAGGCGCAGGCCAGACCGGACGTCATGGCAATTTTTGATTCTTGTGCCGGAGATATCTCGGTTGAGGATTATCAAAACATCTATCTGCCTTATCTCACAAAACTCCTCACCGCGTTTAAATCTGCCTGCCCCGATATGCCAGTAATTTATTACGGTCAGAATATTGGCGCGGAATATTGGGAATTATTGGACGGTTTACCAATCACCGTTCTTGGTGTCGATCATCGTCAAGATATGACCGCCGCACTACAGGAATATTCGGAGGATTTCGCTTTGCAGGGAAATTTCGATCCTGACTGGCTGACATTGCCGGAACAAGATTGCCTTCAAAAAATTCAAAATTATTTCGATGAAATTCAATCCTTGCCAAAAGATAGCCGGAAAGGCTGGATTGCCGGGCTGGGTCATGGCGTGACGCCTCAGGCAAAAGAGCAAAATGTCCGGAATTTTATCGCCGAATTGCGGAAGCGGAGTTGGTAATGCTGAAAGACCTTCTCAAAAAATACGATGTGCAAGGCCCGCGCTATACCAGTTATCCGACCGTGCCGTGCTGGGACACGACACCGAGCGAAGATCAATGGATTGCGCATTTAGGTGCTGAACTTAATAAAAGTATTTCTATTGGCCATGGCGCGGCGCTTTACTTGCATATTCCATTTTGCGAAGCGCTTTGTACTTTTTGCGCCTGTAACCGTATCATCACGCGCAAACACGAACGTTCCATGCCTTATATCAAGGCAATTCACCAAGAATGGGAGATTTATAAGTCCCGCTTGAAACGCAACAGTTTGCCGGTATCGGAAATTCATATCGGTGGCGGCACTCCGACTTTTATGTCGCCGGACGAATTAAGATTACTATTAGAGCCTTTCCTGTTCGATATTGACCTTCTGCCCAATGCAGAGCTTTCTTTCGAAGCCGATCCGCGCGTCACAAGCGACGACCATCTTCAAGCTTTTTACGATCTTGGCTTTAAACGTCTAAGCCTTGGCATTCAGGATTACGATCCTGCCGTGCAGAAAGCCATTCACCGTGAGCAATCGGTGGAAATGGTAGCAAAGCTGATGCAAACATCGCGCGATATGGGTTACACGAGTATCAATTTCGATATGGTTTATGGTCTGCCGAAACAAAAACTCTCCAGCATCGAAGATACATTCAAACATGTAATCGCGCAAAAGCCTGACCGCATTGCTTTTTACGCCTATGCCCATGTGCCGTGGTTAGAAAATACCGGCCAGCGCGGCTTTACCGAAGCGGATTTACCTTCGGGCGACGAAAAGCGCGCACTTTATGAACTGGGCCGCCGCATGCTGGAAGATGCCGGTTACCAAGAGATCGGCATGGATCATTTTGCCCTGCCGCATGACAATCTGTTTGCCGCTGCCGAAAATAAAAATCTGTTCAGAAACTTTATGGGCTATGTCCCGGGACATGTTTCACCGCTGATCAGTCTGGGTTGCTCATCGATCTCGGATTCATGGACGGCATTCATCCAAAATGAGAAAGATATCAAGGTATATCAAGATATCGTTGCGCAAGGGAAACTGCCGATCGCCAAGGGTCATATTTTAACTGAAGAAGATTTATACATCCGTAAGCATATTCTCGAGATGATGACGCAGTTTGAAACAAAATGGGATGATGAAAACCCGTTTCTGTCTGGATTAAAATCTCGCCTTGAAGAAGCCGTGAATGATAACCTAATCGAGATGGAAAACGGCGTTGTGCGTCTCAAAGAAGACGGCAAACCCTTTATCCGCAATATCTGCATGGCGTTCGATGCGCGGCTGCAACGCCAAAAGCCGGGCTCCCGCATTTACAGCCGGACGATTTGATGCTCGGGCGCCTAAATACAGACGTTAGAGAAGTAACAATTATCGGCGCAGGCTATGCCGGACTTCTTAGCGCTTACCGCCTGCTGAACGCCGGATATAATGTTACCATTCATGAAAAATCGGATCGTACCGGCGGCTTGATTGCCACAAAACAAACACCTTATGGCCCTGCGGAACTTGCCGCCCATTCCATCCGCAGCTCTTTCGAGATTTTTAAATTATTTGATGAACTGAAACTGGATTACGTCTCCGCCAAGACGAAGAAAAAATTTATCCTGCGCGATGGCAAGCTTAAAGGTAATCCGCTTTCTTTATGGGAGATGTTTACGGCAGGCTGCTATGCTGGTTTCAAAAAATCCGACGGTGATTACTTGACGCTCGCCGACTGGACCAAGGCGCATGTCGGACCCGGCGCGGTCGATAACGCGATAGCGCCTCTCGCCCATGGGATTTATGCGGCAGAGCCGGAAGAGCTTGATCAGCAGCTTGCCTTTCCCCGCCTGACCATTCCGAAAGATAAGACATTAGTCGATAAAGTTTTCAGGAATAAAACACCGGCGGAAAAATCTGTCGTCATTGCGCCCAGCTATGGCATGAGCGGCCTTATTGAGAAACTAACGGATTTCATCGAGAAACATCCAAATGGAAACATAGCTTTTAACAGCGATCTCCGAATATTGCCTATCGCCGCTAATCTGATTATTTCCACGCCTGCACAAATTGCGGGGCAATTGATCGGCTCCGATAGGCTTGCCCATATCAAATATGCGCCAATGGTATCGGTAACGGCCTTTGTCAAAAAAACCGACATCAGGAAACTGGATGGCATCGGCGTTTTAAATGCACGCGGTGAAGACAAAAAAATTCTCGGTATATTGTTTAATTCCTCGACCTTCGATCATCGGGCCGAAAAGGATTTCATTTCGATGACGGTCATGATGGGCGGAACGGTCAATCCTGATATTTTAAATGCCTCTGATCAGGAGATCGAAAACATCATGCGCTCGGAACTGGCTCGTATTCTCGGCTTCAAAGGCGATTTCCTGTCCTCTCATATTTCAAGATGGGAAAACGCCATTCCACTATATTCTGCCGAATTGCGTGAAACGCTGGGGGAATTAAGACAGGGCTGGTGCGCCGCGCCGGGCCATGTCTTATTCGGCAATTATACGGGTGAAGTCTCCATTCGCGGCATGTGCCAATCCTCTCTTGCGCTTGTTGATAGATAAGGTAAAAACTTCTAATGCCCGACATTCAAATTCCCCCAGAGCACCCCGCCATCAAAAAACCGAAAGTCGGCGTAGTTTTGATTAATCTTGGCACACCGGACGCGACCGATTACTGGTCAGTGCGCCGCTATCTTCAGGAATTCCTGTCCGATCCGCGGGTGATCGATCTGCCCAAACTTCCATGGCAGATCATCCTACAGCTATTCATCCTGCCGCGCCGCCCGTTTTCCAGCAGCCATGCCTATAAAATGATCTGGAATAACGAAAAGAATGAATCGCCGCTCACCACGATGACGCGGGAGCAGAATGAAAAGATTTCGCAATGGCTTGCCGAGACCAAACCGGACGTCGTGTGCGACTGGGCGATGCGCTATGGCAACCCGTCGATTGCCAGCAAGATCAAAACCCTTACCGATCAGGGCTGCGATAAAATTTTGCTTTTTGCGCTTTACCCGCAATATAGCGCCGCAACAAATGCCACAGCGTTCGACAAAGCTTTCGATTATTTGAAAACATTGAAACGCCAGCCCGCCATTCGTACGGTTCCAACTTATCACGATAATCCCGTGTATATCGACGCAATTGCCAATTCGATAGACGCGCACATCAATACGCTCAATTGGAAGCCCGACGCAGTGATCGCCTCCTTCCATGGACTGCCAAAGCGTTATTTGATGGAGGGTGACCCTTACCATTGTTTCTGCGTCAAATCGGGTCGCTTGATCCGTGAGAAACTCGGGTTTTCTCAGGACCAATTTCACACAACTTTTCAATCGCGTTTTGGGGCGGCGGAATGGCTCAAACCCTATACCGATGAAACCGTTGAGAAACTGGCCAAAAGCGGTGTTAAAAATATCGCCGTCGTTTCGCCGGGCTTCGTGTCGGATTGCATCGAGACGTTGGAAGAACTGAATATACGCCTGCGCGAAACCTTCATGGAAAACGGCGGGGAGAATTTTACCTATATTCCATGCCTGAACGCGAGCGAGGCAGGGATTGCTGTTTTCAAAGATATTATTTCTAACGAACTTAAAGGCTGGGTTTAACATCTGTGCTTTCCCCGCGAAAGCGGGGATCTGAAGTAAGAGCCTAGCCTAGATCCCCGCTTTCGCGGGGAAAGCATCTGATATTATTTAATATGTTCGGCAATTGTTTCAAAAGCTTTGCGCTCGACGGATTGAAGGAGTGTTTCGAGCCCAGCCGTAATCACGCCGAGATTATTCGCCTCTGCCTGCACCTGTTGTTCGACCGTGAAGCTTGTAACGATATTTTCCTCCGGCAATGCCAGCAGCGTAAAGCTTATACTTGCCACCAGAAGCGGCGCATTTTGCGCTGCCGATGCATAGACCGGTTGAAAATCATTCACCTTAATCTGAAGCAGATAATCCGCATCGACGCCGGAGCCCGGATTGATCACGATCAAGTTTGGAAAAGTCTTACGGGCGTTTTGAGCCGTAAATTCCTGCAGTGTTTCATCAAGAGCGGTCGGCCATTTAGCGGCAGCGTAATAATCAAGGCGACGCCCATTCTCCAAGTACATACCGATTCGCGCCGTATCAAACCCCGGTGGCAGTGACGGCCTTTGTATTTCGAGTACTTTTGACAGGCTCTGGCTTCCTGCGCTTAAGATTTCGACTTTATCCATAGGACGCAGGGAATAGATCGCGACCGGCGCTTCGTCAGATTTCAGGAAAGTCGAAGCGCAGCCGCTTAATAATATAGCTGCACATAACGCTGGTATCAGTTTTTTCATTTCGCAATCTCCACGCCGCTATAACTCGGCTTATAAATAATTTGGGAAGGATTTTGTTCCAGCTTATCGGCAAGGCGGCGCATGGCCCGCGCCATGTCTTTCGTCTCCCTTGTCATCTCGGTAATCTGGCCGAGCCCGTCACCAGCAAAGCGGTCGATATTTCCTTTGTTGCGCGTGACTACATCATTGATGCTATTGACCGTCTTATCCAGCTGGTCGGCCGTATGATTAAATCTGGCTACGATGTCATCGACATTTTCGCTGGCCTCTGCAATATTTTCCAGTGATCTCGATACATTCGCGACATTTTGATCGGTCAAGAGCCCGTTCAGGTCGCGGCTCAAGCGTTCTATATTGGCGAAACTCTTGTTCAAATTCTCGACATTCTGTTCGTTGAGAATAGAATTCATCTTTTCGCTCATTTCGAGAATTTGCTTGCTGATCTGCGGCACGTCTTGAAAAAGTTTACTGAGCTGTGTCCCTTTACCCTCGATTACCGGATATTTTTCGCCTTCAACTTTGCGTGGCGCCGTTTTATCGTCGTTCGGGGTCGTCAGGTTGATAAAGGCAAGGCCCGTCACACCAAGTGTCGCCAGCGAGGCATCGGTATTGCCGGTGATCGGCGTTTCTTCCGCCACTTCGATATCCACCTTGATGAGTTCCGATTGCTGGGAAGACAGGCGCACATGACGAACACGACCGACGGCGATACCGCGATATTGCACCGCCGCCCCCTCCTGAAGACCGCTGACCGCGTCTCTAAAATAAACCGTATAGCGATTGTAGTTCTTGCCATCATGCGTGCCGGTGAGCCAGATGACGAAGACGATCAGCGCAAAAAAGGCGATACTGACAAAAACCCCGACGATAAAATAATGCGAATTTTTTTCCATTTAAACGGCTGCCACTTCTTCTTTGTCTTGTAACGCGGCGCGCATGCGCGGGCCATTGAAATATTCATGTATCCAAGGGTGGTCGAGGTCTTTTAGTTCCTGATATACCCCTGTTGTAATTTTTTTATCGACCAGCATGGCGATACGGTCGCAGATCGATACCAAAGTATCAAGATCATGGGTGATAATTAACACCGCGACACCCAGAATATCGCGCAAAGATAAAATAAGTTCGTCGAAAGATGACGCCGCTATCGGATCCAGTCCTGCTGTCGGCTCGTCCAGAAATAAAACGGACGGATCGAGAGCCAGCGCCCTTGCAAGCCCTGCCCGCCGAGACATACCGCCGGAAATTTGTGACGGCATCTTGGCGCCGTCTTCCGGCTTTAATCCCACCATTTGAAGCTTTGACGCCGCCAGTTCCATGATCATGTCTTCGGGCAGGTCGTAATGTTCGCGGATCGGCAGAGCAATATTATCGATGACGCTCATCCCTGAGAAAAGCGCACCATTCTGGAACAAAACACCCCAGCTTTTTGTCAGCTCGTCTTTCTGTTCGCCGTCGATTTCGATACCATCGATTTTAATACTGCCTTCTTTCGGACGGATCAGCCCGATCATGCTGCGAAGGAGTACGGATTTGCCCGAACCGGAACCGCCGACAAGGCCGAGAATCTCGCCTTGATTCAACTCGATATCAAGATGATCGTGCACGACCTGCTTGCCAAATTGGGTCACCAAATTTTTAACTTCGATTATTTTATGATTTGGGGCCGTCATCTTATAGCCCCATCTGTGCGAAAAGGATCGAGAAAAACGCATCGGCCATGATAACAAGGAAAATCGATTGTACGACGGATACGGTCGTCAATTTACCGACGCTTTCCGCCGAGCCTGAAATATTCATGCCCTGATAGGTACCGACGATGGCAATGATAAAAGCGAAAACCGGCGCTTTCACCATACCGACAAAAAACATCGTAGGTTTGGCAACCGATTGCACGCGGTCGATATATTGATCGAGCGGAATATCCAAAAGCGCCATGGAAATGATACTGCCGCCCATTAAGCCGACTATGTCGGCAATAAAGGTCAAGATTGGAAGGGAAATCATCAAGGCTAGAACGCGCGGCAGTACCAGCACTTCAAATGGATCCATACCCATTGTGCGCAGCGCATCCACCTCTTCACGCAGTTTCATAACACCAATCTCTGCTGCGAAGGCACTGCCTGAACGCCCCGCCACCATGATTGCCGTTATAAGAACGCCCATTTCTCTCAGAAGCGATATAACTGTCAGATCGATGGTAAAAATATTCGCGCCGAATTTCTGTAATTGCGTCGCTGCCTGATAGGAAATTACCATCGTCGTCAGGATGGCAAGCAGCGCGATAATCGGCACGGCTTTTAATCCTGTTTCATCGATATGACGAATAATGGAATGAAAACGAAACGCACGCGGATTGCCGATATTTTTAAAGAGTCGGATACTGGTTTGGCCGATAAAACTTAAAACGCCAAACACTTCGTTCAGGGAATTAAGGGTTTTCTGGCCGACAGCTTCCATCGCGACATGGAGGGAGAATTTCTCGCCATTCTCTGTTGGAAGCTTTTTTACTTCCGGTATAAAATCGAGAAGTTTCTTTTGCTCCGGCGTGACATCACTCACCGCACCCGAGTTGGCAGTGATTTTTTTAAGGAAATACGCACCCCAGCTATCGATCTTTTCGATGCGGCTTGAATCTATTTTTAGAAATTTAGCCGTTTCAAGCCTCTTCGCCGACTCGGCAACGATTTTTTCGGCATGATCCAGCGTCCATGTACCGCTTAAATACAAAACTTCGTTATTCGTATTAAAATATGTCGTCTCTGGCGGCATCTATAATTAACTTAAATCGTTTTTCGATTGAAACATGCGGTTCTTTTGAAATCTAGAGCTTAATATAGTCTACCCAGAGGCATAAACCACTGATAATATTTATTTATTCTAATGTAAGTACCTGTATTTAATTTGTCTCACCCCCTTTGCTTCTTTCCAAACGCCCCTTTCTATATTAAAAATGATGCAGTATATATTCGTCCGAAGTTTAATCATAAATTTTGCATAATCAGGGGATTCTCTTATGAGAAATACATTTCTAATGCGCACGACTGCATTGACTATTTGCGCTGTAGCCACTGGCTTTTCCGGATATGCACAAGCTCAGGTGCCGGACGCCGCCGTTGGCAGCGCCTCTGCGGGCCGCGTCGAGCAGCAACAAATTCTGACACCCGATAACTCCGCCAATCTTTCACCGCGTATCGAAGTGAAAGAAATTAAAATTCAGGATGCTCCGGCAGGTGCGGAAAAAGTTACGTTCACTTTGCAGAATTTGCAACTTGATGGCGTAACAACATACAGCGAAGCGGATTTGAGGCCTGTTTATGCCGACAAAATCGGTCAGACAATATCGCTGGCCGATCTCTATGGGATTGCCGGCGATCTCACCCGCAAGTACCGCAATGACGGTTATATTCTAACTCAAATAGTCGTCCCTCCTCAAACCATTGAGGGCGGCACGGCCCGACTTCAGGTTGTCGAAGGCTATGTCAGCGAAGTAACTGTTCAGGGCAGAGATGATGGCAGCCTGATCCGTAGCTACGCATCGAAGATTAAAATGAATAAAGGCGCGACCAACGTTAAAGATCTCGAACGCTGGATGCTGCTGATTAACGATCTGCCGGGCGTCACCGCCCGCGGCGTCTTAAGTCCGTCTCCGACACAAACCGGTGCCGCAGATATGACAGTTATCACAGAGCACGACAATTTCGACGCGCTACTCGGCATCGATAATTACGGCAGCCGTTATTTAGGACCTACGCAGGTAACCGCCGTCGCCAGCGGTAATTCGCTTCTTGGTTTGAATGAAAAAATTACGGCTCAAGCGGTGGCAACGCCCATGGACGGGCTCGATCCTGAACTTGCCTATATCGGTTTGAATTACCTGCAGCCGATTTTTGATTACGGCACCAGCTTTGAAATTTTCGGTAGCAAAACATTAACCTCCCCGGGTTTTGATTTGAAACAATTCGATGTCGATGGGCGGTCCGACTTGCTTGGCGTGACTGTCCGTCACCCCTTTATTCGCTCCCGCGCTCTGAATTTAACGGGCCGCGCGACGTTTGATTACCGCAATGTTGAATCCGATAATGATTTGGAAGAAACCCGTAAAGACCGCATTCGCGCCCTTCGCGTTGGCGCGCGCGCCGAAGCTGTCGATACATTATTCGGCATCGGTTACAACATCGCCGATATCGAAGTATCGCACGGCGTCGATGTTTTTGGCTCCAGCCAGGAAAACGCGCCAAATCTCTCGCGCCTTGAGGCAGAGCCGGACTTTTATAAGGTAAATGCCGAACTGCAGCGTCTGCAGCGCATTTATGGATCGGTCAACGTTCTCCTCGGCGTCACCGGACAGCTTTCTAATTCTCCTTTGTACTCATCTGAAGAATTCGGCGTCGGCGGTATTAGCTATGGCCGCGGCTATGATCCATCAGAAATCATCGGTGATGACGGCGTTGCCGGTAAAGTCGAATTGCAATGGACAGAGCCATATAAACTTCCTTATCTGGAAAGCTACCAATTGTTCGGCTTTTATGATGTTGGCCGCGTCTGGAACCAAGATGCAACCACAAGCGCCCAGAAAATTGACTCTCTCGCTTCTGCCGGGTTCGGCGTCCGCATGGATTTGCCGATGGAGATCAATGCCGGGGCTCTTTTGGCATTCCCCCTGACCCGCGCACCGCAAACGGAAGACGAAGATAAAGCAAGATTGTTGTTTACGCTAAGTAAGCGCTTCTAAAATAATTTTAATTCCAATTTAAAAGAGCCCGAAAGGGCTCTTTTTTATTCGGCTTTTTTGCGAGAGCCCGAGAGTTTCTCCCGCAGATCATCAGGATTGAATGGTTTGGAAAGATAATCATCCATGCCAGCATCTATGCAACGCTCGCGATCCCCAGGCAGCGCATGCGCCGTCATACCGATTATCTTGATACGGGGCTTGTGCATCTCTTTTTCAAATTTTCGGATCTCCTGCGTCGTTTGATATCCGTCCAGCCCATGCATTTGAACATCCATCAAAATCGCATGATAATCTTTCTCTTTCACTTTTCTTAAGGCGATCATGCCGTTTTCCGCCACGTCGTGATTGAAACCGAACTGTTCCAGATAGAGACCCGCCACCAAGGCATTGGGCTGATAATCCTCGACCAACAGAACGCAGGCATTATCGTTGATCGCCACGCTCCTTTTGGTATCGGGATTAAAATGAGCGGAATACTCTTTAGGTTCTGCAGATACAGCTTCGTAGACCGCGTGTAATCGTATGGGCAGAAAAACCGTAAATACCGTTCCGTTGCTTGGGTAGCTTTCCACGCTGATATTGCCGCCCATCATTTCGGTCAATGTCTTTGTGATCGTCAGGCCTAAGCCTGTTCCGCCATATTTACGATTGATACTCGTATCGGCCTGCGTGAATTTTTCGAAAATCGTTGATATCTTTTCCGGCGCTATTCCTATTCCTGTATCTTCTACCGACAGATAGAGATCTTCCATTCCTGTCGAGGCATTGGTAAAGCCTTGTACTTTAAGCGCTATATAGCCTTTTTCGGTAAACTTGATTGCATTCCCGCAAAGATTGGTAAGTATCTGGCGAATACGCGTCGGATCGCCGAGAAATTCCTTACCTTCGATTCCGCTGAGATCGACTTTGAATTCAAGCCCCTTCTCTTCTGCCTTGACCGACATGATTGTTACTATCTCTTCAACCAAAGACGTGAGACTAAAGGGAATGGCTTCCAGTTCATATTTTTCGGTTTCGATTTTACTGATATCCAGGAGATCGTTGATGATTGATAATAAAGATTCCGCACTGAGCTGAAGAGTTTTGATAAACTCTCTTTGCTTGTCAGTCAGCGGCTTGGAGCTGGCCAGAATATTTGTCAGCCCGATCACGACATTCATCGGAGTTCTGATCTCATGGCTCATATTAGCCAAAAATTCGCTCTTGGCATTATTCGCAGCCTTCGCTTTATCACGCTCTTCTTCCAGCTCGCGCGCATTTTCCTGAAATGCCTTAAGCGCTGTAATGAGCTTACCCATCTCATCATTGCGAATTTTAATATCAGGAATAGAAAATCTTTCGCCCTTGGTCGCCTTATATAAAGTATCTGCCATTTGATCGACTGGCAGCAAGACCCTCTGGGTTATGATTTTCCAGGAATAATAACTAATGAGAATAACTGCCGCAAAAAGGAGGAGACTAAATAATATTTTTCTTTCTGAATCGGCCTTCACACTTTCGATATAAGCTTTGTTAAAACTTAGCACATCATCATTCAACTGATGTAAAGACGCAACGGCCTGAGAGGCAACTTCCAGCCACGTCTCAACTGTGACCGGATAAATATTTGTCCCGTTTCTTTTCTTGGGCAAATAAAACATGTCTTTTAATTTATCAAAAGTAGTAAAATACTGGCTTTCAGCTTCATCCATTGCCGGCGCAACTTGCTCGCGCCATGCATTATTAGCCAGCGCACCATGAGCAAGCTCCCAACCATATTGAACTCTGGCGCGCCAGCTTTGAAGATTTTCCTGTTCAATAGCCGACATCTTTTCGTTACCGGCAATGAGTTTTCCGATCATGGCGTATTCACGCCCTGCATATTCTGTAATGTTCCAAATCAAATGGGTGAACCTAATCAGGCGCGCTGCACCCGGATTCGCCAAATTATAGGGACGATTATAAATTTCAATCAAATCGTCGATTTTGATAATCAAATCAGTGTCTGCATCAAAAAACTGATCCGGTAAAGAAAGCTTGTCCTTGCCTTTATTCAACATCGATGCGGTGTGGAGCATTAAAGCCGTATCAAGATTGCGGCGCAGTTTTTGCAACCGCCCATAACTTTCGCGCACCTTCTGGATCGGAGCTTTCAAATCATCTCTATCTTCTGCCGCCAGCCTCTCCAAGGCTTCATCGAGGTATGAATTGGCGTTCTTACGACTGCGGAGCAATTCCTGCATCAAACTACCGGAAACTTCAGGCGGCGCATAAAGAACGGAGACTGCCGTGCCTCTCTCCGACGACAAGAATTTCTCGGCATTATATAAAAGACTGCTTGTAACCAGATTTTCGCTTAATGATACAGCGGCTTTATGCTGATGCCATGACTGATATAGATTGAAGCCCACAAGCATGGCGATAAAGAAATTTAAAATTCCTATAATAGCCAATAGATTCGTTTTGATTGAAAATTTAATATTAGGCATGCCGATACCGTTCAATGCAAGGAAAGCTAATGAACTATTATAATACCTTTTGGTATAAAATGGGCAATTGTTTCTTAATAAATTTATCGTCTATAGACGAAATTTAGCTCTAGTAAGGGAACTTTATTATATCTCATGAATTTTAACATGGTCTGCGCCAAAGCGGCTTAATATTTCACAAGCTTTCTCTTCTTTTACATGATCTGTCGTTCTAACCCACAGCAATAGGCCGCCTTTTTTAATCTGATCTTCTATACTTGCGTTGTAATGATCACCCATTATTTTTGTTAAGACAGCACCAATGGCGCCCCCGCCAGCACCACCGATAACGGCAGCCGTGATTATGGCAGGTATCGTTACCGCCCCCGCTGCCAGTGCAACAGCCATGGCGCCGATATATACTGAGCCCGCTATCATTGCGCCCGAGCCTATGATTTTCTCTTCGGTGCGGACTGGTGCCTCCTTATCAACTTGCGCATCCTCCAGCGTTTCTATATCCATAGCGCCAAACCGGCTTTCGATCTCTTTTTTATCCGCGCCCAGTACACTTAAGGCATCGCGTGGAAAATCAGTTCGTTCCAGCTCTTTAATTGCAAGTTGTAATTGATCCATATCATGAAATAATCCAACAGCTTCTTTCATAGACGGGCCTCCTAAGATAATATGAGAGGCGCATTTTTGTGCCTCTCATGGATAATTATTGTTCAGATGTCATGCCGGTTGTAGGCGGTACCGCAGTGCCCGGATTGGTCGTGCTGGTCGAGTCAGGAACAGTCGTTCCATTTGGTGAACCGGGGATTGTTTCACTTGTATCGGGTGCCATTGTGCCATCCGTTGATTCCGGCATTGTAGCGCTTGTATCGGGCACTATGGCAGGTTCGGTTGGCATTGTACTGCCTGTTGTTGTATCCGGCGTAATGGGCTCGGCTGTCGTGTTGCCGGTTTCGGGCGCTATCACTGTGGATTCAGGCTGAGTTGTCTCAGGCTGAATGGTTGTCGCCGTATCTGCCGATCCTGATGGCTCTGTTGTAGCAGCATCTACTGACGGATCTGCTACGCCTGCAGATGTTGTTGTCGAATCGTCCATGGTATCAGCAGGACGGCTTCCGCTAAAAGCGACAACCGCGATGATTGCAACAACTGCTAAGATCGCTATAAGCGTCAATGTCAGCGTATTATTTTTTTCTGTTCTAATTTCGTTTCTATGCATTGTTTATTCCTTTGATTTCAGTTTGCTATTAAGCCAACGACATAGCTCATGGAAAGTTCAATTTTTTTGAATTTTTCTATTGGACGAAGCCGTTTCCATTCCACTTAAAATTTTCTTTTTTTCATGCAAAGATAATTTTGTATCAAAGATAACATCTTCAGGTGTATTAAATATTTTTTGGACAGGCTGACTTATTGCCTCCTGAATATAAGGTGAAATATACATTGATCCTCACATCATCATAGCGGCAACGGTAAATGCCAGACCGGTTAAAATAACGGCGAACATCGACAGCCCCGCCAGAAGGAAAAAACCGTCACGGCTTAAAAGACCGATTACTGACAACATAATTACCACGGCAGGCGCATAATTAAAGAATGGAAGTGGCAACAGAATAAGCATCGCAAGAATGAAGAACATAAGACCGTAAAATCTATACATCCTCACATCACTTAACATTCTCAATCTTGGCTGGGTCAGCAGATCTAATTTATAAAGAACAGGAAATACACGATTTCCGACAATCGCTATTCTTTCACATGACATTTCACGATTTGCCACTTTCTTCGGTAGCCAGGGAATATCTTTACCGGTCATCAACTGCAATGAAACCAAACACACCATCCCACTCGTGAATTCAGCAATGCCGAATTGGCTTAAGAAAGGAATGAGATTTGGCGCAATGAGAATGAAAATTAACACCAGAAATGAATCAGGCCCAAATCTTCCGATAAAATTGGACAACGCCACTTTATCGGAAGAACTGAAGATATTTTCTATTGTTAATAATGTACTTCTCATCAAATGCCTGATTTCCGTTGCAGTTAATGGAAAGTAGCAGTGCGAATATCGACGCGTGAAATATCGCCGAATTGCATTTCTACATTTTGCTTGATTTCTGGCAGGTCAACCAGCAGGTCAAAATATTGGTCTTCTTCTTTCTCGCCAGAACCGACTTCAATCGCCGTTTCCAGAACGAGAACTTGTTTGCCAGCTTGCTTGCTGTCTAAATCCTGCTTGATATAAGCGGATGTTACATGTGGGTGAGGAATATGAAGGATATGGGATGGTGACAACATTTGCATTTCTCCGTATTTGCGTGTTTGCAAGATCCAGTTAAGTCGATTCAAGTTTCAGGACCATTTCAGCCAAGTTACGAATGTGAAAAATTTTGTATCCAACCTGTATCAGGGTGTTTTCATATTGCAAAAGGAACCAAATACAGTCCTTTTCTGTTTGTTCGACCAACTAACAATTTATTCAAATGGAGATATTTTTATGAAGATTTTAAAATCGAAATCATTATTGCTTGCGGGAGCTGCGACAATGGCCCTTTTCATGGCAGCGCCAGTCAATGCCGATACTGTCACCAAACAGACAACCGTTACACAAAAAGACTTGCCCGATACATATAAAGTTAATTTTGCGGCCATGGATTTAAATCAAGATGGCATTCTCTCGCGTAGCGAAGTAGGCCGTAAGTTATTCTATATTTTCGATACAGACGGCAATGAAGTGATCGATAATATCGAATTCGGCAAATCAAAAGTTTTAACAGTCATTCCACTGGAAAAAAACCAATTAACTATGGTCGACTTTGATGATGATGGTTCCGCGGATGTTACCAAATACACTTCACAAGAATTCGCAGAGTTTTCGATGCTCAATCGTTTCGATGCAGATAATGACGGTTTGTCTGCTGAAGAGTTTATTGGCAGATCTTTCCTGAAAATGGATACGAACCGCGATAAATCCATTGATATCAAAGAATGGAGAGATGCTTATATTGCAAGCCTTAGCCCGAAAAGTGCCAAGCAATATCGTTACAATCAATAATTGCTCAATCTCAAAAAGCCGTCGCAAGACGGCTTTTTTTGTGCCTAGAATAAAGGATAATAAAAAACCCGCCATTATCTGGCGGGTTTAAATGCAATCTTATATTAAATCACTTAGGTGGAACTGCGTGTTGAACATTTTCACCGGCATTCTCAATATCGCGGCCAGCACCATGGAATGTGTTTTCGCAGGCGGCAAGGCCTGTTGTTGCAACAGCTAGTAGAGCAAGCATGAAATATTTAGTCTTCATATAATTTATCCTTTCTAAAATTTATTGATATCAAACACAAAATAAATCAATCGGTTCCATCGCTATTGAGTTTATCTCCAGCCAAGACGCCCGCAAGTGCCGCCAGTACAACAGCCGCGACCGGGTGCTCTTTTATAGGTTCGGCGAGTTCTTCAAGAATCTTAGCGATGGGACTTAGATGATCGCTCACCTCTTCTTTTACTTTATGGACGAAGGCTTTTTTCTTTTTTGAATGATCCGCCACCAGATAGATAATACCGGATACAGTCAATGCCGTCCCCGCCACAATCAGCCAGGCAATATAGGATGGAAAAAATTGAACGGCATAGGCCTGCAAGGCAATGAGAAGAAAGATACAGGCAACGAATGCGATCAGGCCAGAAAAGGCCATAAGACCCAAGGCTTGAAAATTAAAAGAAAACCCTTCATGGGTTTTCTTTGTCATGTAATCCACAATCAGTTTCTGGATTAACGGCAGATATGCCAGCACCGGAAATTATCTCCGGCTTAGCAACAAGGCAACAAGTGCGCCTGTTGCGAAAGCTATACCGACTGCGTTATTTGGATTGTTATTAATATAGCTTTGAACTTTATCAATTTCGTCGCGACCTTCGGTTTTCAGGCTGTCGATTTTATCCTGAAGCTCGATTGTAGCTTCTTCGATTTTCTTCATGCCTTCTGATTTAACCGTACGACCAAGCTCGATTACATCGGCTTTCAGCGTATAAATATCTTCTTTGATATTATCGATAGAGCTAGCAGCGGTTTTCACGCTTTTTGTTGTGGTGACATTTGAATTAACTGCGGTCATTGGGAAATCTCCTTATAAATATCTCTTACAAACAATAAGTCTTAATAATGGTTCCATTGGTATCATTTTTATCAGGCGGACTTTTTAACTTGGCCGCAAAACATGTAACCAATGCCGCGAATCGTCTTGATAACACGCGGATTGGAAGGATTATCATCAAATTTCTTACGAATGCGCCCTATCTGGATATCGACCGCCCGGTCATACCCGTCAAACGTGGCCTCACGGGTCAAATCAAAGAGCTGCTCGCGGCTTAGGACGCGGTTAGGCGCCATAACAAGAGCCTCTAGAAGGCGGAACTCTCCAGATGTCAAATCCATGGCCGCACCTTTTAGATCAAAGACCTGGTATTGAGATCTGTCCAAAATCCAGTCTTCAAAATGAATCTTCTCATTTGGCCCTGTTTCAGCCTTTTCAGGCATATTTATAGCCTGCGGGGGATTGCGTCTTAGCGCTGCCTTAACACGGGCTGACAATTCACGCATTTCGAAAGGCTTCGTAATGTAATCATCGGCGCCCAATTCCAAACCTACAACTTTGTCAGTGGTGTCTTCTTTGCCACTCACAACAATGATTGGGGACTGTGTAATGCCCTTCAGGCGCGGAATCATTGAAAAACCGTCCGTATCGGGCAGGCCCAGATCCAGTAGAATCGCATCACAGCGCTCATTATTTTGAATATTCAGTGCATCCGCACCGGTATGCGCCGGATATACCTGATATCCGTCGTTCTCAAGATAAGTTTTTACGACAAATGAGAGCGCTTCGTCGTCGTCGATGACTAAAATTTTATGTTTGGGCATGTGATGCGTAATATATAAATTGATTGTTACACGATTGATACAATTTTTTTCTAAACTGTAACTTGACTGACATTCTTCGCTTACAAGCGCTTCCTATTCTCAACATAGAACAAAAAAACTACTGGAAAAGGAGCTCTAAGCTATGATTACTTCAAAAGATATTCTGGCAAATCAAAAGCCACTTACTCTTTTCGCTTTAAAGCTCACAAAAGGCAATAAAGGCGAAGCGGAAGATTTGCTGCACACAACTATCGTACGCGCCCTTGAAAAACAACATCTGTTTGAAACTGGAACAAATTTCTTCAAATGGGCGTCTAAAATTATGTTCAACATTTTTGCCACTCAATATCGTCATGCGGTTCGTTACGATACGCAATTCGATCCAGAGCCATATCTGCTATCCGAAGCGGTCAGCCCGGTTCAAGAGACTCTTACCGATTGGCACAAGGTTGAAGAAACAATGTGCGAGCTTCCATCTCATCACCGCGAAATAATTACGATGATATGCATTAACGGTTTATCCTATCAAGAAGCCGCTGATGAGCTTAAAATCGAAATGGGTACAGTTCGCTCACGTCTGTCCCGTGCAAAAGAAAACCTTCAGGATCTGATGAAAACTTGCACCAACCCGCAGAATTTCAGCAGCCAGAAAATGGCCGCTTAATACAGTTTCTCTCCCCGAGAACTTAAAAGCCCCTCACGGGGCTTTTATTTTTGTCTTTTAGGCCGCCTTTAAAAGCGCCGACATTTTCTCGAATAGGCTTTGTTTGGTGAGCGGCTTGGGCAAATACTCACTAAATCCTGCTGTCAGGCATTTCTGACGGTCTTCTGAAAAGGCATGCGCTGTCATGGCAATAATGGGAATAGGCTTTTGCTCGGATTCTTTTTCTTTGCTTCGTATGTGTTTTACAGCAGATATCCCGTCCATTTCCGGCATTTGAATATCCATTAGAATAAGCCTGTAATCATATTCATCCCATAATTTCAAACCTTCCAGGCCCGTTCGCCCAAGGTCGAATTTGATTTTCATTTCATCAAGAATATGAGTAATAAAGGCGATATTCCCCTCATAATCTTCTACAACCAAAATCTTTTCGTCGTCCTTTAACAAAGGCACATTATAATTAATCGCAGGATGGCTTTCTTTGACTTCCTCCCGATATCTGATCAAAGGAATTTGCAAAGTGAACAAAGACCCTTCTCCTTGCCGGCTGGACACGACAATATCTCCGCCCATTAAACGCGCTAGATGGCGCGCGATAGGAAGGCCTAATCCGGTGCCCCCGTATTTACGCGAAACAGAGGCGTCAGCCTGGCGGAAGCTTTCAAAAATATAACGGAATTGATCCTCGGCTATTCCTATTCCGGTATCAGATACATCAACCCGCAACATCTCGACACTATTTATCTCAATAGGGTAAGCCTGGACCCTGACACTCCCTTTACTAGTGAATTTCACTGCATTTCCAATAAGGTTAATCAATATCTGGCGCAGCCTTGTTTTATCGCCGCGAATTTTCAGGCCGTCTAATTCATTGTAGTTGCAGTCAAACGCTAGATTTTTTTCCATCGAGCGGACCGATATGATCGACACGATATTCTCAAAAAGCTCACGAATATCTATTTCCTTATCTTCCAAAGTAATTTTACCGCTCTCAATTTTCGAGAAGTCGAGAATATCGCTGATTAAATCTCGCAGGCCTATCGAGCTTGCATTCAACGCCTCCATAAGCTTCTGGCTTTTTTCGTCGAACTTGCTTTTCTGCATATTAAGAATTTCAGCCACGCCTGTTATGGCCGTCAGCGGTGTTCTTATTTCGTGACTCATATGGGCCAGAAAATCGCTCTTGGCGGTGTTGGCTTTTTCTGCTTCGTCTTTGGACTTGGCAAGCTGCAACTCATATTCTTTCAATGTCGTGACATCAGTATGAACGCCGATTAACTTGACCGGCTCGTTGAACTCATTAAAGGAAGCCCTGCCCCTTGCGTTGATCCATATCCAGTGCCCATCTTTATGCCGCCAGCGGAAAATCACGGAAAATTCGTCCGTTTCTCCGCGCAGATGCTTATGTAATTTATGCCAGAATTTTTCACGGTCATCCGGATGCATCAACTTTTCCAACGCTTCCGCAGATTCTTTTAACTCATCATCCGCATATCCGATCATTTCCTTTAAGCGGGGCGACCAATACATGGCATGGTCATTGACCTGAAATTTCCATTCAAACAAACCGTCTTGTGTTGCCTGAAAGGACTGGGCCTGACGTTCTTTCATCAATTCAAGCCTTCTTTGCATTACTGCTTCTCGATTCTGGGCCATCAGAAGCGAATAGTTCATATACATGAGAAGAACGAAAGCCGCGAATGTGCTGACGACAAGCGCGATATAAAAATTCCGGTTCAGTGCAATCAAGCTTGCAAGACGTTCATCGAAAACTTTTTCTTCGATAAATATAAACTCATCAATAGCTTCTCTTAATCTGGATATGTCATTTCGGAAGGGAGCCGTTGTTGTAAGCTCTCCAACTTTTAAAGATTCGACAGTCCCCGAAAGTGTTGAGAATAGAGTTAATATGTCGGACGCTTTTTGCTTTTGTACGGCACCTGAGGCGGAATGGGAGATAGACTGAATAAGCCGTGCGGTTTCATCCTTACTCTTATTATATTTCTTCAGATCCGCCAACTTGCCGGATTCACGGTAACGGCGATGCTCTGTAAGCGCTTGAAAGACAAAAGACTTTATTTCAGACGCGTTTTGAAGGACCCGATGACTATTGGCAGTAATCTCGCCGCGCACGCGGGATTCTTTATATTTACTATAAGAAAAAAATCCAATGGCGCCGACAAATAAAGCCGCGATAATAAGAAAGGCAATATAATTCTTTTTAAAATCTTTCATAATAGGCCAAGTCTATAACATGGCATAAAAAAAGGGAGCATTTTTTGCTCCCTTTTCAATATTTTCTTTAAAATCTACTGCCTTCTTCGCTTCATCATTCCCATGACTGCCGTAATAGCAAACATGATCAAAAAGACAACGAAGAGAATTTTTGCAAATTCTATCGATACTGCCATGATACCGGTAAAACCGAGAACCCCGGCAATTAAAGCCAATATCAGAAATCCAACCGCCCATTGAAGCATAATTATTTCTCCTGTTGTTTATTGCGCTGCAGTACTGATATGCGCCAGCAATGATTGCTCTGTTGCCGCGCTAAGCTGGACGTCGAACTCATTCTCATCATCCGTTGACAGCATCTTAACGTCAGAGAATGAAATCGCCGCATAACTATCTTTTTTGGTTTTATCGTTATCAGCTTCAACCACAAAATATTCGGCCTTATTGCCATTAAAAGTTAAGTTCTCTACATCAAGGTCAAGATTATTAGACGAGGTTTTGACATCCGCATCCAATAATTCTTTTACACTGTAAGAACCCGCTGGAATAACCGCACTACCATTAGCCGAATCTTTTGCGTCATAAGAAAACTTCTTGGCAGCTTTAATATCCTGCTCTGAGATCGAGGCTACGACATCACCCTTCTTATTAGTATTTATAACCGAGCTATAATCAAATGCGGCTTTTTTACCAATTCCTGCGAAGTCACCATCCGCAACAATGGCAGTTTTCGCAACACCATTACCATCTACGATAATATCTTCTAGAGTGCCAATTCTCTCGCCATTCGAATTGGTGATCGTTTTACCGATCAAGCCCGTTGCCGTATGTTCAGGGTTTAGATTTGTCTCGATAAATTTTGCCTCGCCGCCTTTATGGTCAAGCACAGCGACTTTCATTTGATTATATTTTGTTTCTATTTTCGCGGCTGTTTTATCAATCGCACTTTCAACTTTAGCGCCTAAGGTTTCGGTTTTGATTTCAACATTTTCTGCATAGGCAGGCCCCGCCGCTATAGCTATTGCCATGACCGAAGCTGTTAAGATTAGTTTTTTCATCGAATGTCTCCTTAATAATATTATAAATCTGCTAAATCAGATTTTACTTAGTCCATTTGCGTTTTAAGACGTGATTTTGCCTTTATGATTTCATCGGCCAATCGCTGAGAAGAACGCGCACCAGATGCCTCTTCTTCATCTTTTACCGACGACAACATCGCCTCCAATACCATGTATTTTTGCGATGAGGTCAGATACGGATCGTTTAGAATTTCGGCAGGCTTTAGATACTCCCTGCCGATTTTTCTTTTTTTATCCGAATTCAAAAATTGCAATGACATCGTAAAATCGACAGTCCTTAAGCAGCCACATTATGCGCGTCAGTCGAAGACAGCGCATTTTTGACAGTTGCAGATTGCTCTTCATTATCCGGGCGAACCGCCATCACGATGGCACCGCCTTTTACTGCGTCCTCATAAATCTTGGCTTCATGTTCAGGAATGCCTGCACCAATCAAACCGCCGATAACGCCGCCTGCAGCCATGCCGGCGCCCATACCAGCTGCGGCTGAAACCAGCCAACCGGAAATAACGATGCCCGCCGCAGGAACAGCCAAAGCACCCGCAGAAAGCACACCGGCAATAACGGCGCCGACCAGACCGCCCGCAAGACCGCCAGCCACAATACCTTCGTCAGACTTGTTCTCACGATCTATCGTGAAGTGAGATCCATGCGTATCATCTGATACGATGATGCTGACTTGCCCCTCGGTTACACCTACGTTTTCAAGCTTGTGTAACGCTTGCTCCGCAGCTTCACGCGTATCGAAACTTGCTGTAATAACTCCACTCATTTTTATCTCCGCTTCTAAACTCTAATTAATTAAATACAAAAATATATAATAGTATGATGACAGGTATAGGTACGCCGACCAACCAAAGTAAAATGCCTTTCATTTAAATATCCTCCAAAAAGCTGTTACACGTTATATCAGACACTAATGCTCGATCGTGCCTTTGGTTCCTTAACCTCTCATATTTGACTGCTAGAGCGGAACTTTTAGATGACTCATTGGTTAGCGTTACTCTCACACAAAGTTATTTTACGAGGAGTTTTAAAATGAGACATTTTAAATTAGGGCTGATTTTAGCAACATGTGCTCTTGTATCGGCTTGCGGATATTCAAAAACAGACCGTGCATTAAGCGGTGGCGCTATCGGTGCTGGTGTCGGTGCGGCAGGCACGGCCCTCGCAGGCGGTAGTCCGTGGACAGGGGCTGCTATTGGTGGTGCAGCAGGCGCTATTACAGGTGCCGTTACAGACCCGAACAAAGTTAATCTGGACAGATAAAATTCAATTATCACAAAAGCCCCGTTCATCGGGGCTTTTTTTTGCTTTAAAACAACCCTTCGAAAAACTCGTTATAGTCTGCATTCAACAAATATTTAAGATAGACGATGTTCACAGCCGAAATCCTGTTTTGTCCTTGCTCGTATTTATATAATTGCTGATAAGAAATACCCATTTGATGCGCCAGATCCTGTCGTGACAGACGGGAAGCCAATCGGAGCTTTTTGATATTGCTCCCGATGACTTCAGATAAAGCAGACTCTGAATTTTCCAAATTAGAAATCATAAAGATATTATTTTCTATTTTAGAAAGTTTTGCAAATAGTTTTTTTGCTTTTTTGGAAAAAAACTTATTCTGCCTCTATGGATGCAAAATGGCTTAACGATCAATTCGATAAAAATCCGACCAAAAGCAAAGGCGATTTGTCGGCACTTCTTGGTATGCAGGCTTCTGCGATCAGCAAAATGTTGGCTGGCACGCGCCAGATCAAGGCGCGTGAATATATGCTGATGCGTAAATTCTTCGATATGCCGACAGGCGAACGGTCTGACAGGAAAATGGTGACTTCTTCGTCGGATGGTATTTTATATGCTGCAGAAAAATCTTCTGCCAATTGGCAGATAGCCAATCAAAAATCCTATGACGTGATCGAAGTTACCGATACCAGCATGATCCCGGACTTCTTGCCGGGAGAAAAAGTTTTGATCGACAGAAACATAGATCTGGACCAAAAATCAGGTATTTTCGTGATAGAGGAACAGGACCGCCCCTCGGTTCGGATTTTGGAACTTATGCCGCAATCGAAAATAAAAATTACCACCCTGTCTAAAGAGCAAGCTGCCAAAATAATGCCGCAAACGCGCATTAAAATTCTGGGCCGTGTTATTGCGAAACTGAACTGGCTGTAAACTCGGAGAAATCGACGATAAATTCTTTCGAAGACGTCGCCTGAAAGAATGGCTGGCGGAAATGCTTGTCGACTTTGCCGTATACCAGAGGAACACCCTCCATATCGACGACAATGCCCCCGGCGCTGCGGACAATCGCATCGCCCGCCGCTGTATCCCATTCGGAAATTTCTTTCATGCAAAGATAAAAATCGGCCTTGGCCGCCGCAAGAAGGCAGAATTTGATCGAGCTGGCGCGCTTCATAATTTTCGCTACCTTGAATTGCTCGATGAGTTGATCCTGTTTCGGTGTCCGGCCTTTGAAATTGCTAATGACGATATTCATGCCTTCGCGGCGCGGAGGTCGGACGGATATTTCTTTCTCGACATCTGTTTCTTCCAACCAGCGTTTGGCCGTGCCTTCACCGCAGCCTGAATAAAGCTCCCCCAACACCGGCGCATAAATAACGCCCAGCACCGGCTCACCGTTTTTGATCAAGGCGATATTAACCGTGTAATCGGGATTGCCCTGAATAAATCCGCGTGTGCCATCCAGCGGATCGACACACCAGAAATATTCTACGTCTGTAATCTCGGGGTGCGCATCGCTTTCCTCGCTGATCACTGGAACTTCGGGCGTAATCGCGGCCAAGCCTTCCATGATGATTTTATGCGCGGCATGATCGGCCTTTGTAACAGGCGATTTATCCAGCTTTTCCGTGAACTCGCCCGCGCCGCTTTCATCGTAAAATTCCAGCGTCGCCTCTCCTGCTTCGACGGCCAGTCTTTTGATCTGGTTACACAGGGCCGGAAGATGCTGGAGTATTTTACTGGTCATTTAAGATACGCTGCGCAGTTTTACCGCACGGTTTGGCTGAACGTCCGGACGACCGATCGATACATAATGGAACCCGCGTGACTGCATTTCCTGAAGCTTATAAATATTGCGCAGATCGATCAGGCGCGGTGTATTCATGCTCGCCTCAATACGGTCCAGCTGCAATGCACGAAACTCATTCCACTCTGTCAAAATAACCAGCGCGTCGGCTTTGTCAGCGATAGCATAAGGTTCATCGAACCACTCGACGTCGTTCAATACTTTTTTCGCGTGCTCCATCGCCGCTGGATCATGCGCGGCAATAATTGCGCCCGCTGCTTGTAAAATCGGCACGATCACCAGTGATGGCGCATCGCGGATATCGTCGGTATTGGGTTTAAACGCGATACCGAGAATGCCGATCTTCTTGCCTTTGACGTCGCCGCCGCAAGCGTCGATGATACGCTGCGCCATATCTTTCTGGCGCTTGGCGTTTGATTCAACAACCGCATCGACAATGGTCTGCGGCGCGCCGTGCATTTCGCCAATCTGGACCAGGGCCAGCGTATCTTTCGGGAAACAGG
Organism: uncultured Micavibrio sp.; assembly: GCA_964633355.1. Taxonomy (GTDB): domain Bacteria; phylum Pseudomonadota; class Alphaproteobacteria; order Micavibrionales; family Micavibrionaceae; genus Micavibrio_B. Next base: position 31,237 of record CAZWGO010000016.1, read on the forward strand.
AGCCGCCATAGCCGGGGCCTGCATGCAAGAATTTTCCGCCGATACGACCATCAAGGCCCATGGCGCGGGAAAGATCCTGCACATTGCCGCCCGCTTTTTCGCAGAGATTGGCCATCTCGTTGATGAATGTAATCTTGGTCGCCAGAAATGCATTACTCGCATATTTGATCAGTTCCGAAGTCTCAGGCGTAGTCACCACCATCGGCGTTTCATTGAGATATAGCGGACGATAAAGGTTTCTCATGACTTCGGTTGCACGTTCGCTATCGGTGCCGATGACGACGCGGTCTGGGCGCATGAAGTCATTGATCGCCGCGCCTTCGCGCAGGAATTCAGGATTGGAACAGACATCGAATTCCGCATTAGGATTTACGCGGCGGATAATCTCCGCAACTTTACGGGCGGTACCGACCGGCACTGTCGACTTGGTGACGATGACTGTATATTTTTCTATATGTTGGGCGATTTCTTCAGCGGCGGCAAAAACATATTTCATATCCGCATGACCATCTTCCGGACGCGGCGGCGTACCGACCGCAATAAAGACGGCATCCGCGCCTTTCATGGCTTCGGCCAAATCGGTCGTGAAATTCAACCGCTTTGCCTGGACCTGCTTTTCGATCAAATCATCGAGGCCCGGCTCATAAATCGGCACGCCGCCGTTTTTTAGCATTTCGATCTTGGAGACGTCCTTGTCGACGCAAGTGACTTCAATCCCGAATTCCGCGAAACATGTGCCGGAAACGAGTCCGACATATCCAGTGCCTACAACGCCGATGCGTATCATTTTTGAAAAACCTCTTTTTTTCTTGCAGATTTGGCCGAAACCTAGCGGATTTCAGGCCGTCATGGAAGGTTTTTTCGCATTTGCGAAAACCTGCCTCGACAATTGCCTAATGGCATTGAAAACTATATGCTTTGGACGCTTTTAACCAAGGATATCCATGACCGCCCAAGCTCCGCATAATTTTCCGCTTTTTTATAAAAACCCTGTTCCCCTGGATGCCCAGCGCCATAGCGACCTTTCCCTGAAGCAAGATTTTGGTTTGAATTTTACCAAAGAGATCAATGCGGTGCCGATCAATTTGATCGAAATGCCGCAAATATGCCATTTTTACCCCATCGCATTCAGCCCCGACGACAACGCGACGCCTGTTGCGATTTTAGGCCTACGCGACAATGAAAACCTTTTTTTGAATAAAAAAGGCGAATGGGCGTCCGGCGCGTATATCCCTGCCTATATTAGACGCTATCCCTTTATTTTTTCGGAAATGCCGGAAAGCGACCAACTGACACTTTGTGTCGATTATGACGACATAACGGTCGAAAAAGACGGTGATGCCCCGTTTTTTGACGATAAGGGGGAGCCGACCAGCCTTTCCAAGAACGCGCTGGAATTCTGCAAATCCTATCATGCTGCCGCCCGCCAGACGGTAGAGTTTTCCAAGGCGCTTCATGACAACGACTTACTCATTACACGTCAGGCGGAGATCCAGATCCCGAATGGCCGCAAGATCAATTTCTCGGGCTTCCGTATTATCGACGAAGCAAAACTGGCCGAACTGGACGATAAGAAATTCCTCGAATTCCGCAAAAAAGGCTGGTTGCCGTTCCTCTACGCCCATCTATTCTCGGGCATGCAATGGCAAACCTTGACCCGCCTTCTGAACGAGCGGCTGCCTTCTCAGGCCAATTGATACAAAATTACCGAATTCACAGCATTTTGACCCCGGTAGCTTGAAAAACTTGCCGGGGCTTTGCGTCTTATGGTAGCTGTGTTCCCATTCCAAAATAACAGTGAGCCAAGAGGGGCATATCGAATGGCGAAAATCGGGGCGCAAAAAGCCGCCAATATGACAGGGGTTTCAAAAGCAACAATTCAGCGCGCGATGAAATCGGGCCGTTTGTCTTATGAAGTCGACGAGCACGGTCAGAAATTGATCGATACATCTGAACTCGAGCGCGTATTTACCATCAAGGCAGATGCCTCTTCGGCATCCGAAGCCATGATCAAGGCCGAATTGCAAAAAGCTACCGACATGCTGGAAATGGAACGCATGAAAATGCGCCTTCGCATGCTGGAAGATCAATTGCACATTACCCAGCAAACGTTGGAAGATGTCAAAGAACAGCGCGACCAGTGGCAAAAACAGGCCCATCAGGTTTTGATCACCAGCCAGCATTCCCAGAAAGCGGCAGAGGAATTGAAACAGGAACTCAAAGACCGCGATGCGCGCGAGAAAGAAATCCGCCAGAAACAAATGGAAATGCGCATGAAACGCATGCAGGCGCAAAACCAGAACCAAGAACCGGCGCAAACCGCCACGATCTGGACCAAGCTCTTCAAACGGGCTTAATTTAAATTATTGTCATTCTGAGCCCCGCACAACCGCTGCGCGGTTTGCGAGGATAAACTCCGCGAAGAATCTTTTATAACGTTCCACGAAAAATCCTTCGCTTTGCTCAGGATGACAGCTCTTTAAACTTCAGGCATACTGAATCTATGAAACTATGCCTGTTTATCGCCACCCTCATTTGCCTCTTTATATCATCAGCCCACGCACAAACACCTGTCGAAAAATTTACCGGCACCGGCAAACCCTTGATTGGCAATCTTTTCGGCCCGAAGAAAATTCCTGCGCCGACGCCAGACCAAATCGATGAATCGATTGCTCTTTACGATCAATGTAAAAAAGAAGATATGATCTCCAAATATTATGACTGCGATTGCTTGTCGGCGGATTTCCTCCAGCGCCGCCGGTTAAATCCGGACGAACAGCAATATGCTCTGGTTGATCAATCCCGCCGTCAATGCGCCAATAAAGTAGACATCGCCGGAGGCTCGTATCAAAGCTGTATAAGCTGGGCGCCTCAGCTGCGCGGCGATTACGAAGAATATTGTGAGTGCTATGCGAATAGTTTTGCCAAAACTTTTGCCAAGAACCCGACCGATTCCGTGCGAGGGCGCGAGATTATGATGACCCGAGCTTTAACCGGCTGTAATAACGGCAACGAACTGGCGGAAAAACGCGCACGGCAAAACTTGATCAATAGGCTGAAACAACAAGGCGTTTACGAATCCCTGTTTCCTGGCGCTAGAATAAATCTTCCAGCAGAACAGCGTTCGAACCTGAATTAATCGTGGTCAGCAATCCTGCGCTTTGCGACAGGATATGCGTCATAAAAAATTCAGCTTTGGCCTTCTTGCGCCGTGCGAAATCTCCTTCACCCGGCAATGCCAGAACCGACCGCGCCAGCATTACGCCGCCCGCCGTAATCCCGAACAATTTGAGATACGGCACCGCAATCGCCGCCAGAAGATCCGGATTTTTTGCATTCTCGACAATGAATTTCGTGGCAGTTTCAAGATGCCCCAAGGCAGCTAAAACCGTTTGATCCGGATAGGCTTTGACCTGTTCCCTCGCCCCAGCAATCCAAGCAAAAGCTGCCGCGCCGCCATCCCTCAACACTTTACGGAAGACGAGATCATTCGACTGAATGCCATTCGTGCCTTCATAAATCGGCAAAATCCGCGCATCGCGGTAATATTGGGCAACGCCTGTTTCCTCGATAAAGCCCATTCCGCCATGCACCTGCACAGCGGTTGATGTCACTTCACAGGCGATATCCGTGCCCCACGCCTTCACAACAGGCGTCAAAAGATCGACCAGCATCTGCGCCTGCTTGTCGCCCGCACGCGCCAGATCAAGGTGAAGCGCCGCTTCATAGGAAAGCGCCCGCGCCGCCTCGACCTGCGATGCCATGGATAAAATCATGCGCTTGATATCCGGATGCTCGGAGATCGTCACCGTATCGCCGCCCGCTAAAGGCTTTCCTTGTTTACGATCCTTGGCATAGGCAATGGCTGCCTGAAGGGCACGATCTGCAATTGCCACGCCCTGCAAACCGACAGAGAGCCGCGCATTGTTCATCATAGTGAACATGCATTTCAAACCTTCGTTTTCGCGGCCTAACAGATAGCCGATCGCGCCATCCGTATCGCCGAATGACATCGTCGCGGTCGGCGAGCCGTGAATCCCGAGCTTATGTTCCAAAGAAACGCATTTCAGATCGTTGCGTTTCCTATCTGCCCCAAGAAATTTAGGTACTAGAAACAATGAGATACCACGAGTTCCTTCCGGTGCATCTGGAAGTCGTGCCAAAACGAGATGAATGATATTGTCGGTAAAATCATGCTCCCCATAGGTAATAAAAATCTTCTGCCCATAAATACGGTACGTCCCGTCACCATTTGGGGCGGCTTTTGAGCGCAGCAAAGCGAGATCGGACCCCGCCTGCGGCTCGGTCAAATTCATCGTGCCGGTCCATTCACCGGAGATCAGCTTGGCGAGATAGATTTCTTTCTGCTCATCCGTGCCCCAAGTGTGAATAGCATCGACCGCGCCCTGATTGAGAAGAGGGCAAAGACCGAAAGCCATATTTGCCGCCTGCCACATTTCCTGAACCGGAAAAGATAAAACCCATGGCAGACCTTGCCCGCCAAAATCAGGATCGAACGGCACCGCGTTCCAGCCGCCATCGCAATATTGTTTATAGGCTTCCTTGAAGCCCGGAGAGGTTGTGACAACGCCGTCCTGAACCTTGGCCGGTATTTTATCGCCAACCGCATTCAATGGCGCCAACACGCCGGAAGCCAGCTTACCCGCCTCCTCCAGAATAGCTTCGACCATCGAGGCGTCCAGATCATCCCGCTTAAGAGCATCCAGTTTGGTTACGCTAGATAACAGGAAGTTCATATCTTCAATCGGCGGGGTATAATCTGGCATGGGAAGGCTCCTTATCCACTTGATGGTAAAGGAAAATAGTTAATTTGTCAGGAGCCTTCTTTCCTTTTAAAGCCTTCTCCCTTCGGGAGAAGGTTGGATGAGGGGCGGTGTTCCGGCCATCACAACACGTCGTTCTATTGTCCCTCACCCCACCCTCTCCCGGAGGGAGAGGGAAAGCAGGAAAACAAAAAAGGACGAAGCCTAAACTTCGTCCCTTCGCGTCTTCGCTTTTAAAACTCTTACGAACCGCAAACAAACTTATATTGCTGACTTTTCTCAACTATACGAACTAAACCTGACTGCCCCTTATTTTCACAAACAGCATTGCCGATATCTTTTTTAGCTACAGGTAAGCTAGGCAGTTGGTTTGTTTTTATATCATAAATTGCCCCTACACCTTGAATGAAGCCAACACCGGCAGCTGTATATGCAACTACCAAAAATCCTGATAATTTAAGTTTCTCTATTTTTGTCATACCATTTCTCCTGATTAACCCTCAAATAAGGCATGAAGTTTAAATTGTTAAACTTTATGGAATTAGCCTGAATCTGGCACGACCCTTGCGAATACATTCATTCAGATAAGGGAAATTTGGCTTAAAACCATGAATTACGGCATCAAAACACCTTCCGGTAACGATCTTCAGGCTTTGGCGAACCGCGCCGGGGCAAAAATTACCAATGCCATCCAGTCGGCCTCGGCGAAAACCGGCGTCGGCTTTTCCTATTTACTCCAGCAAGCCAATGTCGAGAGCAGCTTTAGAACCGACGTCAAAGCCAAGGGCAGCTCTGCCACCGGCCTTTACCAGTTTATCGATTCCACATGGCTCGCCATGGTCAAGGAAAACGGCGCGAAATACGGTCTGGAAAAATATGCCGACCAAATCTCCGATAACGGGCGCGTGGCCAATAAATCCGTCAAAAACCAGATTTTAGCTCTTCGCAAAAACCCTGAAATTGCCTCGGCCATGGCCGCCGAATACGCAGCCGATAACAAAGAATATCTCCAAAGCACCGTCGGCGGCGAAATCGGCTCGACAGAACTCTATATGGCTCATTTCATGGGCCCCGGCGGTGCCGCCAAATTCCTTTCCAAAATGCAGGACAATCCCGACGCCATTGGTGCGAAGAGTTTCTCAAGCGCTGCCTGCTCCAATAAAAACGTCTTCTATAAAGAAAACGGTAAGCCTCGCACCTTGTCCGAAATCTATGCTTTCTTTGATAGGAAATTCGACGGTGGCACGGACAGCACAACAGCCACTACTCAATATGCCGATGCTTCCGACTATATGAGCGAAGGTGCCAAAGCCGCTTTGAGATCCCCGACATTCACCTCGGGCCGCTCAAATATTTTTGATGAGAATACAGGCTCATGGTTCTCGACATCGAATCCAAAAGCCGTTCAATTGAATGCCATGGCGATTGCATCAAACGGCACGATCTCCGGCCTGTCCGGCGCATTATCCAATCCAGTCGATATCATGCAGATCATGGAACTGGCATCACTGCACAACGATCAAAAACGATATAACGCCTAAGACGCTTCCGCCGCGCGTCTTAAACGGTCATTGATCGCAATCCCGATATCTTTGTCCGGAACATCCATCACCGCAATGCGTTTATGATCCGATCTATCCAGTTGTTTCAGGTAGGCGAATAAATTCGCTGCGGCTTCCAATAAATCGCCTTTTTCACTTAAATTCCGAAATGAATCTTTCGGCATATCCTTGGCAAATCCGCCGTTTTTCAACCCCATAAATTTAACCGAGCCGAACGCCAGCAAAGCTTCGCCTTCTTCAACATCGACGGCTTTCAAACGGATCGGTATATTCGGCGCATAATGTTTAAGGAGTTGCCCCGGCGATTTCGGCGCATGTTGTTTTACATCGAATTCATAAGAAATTTTTTTGCCCAAGACTTCTTCAATATCTTCCGCCGTGATTGCGCCCGGACGAAGGATAACTGGATGATCGCCGCTTAAATCCAGCACGGTCGATTCCAGACCGAATTTTGCATTGCCTCCCGCCAGAATAAACTGCACGGCCTCGCCCAGACTATCCGATACATGATGCGGCGAGGTTGGCGATAACTGCCCTGACTTATTAGCACTGGGCGCTGCGATCGGCACGCCCGCTTTCTCGATGAGTTGCAATGCTGTCGGATGCGCAGGAATACGCACGGCAATTGTCGGCAATCCTGCCGTGACCAATTCGCTGATCATTGAATTTTCCCGCCTTGGCAAAATCATCGTGAGCGGGCCCGGCCAGAATTTATCCGCCAGCGCCAAGGCACGTTCATCAAAGATCGCATGTTCTTCCAGCATGGCAACATTCGCGCCATGGGATATAATTGGGTTAAAACTCGGGCGGCCCTTGGCAGCAAAAATTTTAGCCACGGCCTGACCGTCCAAAGCATTGGCTCCGAGCCCGTAAACCGTCTCCGTTGGAAACGCAACCAGCTCGCCATCCAAAATCAATTGAGCGGCATCGGTTAAAGATTGGTCGGTAGCGGGCAAAATGCGTGTCATTTGAGGCATAAATAAAGATATTATTGAAAAAAGGAAACCCTTTCCTTAAGTTGGCCCCATGCCCGGAAAAATTATCACCATAGCCCAGCATAAAGGCGGCGCAGGCAAGACCACCCTGTCGACGCAAATCTCGGCGGCTTTGTCCCATTCCGGCGCAAGCGTGCTCTTGCTCGACCTCGACCCGCAAGGATCAAGCACCGAGTGGTTCCAGATGAGAGAGCAGACGCTCAGCGATAGAAACAAAATCGATCATGCAAAGATCCAGGGCTGGCGCTTGATGAAGGATCTCGCCTCTTATCGCGATAAATATGATTATGTGATCATCGACACACCGCCGCATGCGGAGAGCGAAAGCAGCACCTCCATTCGTATGGCCGATCTGGTGCTTATTCCCGTACAACCTTCGCCGCTCGATATCTGGGCCTGCGCGCCGACATTGAAGCTGGTATTGGCGGATAAAAAATCTCTTCTGATCGTTCTCAATCGCGTACCGTCGAAATCGAAACTCAATGTCATGATCATGGATAAGCTGGAAGCCACGGGCATTCCGGTATCGCATCAGGCGCTTGGTAATCGCGTTTCTTTTGCCGCGTCGATTATGATGGGCCTCGGCGTTGTCGAATACGAACCGCGCTCCACCGCCGCCGATGAAATTCGGGGATTGATCCGAGAAATCGAAAAGCAAAAACCGATGGCAAAAGCCGCTTAGGCTTTATGCAATCTTCCGCCCTTGCAAGGCGTTTTGACGCCTGTCGTTGTTGGCAGACTCAAAGGCAAATCCAGCAAATGCCGAACCGCAAGATAAGCAAAGCCTTCAGCCTCGATTGAATCGCCGTTATAGCCGAGATCATTGATTGTTTTCACCGGCACATCGAGTTTTGCCGATAACAATGTCATCAAGAATTCATTATGGCGCCCGCCGCCGCAGACATACCAGGCCTTGGCATTCTCCGGAAAATGATCGCATGAAGCTGCAATCGTTGCCGCCGTAAACTCTGAAAGCGTTGCCATGGCATCTTCCGGCGATAAATCCCATACGCCGGATATATCCCATACATTCATATCGGCGTTTATCTTTTTGCCTTTATCGGGAAGAAAACCGCGATCCAGCGATTTCGGCGGCAAGCGCTCTAGATAATCGCTTTCCATCCACTGCTTCAATAATGCCTGATCGGCAGCTCCGGCTTTCGCCTTTTCTCCGGCGAAATCATAAGACTGATCGAAATTCTGTTTCATGAAATCATCCATCAGCGCGTTGCCGGGACCGGTATCGAAAGCGAGAATATTGTCTTCGTTTTCACCAATCCATGTCACGTTCGACACGCCGCCGATATTCAAAAACACCACCGGGAATAGATGAGATTTCTGTCGTGCTAAAGCCTGATGATAGAGGGGGATCAACGGTGCGCCTTCCCCGCCTTCCCTGACATCACTGATACGAAACTGATCGACGACATCGATACCGGTTTCTTTTGCCAGCAGCGCGCCGTCACCGAGTTGCCATGTAAAACCCTCTTTGGGTTTATGCGTGATAGTCTGTCCGTGAAAGCCGATCACATCTATATCTTGAGGCGAAAGCTCTTCATTCGCCAGAAATTCATTAACGGCCTGTGCCTGCAAACGGGTTATTTTCTCTTCTGCCGCTTTTGTCTGATCGTCTGTCGCCGTTTTGCCAAAACAAGCGCGAACTTCGTCTTTTAATGCTGGCGGGTACGGAATGTAATGGGTCGCCCCTGGCTTTACGATGCTTTTACCGTCTGTTTCCAAAAGGGCCACATCGACCCCATCCAGCGACGTGCCTGACATAAGCCCGATGGCTTTATAAATATCCTTATAAACCCTTGGATTTTGGCTATCATTCATTGTATTTTATCGCCCTTACGAACCAATTGAGAATATTATGACTTATAAATCAGATTTCCTGAACATACTAGAGAGCCGCGGCTTTATCCATCAGGGCAGCGACCTTGCAGGCCTAGACAAGAAACTCACCGAAGGCGTGCAGAGTGCCTATATCGGCTACGATCCTACCGGCACCAGCCTGCATGTCGGGCATCTATATACAATCATGATGCTCCATTGGTTTCAGCAAGCCGGCCATAAGCCGATCAGCTTGATGGGTGGCGGCACGGCTCTTATTCCTGATCCAACGTTAAAAGACAAAACTCGTCCATTGTTGACGCCTGATGAGATCAATAAAAATATCGAAGGCATCAAAACGGTTTTCTCTAGATTTCTGAAATATGGCGATGGGAAAACAGATGCCGTCATGGTTAACAACTATGACTGGCTGAAAGAACTCGACTATATCGGCTTTCTTCGTGACATCGGCCTGCATTTTACGATCAACCGCATGTTGACGTTCGATTCTGTGCGCATGCGTCTTGAGCGTGAATTACCAATGACGTTCATCGAATTCAATTACATGATTTTGCAAGGCTATGACTTCCTTGAACTGCACCGTAGATATGGTACCGTTTTGCAAATGGGTGGTTCCGATCAATGGGGCAACATCATCAACGGCGTTGAGCTTGGACGCCGTAAGGACAATGCAGAACTGTTTGGCCTCACCGCGCCTTTATTGACAACCGCGTCCGGCGCAAAAATGGGTAAGACCGAAGGCGGCGCTGTTTGGCTTAACGCTGACATGTTCAGCCCATATGATTACTGGCAATACTGGCGCAATGTTGAAGATAACGATGTTATCCGCTTGCTGAAAGTTTTCACGACATTGCCGCTCGATGAAATTTCCAAACTTGAAAAATTGCAAGGCGCGGAAATCAACGAAGCCAAGAAAGTTTTGGCTTTCGAAGCGACAAAACTTTGCCATGGTGAAGAAGAAGCCATCGCTGCCGCCGAAACCGCCCGCCAGACCTTCGAACAAGGAACGGCAAGTGCCAATTTGCCGACGATTGAAATTGCCGAAGCTGATTTGAAAATTGGCATTGCCGTTACCGATCTCTTACGTCAGGCAGGACTGGTTGAATCAAACGGCGATGCCAAACGATTAATTCAGGGCGGCGGCGCGCGGGTAAATGATCAGGCTGTCTCGGATGTTGCAGCAAAAATCACAGCCAGCGATCTCACCCAAGATGGCTACATCAAATTGTCTTCGGGTAAGAAAAAGCATGTTCTTGTAAAGATGAAATAATTCCATTGCTTCCCCGCGAAAGCGGGGATCTAATTAAGACTCAGTCCAGATCCCCGCTTTCGCGGGGAAATCACTATAAATATACTTAATTATTTTTAGAGGCTGGCGTAGCCTTTCTATTCCTCGGCACGATCGGCTTTTCATCGCGACCTGAGTTTAATCCACCTTCGAACAGGATCGAACGCAGGAAGCCCGGCGCCAGAACCGATAGCGGGTTAACGCTAACGCTCGGGTCATTGGACGGACCTTTCAGCGAATAAGTCGCCGCGATGACCCCTCCGTTTTTACCACCAGTCAGCAATTGTCCAACAATCGGAATAGAGCTCACAACTTTGTTGATTTGCGAGATCGGCACAAATGTCCCGCTTAAATCCAATGTCTCTTTCGTCTGGTTGATAACCCCGCCGAATGTCAATCCAACGGAACCGCCGCTGGTCGCGCCGTCATATAAATTGATAATGCGGTCGCCGCGTCTGGTTTGACGCCAGATGAAATTCGATTTGAGCTTGCTGAAAGAAATGCCGTCATTGGCGAGAAGCTCTGGCAAGCCCGTAATGCTGAACGCGCCGATCAATTTCGCCAGCGCAGGGGCTTTAACGACCTTAAAGTTCTCGATGACTGCCGCGCCTTGGATATCGTTAATCTTGCCGCCCTGCATCTGCGCACCGGACAGGCTTAAATTTCCGCCGACCATATTGGAGTACGCGCCGATGGATTTGAGCGCTGCGCCGGCATCATTCGAATCCATGCGCAAATTCATTACGCCCTTGCTGCTCGGCGAAAGATTGATCGAGAAATCACCGGCGCCCGCTTTGGATTTTAAATCTAGTTTTTTTACTTCGCCGACGGGATTGACAACCGCCTGCATTGTAACGTTCTTCAAAGCCTGCTCCGGCGCATCGCCCATACGCATGGAGGAGACTTTGACGTTCACATCGACATCGCGGCTGCGTTTTTCGCCGCTATTGTTTTCGCTTTTACCAAGAAAAGCCCGAGCATCGAGCGAAGCGCCATTCGCATCGACTTTCATGGCCGAAGCTGTCTGATCGATCTTTAATTTGAAATCATTCTCGCCCAGTTTTATTTTTTCGAAACTGGCGGAGATGACGTTATTTTCCTTGCCCAGCATGCCGAAGGTCAAAACGCCGCCCTTGGCATGATCGGAACCGATCGTGACGTTCAAATCACTCACTTTTTGAATGGTATCGCCTTTCAAGAGCAGTTTTGCCGTTGCGTTTCCGGCAACGCCCTCTTTCTTGACGTAGTTAAGGGGCTTGACGAATGTTTGCCCTTGCGTCAAATCGGCTTTGATATCGATATTGGTCGTTTTGTCTGTTTTTTCTACATAATCGAGATCGATAGCTGCTTTGCCGCTGACATAATCCGATAGATCGATGCCGAATTTCTTGCGCATGGCATCGTCCGTCACCAGTTTGGCCTTGATGGCGGATGAGTATGGCGCGCCTTCAAGGCTTAAATATTCCGAATAACTGAAATCCATCGGCGTGCCGTCCAATGCGCCTTTACCGGAAATATCGAACGCCCCTTTTTCAACTTTGAGTTTCAGTGGTCCACCGGATAAATCCATCCCCTTCACGATACCGGGAAGTTTGGTATCGGTCAGCGTCGCATCGACTGTCGCAATCACCTGATCGGCAGGCAGATCTGCAATCGTTGGGAATGTCACCGCTACATTGATATCGCCCATACCCTCGATCTTGCTGCGGTCCATTTTCAGCTTGTCGCCAAGGCTGATCGGCTCCAGCGCAATATAGTCAAAGGCTGTTTTGAGCGGTCCCTTTAAATTAAGTTTTACTTCTGCCTGCCCTATCTCGTGATCGGCGGCGGTCAGTTTCGTAATGGTAATCGAGCCGTTGGACACATCCATGTCCTTGAGCTTCGCTTTCTCGACAATGATGGTCAGCGTATCGTCTTTGATCGTCGCATGGCCCGAGCCTTCAGACAGCGCATATAGAGGCGCACGGTAATCACAGGTCAAATTCTCGTAATCGAACCGTCCCGATATATTACCCGCCATCGCCCATTTGCCGTTTTCGTTCTTGAACGGCAAAATCACAGACAGATTCTTGATAATGCCTTTGGATAGTTTTTCAGTGAACCAGATGGTTACGCCGAGATTTTCCGCACCTTCCGGCCAGACGGACGCGATCTGGTCTATACTAATTTCCGGCAATTTCAATTCGACGGCGATAATTCCCGTCTCTGCGTTTCTGTCACCGGCGATTTCAAAACTCTGCTGAATTTTTCCATCTTGTGAAGTTGTTACTTGTCCGTCCAGACTTTGCAGATTCCATTCAAGATCGAAATTTCCGGTTAAATGCCCGTCGAAAATATAATTCTCTTTCATCAGCCCCGGCAGCGTGGGCAAATTCAGCGCCCAGAGACCGGCATCGATATCGTCCATATTAAATGTAAACTGGATACTGTCTTTCAGTTTCCTGCGCGAAATGACGGCATTTATTTTTGAATTCATATTTTGCGCGCCGGTATATTCCAAAACCATATTGACGTTATCTGTTTCGCGCTGAACCGTTACATCCGCCGATGGAAGATTGAAAATCTTGTTTTGAGATTTGTCGTCGATTGAGATTGTCGCATCCTTGATCACGAAGGCGCGTAGCTTGGAGAGCGGCAAACGTGACGTATCGCTTAAAAAACCGCCGAGGAACATGCTGTCACCCAGCTCCTGCGCGGTGATCGGTGTACGTCCTGTATCTTGCGGTGCCTGGTCGTTGGCAATCAAGAAAGAAATTTTCCCGTCGACACTTTTTTCCAGACGGATAACAGGGCTTTGAATGAAAATGCTTTCCAGCGAAACGATACCGAGCAATAGCGGCGCTTTGTCTATCTGGATTCCGACTTTAGATACACTGAAAACCTCACCGCCGTCCTGCATAACCGATAAATCGGCCACGCCGAGCGTCAACGGGGAATCGAGGCTTTTCCATTCCGCGACCATGCCTTTAACGTGAACATTGACGCCTTCTTTATCGCCGCCCAGTGCCCGTTGGACATAAGGCTCGGCCCAGCTGATATCGACCGGCCCCTTACTCAAATGCCAGAACGCATAAAAAATGCCCAAAGACCCGATCAGGAGCAAAACCGCCAAGATCGCCGCGCAAACTTCAATAACCGTCTTGAAATGTCTGATACTCTGGTGCACTTAAAAGAACCGTTTTCCTGTTAAATCAAAGATTTATAATAGCTCAAGGATTATAGAATGACAGTCTCAATTGGCAAAAAAGCGCCTGATTTTACATTACCCCGCGATGGCGGAGGCACGATTTCGCTCTCCGCGTTTAAAGGGCAGAAAGTAATCCTCTATTTTTATCCTAAGGACGATACGTCGGGCTGCACGGCGCAGGCCTGCGATTTCACGAAAAATATAGCGTCGTTCAATAAACTGGGCGTGCAGGTTATCGGCCTGTCGAAAGACAGCGTAAAAAAACATGACAAATTCCGCGATAAATACGATTTAAAATTCCCGCTGGCCTCGGATGAAGACGGCACGGTGTGCGCGGCTTACGGTGTCTGGGTCGAAAAATCGATGTATGGCCGCAAATATATGGGCATCGAGCGCACGACTTTCCTGATCGATGAACAGGGCAAGATCACGCATATCTGGAACAAGGTCAAAGTTCCGGGACATGTCGATGAAGTGAAGAAAGCCTTGAAAGAATAATTATGCTGCCTTAGCAGAGAATGTCCGCTGCATGGCGATCAATTCGCCGTGATTGCGGCTCAGCGTAGTATCGTCACCTGTCAGGAAATGAACAATGGTTTCCGTGCCCGGAAAAAACACGACACCGTCTTGCGGCTCGTGATGAGTAATCGCGATATCAAGACGCGGACCGCGCACGCGGGCAAGGGTGTCGCCGACGAATTTGAATGTCAGGCCAGATAGGCGCACGACTTTCGAATGGCCGTTCGAGCTATAATCTATATAGCCGTGCTTCAAGGCTACGTCCGCCATGGACCAGATTTTTTCGATACGGGACGACAATTCGGTTTGCATTTACAACACTCAATAATAAAAAAGGATCGCCAGCTTATAAGGCAGGCGATCCTTGATAAGCAAGGACTAATTTAAGCGGCTTTCTTCTTACGCGCAGGCTTTTCTGCCGCTACGTCTTCCGGCTTGGCCAAAAGGCCTTGAAGGGCGACAGGCTTGACGCCGACGCCGCGCATGTTCAGGTAGTCGTGAACATGTTCGCTCAGCATATCTGTATGCTCGTTGTAGAAATGGTTTGCGCCGTCGATCACGCGGTAATCGACGCTGATGCCTTTTTGAGCATTGAGTTTTTGCACCAGTTTCTCGACTGCCGGTTCCGGCACGATATTGTCTTTATTCCCTTGCAGGATCAGGCCGCTTTGCGGGCACGGCGCAAGGAAAGAGAAATCGATCTCATTAGCTGGCGGGCAAACGGAGACGAAGCCCTTGATTTCCGGACGCCGCATCAAGAGCTGCATGCCGAT